>JAKUNL010000002.1 GCA_022451925.1 Dehalococcoidia bacterium
TTGCTTTTTTAGTTGGCGGATTATTTATTGCTTGTGGGTCAGATTCTAAAAGCAATCAACATACCATATCTTTAGAAACCGATCCCGCATCTATAATGAACCAGGCGGTGGCTCAGTTACTGGCTTTGCGATCAGCTTCTTTTAGCTTGAATCATCTGGAAGGCAATACGATGTTAGTGCCTGGAGTTCTGATGACCAAAGTATATGGAGAAGTTTCTATACCAGATCGTTTCAACGTTACAGTAGAAGCCGAGGCGGAGTTCCTGAAATCATATTTAGAAATCAACATCATTACTATCGAAGATTCCGCTTACATGACAGATATACTCAACGGAAGTTGGAGTCAAGTATCACCTGAAAGGTTGCCATTCAACCTTTCAAACCTGGGACAGACCTTGGCCGCTATTGTGGAGGCCGTGGAAGATACTAAAATACTGGGACAAGAGCGGCTGGGAAATGTAGAAACTCTTCATATTAATGGACAGATTGCGTCAGAAGATTTATCGGGATTAGTCCCAGGATCTGGTAAAGGATTTCCAGTGGAACTGGAACTGTGGCTGGATGAGAGCCACGGTCTTCTTCAGCAAGTACTTATTCATGGACGAGTAGTACCCACTGATGATAAAAACACTGTTCGTGAGTTGAGACTTAAAGATATTAACGTGCCAGTGGTGATCGAACCTCCCAATGAAGTGGGTTAACCTCAGGTTTATGCTGAGGAAACACCGGACGCTTCCCATACCATTCGTTCTAAGTATTATTGGTTTTGGAGCATTTGTAACAGCTCTTGATCAGACCGTTGTTGTTACAGCTCTTCCCCAGGTGATGCTTGATCTTAGGGTACCAATCTCTGATTTGGACCATGTCTCTTGGATCATTACCGCTTATCTTTTAGGTTATACCGTCGCTATGCCTGTGATTGGTCGCTTGGGCGATGTATATGGTTATGTTCGAGTTTATCAGGTCTCATTATTGATCTTTTGTATTGGTACTAGCCTCGTCGCTGTTTCGTCCAATTTGGAGTGGATGGTTGGTGCTAGGGTGGTTCAATCAATTGGCGGTGGCGCCGCGGTTCCCATCGGAATGGCTTTGGCTACGACCATGGTTTCCGATAGTCAAAGGGGGTTTGCATTAGGTATCGTTGGTGCTTCAGCGGAAGCTGGTTCTATGCTGGGACCGGTTTACGGTGGAGCTATAGTTGAAGCGCTGAATTGGCGGTGGATTTTTTGGTTAAATATCCCTCAAAGTATGGTGATTTTCTTAGCCCTCTTTTGGCTTCCAAATCAATCTCGGATGGAAGACAAGGTAGATTACTTGGGTGGTGTGATACTGGTTGGGATGTTGTTGATGTTTTCTTTGGCATTATCTATCGGCGGGTTGTTTACTTTTGATTCACTTTATCCATTTGTCTTTCTTGTTGTCGGAGTGGGCTTGGTGATCTTTTTGGTTATGGTGGAAGCTAGGGTGTATCAACCACTGTTGGCTCCGGTGTTGTTCCGTTCATGGGCGTTTTTGACCGCTAACGCAACACAGGTGCTAGTCGGAGTGGCTTTGGTAATTGCTATGGTCACTGTTCCTTTTATGGCCAACACTATTATGGGTAAATCCTCGTTTACAGGAGGCCTATGGCTTCTCAGGTTGACTGGAGCAATCTCTATAGGTGCTGTAATCGGAGGGCTGCTTGTGAACCGGGTTGGATCTAGATTGTTGACTGTGGTTGGTTTGGGTCTTGTGGCTCTTGGTATGTTCCTGGTTAGTGGCTGGGACCTGGATGTAGGGGATCCAGAGCTAACTATGCATCTAATGGTTGCTGGGTTTGGTTTCGGTTTGGTGGTTGCTCCGATTGCTCTGCATGCTATAGGTTCGGCGGGTGACGACTATCGGAGTACCGCGGCATCTCTGGTAGTCGTGTCTCGTGTGATGGGTATGACGTTTGGAATGGCGGGGCTTTCAGCATGGGGAATGGATCATTTTCAGGTACTTACTAGTGGTTTAGAGTTTTCTCTAGTGCATCCAGGTGAGGCAACCGGTGTGTTTCAAAGTCGATTGACAGAATATTCCGCTAATGTAAATTTTGCTAGTCTTCAATTGTTTCAACAATTCTTTTTTGTAGCAGCGATTATTTCGATAATAGCCATGGTTCCTGCGTTAGGCATGAAACGTCGTTGATTTCTGTTAGCAAACGGTAGTTTTAAGTTAGATGGATTTGACTGGCCAACCGATGTACGGTAGTGTTGGAATGCTCAAATAGGTAACTTATCCGACAAAACCGCCAAATCTGAATTGGTATATTTTTGGATCACGAGCCATTTGAAAAGAATTTACGGAGGAGATGGAACGTTAGAGATGTTTGTCAAAAAGCATGCAAAAGCTAGCCTATTGGTGCTTTTGGTTTTGATGTTCTCTGCCTTTGCCGCAGCATGTGGCGAAGACACTATTGAAACCCTTGAAGTAATCAAAGAGGTAACCAAAGAAGTAGAAGTACCCGTTGAGGTAATAAAAGAAGTAGTCAAAGAAGTAGAAGTAGAAAAAATCGTTGAAAAGATAGTAGAAGTTGCGCCTACTAAAGAAAAGCGAGAGATTGTATTTGGTGGTCTGAACTGGGACAGCGCATTAGTTCAGAATGGGGTTGCCCGTTATATCGTAGAACACGGTTACGGTTATCCAACAAGTCAGATTGAGGGTTCGACGCTCCCATTGTTCCAGGGCCTTCGTAAAGGCGACGTTGACCTAACTATGGAGATCTGGCTCCCGAACCAGGACACAGCTTGGAATGAAGCTGTAAAAGCAGGCGAAGTTATACCGGTTGGTAAAAGCTTGGAAGATAACTGGCAAAGTTCTTTCTTGATCCCTCAATATATGCAGGACGCCAATCCAGAATTAGATTCTATCGAAGACTTGAAGGAAGATAAATTCAAGTCATTGTTTGAACAAGAAGGTGGAAAGGTTGTCTTACTCGGTTGTATAGCTGGTTGGGGTTGCCGAACCATGCAAGAGGGAGACGAGACTGGACCTGGTCAAATAGTTGGAATGGGACTTGAGGATCACGTAGTGTTACGTGACCCTGGTACAGCTGGCGCTTTGGCTGCTGCAATTGAAGCGGCATTCGCTAAAGAGGATCCGATTCTTTTCTATTACTGGGGACCAACAGCATTGGCTCACCAGTTGGCAACTGGAGTCGGATATGTTGACTTGGAACAGCCAGATCCATCAGAGTGTGCGGATAATTCACCGATACATGGATGCTCATTCCCTGCAGCGGAAATTATGATTGCAATGAACACCGAGTTGGTGAATGATGCCCCAGAGCTAATCTCATTCTTCCAGAATTGGGATTGGAGCGCGGGAAACCAGCTAGCTGCAGAAGGCTGGTATGGCGAAAACCAGGAATCCCTCACTAATGAAGGTAAGACATCTGAAGAAATTTACAGTGCAACAGGCGTTTGGTATCTACAGAATAATGACGCCTGGGAGAGCTGGGTTCCCGATGATGTTGCTGCAAATGTAAAGGCTGCGCTAGCTAAAGAGTAGTTGATAGGCAAATTAATAAAAAAACCCCTCTATATTTAGAGGGGTTTTTTTATTGGGTGTAAATAAGATTTCTAAATAACACCTGCTTAAAATTAAAAAAAAGATTACTTGGCTGTAAATCCTCCGTCTACTGCCAATTCGGCTCCTGTGATAAAAGAAGCATCGTCAGAAGCTAAGAACAGAACTGCTTTTGCAACTTCCATCCGTTCACCTTCTCTTCTTAGAGGAGTAGCATCTATAAGATTTTGTCTATTTCTACGGACCTCATCATCAGGGATGTTGGAAAGCATTGGTGGCATATATCCAGGATGCACCGAATTAGCTCTGATACCATCTTTCCCGTACCGTACAGCGGTTGCTTTGGTTAATAATCGAACGGAACCTTTAGAAGCGTTATATGCTGGGTGTCCGCTTTCACCACCAACCAGTCCCATTATAGATGACATATTGACGATAGATCCTGCTCCATTAGTTTGCATATGTGGCACAGCATGCTTTGTTCCTAAAAACACTCCTGTTGAGTTGATATTCATGATCCGATTCCAGTTTTCTAGGCTATTTGGATCATCAACACTACGACTGCTTACGCCTGCATTATTGACGAGTATATCTAATTTACCAAACTTAGAAATGGTGGTTTCTATTGCCTTTATCCAGTCAGATTCTACTGTCACATCTAGGTGGATGAAAAGAGCTTGGCCACCAGATTCTTCGATTTCAGCCTCGAGCTTTTTACCTTGACCTTCGAGAATATCTCCTATTACAACACTCGCGCCTTCAGTCGCGAATAATCTGGCTTCATCTGCTCCCATTCCGTTAGCAGCTCCGGAAATCAAAGCAACTTTCCCTTCTAATCTCATAAAACGGCCTCAATTGATAAATCTTAGGTAGAGTCTAGTAAAGGGCTAGCGTTCAAGCTATGCGTATATTGTTACTTATGATCGCTCAGATTATTCTGGACGAGACATTACGATACTCTGAGTGATCCGATCGACAATGATAGCCATAATTACTATAGCGGAGCCTGCGATAAACGCTTGCCCTTCTTGTAATTGTCCCATAGAACGAAGTACTTCAATACCTAGCCCTCCGGCGCCTACCATCGCCGCGATCGTTGACATAGCAAGAGCCATCATGATCGTTTGGTTGATACCGGCCATAATGGTGGGTATTGCCATAGGTAATTGAACTTTTGACAGTAATTGATAAGTGGTTGACCCAAAAGACTCACCAGCCTCGACTACTGATGGATTAACTTGTCGAATACCGAGGTTAGTAAGGCGGATACACGGTGGAATTGAATAGAGTACGGTAGCTAAGATAGCAGCTACGTTACCTAAGCCAAAAAGCATTATTCCTGGTACTAAGTAAACGAAACTCGGCATCGTTTGCATAGCATCTAAAATTGGCCTCAAGATGATTTCAAACAGGTTACTACGAGCCATTAATATGCCGATTGGAATCCCTAATATTACGGCTATAGAAACCGAGACAGCCATGATAGCTATTGTTACCATCGCGGGTTCCCAGAGATTAACAAGGCCGATTAGAACCATACCTAAGGCAGAAGCAATTCCTATTTTCATGGATCCTAATCGCCAGCCCATTATGAATATGAGGGAAATCATTACGGGCCAGGGAATCCAAACTAGGAATTCCCGAAGTTCATTCAAAACGATTTTTAAATTGTCATTTATACCGTCAAAAAACCATTCCCCGTTAACCACAAGCCAGTCGATCAAATCATCGATTGCACCAGCTATCTCAGGCCCGAAATTCGTAGGGTATTTTAGATCGTCATCTCCTGTAAATGAATGTATGATTGCTGAAGCAATCAAGGCAATGCATATGGTGGACGCTAGCAAAATAATGCTGCGAAATCTCTGAATGAATTTCATGGTAATGTCACAACGTTCACTTGGTTGGGCTTTGGATATTTAAAGATCGCTGGCAACGACTTTTAATAAGTCCGGTTGTGTAGCGACTCCAATAAAAGCATTCTTATCATCAACTACCGGGATAGGCAGATTTTGGTCATTAAGGAAGCTTAATGCCTCATCTAATGTCGTATCGGGAAGTACAGAAAGTATGCTTGGGTCGATAAGACTATCAATAGCTACAGTACTGTCTAAGACTGTGTTTAGTTGGTCTCTAGAAAGTATCCCGATATACTGGGCCTCGGGGTCAACCCCAATCGCGTAGTCAGTTTTTGCGTGGTCCATTTTAGCTCGGACCACTGCGTGTGAATCATTTGGGGTAAATACTACATCCGGATCTGTACAGACGTGCTCAATATCTAGGACTTTGGTTTTTGGAATCCCTTGAGTAAATTCCCTGACGAATTCGTTTGCTGGTTCTGTGATGATTTCTTTCGGCGTTCCAATCTGAATGATTTCCCCATCACGCATAATAGCGATACGGTCACCGATAGTGATTGCTTCATCAAGATCATGCGTGATAAATATGATGGTTTTTTGAATCTCAGTTTGCAAAAGAGAAAGTTCTTCACGCATTTGTCTTCTTATTAACGGGTCTAATCCACTAAAAGGTTCATCCATCAATAATATATCTGGATCTACCGCAAGAGCTCGGGCTAATCCAACACGTTGCTGCATGCCACCACTAAGTTCGGTTTGATTCGCATTTTCCCATCCGGCTAAACCGACCTTATCAAGCATTTCACGTGCTTTTGAATGACGATCTTCTTTATTAATCCCTTTAACTTCTAAGCCATACGCTGCATTGTCTAATACATTTTTGTGTGGCAATAATCCAAAATTTTGAAAAACCATCGCCATTTTGGTCCGCCGAAATTCTCGTAGATTACGGGCATCAAAATTGGTTATATCTTCACCATCAACATTGATCTCTCCCGATGTTGTATCGATCAATCCAATCAAACATCGGACCAAAGTGGATTTACCACTCCCAGATAGACCCATAACGACAAAAGTTTCTCCTGGATATACTTCAAAAGAAACATCACGTAGGGCTACAACGGAACCTAATTCTTGTTGTATATCAGCACGCGTCTGATTTCTGTACGGTTCTTCGAGAACAGTTTGTGGATTTTTACCAAATACTTTCCATAATGAATTTACAGAGATAATTGGGTTGATTCCCTGCATGGTATTACTGTCCATCAGTATCTCCTGCTGCAGATATTTAAAATTAGGCTGGCACCCGCACTGATGCAGCCACGCCGTTTTTATAAATCTCTAATATTTGATTACGCCACTCATCGAGAGACCAGCTATAACCATTCAAAGCCCAGATGGTCGCTGTACTTTGTATCATTCCTAAGAAAGTGAAAGCTGCGGCATTTACATTGAGAGTTTTGTGAAACTCCCCCTCTTCCACACCGCGTCGCATCACTTCTTTGATTGAATCTAGATACCGATCTAGCATTTCACGTATACGGTCTGACAACCCGATCCCTTCAAAGCTCATGGCACTAGCTAATACTATAAAAGACACCCCTCTTGAACCTTCTACGCCAGTAAGGTGGGTTTCTAGGATGCCTTCTAAGATTCTTAGAGCATTCGGTTCTGTTGTTTGGGCATATGCCACACCAGCTAACAGATCATGTTCAAGATCATCGATTAATTGGAGAAGTATCTGTTGTTTGCTGGAAAAATGACGGTAGATGGCCGCTTCGCTAAAACCTACAATTTCAGCGATTGCATCGATCGTTACTGCATCCATGCCCTTGTCGGTGATTAGTCTGCGGGCTGCTTCTATAACTTGTTGTTTGCGTATGATAGTGGTTTGACGTACCAAAACGACACCGCCGGTCATTCAATGTAAGTGAGCGTACGCTTACAAACTATAAGTTATGTTGAAATATGTCAAATAGATTGATGTAATTTTAGATCGAACGTGTATTAAGCAGGGTAGGCTTCGTCAAGGGCTGTAACTTGTTGTGGGCTAAGAGACCATCCGGAGGCTTCACAATTTTCGATTGTCCGGTTAATACTATCGCTCTTTGGAATCACAATTACATTTGGCCTAGACAAACACCAGTTGAGGGCTACTTGTGCGGCGGTCTTATCTGTTTCTTGGGCAACTTGATTGAGAACCGAATCACCCTTGTCTGGTCGGTATCGGGAGTTTCCTGAAAGAGATCCATCCGCTAATGGAGTGTAGGCGATGATGGTTATGTGATTATCAACACAGTAAGGGATGAGTTCACGTTCAATATCACGTCGTTTTAGGTTGTAGAGAACTTGATTGGATACTATCGGATACTTGGTCATGGCCTGTTGCGCTTCTTGCATCTCTATCATTGAGAAATTACTAACACCGATGTACCGAACCATGCCTCGATCGACTAGTTCTTCCATTGCTCCCATGGTTTCGCTTATAGGGATGGATGGGTTTGACCAATGTATTTGGTAGAGATCCAATACATCTTCATCCAAAAGATGAAGGCTAGTCTCCGCAGCCCGCATGACGGCATCGTGACGTAGGTTACTACCAAGCACCTTGGTGGCTAAGAAAACTTCAGAACGCCGTCCTTTTATGGCTGCACCCACTGCATCTTCGGTCTTATACATCTCAGCGGTATCAATGAGATTAGCTCCTAAGTCAATGCCTTTTTGTAGCGGCTCAGGCCCGCCCCGATACTTCCAGGTTCCAAGGCCGATTTCAGGTACCATTTCGCCTGTGTTGCCCAGTTCTCGATATTCCAAATAGATACCCCCTATGGTCGCTAATGGGTGTGAATCAGACGCTCCTATGGTATACCAGATGCCGTAAGGTGTTTCCGATTAGAATTAGGGGAATATTCCAAGGAGGTCAAATTATGGAGTTTAAAGACATCCAATCTCATTTTGAGACCCACCACCGAGGGGTGATAACAACTTTTCAGCCTAACGGAGCTGCTCATTCAAGCATAGTGGTATGCGGCGCTTATCAAGGAAACGCAGCCTTCGTTATCGTAAGGGGTACTTCGATCAAGGTCCGTAACCTACGCAACGACCCTAGGTGCACTGTGATGTCAGTGACAGAAAACTGGCGAACCTGCGCAGTAGTTGAAGGACAGGCTACCCTGATGGATTACCGTAACACCGACCCAGAAAAGATGCGTGTGGAATTGCGAGAGGTCTTTCGGGCTTGCGGTGATAAAGACCATCCAGACTGGGAGGAATATGATCAAGCTATGGTTGAACAAGATGCTGTGATAGTACTGGTTAAGCCGGACCGAGTTTATGGGAAATTACAGTAGGGATTATGCGAAGCGCAACGCCGCATCAGATAAGCTGACCAACTCTCCCCGTTGGTTGACGCCTTTGACTCGGACTTTCAGTAACTTCATGTCTTTCTCTTCGCTTTTGTCGGTGATTTCACCCTGAAAAATCACTGTGTCGCCGCCACGGAAGGGTGTGATGGCCCGCATGAGCAGGCTTCCACCGGTGTAGAAACTGCTGATTGGGAAAGACTGGCCCAAGTTCTGGTCAACGTAAGACATGGTGGCCGGTCCTGAGTTGGTTACGCCGGCAAAGATGTTTTGTTTGGCGAATTCCTCATCGGTGTGGATGTTGCTATCGTTCTTGCGTCCGGCAAGCCGGAATCCATTTTTTCGGATCATGATCTCTTCGCTTTCCGTGATTGCTAGCTCCGGTAGAATGTCACCGATAGATGCTGAGCTGAAATTTAGTAGCCCGATGTTGGTCGACTGCGACGTTGGTTTTGTGGAATGATTTTCAGAAGATTCGCTTCTGGTTGGAACGGATCGCTGGCCCTTGGCGTACTCAAAGATGCAAGTGTAGTCGTATTCTGCGACTTTCTCGCCGTGTTGGTTGATAGCTTCCACTCGGAATGTCACAAACTTGCTACCCCGGCGTTCGTATTTTTCCAGAACTTTTCGGAGACCTGTGATCACGTCTCCCGGCACCACCGGCAAGTACCAACGGACCTCGCATTTTGCAAACGGAGTCTGACTACGGGCTGTTTTGGAAACTTCAAAAGCTATATAACCATTAGCAGAGGCAATCTCCTCTCGGAGTAAAGGAGCATAACTCAGAACCATGGTCGGCATGGCCATTAGATCATTGCCACTTGATTGGTATCTAGGATCGGAGTTGAGAGCTAGATGGGCGTATTCTGCGATATTCTCGGCGGTGATTTTTACCGTCGTTTCATTGCCAATCTGCCCGACTTCCACTGCGTCGTAAGTCCACAATCTTTCTTGCTGCTCAACCATGCTTGGTTACGCTCCTGGATAACCCAAATTCTAGATTCCTATATTCTAACTCATGGCTTGTTAAGAGTATCGCCTGTGGCATCCTAGTGACGTCGATGATTCCGAATAGTTAAAATCATATGCTCACATTAGGAATGAGCTGAAGTAAGTCCAATGCTAGAAGTTGTGCACAATGTGGGATGGACTAGGTGGCACGATTATTCGGTGGCCTATCCATGTCTGGGCATGCTATGTTAAGCATGCTGTAACTGGATTAACTAGCGTGGGAATTTCCCGCTGCGGAGATACAATGAAAGTAGGGTTTATTGGACTTGGTACTATGGGCGGCCATATGGCTTATAACGCCCTAAATGGCGGCAATGATTTGGTTGTGCATGATATCAACCAGGCTGCGGCTGCTCGTCATTTGGAAGCGGGTGCGGCTTGGGTTGACAGCCCCAAAGAAGTTGCCGAACAATCAGAGATCGTATTCACCTCTTTGCCTGGTCCCACTCAGGTGGAAGCTGTAGCGCTGGGTGAGTCGGGAATCATGGAAGGAATGAGTGCCGGAAAGGTTTACTTCGACCTGAGTACAAGTACCCCTGGCATGATTCGGAAGATCCATGCGGAAGCTTCCGCTCGAGGGATAGAAGTACTGGACGCTCCAGTAAGTGGTGGTCCAAGAGGAGCAGAAAGCGGTCGGCTGGCAATTTGGGTCGGAGGGGACAAAGATGTCTTTGATCGCTGTAAACCCGTTTTAGACGCTATTGGTGATCAAGCCTACTATGTGGGGCCAATTGGCAGCGGCGCAGTGGCCAAGTTGGTGCACAATTGTGCTGGCTACGTCGTTCAAGCAGCTTTGGCTGAGGTATTTACAATGGGTGTCAAAGCAGGAGTGGAACCATTGGCTCTATGGCAGGCTGTACGTAAAGGAGCACAGGGACGACGAGGGACATTTGAAGGTTTGGCTGAACACTTGCTACCCGGGAACTTTGATCCGCCGGACTTCGCATTAAACCTTGCCCGCAAAGACGTGGATCTCGCCGTTTCTGTGGGTCGGGAGTATGACGTGCCTATGCGACTGGCTAACCTGGCCTTGATGGAGATGACTGAGGCCATTAACAGAGGTTGGGGTGGTCGTGACTCGCGCGTTGCGATGCTCTTACAAGAAGAACGCGCCGGAGTAGAGGTTAGGGCCGATGAGACGGCAATCAAAGCAATCTTGGACGCTGAAAAGAACGGATAGCCCCCAAAACGGGTATCTAGACGAACGATAATATTGGTTGTTGTCGCTCGTTCGAGGTGATTAGCCAGGTTAGTCGGCTGCCTCTGGTTGCCATCGCAGGTCGGGCTGGCGGGCTGCTTTCGCTTCGTCTAGCCTGGCCACTGGCGTCGTGTGAGGTGCGTTGTTGACCAGGTCCTTGTCATCGGTTACCTCCTGGTCAATATCGATAAGCGCTTGGATGAACGCGTCGATAGTTTCTTTCGTCTCTGATTCTGTCGGCTCTATCATAAGCGCCTCATGGACAATCAGGGGGAAGTACATGGTTGGTGCGTGGAAACCGTAGTCCAGCAGCCGTTTGGCTATTTCTAAACCACTGGAGCCCCGTTCCTTTTGAAAGTCAGCCGAGAACACTGCTTCGTGCATGCAGGTACGGTCAAAGGGTAGATGATAGACTCCGCGAAGTGCGTTCATCATGTAATTGGCACTGAGCACGGCGTTGCCGCTGATGGACTTGATACCGGCATCACCCAAGGTGCGTATATACGTGTAGGCACGTACCAGAACGCCAAAATTCCCGTGGAATCCGCTCAGTTTTCCGATACTTTTCGCCGGTGTGGAAAATTCGTATGAGTCACCATTCTGGCTGACTATGGGCGCCGCCAAATAGGGCGCTAGTTGGTTGGTGCAACACACTGGCCCAGCACCTGGTCCGCCGCCGCCGTGGGGGGTGCTAAAGGTTTTGTGCAGGTTCAAGTGAGCAACATCGAATCCCAGGTCTCCAAGCTTAACTCGTCCTAGTAGGGCGTTCATGTTCGCGCCGTCGCCATAAACCAATCCGCCGGCCTCGTGAACTATGTTGCATACCTCGACGATGTGTGTATCAAAAAGACCTAGAGTGCTGGGCAGGGTAATCATTACTCCTGCCAGGTCGGGACCGGAAACCGCGCGCAGAGCGTTAAGATCGACGTTGCCCTGTTCGTCAGATGCTAACTCTACGACATCGAAACCGGCCATGGCCGCTGAGGCTGGGTTGGTTCCGTGGGCGCTGTCCGGGATCGCCACTTTGGTTCGGGTCGTATCTCCGTTGGCTAGGTGGTGGGCACGAATCATTAACATTCCGCCCAATTCCCCGTGGGCGCCAGCCAAAGTGGCGAGGCTGACTGCGGGGAGACCTGTGATCTCACCTAGGAATCCTTGTAATTTATGTAGAAGCTCTAAGGCTCCTTGGGAGTGTTCGGCGGGTTGCATAGGGTGGATACTTGCAAACCCTGGAGAGAACGCAACTTCATCATTGATTTTAGGGTTGTACTTCATAGTACAACTGCCGAGTGGGTAGAAATGAGTGTCTATTGAGAAGTTCTTGAGGCTAAGTCCAGTGAAGTACTGAACCAATTCAGGCTCAGATAACTCAGGTAGCGCCAGGTCGTCGCGTAGCAACGCGTTATCGGGCAGAGGTTGGGCGGGAACGTCTAGATCGGGAAGTACAACACCTACACGGCCGGGAACGCTTCGTTCCAACATGAGTTTTTCTGTTTGGCGGTTTCCACCTTGCTGCATTATTTGAGCTCCGATAAGGCTGCTACCAGTGCGTCGATGTCATCTTTAGAATTCATCTCAGTGACGCATAAGAGCATGCCGTCAGGTATTTTCTCACTTACGTCCAGTCCCCCTAGGATATTCAGATCGATCAGCTTTTTATTTATGTCTGTAGGAGAAGACGGACACTGTACGACAAATTCCTGGAAGAAGGGCTTGTCAATTGGCAGAGAGTAACCTGGTAGAGAGGCAATCTGCGCGGCAGCGTAATGTGATTTGTGGTAACACAACTCAGCTACCTGTTTCATCCCCTGTTTACCCATCGCGGCCATATATATGGTAGACGCTAGGGCGTAAAGTGCTTCGTTGGTGCAGATGTTTGAGGTGGCTCGTTCCCTACGGATGTGCTGTTCTCTGGTCTGCAGCGTCAGTACGTAACCAGTCTTACCGTTCTTGTCTATAGTGCGGCCGGAGAGGCGACTTGGCATCTGACGAATGTATTCTTGTTTAGTGGCGAAGAGGCCTACGTAGGGACCGCCATAGCTGACAGGTATTCCTAAAGGTTGACCGTCTCCGGTGACGATGTCCGCGCCGTAATGGCCTGGAGTCTGTAACATCCCCATGGCCGTGGGATCACAAGAGACTACAGCCAGTGCGCCTTGAACGTGGGTGGCATCCACTAGAGCTTCGAGGTCTTCGATGTACCCGAAATAATTCGGGTATTGGAGAACCAGGCAGGCGGTTTCTTCGCCTAATGCCGGGTTGGATGGATCAACAATCTCAACCGCGATGTCTTGAGATTGGCAGTAGGTACGGATAACGTCAATATAGGCCGGAGATATACTGTCTGCTAAGGCTACTTTCTCTCGTTTGGTCACCCTGCAGGCCATTAAGGCCGCTTCGGCTAAACTGGTGGCGCCGTCGTACATGCCTGCGTTGGCAACTTCCATCCCATACAGGTTGCAGATAAGGGTTTGGAATTCGTAGATAACCTGCAACGTTCCCTGACTGGCCTCGGCCTGGTAGGGAGTGTAGGCTGTGATGAATTCCCCGCGAGTTATCAACGATTTGATGATCGATGGGATAAAGTGATTATAAGAACCAGCTCCTAGGAAAGAAGGTCCGCTTCCCATAGCCCTATTTTTACTGGCCATTCGTCCTAATTCTTGTTGAATCTCTAGTTCAGATAATGGGGCCGGTAGGTCAAGATGGGGGTTTCGGAATTCAACCGGTATATCAGCAAATAACTGGTCTATATTGTCGATACCCAGTGCGGAGAGCATCTCTGATTGTTCGTCAACGGTGCTTGGTATGTAGTGGGACTGGAAGTGGCCCTCATTGGCTATTGGGGTGTTCGGTCGAGTAGCGGTCATTACAATCCAGCGATGAAGGTGTCATAGTCTTGGGAAGACATCAGGCTGTCTAACTCTGTGACATCCGCCATTGCAACTTTTATGATCCAGCCTTCCCCAAACGGGTCTTCGTTGACCAATTCAGGGTGGTCAAGTAGCTTTTCATTGATCTCAGTGACGGTTCCGTTGATGGGAGAGAACAGGTCTGAAACAGCCTTTACCGATTCGACTTCTCCCATCTTACCTAAATGAGCAACGCTATCTCCGATTTTGGGGAGTTCAAAGAAGACAATGTCTCCCAGTTGGTCTTGAGCATATTCGGTGATACCGGCTATGGCCGTACCGTCGTCCGAGCCATCTATCATGACCCATTCGTGTTCTTCCGTATATTTTCGGTCGTCAGGGCTCATTTTGACTAGGTTCTCCTGGGTCGATTATAGAAAGGGAGGTCCGTCACCGTCACTTGGGAGATGCGACCCCGTATATCCAGATCAAGGTTGGCTCCAGAGGCGACATAATCATTAAAAACGTAGCCCATGCCGATGCTGGTGTCAAGGGTTGGTGAGTAGCTTCCGCTAGTCACGGTGCCGATTGTCTTGCCTTGTTGTAGTAAGCTGTATCCGGCGCGCGGGGCGCTGCGTCCTGGTAAGGTGAAACCGATAAGTTTTTTCGGGGTCCCGTTTTCTTGCTGGTTCTTCAATATCTCGAAGCCTACGTATTCCTTATCAAACCGAACAAAGCGCTCTAATCCAGCTTCTATAGGTGTGGTTTCTTCGTCTATTTCGTGTCCGTGTAGAGGTAGACCCGCCTCCAGGCGTAGGACATCTCTGGCTCCTAAACCACATGGCGCGGCACCAGAGTCGGTTAGTATGGTCCAGACTTTCGTTGCGTCATCGCCTTGAACGAGAATCTCGAATCCATCTTCACCAGTGTAACCGGTTCGACCGACCAAGACTGGCGCATCTTGTATGGCGCTCTCAGACCAGGAGAACGGCCGCATCTCCGATAAAGGTTTGTTGGTTATCTTGTCGATGGCGGTAGCTGCTCCAGGGCCCTGAAGGGCGAGTAGGCCAGTTGTATCGGTAACATCTTCCATAGTGCAACCGTATGTAAATCTTTCGTCGAGCCATTTTTGAAACCAGGCGACTACTGCAGGTCGGTTGCCGGCGTTGGGAATTAGTAAATAACGGTCTTGAGCCAAGCGGTAGAAGATGGTGTCGTCGATTACACCGCCATTCTCGTTGCAGATTAAGCAATAGCGGGCGCGTCCCACTCTCAGAGAGGTTGCCGAGCCGGTGAGGACCCAGTCAAGAAACTCTGTCGCCGTGGGGCCAGATAGATAAAGACGGCCCATATGGGAGACGTCAAATATTCCGGTGGCGGTGCGAACGGCAGCAACCTCAGCAAGGATGCCATTGGGGTATTGGACGGGCATATCCCATCCGCCAAACGGGACCATCCGACCACCCAGGGTTACATGGGTGTCGTAGAGTGCTGTTTTAAGGTTATATTCAGACAACATAAGGTCACTTTAAAAGTGTTTTAAGCGCGAAAGGCCCACGTGTATACAGGCGCGCAGAGAATCATAACTGTTGCCTGGTTCCGGGGCAAGGGGATTGGATGTTGGTGTGCTATATTGGGGGCCAACTGGTCATGGTATAGAAGTATTTCCAGGGAGAGTGGATTTGACGGGTAGATTAGAAGATAAAGTCGCCATTGTGACGGGCGGAGCTTCAGGAATCGGGCGGGCCATATGCCAGCGGTTTGGGTCTGAAGGCGCAAAGGTTGCGGTTGCTGACCGGAACATCGTTGGCGCGGAAGAGACGCTAGCTCAGATGGGCGCCAATTCAGATACTGCAATGGCCATAGACGTCAATATATCCAACGCTTCCCAGGTGGAACGGATGGTTGAACAGGTGGTCGCCCAATATGGCAAAGTGGATATCCTAGTCAATGGTGCGGCCATCCTGATCCGCACACCGGATTTAGTGGACGTCGATGAAATCATCTGGGACTTGACTATGGAGACAAATGTTAAAGGAGTGTTCCTTTGCTGTAAGTACACCATTCCGGCCATGATCGCGAGCGGCGGAGGTTCCATTGTGAATATCTCGTCTCAGTCTGGTTTGCGTGGCGTTGGTTACTCGGTACCTTATGCTGTTAGCAAGGCCGGAGTCATTCATATGACCACTGTTGCTGCTGCCCAATATACTGCTCAGGGTGTGCGTGTGAATTGTATAGCTCCCGGCGGGGTGGATACGCCTCAAATGAGAGGTAGCACTGCCAGCGCAGAGGTGTTTATCGACCGGAATGATAGTCATCCCATGGGTCGTGTGGGCACTGCTGATGAGATAGCTAATCTGGTCTTGTGGCTAGCGTCAGATGAAGCGTCTTATGTAAGTGGCAGCACTTACAATATCGATGGCGGTGCCATGGCATTGGCCCGATGAGCCTTCGTTGAAATGGGAGATAATGAGAGATATGGATAAATTGATCGACATATCTAACCGCGCTGTAGCCGACTATGGTTTTCGTCAGGCGGTACTATACGGAGCGACGGACATTGCTAACAAATGGTCTCTTTCGAAGGATGAAGCGGCGCTGTTGTCGGGCACGGTGTTGACAGAGCTTCGTGCTCTTCCGGTTCCAGTTCAACCTGCTGATGTATCTACGGAGCAGGCTCGGTTGGCTGAGATCATTAAGGGTCTGTTTTAGTACTGGGTTTAGCGGTTTGACATCGTCCCGGTGTTAATGGGCTCGCTTAGCTGGTCGGGATCGTAACCGACCAACTCTACAAAGCCACGTCCCTTGACGGGATTTCCTGTTCAGGTTCCAACCACTCCCACCTCACCTTTCCAATAAGCTGTAGGGACGCATTGACTTTCAGAGAATCCTGCGTTGACTAACACCGGATCGAGTCTAAGATAAGGTCATCGGTTTTGGATTGTGACACCCCAACTACGTATAATCGCCATTCGATTGTGGTATCGTGCGGGGTCATCCTTGGGCAATGTGACCTAAGGTTCCGGTGTGACTGGTCCATCAACCTCAGAGTTCTTGTCGCAAGCAATGGATGCGATAAGTTTGATGGTTAAGGTCTTAATTAGGATATGGATCCGTTATGGTTTGATTGAAAGTATTCCGGCAGAAAGATTTAGCGTAGGCTTCAATCGGTATATCCCGCTGAATCTGCAATTTAAATTATACGGAGAAAACCTATGGCTAGATTGAGTCAAGAAGAACAGGCTTTATTTTTATCTCAAGCACGTATTGCCCATTTTGTTACGATGCGATCTGTCACGCGTCCTCATGTTGCGCCTGTATGGTTTCTTTGGGATCAGGCTTCTACTGGCAAGGGCAGGGCGTGGGTTATGGCAGACGCGAACGCTGTCAAGGTGAGAAATGTTAAGAAAAACTCGTCTGTGGCCTTGTCAATAGCAACGCCTGAACGACCATTGTCGTACGTGATATTAGAAGGTCAGGCTACAGTTACGTCTGATGGATTGAATGACGTAGTACAGAAGATGTGTCTACTCTATGATGGCCCTGAACGAGGAGCTGCATTCGCCAAAGAATTATTGGGGCAAGAGCGCATGATTCTTCTCGATATTGCCATAGATAAAATAATCGGGTGGAAGGATGACGCTGATATTTAGGCGTTACTTGGTGTGGGTTTGAGGTTCTATATTTTAGGAGGCAATACCTTGTTTACCCAAGGAACCAAGTCTTGAAGCACTGAGTTATTGATCTCATGCCCCATGTCGTAAAGATGAAAGTCAGGTGTGTAGCCATTGCTTTCTAGGAATGCCTTTGCAGAATGAGCGGTATCTTCAGAGACCATCTGGTCATAACGACCTTGGGCGATGAATATTGGTTGGTTCCGTTCTTCTGGCAGTCCTGAGGCGAGCTCTTCTTGGTCTGGGAGAGTGGCGCTTAGTGCGACCAGACCTGCAAATTCGTCAGCTCTATTTAACCCACAGCGATAGGTCATTCCCCCGCCTTGAGAGAAGCCTAACAACATCGCCTGCCCAGGCATGACGTTGAGCTCATTAAAGATATCGTCAAAGAAATCGCCTACTAGTTTGACAGAGTTAGCGGTTTCCTCCGGCGTCCCACCTCCTCGGGGGGTCATCCAGCCAAATCCGGTTTGTCCTGGCCCTAGTTGAAATGGGATGGGAGCGTTGGGGCAGGCGTAGATATAACCGGTAGAGTTAATTGCCGGGGCCAGTCCAGCAAGGTCTTGCATATTGGCGCCAAACCCGTGGAGCATTATCACCAGAGGGTAAGAATCGCCTGATGTGTATTCATCTGGTACGACGGTTACGTATTGAAGTCCGGTCCCTTCGTGTATTTCCGCGCGCATGGTGGAAGACCTCACTTTTGGTTGCGGCTACCATCCTAACATCACCTATTCTGAGGTACAATTTCCCTCGAAGGATATTATAAAGCTATCGGAGCTTAATAAATGGCATTAATCTATCATCTGACTTATAAAAGGTCCTGGGAGGCCGCCAAACCCACGGGTGAGTATGCCGCTCCTAGTTTGGCTGAGGAAGGTTTTATACACTGTTCAAAAGATATCACCCAACTCCTAAAAGTCTCAGCGCGCCTGTACCCTGGTGATGAGAACCTCTTGGTTTTGGATGTGGATTTGGACAAGCTGACGTCACCCATTAAAGAAGAGCCCAGTCGTTCTGGCGAGATTTATCCTCATATATACGGAATGTTGAATGCTGACGCCGTGGTTCGTGAAAGAGTCTTGATGGTAAATGCTGAAGGTGTGCATTACCTAGAAGACTAATGCCTCTGGATTATACAAATGAGGAAGTAGCTGTCATCCGACGAGCGATAGCTCCACCTCCACCTAAACCTCCTGAATTAGTGATAGATGGTATGCGCCCATCGGCAGGGATGCCCGTCCCAGATCACATGCTGCCCTTTTGGAAATTGTCAGACTTGGAGATGCCCCTATTCTTGCGTCTCACCACCGACCCGGTGGTCAAGACCCTTTCCCATTATGCTTTCTTTCCTGAGGTCTATAGTAGACTGAGCTCGGGTCAGAAGGTTCCTAATTTAGGATTCTCCGGTCGTGCGAGGGGAACGGTAGCCGTCTTGACCTTTGAGGATCGGACTATTGTGATAAAGCCGCTACAGAGTCAGAGAGAAGATGAGATTGCTCGTATCGCAGGGGATATTGGTGTTGGCCCGAGTCAACTGGAGACTTTACCCGGTTATTTGACTGAAGAATTTGTTTCCGGAATGTTTTTCACTGAATTACCGGAAGAACGGCTTACTGAAGATTTTTTGAATGAAGTGGGATCTGAGGTAGGTTACATGTTGCGAAGATTGCATCAAGAGGGCATTTACTACAACGATGTGACATTTTCTGACCCCATGGGCCGCTCTCATATTTTAGTGGCTTTAAACGGCAGATGCCGCTTGATAGATTTTGGCATTTCCCTGAATTTGGATCAGCATCCCAACTTGGGCCGGGAAGAGGTACATAACTTCGTTCGCACGCTTCCCATGTATAGAGTGTTTCTGGGAATGGCTGAAGATCAGAACCACGTTGATCGGTTCCTTGATGAATATGCTCAGAAGTTGGCGGCTTCTGAACAATCGGAAATCACATCAAGGGACCTGCAGTTTGCAGAGCAGGGTATTAAGATGGCAATGCTAACAATGGGAGAGAAGATCGGAGAACCAGTCAAGAGAGGGTTCTTGAATGGATATTACGGTTAGGTCAATTGCTGACTGGTAAATAGAAACGCCCTACCGAATGGTTAGTAGGGCGTTTTTGTTTTGTTTATCGGACTAATTTCTAGGTTATTCGACCGTGAAATCACCGAACATCGTGAAGTTGTGTCCAGGGAAGGTACATACAAATTGATATGTTCCAGGAACCGGTGCGGTAAAGGTTACATCGCCAGATTCTCCTGGACCCAGCAACGCGGTGTTAGCAATCACTCTTGAATCCCCCGGTGCGACCCAGTTATTTGCGGGACCGGCAGGTGTTCCATCAGCTGCGACTGCATCTTTAGTCCCATCTTGAACAATCACTAGGTTGTGCGAGTTGTTGACCGATGGATTGTCAAAGGTGATAGTTATTTCGGAACCAGAAGCCGCGCTGAGACTCTCAGTATCGAAGGTTAAGGTTTCACCTTCCGCAGCGACGGTGAATGAAATTGGACCCGCTGCGACGGGTTCTGGTGCGTGTTCAGTTTCAGTTGCTTCAGCCCCATCGGTAAGATGCTTTTCTTCAGCCGCATGATGTCCCTCGTAGGGGACTGCGTGCGCTGCTGCGTAGCTTCGAGGTTCGCCATCAAAACTTAAGAATAGAGTCATTAGAGCACCGCCGACTGCGAATGCTAAGACTACACCTGCGATGAAGACTGTTCCGAAGAACCGGTCGTCAAATTTAAGGTGCATGTAATACATGATGACGATGGCGAATTTAATTGCTGAAAGACCAATCAGTATAGGTGTGACAGTGGGCCCTAGGTCATCCTCAACACCTATTGGTTCCCATATGATTCCGAATTCGACGATGGTTATCGCAAATAAGATTACCGCGATCACCAAATATTGCTTTAGTGACGGGTGATTAGATTTATGTTCAGTTTCGTGGGCCATATTACTTCTTAGAGACTCCTGATGGAGTTCGTTACAGGATCTGTTCTATCCGCTTGGTATCGCAGTAGGACCAGCATCAAATCCGCCGATTAGGTATAGCAGAGTAAAGATTACAATCCAAACTATATCGACAAAATGCCAGTATAAACCCAACAATTCAACGTCAAGGGCTGTCCCTGAATGGAGCCGCCCTTTGGCACCTAGTATGGCTGCTGCGACAAGCCATACTATTCCTAACGTCACGTGGGCGCCGTGGAATCCGGTAAGCGTATAGAACGTTGCACCGAATAAGTTGCCACCTAAAGTCAGACCTTCATTTTTGAAAGTGTTGAATTCGTAGATCTGGAATCCGATGAAGATGGCACCGAGACCGGCAGTAATGAGGAGCCAGTTAACTGTCCCCTTTTTATCGTCGGCTTGAGTTGCCGCAAGCGCCCGAACCATGGCGAAGCTACTCATCAACAAGACAAAAGTGCTGATGGTTGTAAGCGGAATGTCTATGATGTCTATGGGATATGGGCCAACCAGACTTTGGCCGCGATACACCATGTAAGTAGCAATCAGAGAGCCAAAGAAAAGGCAGTCCGACCCCAAGAATACCCACATGAGCATCTTCCGGTGATTTAGACCGGTGGTTGTATATTCGTGTTCTACTGCGTGGGCCACGTTCTCAGTCTCCTAGTGGTGGTCGCTGGGTGCGGCTACTGGTTCATTTCCCCAACCTATCACGCCCATCATTGTTATGATTCCACCGACAAAGCTGAGGGCGTAGTGCGAAAGCAGCCCTCCGCCAATCAGTGCCACGCCTATGGCGGTGAACAACGGCCAATAGGATGGGCTAGGCATGTGGATAGAGCTTGGGTCAACCAGAGCTTCTGGCTCTGTGATAGGAGTCCCTGCTGCTATAGCGTTTTCTTTCACAATCCAGTAATGGTCTCTGCCCTGAATCTGGGGTATCTCCGCGAAGTTATACGGTGGCGGAGGAGAGGCGATTGTCCACTCCACTCCAGGGGCGTCCCAAGGATCGTGAGTTACCCTGCGCGATCTTCGGCTGTACATGATGTTGTGTATGAAAACAAGGAAGGCTATGAACAGAACTATATAACCCAAACTGGCGAGCGCGTTTAGGTTTTCCCAGCCAAACTCTGACGAGTAGGTATAGATTCGGCGAGGCATTCCGTTTAGGCCAAGGAAGTGCATAGGGAAGAAAGTTAGGTTCATCCCGATAAAGGTCAGCCAGAAGTGCAGACGGCCAAGGCTTTCATTAAGCATTCTCCCTGTGATCTTCGGCCACCAGTAATAGGCACCAGCGAAGAGGCCGAACATAGAGCCGCCGAACAGGACGTAGTGTATGTGAGCGACGATGTAGTAGGTGTCTTGTTGTTGGAAGTCTGATGGCGAAACAGCATGTGACACGCCACTGAGTCCACCAACGATGAACAGTGCAACGAAGCCAAGGGCAAACATCATCGCTGTCGTGAATTCGATAGAGCCTTTCCACAGCGTTCCAATCCAGTTGAAGATCTTTACGCCGGTCGGTACTGCAATCAACATTGTAGTGATGGTGAACACCGAGTTGGCCACTGGGCCAAGACCAACGGTGAACATGTGGTGGCTCCAGACGGCCCATCCCATGATTCCGATGACTATGCCGGAGAATACGATGAATGGGTAGCCGAATAAGGGCTTCCGTGAGAAAGTCGGTAATACTTCTGAGACTACGCCCATGGCAGGCAAGATCAGAATGTACACTTCAGGATGGCCAAACACCCAGAATAGGTGCTGCCACAGTACTGGGTCTCCACCTTCTGTTGGGATGAAGAAATGGGTCCCAAAGTTGCGATCCATCACCAGTTCCAGTAATCCTACAGTGATGACAGGGAAGGCTAGAACCAGTAGTAGAGATGTTATGAGAGTCATCCAAACGAAGACTGGCATGCGCATTAATGTCATGCCTGGCGCTCGCATGTTGATGATGGTCACTGTAAAGTTCAATGCACCAGCCACTGAGGATGCACCCATTACCAGTAAGCTGATAGCCCAATAGTCCAGTCCGCGATCCAAGCTGAAGGGTTTATCACTGAGGTTTGCGTATGAGAACCAACCGGCGTCTGGAACCTGATTTACAACGAAACTCATGTGCATGAGTATTCCGCCGAATAGGAAAATCCAGTAGCTGAGGGCATTTAGCCTTGGAAATGCCACGTCACGGGCGCCAATGGCCAGCGGTATTACGAAGTTGAAGAAGCTGACTGAAAGGGGCATTATCACCATGAACACCATTGTGGTGGCGTGCATGGTGAACATTTGGTTGTAACGGCCAGGTCCGACAAGGTTGCTATCCGCTGAAGCCAATTGCATGCGAATGACACCGGCTTCGAGGCCTGCAATTAACATGAATATGAATGCGGTTACGCCGTATAGTATGGCGATGCGCTTATGGTCGACTGTTGTCATCCAGCCCCATATGCCTGCATAGCTTGTTGGTCGTGGTATAACGCCGGTTATCGCTGCCATCTTTTGCTTTGTCCGAGCTCTACTGTGATTAGGTCAGGGCGTGAGCCTCGGTTTTCGCTCCTATATAGGTAGAATCTACCGCAGGTCTAATAGATACCCGATGAGGGAATCGATTTCATCATCTGTGAGGCTTGCCGGGCCGTTTTGGTACAAGACCGCACGCTCCGACATATAGTTACCCGGCTTGAAGTCCTCCGGATTGCGTATCCAACTGTGTAGATTGTCTTCTGTTAGGTCAGTTATGCCCGCTCCGAGGGTCTGGCGAGTTCTCAAGTCAGTCAGGTTAGGTGCCGGTACAGGTGTGATATCCCCTCCAGAGAAGAACCCGGTCAACCGACTCGCGGACAGAGCGGGATCGTCGGGTCCGTCGATGTTATGACAAAGGGTGCAATTTGCTGCAAAGAGTTGTTGTCCTGCTTTCGCTTTGTCCGAGATGGCAGGTGGTGCCCCATATGCAGCGACCCAGGAATCGAAGTCGTTTTGCTCCATCACGGTAACTCGGAAACGCATCAGGGCATGAGATAAACCGCATAACTCGGCACACTGACCGTAGAGTGTGACCGGTAAGTCTTCGGTGATTTTATCCGAGTCTGCTTGGAACCACATTTTGTTGACGTGGGTTGGTACCATGTCTAACTTACCAGCGAGCTTCGGAACCCAGAAGCTGTGAATTACGTCATCCGATTCCAATGATATATTGATTGGCCGATCTACAGGGATGCGCATCTCGTTGGCCGTGATAATCTTTTTACCATCGCCCGCGTCTGGGTATTCAAACTCGAACCACCATTGATGCCCAGTCACATTTACTTGAAGGGGGTCTGGTCCATCTTCGGGTGCCTTATCGATTGCGAAGAGAGTAAAAACTGACCAAATCCCTAGCGCCAGAACTAATATGGTAGGGATGATGGTTAGGATGATTTCCAATGATGTGTTCCCGTGTATCTGTGGTGGTTTAGCATCACCTGGTCTTCGGCGATAGCGGACTATTGCGTAGACTAAAACGCCTTCTACGATGATGAAGACGGCTACCATGACCCACAGAAGGACATTGAAAAGATCGAGTTGCTTTTGTGCGACTGGGCCGAATGCTTCCCAGGTTGACTGGCCGTCTTTAGAACAACCGGCCACAAGCAGGAAAAGCACCGACATTAAGCCTAACTGAACCAATCGGTTCTTCAGGTTAACACTGCGTCTTTTTGGTTGGTTGAAGTTCGAAGAGGATTGCATGGGAAGGGATTTTAACCGTCGGTAGGGCGACAGCCCCATTTGTTGACTCTCCGGGGTTTTATTTAGCTAGGCTGATACATTTTTACGTTTGCTAATTTGAGGTCGTCTTGACTCGGAATTAGCCCGTACTCGAGCATGTATGTGCCGAATTTCACTAACCTTCGGGACGTTATCACAGCCTCAAGTAGCCTGTCAACGCATTTCGGCTTCTCTCAGGAGCAATGCCCGCGTGCCTGAAATAAGGTGTACTAAAAACTAATAATGGAAGACGCTATCAGGAAGCATAACGGCGAACAAAAGCGCTAGGTAAAGAAGGGAAAATAGATACAAATACTTAGCATTGCGGACGTTGTAATCCTGAAGTAGCTTCCAAGCCAAATAGATGAAATATGCTCCGAGTGTCGCTGCCGAACCCAGATATATCAGTCCTACCGCGTTCGAAAAAGAAAAGAGTAGTGTTAAGCCTACCAAAGCCAAGCTGTAGATGAAGATGTTCTGCGTCGTCCTCTTTTCACCTGCAACTACCGGGAGCATGGGAACTCCGGCTGCTTTGTAGTCGTCTTGAATCATCAGGGATAGCGCCCAGAAATGAGGGGGAGTCCAGAAGAAGATAATAGTGAATAAGTAGACCGCTGGTAGGTCTATAGACCCTGTAACTGCTGCCCATCCGACCATGGGTGGAATCGCGCCGGCAGCTCCTCCAATTACTATGTTTTGCGGGGTGTTGCGTTTTAACCAGCCAGTGTAGATCAATACATAGAATAATGTTGCGGCCAACGTGAGTACTGCGGAGATGAGGTTGACCCAGTATGCCAATACAAAGAACGCTCCCGCGTTTAGGGCGACTCCAAAAATGAGAGCTGCAACGGGGGGTATTCGATTACTAGGGACCGGGCGCTTGATGGTGCGTGACATCAAGGCGTCGATATCTTGATCTAGAAAATGATTGATGGCGTTGGCACCACCGGCTCCAAGGGCACCGCCAACGCAGACTAGAGTTAGAATCTGCAGGGATGGTATACCTGCGGCCGCAAGGAACATCCCTCCGATGGCGGTGATGAGCAGGAGAGAAATGATCGGCGGTTTGGTGAGCGTGATATAGTCGTTAAACAAGGCAATGATTCCGCTGGACGCGGCTACCTTGTCTGCATTTGCGGCCGATGCCCCTGAATTTGCTCCCTCAGCCATTATTTGGTCCGTCCCAGCGGGTACCAGGGTTCGAGAATGTTATTACGACCAGAGCTGATACAACTATCCACACAGCGGTGGCAACGGCTAGGTGCAATGCCCTTACATCTTGTCCTAAATCCCCCCAAATCACCATTGCCCCGATGATGATTTGGAGAGCAAATAACGCTATTGCGGACATAGAGAGCACTCGTATCTCCAAGGGCTGACTCCTGCCCCTGAAACCCAGATGCAGGCTGTATATGACAAATATACCTACAACCGCTGCAACATAGCGGTGGAACATGTGGTTCATCTGTAGACGGAATTCTGGAAAGGCATTGCCGTTGCAGAGCGGCCAATCTGGGCAGGCGCCAAATGCTCCAGAGATAGTTACATAAGACCCGGATAGCAATAGTATGAATACTGATACTCCGGCTATGACTACTAAAATAGGGAAATGGCGTGTTTTACCGATGCTCCAATCGGGAATCTTCATACTCAACGGCCCACGAAAAGATACAACGGCTAATACAACGAGGATTGCAACCAGGGTTTCAGCGACGGCTAGATGGGCCATTACGATCTCACCCGGGAGTTCGTTGAGTACCGTGGCTCCGCCCAGCATGGCCTGAGCAATCACGAGCCCGAAGGCCAGCGAAGCCGGTATCACGATCCACTTTTCTTGCCGGTACTTCATCCATGAAGCTACGAACAACACGAGAATTAAAGGTCCAACTAGGAGTGATGCCGTTATCCGGTGGGACATTTCGATTATTGCCTTGGTCTCCCAGGGGGGGATGATGCCCCCATGACAACCAGGCCAGTCTGGGCAACCCAGCCCAGATTCAGTCACCCTTACGACACCACCTAGAATCACCAAGGCGAAGGTCGCTAGTACAGTGAATGCTGTTAGGCCTCTGAACCAGTTGTGAAACTGTCTGCTCGGAGCTAATCCCATAAAGAGTGTCCGATATGTAAATTCCTAGTATCAAAATACATGCCGGGACTTGAACCGCCATCTGGTCTGGCCAGGATTACCAGGGCGTGATGATAGCTGCGATGTGGTTTTTTGCTCGGTGTCATTGGGTTTCTGGTAGGGAATCTAAATGTGTTTGTGTAATGAGTGGAGATACGTGATCGCTGTACGATTATAGGCGGTAGTTGACGCCGAAAGAACCATCGATTTTAAAGGGTTTGGATGGGTTGCAGAACCCTTATTAATACTACAAAAACCCTATCATAGGACCACATTGATGTCAATGAATTTCGTGCCTGAACACGCATGGGCTATTGATGGTTATCCTCGATAATTGGGGGTTTTTCAAAAGTTCTGAATGCGAGTGATGGTGGGTTTAATTTTTCGGTCCTAAATCAGCTGAATTTCCCCCAAACTGTGATATGATTTCCTGCGCTATTATGCAGTCTGCAGTCCAAGTTGAAAATTTAACCAAGCGATTCGGCACCTTCACTGCGGTCGACGGAGTGACATTTGCTGTCAAACGTGGTGAAGTTTTTGGGATATTGGGCCCCAACGGGGCCGGTAAGACAACCACGTTGGAGATCATAGAGGGTCTTCAGAACCCGACAGAAGGTCGAGTCGATGTTTTGGGGCTGGATATACAGTCCAACGCCACTGAAGTGAAGGCACGCATTGGAGTACAACTCCAGGCCTCCGCATATTATGATTACCTAAATTTAACCGAGATTTTGTCTCTGTTGGGTAGCTTTTATCCCAATAAAGTCAAACCTTCCTCGCTGCTTGATCAGGTTGGTCTCTCGGACAAATCTGAGAACCGTATCCCTGAACTCTCCGGCGGCCAAAAACAGCGATTTGCAGTGGCTGCCAGTCTCGTCAACAATCCCGAACTTGTGGTTTTGGATGAACCTACCACCGGGCTTGACCCTCAGGCTCGTCGCAATCTTTGGAGCCTCATTAGAGAGGTAAACCAACGCGGAGTGACAGTAGTCTTGACTACTCACTCTATGGACGAAGCAGAACTCCTCTGTAGTCGACTTGCCATTATGGATCATGGAAAGCTACTAGCGGTTGATACTCCTAGAAATTTGGTTAACCAATTAGATGCCAGCTATACCGTGAAACTGACTATGGACAAGCCAATGACCGAAGGTCAGTTAGAAAACTTGCATGGAAGAGTAGAGGTCCTACATTCCAATCAAGAAGACGGAGCAGCTACAGACGACGAAGAAATCAATAACATTCAGAATGCCTACTTACTGCGCCTACCTAATCCCTCTGCTTTAAAGACCTTATTGGATGAAATAACCGAGACTGGCCTGGTTCTGGAGAACCTCCAAATCACTCCAGTAACTTTGGAGGATGTTTTTCTTGAATTAACGGGCACCGAGCTACGAGACTGATCAATGATTGCATTGATTCTTGCAAATATTAAGATGATGGCTCGGAACCGCCAAGCCATATTTTGGGCTCTCTTTTTTCCTCTGATGTTGGTTGTGGTCTTTGGCTTGTTTGAAGTGAACGGCATAGGGTCGGCAGACGCAGTGGTAATAGACAAGTCCAATAGCTCAAAGTCGGAACTCCTTCGAGATCAGCTGAAAGAGATTGAATTCTTAGATTTGGAATTCGATGGGATTGAGGCCGGTGAAGCGTGGGACGAAGTGGCTGAGGGTGATTTAGGATACTTGATAATTATCCCTGAGTTATTTGATGATGTTCAGGCCCAAGCTCAAGTGACTCTGGTCTATAGCACTCGGAACCCGGACCGAAATCAATTGGTAGATGGAACAGTCCGAAGCCTTGTTTCTGATTTACAGTCTGAAACTGGGCCGGTTGTGCCATCCCAGTTATTGATGGCCGACGTGATTGACGTACCAGAAGTGGATTATTTTGACAATGTACTTCTGGGACTACTGGGGTTGGGGATAATGATGAATTCAATCATCTCCATTGCAGTGCGTATTAGCACTTTTAGAAACCAGTCGATCTTAAAACGTCTTTTGGTGACGCCACTTCCAATATGGAAGTTTTTTGCTGCTGAGATTATAGCTCATGTGCTTCTAGCACTTGTACAGGCCGGAATCATTTTGGCATTGGGAGTGTTTGTGTTCGGTGGTCACGTTCATGGGAACCTCCTGTGGGTATTAGTCATAACGATTTTGGGAAGCATCGTGTTTTTAAATATAGGGTTTATTCTGTCTGCTTGGGCTAAGTCTCCCGCGGCGGCTTCTGGCATGGGTAACGCAGTAGCTATGCCTATGATGTTTTTAGCGGGTACTTTCTTCTCAACGGCAGCTTTGCCATGGGTGCTTCCGGAAGTGGCGATGGTCTTGCCTCTTACGCCTATGTTGGCCGCGCTACGGGATGTTGCCATAGAGAGTGCACCGATTTGGGACACTTGGCCTTATTTGGCAGCTCTGGGTGCTTGGGTGCTCGTAACTGGCTTGGGAGCGGTCAAGGTATTTAAGTTTGGTTGATCAGGACTCGCTAGTTTGAAAAACCTATTGCTAATTCCTGCGTTGGGCGTAACTTTTTTTTTGATCGTAGTGGCATGCGGAGGAGGTGGTAGTGAGAAAGTCGTGACCGGTCGGGTGGTTGAAGTCATTGCACGAAATATTGCTGAGATTGAGTCACTAACTATCCGGGACGCCGAGAGTCAAACATGGGAATTTACAACGACGGGGCCTGTTGGTGTGTCAGCTAGCCATTTGAGGCAACATCAAGCCACGGGTGAAAAGGTCCAGGTAATTTACAGTACAATTGGCGGCCAGTTTGTAGCTTTTGACATACAAGACTTTGTTATGGCCGATGGGGAGACCCCCTAAAGAATCTCTAGGAGTTTCGCTTTGATTTCGTCGGCCGTTGTGAATTGTTCGAACTTAGCGCTAATTAGCCCATTTTTGTCCACGATGAACGTCCATGGTTCGGTGGGTAGATTCCATTCTGCTACCGCGGGTATTAAAGTCATAGTGGGCCTGTCTCCCTCTATTAGGTGAGGATCTTCATAGACTTCTACATGGATAAAATTCGCTTGTCCTCCTAGCGTCTCTTTGACTTTTGTCAACTCCCCGACTTGAGGACCGCAGGTGGCGCTGACGCAGAACGCGGGCGTGGCGAAAACTATTACCACTGGTTTGTCGTGTTTCAATGCATCATTGATGGATAGTTGATATAGGTCTGGATCAGGTTCGCGTGCGCTGGTGATGTGAGAAAGATGTTTCTTATCATTTAGTGTATAGGTCACGCTGGGTGGTGCTGCTGACCCGATGGCAGGAGTTTCAGATTCTTTTTTGACTAAGATATTCGCTTGAGCAAAGATTGGAATGTCATCATCGGAGGTGAAAGTGATATCAATTTGGTATATCCCGCTTTCATCAACATCAATCTCTGTAGAAAAAATGCCGCCAGTCACATCTGTCCGGGTTGCCAGATCGGCAGTAACGGATCCTCTTAGCTCTCTTGAGTCTTCTTCCAGACCTAAGAAGTAGAGGTCGACATTTGATTTATTTCCTTTAACTGTGACTGGCATACCTTCGCGATCAAGTACTACGAATAATAATCTGTTTATACCAACTGCGATATCTTGAGTGATTACAACGCCTGAATATTCGGGTCCGCCTGATTTTTGCTCATTGGAGATGATTGCTTCTTCGAACTTCGAAGAGCAACTAACGGCCAACAGTAGCAATAAAGGCATTAGCAATAAAATACGAGGACGTATTGTCTGAGGGATCATCCCAAGGCTATTTCCTAGAGTAAGCATCTATTATTCCTAGCGTGATTGGAGGCCTATGAGCGTGAATCGGAAGTTGAAAGCTGTTTTCAGTGATGTCTATTGGGTTTGGTTGCCGGCATCTTTAAGATCAGCTCGGTAAGAAACACCATTGACCTAACCCAGAATGTTAGTCGGATGTATGGTCCACTGCAACAAGTTTTGTGCTAAATAGAGAACCTGGCTAGTAATTCATTCCTCGGCCAGCTCCCCCCTCGACTGCGATTGTCTGCCCGGTGATAGCTCCTGCCAAGTCAGATGATAAAAATACTATTAGGTCGGCAATGTCTTTGGACTCTACCATTCGGCCTATGGGAATGCTGGCTACTGCGCTTTTCTCAGCCTCTTCCACGGATATGTTACCGTGTTCCGCTCGTGCCCGAAGGCTTCGATCTTGTCGCTCCGTTCTAGTCGTCCCTGGGTGGATACAGTTGACCAATATACCGTCCGATGCGAAGGAATCAGAAAGATTTTTGGCCATGTTTGATACCGAGGCATTGGTGACACCGTTGCTATTGGCCAGTGTGTTGGCAGAACGGGCTGCCATGCCGCCGATGTTGATTATTCTGCCGCCACCGCGTTTTTGCATAAGAGGGATTACCTCTCTAGCGCAGCGCATATATCCCATAATCTTAACGTTGATGTGATTCATCCAATCTTCGTCGGCCAAGTCCATAAATGGCGCGGCAGTTGAATTCACAGCGTTGTTGACGAGAATGTCGACGCCACCGAATTCAGTTACAGCGTCCGCCACCATTTTTTTGATGGCCTCCGGGTCGCCCATGTCCGCTTGCAGGGGCAATACTTTTCGGTTTGTGGTTGATCGAATCTCCGCGGCGGTGTCTTCTAGATCGGTGATGCCGCGGGCACAGATGACGACGTCCACGCCTTCATGGGCTAAGGACAATGCCGTGGCCTTGCCGATTCCTTTACTGCCCCCAGTCACGATGGCAATCTTGCCTTCAAGTGAAAGATTCATCTCGCAGGGTATCTCCGTTCGTTTTAAGTAATTTGGTTATTCGGTTTGCGCAGGCACGCATGTACCGATTAGACCAGCGATGGATGGTTCGCTGTCTAGCTTACTGACAATTGATACTAGTTCGTCTAATTGGGTACGGGGCCAGGCCATATCGTCAAATAAAGTACTGATACGTTTAATTTCGGTGCTCAGGTTCCACTTGAGTTCATTGCCGTTGAACTCGTCCGATAGTTCTTTGCCGGATTTGGTTCGAATGGTAATCTTTGGAGCAAAATTTGTTCGTTCTTTATGGCCGGTAACAGTTACTTTTTCTTGCAGGTCGATTACCGCTTTTTCTAATGCGGTCTCGCCCGGGCCTGGATCAAGACGTTGGCGGAGTGGTGGGTAGCTTCCGTGAACCCAAGTGTAGGCGACGAAATAGTGGGTGCTGCCGACACCAGGCATGGAACGGTCTTGGTTGGGGAACGCCGGCGATGGATACGAGGTTTCAAGCCAGTTCATCTCCACGTGGATATTTTCTATGTCTTCTGGAGCGACATTATTATTGACTCTTGCACGGGTGGTCAGTTCTATAACCGGGCAATTGTAACCGGCTGTTGGGTAGACCTTAGGCGTGACGTGGAGTAATTCCCAGCGTGATCCCAACCCCTCGATAGTTTGGGCTATATCAGCGGTTGGAGGTGGGTCTCCGGGTTGGCAGGTGAACGGATAGATCAACTCACCACGGTTGTTTCCTGTGAACGCGTTGTAGAAACCGGCGTCCCCTTCTAGACAGGTTTCAGAACCATGTAGGTTTTCCTTGGCCAGCAGGCCTGCGGTGATTCCAGCGCGCGTGGCTTGGGGCTCATGGAACATCATTTCCCGTCCGCTGACTCGAGGGCCCTCTGTTGTTCCAGCGGCGAAAGTACAGGCCAGAGCTAGTGCAGTCACGATTTGGTTTTCATCAAGGCCTAACAGCTTGGCTGTGGTTATGGCTGCCCCCAGAGTCCCGTAAATCGGACTACACCGAAATCCGCGTGCCTGGGTGGTCGGGATAAAATCTCCCGCAATGCGGGCTTCAACTTCGTAGCCTGCCGCTAATGCAGTGATGAATTCTTGGCCTGAGGACCCGTTTAGCTCTGCGGTGGCCAGTGCTGCTGGGATGATACAAGGTCCGGGATGAATCAACATCCGGTAAGAATCAGTCTGATTTGTGGCGTGCATCAGTTTGCTGTTGGCAAATGCTGCCCCGCCCCTGGTTGCCTTGGTGCCGTCAAATAAGATAGTTGCACCGTCTGGCTTGGAGTCCTCTTCTTTAATCAGGGCGATGGCGGATTTACCATGTTGAGTCTTGGCACCAATGAGTGAAACTACCATTGCGTGCAAGATGGAGGCTTTTAGTTTATCCACGATCTGGGTCGGTAATGGGTCGTAGGTAAGAGAGTATACGAATTTGGCGTAAGATCTGCTTAGGGATTCGGGCATGGACGCACTCCACGATGGGTTTAACGATTCATTGGTTATTTCCAGGGATTATGATCGGCTATTCCGAGCTCGAGAGACTTTGGGCGAAGTCAAGCCAGATTCTGGCACAGGGTACTGGCATGATGTGCTGCACAAAGCCTTGTACCCCAGGGAAGATCACTTTTCTGCCGTTGGGGAATAAGTCAGACGCCCCCCTAAAATCACCAAGAACTTCTTCGCGCAGGGTAGCCGCAGCCAGCATTAACATTGGGGTCTGTACGTCCTTAAGCATTGGGCCAATGTCCCCACTTGCATTTCTCTGGAAGCTGGACACTACATGGGGCGCGGTGGCTTTCATTTGTTCTGCGTACCAACGGATATAGGCTGGGTCCACTATTTGAGGGTCCAACCGGCGTCCGATGGACTTCTCTACCCATATATCGATGCCCTCTCGGTCAATCAGATCGGCACTTTCTTTGTGATGGGCGTCGAAATTAGTTGGTGACGTGCAGACTGTGAGCGATTTTAAACGTTCCTGGTTGTTAATTGCGTAATTCATAGAGATTGAACCACCCACCGTCTCACCTATGAGATGGAACGTGTCTAACTCCATTTTATCGGCAAATTCTTTGAGGTCGGCGGTGAAAGTATCTAGTGTGTAGGCATGTTCGGGCCCGGACACATCAGACATGCCCATACCTCGCATATCAAACCGGATGACCCGGTAGTGTCGGGCGATGATCGGTACCCACCCGAACCACATCTTGTGGCTTTTAGCCATGCCGTGGTGCATGATCACCGTATCAGGCTTTGTCCATGGATCGGTGAAGTCGTCGATGGTGTAGAAAAGCTCTAGACTATCGTCCAATTTTATTTTCATTTATTCCTCCATGTTTAATCAGCGCTTGTCGAGGTAATTAGTATCCTGTTTTGTGAAGGATGTGTTGACGATCTCACTGCGTTTCGAGAGTTGACGTATCTGGAGAATCAAGTGCAGAACAATATAAGATATCTATTGAGGTGTCACATTCGTCTCCCAAGTGCTTTTTTGCTACAGCAGATTTGCGGTTTTACTTGCGTAAAATAGCTATAGCGAGAGAATGGAGATGGTGATTCTCATCTTATTCGTCAATTGAGCATTCAACGCTCTCTTGTGCAAAAATTTTGTTGCGACTGGGCAGTGGATCAAGTGATGGCCATCACTTGTTCGGCGAACTGGGTCATACGCTCTTCAGTTTGGCTGGCTGAATCGGCTCTAAAATCGAATATCAGGTGGGTTACTCCAACATCGGCGTAGGTCTGCACATCTTGGCATACCTCGTCAGGGGTACCGGTGAATCTACGCCGAGGTCCACTATGTTCGTTGGCATCGTATAGCGGAGCCTTTACTGATACCTGGATAGACAAAGGATCTCGACCTGCCTTTTCAGCATCGCTCCTAAGTAAAACTAAGTTCTCGGACAACTCCTCAGGCTCCAGTGGTGCCGCGGGAATGGCTCCTACCGGGTGCCAGCAGTCGCCGATCTGGGCAGCACGACGTATGGCTGGTCTGCTACCTCCGCCGATCCAGATGGGCGGATAGGGCTTTTGCACCGGCTTAGGTAGGAATGTGATGTCTGAGAAATTCACGTATCTACCTTCAAACTGAGGGTTATCGTTGGTCCACAACTCGATGAATGCTTTCAAGTATTCGTTTGTCACTGCCCCACGCTCGGAGAATGGCTCCGTGTCCAAGAGTTCAAACTCCTCTTCCATCCAGCCGACACCTGCCCCTAGGATTAGACGGCCTTTCGACAGCATGTCCAGGGTAGAAAGCATCTTCGCTGTGAGAATTGGGTTGCGGTAGGGAATGATCATTACGCTGGTGACAAGTTTGATTTGTGTGGTGATACCAGCCAGGAAAGCCAGTGTGGTTACCTGCTCTAATCGTTCAACTACTGCGGATTCATGAGCTTTGTGTAGGTCACCGGTGAGGCTGTAAGGGTATTGGGACTCGACACTTTTGGGTTGGACCACGTGGTCGGGCATGACCATGCAGAAGAAACCAAGCTCGTCGCCTAGTCGTGCGATGCTGGCCAGTTCGTCGGGCTGTGCGGCAGGGCCGCCGCTTGGAAGGTAAAACCCGTACTCCATCAATATCTCCTAAAGATTGGTTCAGAAATTCTTATAAATTAGTTGAGCGCCATTACTTCTTCAGCGAATTGTGCCATTCGGTCTTCAGTCTGATATGGATCCGAAGTTCGGAAGTCAAAGATCAAGTGGGTAACCCCTAAGTCGGCGTATGTCTGGATGTCTTGGCGAACTTCGNNAGGCGAACCAGAGAATCTGCGCCTGGATCCGACAGAATTACCGGCGTCATAAAGCGGTGCCTTTATAGAAACATTGATCGATGAAGGGTCTCTACCGCTTTCCTCTGCGTAATTGCGAAGCAGAACCAGGTTCTGGATCAACTCTTCTGGCTCAAGAGGCGTGGCTGGTATCGCGCCTACCGGATGCCAAGCATCACCCAGGCTGGCCGCGCGCCTGATGGCCGGTTTGCTCTGGCCGCCGATCCAAATAGGTGGATAAGGTTTTTGTACTGGCTTGGGCAGAAATGTGATGTCAGAAAAATTAACGTACTGGCCTTCGAATTTTGGGTCATCTTTGGTCCAAAGTTCTATGAATGCCTGAAGATATTCATTGGTTACGGCGCCACGTTCGGCAAAAGGTTCAGCGTTCAGGAGTTCGAACTCCTCTTCCATCCAACCAACGCCTGCACCCAGTATCAACCGGCCTTTGGAAAGCAGGTCCAAGGTTGAGAGCATCTTGGCTGTTAGGATAGGGTGTCGGTAAGGGATAATCATGACGCTAGTGACAAGTCGTATGCGTTCTGTCAGCCCAGCTAGATAGGCTAGTGTTGTGATCTGTTCCGGCCATTCACCATCTCCAGATTGCCCTGCCTCTAATATGTCGCCAGTGACGCTGTATGGGTAAGAAGAACTGACTTTGTTCGGCTGTAGTACGTGGTCGGGCATGACCATGCAGAAGAAACCGAGCCGATCTCCCAGTTTTGCGATACTGGCAATGGCATTAGGTTCGATTGAGGCGCCGCTGTTGGGGAGGTAAAAACCGTATTCCATAGGCCTTGTTCCCTCGTCTTGCAATTTCTGAATGAAGTAACTGAAAAACGACTCAAGATAGAGGCTGACTTCAGCCTGAAAATTTATTATCGAAACTATATATCGGCATTACTGCCCTGTCCAATCAACCAGGCATGTAATAGAAGGTTGTTGAGGGTACAACTATTTGACACTCATAAGGGTGACTTGTAGACTTGCTGGGCACCGATTCAGGAGGTATTTCGTGACTACTCCCGCGTCTTTTTTAACCGAAGAAATGCGCAACCAAGCCATCGGTCAAAAGAGTGAACCGCGTTCCATTGACATCGAGAAAGGCGCGATTATCAAGTTCGCTCAAGCCATTGAAGACGATAATCCGCTTTATAATGATGAGATGGTGGCTCGGGATAGTCGTTACGGCGGTCTCATAGCACCGCCAACGTTCCTTCGATCAGTTGGGGTTGATCGCCCGCCCTATCCCTTCGACATGCCTTTCAACCGAATGTTAGACGGGGGAAGTGATTGGGAATATTTTCACCCTGTACGTGCTGGTGATCGTATCACCGCCATATCGGAGATAGCTGATATTAATGAGCGCATCGGCCGCATGGGGTTGATGGTTATTACTTCGATTGTGGTGACTTATCGGAACCAGTTCGGCCAGGTAGCCGCAACCCAAACTAGCACTTCGATTAGATACTAGAAACCCTGAAGGGTGACGGGAGCCAATGATGGCCTATCAAGTTTATTGGGATGATGTAATAGAGGGCATGCAACTGCCGGAGGTGGTCAAAAACCCGACTACCCAGCAACTGGTTAAATATGCTGGAGCGTCTGGTGATTACTACCAGATTCATTATGATCAAGCTTTCGCCAAAAATAATGACCTAGAAGATGTGATCCTTCATGGAGCCCTTAAGAACGCTTTCTTAGGTCATTTGGTTACCAAATGGATGGGTCCGAATGGAGATTTGAAGCGATTGGTTGCTCAGTACCGTGGCATGGACATACCAGGAACTCCTGTAACTGCCAAAGGTGTGGTCATCAAGAAATATCAGGACAAGGGTGCCAATTTAGTGGATTGTGATATTTGGCTCGAAAATGATAAAGGAGACAGGACGACGCCTGGTTCTGCAACCGTGGCTCTGCCCTGTCGTCAAGCTTTACCGGATTAGCCAGTATTAATGGGCAGGTGACTGCCTAAAATTGATTTAAACCAAAGGCCCAGGGAGGCAATAATGGCGGAAATGTTGAATGGCAAAGTGGCGATCGTCACCGGCTCAGGCCGTGGTATTGGCCGTGGCATTGCCAAGTTTATGGCTTCAGAAGGAGCCAGCGTCGTGGTGGTCGATCCAGGCGTAAACGTGGATGGCAGTGGCGAAGATCAATCCATCGCAGAACAAGTGGTGGCTGAGATCAAGGCTGATGGCGGGAACGCCATAGCCTGCAAGGAATCGGTCACAGAGATGGAAGGCGGAGAGAAGATTATTCAGTCTGCCGTCGATAACTTTGGGAAACTCGACATAGTTGTCACCTGTGCTGGCATCCTTCGTGACAGGATGATTTTTAACATGTCAGAACAGGAGTGGGACGATGTAATTGCCGTTCACCTGAAGGGCACATTCACTGTAGTTAAAAACGCTAGCATACTGATGCGCCAGCAGCGTTCCGGACGCATCATCACCTTTACATCTGAGTCAGGTCTAATGGGCAATTCAGGTCAGGCAAACTACGGGGCAGCCAAATCTGGAATAGCGGGGTTCACCAAGGTTGTGGCTAAGGATTTGGGACGTTATGGTGTCACGGTCAACGCTATCGCCCCTCGGGCTAGCACGCGGATGATTGCAGATATACCGGGTAGCGCTTCCGAAATCAGGGCCCGCAGCGGTGTTGCCCCAATTGCTGGCGAAGAAGACCTGGCTAGCATGGACCCTGATCACATCGCGCCATTCGTCGCTTATTTGGCTAGTGATTTTGCTGAAAATGTAAACGGCCAGACTTTCCTAGTTTATGGCGATACAATATCTCTGGTCTCTCAACCTAGGCCTATGCGGGCGATTTACGAACCGTCTGGAACCTGGGACATGGAGAAGCTCTCAGAAATGGCTCGCGATGTTTTGACGAAAGACATAGATAATCCGGCCCCCGCACGGGAGTAGGGATAATCTTGGTTCAAGACAAGTTTGCCAATACCACGTGGCGGTTGCTGGACTGCTACGGGAAATGGACCGATGGTCGTATTACTTATCCCTATGGGGAGCATGCAGAAGGCCAGCTGATGTATAACGATCACGGCTCTTTTTCTGGCCAGATTGCGGGTAGTGGTAGGCCAGTATTTGAGTCGGGAAACCTTTTGAAGGGGACACCGGAAGAGATAAAAAAAGCATTCGAAGGATATATCGCATACTATGGAACCTACGAAGTCGACGAGAATAATAGCCAGATAACCCATCATGTGGAGAACGGGTTGTTCCCTAATTGGGTCGGCAATAACCAGACCAGAACCTATGAGTTTGAAGGCAAGAATCTACGTTTGAACACTCAGCCAATCAAGGGGGCAAAGGCGGATCTTACCGTAACCTTATTGTGGGAGCGGGTTTAATTAATGACAATTACGCAGATGGAGAAAATCTGATGGTGGAAATGCTAAAAGACAAAGTGGCAATCGTAACAGGATCAGGTCGTGGCATCGGCCGTGGCGTTGCCAAACTTATGGCTGCACAAGGAGCCAAGGTCGTGGTCGTTGACCCAGGCGTCAACGTGGATGGCACTGGCTCCGATTCATCATTTGCTCAAGATGTGGTGAATGAGATTATAGCCGAGGGCGGCGAGGGAGTTGCCTGCCTGGAATCTGTCGCGACTATGTCTGGCGGGGAAAAAATTATCCAGACCGCCTTGGACAACTACGGGAAACTCGATATTGTGGTCACTGTGGCCGGCATCCTTCGAGACCGTATGATTTTCAACATGTCGGAACAAGAGTGGGACGATGTCATTGCGGTCCACCTCAAGGGTACTTTTTCAATAGTGAAGAATGCCAGTGTGCTCTTCCGGCAGCAGAAATCCGGTCGGATCATCACCTTTAGCTCCACTACTGGTTTGTACGGAAACTCTGGCCAGGCGAACTATGGGGCTGCCAAGGACGGCATAGCTGGGTTTACCCGAGTTGTTGCCCGAGACCTGGGCCGCTATGGTGTTACCGCTAACGCCATATCCCCGAGCGCGGCCACCCGTATGATCGGTAGCATTCCCGACGACGCCAGAGCATTGCGCGCTGCTAGAGGTATCAGCACTGGTGCTGCACTGACACTTCGAGGCGGAGCCGACGATATAGCACCCATGGTTGCTTGGTTGGCCTCAGAAGAAGCCGCGCATGTCAATGGCCACGTATTCCACGTTACAGAGGGCCTGGTGACATTGCTGAATGAGCCAGAGCCGGTGAAGACGATTCAGAAAGACGGTAAATGGACCGTGGAAGAGCTGGTCCGCGTTTTCCCTGTAACTATTGGTATCGAGCTGGGCAATCCAGCTCCGAGTCAAGTCCCACAGGAATAATAAGATAAATTGGCAACTAGAGCTAAACAATAAATTTACTGGGGCTTCAAACCTGGGGTCTCGGGTCATTAATATGCTGAGGTTCAATCAATGATTCACAATTTTTCCGCTTCCTACGCCGGCCACCTTGTCGACGAGAATATCGGACTACAAGGCACTCCCGCCAATGATCGTTGGTATACCAACGATCAGCTGGTTGAGACGTTTGACTGGGCTTTAGACATTTCTAAGCATGCTGAAAAACTTGGATTCAAAGAGTTCTGGATGGCTGAACACCACTTTCAGCCAGAAGGGTATGAAGCAATTCCAAATCTGTTGATGCTGGGACTTTATCTGTCGACCCAGACCAAAACACTGAAATTTGGCTGTGGGTTTAACATAGTGCCTATGTGGCATCCGCTTAGACTTGCAGAAGACTTCGCTATGGCCGATGTTTTGAGCAAGGGTCGCATAATATTCGGCGTTGGCCGCGGGTACCACACCCGAGAGGTTGAGACCTTCGGCGCCCCTATGCTGGATTCTGAAGCTAACCGGGAGTTATTTGAAGAACAAATTGAGGTTATTACCAAAGCATTTCGCCAGGAAAAATTTTCTCATCAAGGCAAGCATTACACCCTGCCACCAGAGGTTCCATACCGCGGCTATGATCTTAAGGAACTGACCCTAGTGCCGCGGCCTATTACCCAGCCGGTGGAAATTTGGCAGCCGTTGGTGAGTGCCAACCCTAGGGGAATCGATTTTTTGGCGAAGATGGGTATCAAGCCGTTGATTTCTAATAATCCGAAGACAGCCTTGGAAGAAAAATTAAAGATGCTGCAGTCAGCCAGGGCGAAATATGGTCAGGAGACCGAATTGGGTGAGGACATGGCTTTAGGCTTCCGGCTATTTATTGCCGAGTCCAAGGAGAAGGCGATTGAGAAGGCTCGCCCTTATTTCGAAGAGGCCATGAAGTTCGCTGGACCGCTAGGAGTTATGCCTTTAACCCCTGAACAGAATGCTTCAGTGGTCAACAAAGGCCGTACTCCTGGAGTGGCTCTTCCTACATTGGACGAGGCCGTTGAAGCTGGATCTTGGCTGTGTGGAACGTCATCAGATATAGTTGAGCACTTCAAAGGAATCGAAGAGACCTATCCTGGGGTTGAGCGGGTTAATATAGCAGCTGTAATGGGAATGCCTCTGGAAGTTTACAAAGACCAACTGAGTATAATCTCAGAAGAGGTCATGCCGGCGTTCCAAAGATAGGACTAATCTATGTTAATGGGCTTGTACGGAATTCAATATCAGGTATAAATATCGGTTTTTATGGCTGGAATGTTCAACCGATACTCTTCGTTTAAAACCTAAAATTTTATTGTAATAAAAAATTCAGATTTGACTCTAGACTGGAACCATTGGGTAGATGTCGGGTATTTCAGAATCACTTTTGAAATGAATGAGTCTGGCGCGAAAAATGTGATGGGAATCTATCTTTCCAACGGGACGTTGTGGAAAACATCCTTGGTGATTCCGGATTGGAGCCGCTCCGCTTGGCGGATGGCGTAGTGGTCTGTCATGCCAGCCACGTAATCCACTGAGGCACGCTCAGGGTTGGTTCCTGGGCGAAAGTAAGGTGGCGGAATTTCCTCGGTGTTATCGACGAAGTAGTTGAACAGGAGTTTCACTATGTCTCGACCAACTTCTGATTGTCTGGTGGTTCCTAGCGGGAGGTAGATATTTTGAAACATGTAATCTCGCAGTTCCATCATGGCATCGCGGGCTTCCGCGTCCATGGAAATCAGGGGATTACCGTCAACTTCGTTGTTGGACAAACCTGAGACTGACCAAGATCCTTGAATGATGCCGCTGATAAGCGCATCGAGCCTTTGAGAATGGGTTGTTCCTAGAACTCGGTTTGCCCGTTCCGGTAGGTCCTCCACTTGGAGCATCCCAGCTCTGATAGCGTCGGCGATGTCATGGTTCAGATATGCAACGGAATCGGCCAGCCGGAGTATCTGTGCTTCCAAGGTCAGGGATTCGTCCAGTTTTATATCCAAGAAATCGCCTCTGGGTTTGGAGTGAGATATGATGCCCTGGCGGACCTCATGTGTTAGATTTAGTCCCTCTCCATCCTTCGCTAGATGCTCGACTATGCGCAGACTTTGCGCACTGTGGGTAAATCCTTCGGAGTAGATCTGATCCAGTGTTTCCTCTCCGAGGTGCCCAAACGGTGTGTGGCCAAGATCGTGCCCGTAGGACATGGCTTCAACTAAATCTTCGTTCAGGTTCAGAGCCCGGGCAATAGTTCGCCCGACTTGGGCCACTTCCAGAGTATGCGTCAGCCGGGTCACATAATGGTCGCCCGATGGCGCCATGAAGACTTGAGTCTTGTGTTTTAAGCGGCGAAAGGCGTTCGTGTGTATGATTCGGTCGCGGTCTCGCTGGTATTCCGTACGCAGTGGCGATGCAACCTCTTTACGAACCCGACCCAAAGACTGGCTCGAACGGCTGGCGTACGGAGAAAGGTTCTCTTCTCCAGCTTCCAGCCTTTGCCGTACCTGCAGTTTTTCCAAGGGACCTGTTCCCATTTAGGCTTCCCTCTACGACTGAGTGATCAAGAAAATTTAGTCTTTGAGAGGAATGGTGCCCCAGGTGATGGAGCCCGAATCTTTGGAAAGGCCTTTTTCCTGGACCATCTCTCGGATGTTCAAAAGTGTAGCGTTGACTTCGTTAGTTATGAGAACCCAGTCTGGTTCTTCGGGTATCCAGTAGGGGGAATTAATACGCACGACCTGATTGTCATTTGCGTTAAAATAAATGCCGAATTTTGATGCTTGCTGCATGAGTCTCTCCCCAATATCTTTTTAGCCAAGGCCATCCCAGGCTTGGCAGGATTGTTAAATCAGATTGTCTGTTTAGTCATCTTGTTTGTTCTGTTGTCGCCGTAGGCTCCACCGAGGTCAGGTGGCAGTTGATCCGCGATACGCCTCATAACTATATCCAATAGGCTATTCATTACCGCTCTGCTCGGATTGCCTTCTATTACGGGCAGAGTGAATGGTTGGCCGATACTTGCTTTCATTCGTTTGAACGGAAATGGAATCCGCCATAACGGAAAAGTATTGGTTCCTGTGACGCCAACGGGCAAGATGGGGGCCTGGGACTTCAAGGCCAGGTATACGACTCCCAGCATACCCCTTTGCAGAGTGCCGTCGGGACTTCTGGTGCCTTCAGGGAAGATTACTACGGACCTATCGCGCTCCAGATTTTGCATCAGGACACGCACGGCGTCAATCCCAGCTGACGACCTGTTGAGAGGGGATACGTTGAATGTATGAAACAGGAACCGGGAAATAGGGTTGTTAAAAAGTTCTTTTTTGCCGACAAAAAACAAGGGTCTGGGAATGGCGGCCACCAGTAATGGCGGGTCGTTTAGTGACAAATGGTTTGAAACAACAATTAAAGGCCCGAATCTGGGCACACATTCAGATCCAACAATGTCCAGGTGACCAAATGTTCGAAAGCAGAATCGGGCCAGAAAGTGCCCGAACCGGTAAAGTAATTTTGCTTCCCGAAAGGAGCTCACAGGGTTTTTGTCCGGTCAACAATCTGTTTGACTAATTGTTGGATACTGAGGCCGTCGGTATTTATATGCCAAGCGCCGTCAGCCGGCTTGAGCGGTGAGTTGGCTCGACCGCTATCAATCTCGTCTCTCTTTATGGTTTGGGTCAATACTGTCATTAGTTCTGTGGTTTCGCCACGATCTTGCATCTCTTGCCATCGTCTTTTGGCCCGGGTTTCAGGTGAGGCAGTGAGATAGATTTTCAGGTCTGCGTCTGGGAGGACTACAGTGCCTATATCTCTGCCAATCATGACAATCTTGCTCTTGGCAGCAATCTTTCTTTGTTGGGCCACTAACTCGGTCCTGACTGGTCCGGCCTTGGAAATAATGGAAACGTTTTGATCCACATTTGCTTCCCTCAATTCTAACCCTAGGATGTTCCCGGCGACCGATACCTGTTCGCTGTTGTCTTCGACTAACTCAATGGGATTGTCATGGGCTAGACTACCCAGTAAGGTTTCATCCCCTATTGCAATACCCTTGTTCAGGGCCAACCAGGTCACGGCGCGGTACATGATTCCGGTGTCGAGGTAGGTAAAACCCAGAGTCTGGGCCAGTTCCCTGCCTACGACCGTCTTACCGGCGGCTACAGGGCCATCTATCGTGATTACATTGACTTTTGAGGCCAAGATTTCTCTCTTCTGGATTACTGTCTGATATTTAAGCCATAGGTGAAAAATAATGGATTTGAGCGTAGAAAACGCCCTACAGTATTATACACATTAGGCTTGGAACTAGTGGTTTATGTTGTAATCGCTAAGATCTTATGGAATGGACCTGTATATTTGGTTTTTGCGATTGGAGCTCTGATGTTTAGTATCTTTAATTCGCGCATTTTAAATGGGGTTGACCTTGCGATTATCTTGCAATGAGGGTTAGATTAGGGTCTCGGCAAACATCGCAGGACATGCAAATAAGTACGATTATTTTATGATAGAGGCCATTGGTACGGTCGCTCTTTTTCGCAATGTGACAGGAAGAACCTACCTGTTAGCCGTTGCGATATTGGGCACATGTGCATTGTTTATCCTGGCGTGGGTTTACCCCACCTTCCCTGGCGATGAAAGTGTTTTGATACGCTTTCAGTCTATACGCACTGATTGGATGGATGTAATCGCTATAATATTAGCGGATTTTGTCGTGATATGGGTGTTTTTGCCAGTCATCGGCGTTTTAATGTTATTTATGCTTAGGACTCGGCGATTGGCTGATGCGGTGATGGTTGTTTCTGGTCTGTTTGTGATTGGCGTCGGCTATGGGCTAAAAGTGGTGATAGACCGACCGAGACCCGATTACCAGATATTTGATCCCATCCAATCTAGCCTTAGTTTTCCAAGCGGGCATTCTTTGATGGCGGTGATTTTTGGAGGGCTGCTGATCTACCTGGTTGAGTCTTGGGTAAAGTGGCTAATGGTTCGGCGGGCTATTCAAGTTGCTCTGGTCTTGATGGTGATTGCAATGGGTGCCTCTCGTGTGTACATGGGCGTGCATTGGCCAAGTGATGTAATAGGTTCATACGTGTTCGGAATATTGGCTTTGGTTAGCCTGGTAGGTCTTCGAAACTCTGTATCTCCTGCCTCTTAATTACCTTGGCTTCCTAGAATAACCTCGTGCTAAACTCGGGCTAGTGATTCGTTTTATCCATACTTTATGTCCATTGATGAGAGATTATGAACTGGGTTGATATCGCAATCTTGGTTGTTTGGGGAATCACCGTCTTCTGGGGGTACTCCACTGGTCTCATGGGTGTTCTGGTGCCCTTCATTTGTTTGGTGCTTGGTTTGGTGCTCTCCAGCCGGATCGGTGACACCGTTGGTGGGATGTTCTCAAGCATCACAGATAACGAGAACGCGCAAGCTGTGGCTGGGTTTGTGCTGGTCTTTGGAGTCCTGTTTGTTGCAGGTGGAATATTGAGCTTAATGGCTAGGAAGCTACTGAGCATAATTCCGCTTTTCGGAACTGTAAACAATCTGGCCGGTATGGTGGTTGGGTTGTTAATCGGATTCTTGTTGCTTTCCGGTATTTTAACGGCCGTACAGAAGTACCCTGTTAAAGGTATGGAAAAAGATATAGGCAAATCAACGTTGGGGGCTTTCCTGGCTGATAACTTTGATGTGGTGATCCGCGGTCTTGGATTTATCCCAGGAGACTGGGATCAAGAATTGGAGAAACTCGCTAAATAATTGCCTGTTAGTCTGGCCGGCGTTAAGTTGACGTAACTAATCAAAGCCCATGTGCTACTATGTTTGCCAATGGGTCTATGGGCCCTGAGCGCGCCCAGGACAGGGCCCTTTAAGCGGAGTTAGAGTCTATACGCGCCTTGGGCGCATGTGTGGTGGCAACTTCCCCCTAGTGCTCTTTTGGAACTGTTCGAAAGAGTTACCGAACTGGATTTGGGAGGACCGGTGGCCGACCGACATGGTTAAACAGGCGGAAATAAAACGTCCGGCAAAAAACGGGGTTGCCCGCGGGACTTCAATGATGGAAGTTGCGGATGCGACAGCAGTTAACGTTTTGATTCGCGCGCCGGTATTGGTGCTGAACTTGAACTATGTGCCGGTGAATATTTGCACTGTCCGTCGGGCCATTGTTTTGCTGGCTAAAGGGAAAGCGGAGCGACTAGAAAGCCACCTGGGCTATCTTCATACTGTTGATCAGGAGATAGATGCCCCTTCGATTATCAGGTTGGACTATATGGTCAAGCGCCCATTTGTCCCTAGGAAGCTGTCCAAGAAGGAAGTTTTCTTGCGGGATAAGTACACTTGCCAATATTGCGGCAAAAAACCCCGGGATCTGACTTTAGATCACGTTATACCTCGGAGACAGCATGGACCTCACACTTGGGAGAACGTTGTAGCAGCTTGTAACGGATGCAACCTGCATAAAGCCGGTCGCACTCCGGAGGAGGCAAAGATGCGGCTAGGCACCAAGCCAAAGGCTCCAGACCCGAACCCTTATTTGATCCTTCAGAATAGAGTTATTTTAGATGAATGGAAGGTTTACATTCCTTGGTCTATCCGGGATGAAAATGGTAGTTAGCAGGTTTGTTGTACGGTGGTGGGTTTCTTGACGACAATTGGCAGGGCTAATTCTGATACGGGGTTCTCTCAGCGTTCGTAGGCCGTAATGACTGTATGACGTACTTATTTCAGTGGCAAAGTAAAGTCTCAAGGATTGCGTAATTCACCGTCTCGGGTTATCTATAGTAGGTAACCATAATCCTGCTCATACGGTGCCGGCTTCGATTGGCAGATTGATCATTAAAACTTCCATCGTCAGTCTAGGATTCGCATTATTGTCCAGATTTGATAACGTTTGTATCAAGCGATTGATAAACTGCATAATATTTGATGTACTCAACCCTGAAGCTTGGGTCCGTAAGGAATCCGCATGGTCTGTATTGTGAAGAAAATCTTCCGCACCTTCTTTGATTAGGAGAAGGTCTCGCCACCAGCTAAGCCAAAGTGACAAAAGGTTGTTTGCCGCTTCTCGGTCTCTGCTGAATAGGGAAGCAACCTCATTGGCGTAGGTGAAGCGGGTTTCCAACCCTGCGGCTAGGGTTTCCTCGATTTTTTCCAGGTCTGCCTGTCGTTGTTCTAGTACCTGCGCATCGTTTAATGCGTTAATGGCCCAACCCATACAGCCACGAGAAAGTCGAAATAGCTGTTCTGCCTTTTCCCGTGATGCTTGGTGACCGTTGACCAGACGTTCGACCATCTTATCTTTGGATATCGGGACCAAATTTAGGGTTTGGCAGCGTGATTGGACTGTCGGTAATACGGCGCTTTCGTTGGCTGTAAGTAGCAGAAACATCACCTGAGGCGGTGGTTCTTCCAGGGTTTTTAATAGCGCATTAGCGCATTCATCACTCATGAATTCCGCGCCATTAATAATCACCACGCTAGTGGAACCCTCATATGGGTTCAAGTGTACCCGGCGCAATGATTCTTTTAGTTCGTTTATGCCTATCATGATCCTTGCCGCACGGCCTTCTGTACCTTGGCCGGGAGATAATATCCTGATGTCTGAGTGATTTCCCTCTGCGATTCTGGTGCATTGGTCGCACGAACCACAAGGTTCACCAGATCCTTCTAGGCAATTTATGGCTTGGCATAGATTTATGGCGAGAGCCATTTTCCCCACGTGTGGGGGGCCGCATAACAGGTAGGCATGGGATTGTCTTTTCTGCCGGAAACTGGACTCAAGCCCGTTGAGCAAGTGATCTTGGCCAATGATGTTCCACATAAAATCTGAGTTCCAGACGGCTGTTAATAAAGTCGATAAATTCTTACTTGTGTCATTTTATCAATTTATATTACGTAGCACTTCTTGAACAGCCAGTATAATTTGTTTAAACCAAATCGAGGCTGAGAAGATCTTGGTAACTTTCTCTGCGGCGAATCAATTGGCTCTTGCCGTCCTTGACTAGGATCATGGGAGGGCGTGGGTTCATGTTGTAGGTGCTGGCCATTGAAGGGCAGTAGGCTCCCGCTGCTGGAATAGCCAGAATATCGCCCGATTCCAAATGGGGAAGCATAACGTCCGTGGCCAGTAAATCTCCAGACTCGCAATATTTCCCGGCGACTGTCACCTGTTCCACGGGTTCCTGATCTGCTTTATTGGCGGCAACCACCTCGTATTCGGCCTGGTAGAGGGCTGGGCGTATGTTATCTCCCATGCCTCCGTCGACACTAACAAATTTTCGTACTCCAGGTACGTCTTTAATCGCTCCAATGCGGTACAGGGCCACTCCAGCGGGGCCGATGATGGCTCGACCCGGCTCAATCACCAGCGAAGGTAATTCCATTCCCAAGTCCTCGCAGGTTTCTTTTATAGTTGAGACTATGGTTTCTGCGTAGTCAGATACGGGAGGCGGTTCGTCCTCGCGTGTGTAGCTGATTGCGAACCCACCGCCAGGGCTGAATTTTTGCAACGCAAGTCCTTCTTCCCTGAACTGGGCTGCAAATCTAAGTACGAGATCCACTGCAACACGGTATGGCTCCAGTTCAAAGATCGGAGAACCCAGATGGAAGTGTAGACCACGTAAATTTAGGTTTTTGGCGCTTAGACCCATTCTGATCGCTTCTGCCGCGTGCCCGGTCTGGATCGAAAAGCCAAATTTTGAGTCTAAAACTCCAGTCGTAGTATAAACATGCGTGTGTGGGTCCACTCCAGGGGAGACCCTGATAAGTATGTCCTGCGTCTTTCCTGATTCACCGGCTAACTGGTCAAGTAGTTGCATCTCATGGAAGCTGTCCACAACCACCCAGCCAATGGAACTGTCGAGAGCTTCTTTCAATTCCTGGGGAGTTTTATTGTTGCCGTGAAAATAGACTTCATCCATTGGGATGCTGGCACTGATGGTGGTGGCCAATTCCCCGCCTGAGACCACGTCAAACCCCATCCCTTCCTCTAAAAACAGCTTGGCTAATATAGGATTTATATAAGCCTTGCAGGCGTACGATACATTGGTATTTGGGTAGATTTTTCTGAATTCGTCTATGAAGCTGCGGCAGCGAGTCCGCAGAGTTTTCTCGTCAAGTACATAAATAGGTGTACCGTACTCTTCGGCCAGATCACTGGCCTTGCAGCCTCCAAGGATCAGCTGGCCTTGGGAGTCGACTTCGGCGCTGTCTGGAAATACACTCTGAGGGAACATGTCAATCCTTTCTTTTATACGGGCTGATTGAGTTTGGGTGAATGTCAAATCACGAGTAAACCAGGCTCGATGATCAAGACGCAGACAAAATGATAGTGCCAGCAAAAAAAATGCGCAACCACAAGGCTAAAACCCGAGCGGTCGTTACTTCCGTTGACGCGGAATCTGGCTAAGTATAAACTCTGGTCACTTCGACGTCCTGAGCTTAAATCACTCCTAACAAGGTTATTTGTCCACGGCTTATTCGTCACGCAAGGGAGCTATTTTGAACATTCAGCTGACTGTAAATGGAAAAGCCCAAGAAAAGGAAGTGGATGCGCGCTTGCTACTGGTCCATTTTCTCAGAGATGACCTGGGACTAACCGGAACTAAAATTGGATGTGACACCAGTCAATGTGGAGCTTGTGTGGTTAGCATGGATGGCAAGACGATAAAATCATGTACTTGTCTGGCTGTTCAAGCCAATGGTAGTGACATCACCACCATTGAAGGTGTGGCGCCGGACGGTGTATTGGATCCGGTACAAGAAGCGTTCTGGGATAACCACGGCCTCCAATGCGGGTATTGCACCGCCGGGATGATTATAACCACGGTGGAACTTCTTAAGAAAAATCCCAACCCGTCTGATGATGAGGTACGGGAAGGACTCAAGGGTAATATCTGCCGCTGCACCGGCTACCAAAATATTGTGAAGTCGGTCCAAGCCGCCGCTAAAGTCAACAGGAGTTAATCATGACGACACGAATATTTGGTTCAGGTATCCGTCGGCGTGAGGACCCCCGGTTGATTACCGGTGGCGCTACGTATACAGATGACGTCCAACTTCCTGGGATGCTTTATGCGGCCATGCTGCGCAGCCCACATGCTCATGCAAAGATAAATAGCATCGACATTACTTCGGCGGTAGGAGCCCGGGGAGTAGTTGCCGTTTATACCGGCGCTGACATCGAAGGGGTTCTGAACGGGATTCCTTGTGCTTGGGTTCCGCCTGGAGCAGACTTGGTTGCCGTGACACATCCAGCCATAGCTAAAGACGTAGTCCGTTACCAGGGTGATGCCGTGGCTGTGGTGGTAGCGGAAGACCGGTACCAGGCCGAAGACGCCCTCGAATTAATAAATGTGGATTACGAAATATTGCCTTCGGTCACCAATCCTGAGGCAGCTATGAAACCGGGAGCACCTCAACTTCATGAGGACGCGCCCAATAATCAGGCATTCCATTGGGTGTCAGAGGGAGGTGATACGGAAGCCGCTTTCTCTGCCGCTGATGTTATTGTCAAAGATACCATCATCCAACAGCGATTGATTCCCAATGCTATGGAACCTCGTTCTGCGGTAGCTACCTGGACGAAAGCAACCGGTGAGTTGACCTTGTGGAGTACCAGTCAGAACCCTCACATCTGCCGGTTTTTGGCGTCTTTGGTGACTGGCCTCGGAGAGCACAAGATTCGGGTCATCGCCACAGAAGTCGGGGGCGGGTTTGGCAGCAAGATACCTGTCTATGCTGACGAGATGATCACATCCTTCTGCTCCATGCAGCTGGGTCGTCCGGTTAAGTGGACTGCCACCCGTTCAGAGGGTTTCCAATCGACCATTCATGGGCGTGACCACGTCGAGTACGTGGAAATGGCGGCAACACAAGAAGGCAAAATTACGGGTGTCCGATCCAAGATATACGCTGGTATGGGGGCCTATCTATCCACCGCTGGCCCTGGTGTTCCAACTATCCTACACGGTCTGATTTATTGCGGTCCCTATGACATTGGAGCGACAAAGGCAGACGTCTACGGGGTATTCAGCAATGCCACCCCCACAGACGCCTACCGTGGTGCCGGTCGTCCGGAAGCGACATTTCTGATTGAACGTTTGGTCGATTTGCTAGCGGTTGAATTAGGCACAGACCCAGCAGAATTACGACGGAAGAATCTGATTCCTAAGTTCGAAGAAGGTCATGATGTTATTAGCGGCTTGACCTATGACAGCGGAGATTATGAGCCGCTGATGGACATGGTGCTTGGTCATGCTGATTACTCGGCTCTGCGCCAGGAACAAGCCCAGATGCGAGAAAATGGGCATTACATGGGCATAGGCGTGACCTGCTACAACGAAATCTGTGGTCTTGGTCCCTCGCAAGTTGCTGGAGCGGTTGGTTTCGGAGGTGGTCTTTGGGAGAGCGCGATCGTTCGATTCCATCCCACCGGTAAAGTTCACGTTTACTCAGGAATCTCACCGCATGGACAAGGAGAGGAAACCACTTTTGCTCAAATCGTCTCCGATGAATTAGGAGTCGATGTGGACGATGTGACCATAACCCATGGCGACACTAGCAATACCCCAATGGGTTGGGGAACGTACGGCAGCCGGACTACTTCAGTAGGTGCTGGTGCCATGGTGATAGCTGCTCGCAAGATCAAAGAGAAGGCCCGTCTCCTGGCCGCTCATCTTTTGGAAGCTGCTGAGTCAGATGTTGAATACAGAGACGGCCAGTTCTCGGTGAAAGGTTCACCAGACCAGTCTAAAAGTATTCAGGAGATGGCGACAATGGCCAACGTAGCCTGGAACTTACCGGAAGGCATGGAACCTGGACTTGAAGCGTCAGCGTTCTATGACCCGCCGAACTTTGTTTACCCATTTGGGACGCATCTGGCCGTGGTGGACGTTGACAAAGATAATGGCCATATTGTCGTTAGGCGATATATCGCCGGTGATGACTGCGGTCCCCAAATTAATCCTATGATCGTAGAGGGTCAAGTCCACGGCGGTGTTGTTCAGGGCATCGGTCAGGCCTTGTGGGAGCATGCGATTTATGATGATAATGGCCAGTTGGTAACGGGGTCGATGACCGACTATGCTTTGCCTCGAGCTCACTTGTTGCCAAATATTGAATCACTTAGCACGGTGACTCCCTCGCCTCATAACCCGTTGGGCGTGAAAGGTGTTGGCGAAACGGGATCAATCGCCTCCACTGTTACCGTTTATAACGCAGTGATTGACGCCCTACGGCCTTTAGGCGTCACACGAATCGACATGCCACTAACCCCGGAAAAAGTCTGGCAGGCCATTCGCCAGGGACATGGGAGTTAAGAATGTTTGCAACAGAATTCGAGTATCAGAGAGCTACATCCGTTTCAGAGGCTATCCAGCTTCTAAGTAATAACCCAGGTGCCAAGATTCTCGCCGGTGGCCACAGCCTGCTGCCTATGATGAAATTACGCCTTACCAGCATACCAATGCTCATTGATATCGGTGGCATTAACGAGTTGCGTGGGATTTCAGTTGAGAACAACATTCTGCGCATCGGTGCTTTGACAACCCACGCAGAGATTGCTGAATCCTATGACGTTAAAGACAATGCCGGTATCCTCTGGGAGACGGCTTACGGGATTGGTGATCCCCAGGTAAGAAACAGAGGAACCATCGGTGGGAACATCTCCCATGCCGACCCCGCTTCAGACTTGCCTACGGTGTTAAAAGTAATGGACGCCAAGTTTACCATTCAGGGCACTGGTGGGCTTATGAGAGGCGGGTCTAGGGTGGTTTCAGCTGATGATTTCTTCATCGGGCCGTTTGAGACGGACTTGGGAGAGAATGAAATTTTAACAGCCATTGAGATGCCCGTGTTGATGGCTAACCAACATGCTGAGTACGCCAAGATGGCCCACCCTGCTACGTCTTTTGCCGTGGTAGGGGCTGGGGTGGTTCTCACAGTGGAAGATGACGTTTGTACTGCCGCCAGAGTAGCCGTCGGTGGATTTACTCCCGTTCCCACCAGAGGCCTGACTGTGGAACAGGCCTTGATAGGTAAAGTTTTGAACGAAGAGAATATCGCTTCGGCAACTATCCTGATTCACGGAGATTTGGGTTCGGACGTATTTGGGGACGTATTTGCATCAGCCGAATACCGCCAAGCGATGGCAGCTATTGAGCTTAAGCATGCGATATTCCACGCAACTGGCCTAGCCCACCATAACTGAGTAAATAAATTTCTAAAGCTTAAAAGGCCGCGTGAAGTAAATGAAAATTTTGGTGATCAACGATGACGGAATCAACTCGCCAGGAATCTGGGCGGCAGCTCGGGCCTTACGGCAGGTTGGTGAGGTTGTTGTTGTTGCGCCTGATCGACAACAAAGTGGCGTTGGAGCCTGTTTAACCCTTCATGCCCCGGTCAAAGCTGGTGAATGGAGGGTTGACCAAGAGTTTCAAGGTGAATCAGATGGGTTATTCCCGGTGAGCGCTTTCTCCGTGGAAGGAACCCCCGGAGATAGCTGCATACTGGCTTTAGAAAGCCTGGTTCAGAACGTGGATTTGGTGGTGTCTGGAGTGAATGCCGGCTCGAATGTCGGTTACGACGTTATGGTCTCTGGAACCGTGGGCGGCGCAGTGCAGAGTTATGTACGGGGCATTAATACCATTGCGATATCCGTGGCCGCAGTGACGAACACCAAATACGATATTGCGGAGAAGGTTCTGAAACCCTTGGCCGAAAAGTTCGTAGAGTACTCAGGCGACACCTTGTTTTTGAACGTGAATATCCCGAAGATAGATATGAACCAGGTAGCAGGCGTGAAAGTGACTCGACTGGGAGGCCGATCCTGGGGCGAAAACGTCAAGGCGGAAAATGTAGGTCCAGAGAAACGATATTGGATATCCAGGAACAAACCCAGCACAGTGACTCCTGCTGAAGACAGTGACATAGCCGCGATCAAGAAGAATTGGATTTCCATCACACCATTGCATTTGGCGTTGGGCAATGACGAGGCTATGACGGGAGTTGAAACGCTAATCGGTGATATACCACAGCAGATTCTGGATCGCCCTGACTAAAAAACTTAGAGTGGAAGTGTTTTTCTATATGGATTTGGTTTGTTCCGGTGAAACGGCCAGTCCAACACCTATCATGCTCTCTTGAGTGATGAGTTTGGCAAGTTCTTCTTCGCTCATTTCTTCGGTGCCGGCTGGTCGCTTAGGCAGTATTAGATATCGGAAGTCTGCGCTGCTGTCTATTACCCGAACCTCAATACTTTCGTCTAACTCGGTTCCGAATTCCTTTAGTACTCCCCTCGGGTCAACAACTACTCGAGAGCGGTAGGCCAGCCCTTTGTACCAAGCCGGTGGGCGCCCAATGATTGCTCTGGGATAGCAAGAACACAATGTGCAGACGGCCATGTTGTGGACGTCGTCCGTGTTTTCTAGGACCGTTAGTTTTGGGGCAGTCTCGGGTAGGTCGTATCCTAGCTCCATAAGAGCTGTTTCAGCATCAGCTAAGAGTCGCGCTTTGTACTCAGAGTCGACCCAGGCGTGAGCCAACACTTTGGCTCCGTCTTCGGGTGAGCGGGAGTCAATTTGGTCTGCCATGGTGAGGATATCATCCATGGAGCAGATACCTTTTTCGATTAATAATTCTTGGATAGCCTCTGCTCTTAAGGAATAATATTTCGCGTTGTCGCCGTGGGAATGTCCTTTCTCAACCATGGAGTGTTCTCCTGGATTAAATTGTTTCCAGCCAATTTTCGTAGATGTCTAAAAGAAGGGTATCTTGTGCTGCACCTTTGTATTCTTTCCATAAGTCAGTCTGGGCAAACTTGACTAGGTACAAAGGCTGAGCTGGCAGCCCGTCGCCTCCGTAGGCCAGTCCTTCTGGATTAGGAAACGGTCCCCAGGATGTTTCTATTTGGCCATGCTTGCCTTGGACATACTCTGGCGTTCGGAAGTGTGTCGGTGGTACACCTACTCGAATGCGAACTTGGTCGCCAGGTTGGAACTTGGCCATTATTATTTTTTTCCCTGTTCGAGCGTTTTCATCTTAGCGTCGATCTCGTCGGTGGTCATTATGCCTTGTTCCACCAGTAGCATCTCCATGGCAGCGGTCCATTTTTCGTAATAGGCAAGGGATTCATATGTTTCCAGATCCATACTTTCGATGGCTCGGCGTAGCTGGTCGGAGGTTTTAAGTCCCCTTTCTCCGAGGACTCCGTTCAGAGCGTCAACCTTTCTTTCCCATTCCTCCATTTCGTGTTCGGAATGATCGATGGGGTCTTCGTTTGGCCAGCCACCACGGTCATGTACTTTAGGCATATTGTGCTCCAGTAGGTACAGTATGATCTCTTGATATGTTAATTCTGATGAATTTAGTTGGCAAGGAATGCAGAGGACTGCTGGCTACTAACTGGTTATTGCCACATTTTGGCCACGTCTATGGCTCGCATGAATTTTATGTTGGGAAAAGTCTTTATGTGTTCAATCAGTCGTTCGAGCATGAGCAACCGTCCGGGGCGTCCGATGTACTGGGGGTGCATGGTCAGGGTGAAAGCGCGCCCGTAGCGGTAGAGCCCTTCGAACTCAGAGGCCCATGTCTCGTATACCTCGTCTGGGTTCCGCATGGGTCCTAGACGGTTGGCTACAGGCGCATACACAAAGTTGGGAGCATCATCCAGTAACCAATGTACTGGTAACTCAACGAGGGTTTTGCCATTGGTAGGGGAATCGACGATGTACGGTGCATCATCACCCATCAGGCTGCTGTCGTAAATGAATCCGTAGTCGGTCAACAATTCTAGGGAGTGCTCTGACAATTCCCAGCTGGGCGAGCGGTAGCCCTGGGGTTGTTCTCCAGTGATATTGCGTAAAATTCGAATGCCGGACTCGATGACCTCAATCTCCTGGTCTCTTGTAAGGCTAGACGGCGGCTCGTGCATGTAGCCGTGGTGGGCAATCTCATGGCCGCGGTTTGCAATCTCTTTCACCATTTCTACGTGGGTTTCAGCCACATAGCCTGGTACATAAAAGCTGGCTTGTATGGAATGGGCGTCTAACAGTTCTAGGATACGAGGAGTGGCGATTGAAGGGCCATATTCAGCCATGGACATGAGGCTGGGGTGGTCTTCGAATGATGGGTCTCGGTTCAACCAGGATGAAACACCGTCAACGTCGAACCCCAGTAGCACAACACATTGGGTTTCACCGGGCCATATTCCTGACATTCTTATCTCTCCATCCCAAACTAATTCGGATGCCTATACGTTGGATGCAGGCATTCTAGCCCAAGCTGGGTCTGCTGTCGAAGAGTAAAGCCGATCGCGATATCCCGGGTCGTAAAGGCGCGTTGTTAGATGCTCGTCGATCTTCTTGGTGTGGTAGCTTGAGGAAAGCTTCCGTAGGCGTTTGTTCGAGCTCCGGGCCCTAGTATTCGGACAGAATATCTTAAAAAAATGGAGGATCCAAAATATCATTTCTATCGCATGGAGATCGATAATATGGTGTTTACGGTTAGCTTGCCTTGGCCGGTATAACGTCGAACCCAGTGTAAGGACGCAGCACATCCGGGATGATGATCGAACCATCTGGCTGTTGATTGTTCTCCATGATGGCAATTATAACTCTTGGGAGCGCCAGGCCGGATCCGTTCAAAGTATGGGGGATGCGAGGGCGGCCACCACCCTCTGCTCGGTAGCGGATGTTGGAACGTCGGGCCTGGAAATCGGTGCAGTTAGAGCAAGAACTGACCTCAAGCCACTCTTGGCAACCGGCCGCCCAGACTTCTATGTCATAGGTCTTGGAAGATGCGAAACCCATGTCGCCGGTGCTTAATGCCAGAACCCTGTAAGTAAACCCTAGCTGTCGGCAGACATCTTCAGCATCGTCCACCAGTTTTTCCAAATCATCATTGGAGGTCTCAGGCTCCACGAATTGGTACATCTCAACTTTGTTGAACTGATGCACTCGCTTTATTCCGCGGGTGTCCCGACCCGCGGAGGCTTTTTCCCTTCGGAAGCAAGGAGTCTGGGCAACGTATTTAATCGGAAGAGTATTGGCTGGGATTATTTCGTCTCTGTACAAATTGGTGATGGGGACTTCGGCGGTTGGTATTAGCCAAAGGTCATCTTCAACGTCGTGATATAGATTGTCTTCGAATTTTGGTAGGTTGCCAGAACCCTCCATGATGTCACGTTTGACCACTGCGGGCAGGGAGATCTCCGTATAGCCGTGCTTTGTAGAATGCAGGTCTAGCATGAAGGCGATTACCGCCCGCTCCAGTTTGGGACCGTAGCCCTGCATCGTATAGAATCGACTTCCTGCCAGTTTAGTGCCGCGTTCAAAGTCTATGATTCCAAGTTCTTCGCCCAAGTCCCAGTGGGGTTTGGGTTCAAAGTCCATTATTTGAGGCTCACCAACCTGGCGGATGATTACGCTGTCGGAATCGCTCTCTCCCAAAGGTACGTCGCCCTGGGGGAGATTGGGGATGGTCAGCATAAGCTCGCTCATACGAGTGCCCAATTCTTTGGTTTTTTCATTTAGAGCGTCGGCCTGATTCCCAATTTCCCTCATATGTACGCGAGCTTCTTCTGAGACCCCCTGGCCTTGTGAGCGTGCTTGGCCTAGTTCTTTGCTGACACGGTTGCGCTCTGCGTTCAGGTTGTCACGCTCAGTGATGGCCGAGCGGATGGCGGTATCCAGCTCCAGGATTTCGGTTATGGAGTCGTCTTCACCCCTTGTTTTGAGGGCTTCTCGTACCTCATTAGGGTGTTCTCGTATGTGTTCGATAGAAAGCATGGTTATTTAGAGTACTCGATAAAGATTCTGACGGTCATGCTTAATTTAACAGTTCCTATGATGTCCTGATTGGGTAGTCCAGGATTTCTAGATTAATAAAGTAATGGCGGAAAAATTAGGATGCCATCGTTAATGCCAGTTGTGTGAGTTCAATCTAACCGCTCCTTTGATACGCAATAGACCTTTGGGAATAAGCGTTAGTATCACTGCGTTCTAGTTGGATGGCAGCGTCGCAGTTAATTATTGATCGATGGAATTGTCCTGTTTGGTGATTTGTGGTTCCTGTTGTCGTCTAAGCATTGAAGTCTTCAGAGTTTGATTGCTTTGTGGCGTTTGGGTCGTTGATGGCTTTTTCATATTCGTTTAATGCCAGGGTTCGCATCTGTGGGAAAAGCAGCACATCTCTGATAGATGCTTGGCCCGACAGTAGCATGACCAAACGGTCAATTCCGATTCCCAGGCCACCTGTTGGTGGCATACCGTATTCCATGGCCGTCAGGAAATCGTCGTCTTGACGGTCAACGTCCTCGTTTTCAAAGAGTTGTTGTATTTTTGCTTGGACTTCGAACCGTTCCCGCTGCACCGCCGGGTCGTTTAGCTCACTGTAGGAGTTGGCAATCTCCATGCCAAAGGCGAAGGCTTCAAATCGTTCCACATAACCTGGGGTATCTGGCTTGGCCTTGGCCAGCGGAGACATTTCCTCTGGGTAATCCAGGACAAATGTCGGCTGAATTAGGTTCGGCTCTACAAAAGTGGACAACAGCTTGTCGATGAGACGGCCACGGCTTTCCAGGACAGTGGTATCGATGCCAATCTCTGAAGCTTTTTTGCGTAGGGCGTCGTCGTCAGTGGATTCGAGATTGATTCCGCTACGTTTTTCCAATTCCTCTCTCAGGCTGACCCGATTCCAGGGAGGAGCAAAATCTATGACATCATCGCCTACCGTCACCTTGGTGGTGCCATTCACAGCCGTACAAATTGTGGAGACCATTTGTTCGACCATATCCATGACATCGTTGTAATCGGCGTACGCCTCGTAGCTCTCCAACAGGGTGAACTCTGGGTTATGGTCCTGGTCAATCCCTTCATTACGGAAAACTCGGCCAATCTCGTAGACTTTATCGAACCCGCCAATAATCAAGCGCTTCAAGTAAAGTTCGGTAGCGATACGTAGGTAAAGTCGCTGGTCGAGGGCATTGTGGTGGGTGACGAATGGCTGGGCGTGGGCACCGCCGGCTACCGGAACTAGAATGGGAGTGTCCACTTCGAGGAAGCCTCGGTCGTCTAGGAACCGGCGAATACCGCTAATCACTTTGCTACGCAGAACGAAGACCGGCATTATTTCATCCTGGTTGGCGATTAGGTCTAGGTACCGTTGCCGGTAGCGGGTCTCAACGTCTCTGAGACCGTGCCATTTCTCTGGAAGCGGCCGCATGCCCTTGGCTGTTACAGTTAGTTCCAAGGCATCAATGGTCACTTGACCGGTGCGAGTGCGCATCAAGTTGCCTTTGACCCCCAAATGGTCGCCCAAGTCCAAGTCTTTGATCAGGTCGAAGCCTTCATGGAGGTTGTTCTGGCGGAGGAGCACCTGGATTACACCTGAGGCATCGCGGATATCCATGAAGGCTGCTTTACCCATGGTTCGCATAGATGAGATACGGCCAGCTAAAGTGATGTTTTTCAGCTTCTCGTCTATTGGATCAATGTTCTCTAATTCTTCAAAGAGATTGGTCGCTGCAGCCGTGTCGTACGAACGGTGAAACCTGGCCGGATAGGGGTCGATGCCGTTGTCTCGTATTCGGTCGAGCTTGGTGGCTCGATTGGCCATGAGTATGTCTTCTGGGTCTGGCATCAAGTCCTGAGGCTGTTTAGTTGAAATAATTAGTTGAAAAAGTGTTGGAATACAGCGAAATGCGTCGCGGTATCTGATTAGCGATTGTAATGCCGGGCCGTATTGTTGTAAAGGAATTCCTAGCTTCCCTAGGAGCGTTAGTTCAGGGTTCATACCTCTATTGTATTTGACTTACTTTATGTTCTTCATTAATATTTTTAATGTGACTGTCTTAGCATCTCAATGAATGAAGAAACCTAGTGTCAGTTTTACTTGAGTCCCTCAACTACGAGGCCCGAACAGGCCGGCGGTCTCGCTGGGTGTTAATTTAGGGTTTGGAACCATCTCAAGGTTTTCGTTTTCACTCCCTTTTTGGTCGGGCTCCCAATTTCTACGTAACTCTTTGGGCTATCTACTTATGTGGTCATTCGTTAGGTTTGGATGCTCTGCGTCCTTTGCAAGACATCTCTCTGGATAATTAACAGGTAATTCTAACTCTGGTGAAGGCTTTGATATGAATTTTTTTTTAATGCGGCTCCCGTTATTTGGGTTGGTATCAATTATTGTCCTGCTAATGGTGTCAGCTTGTGGCGGCAGCGATACCCCGGTCCTTCGAGTAGGTGGTATTCCGGATCAGGACGCCTCTAGACTTGCTCGGCGATATGATGGCTTCGCTGCACATCTCTCCCAAAAATTAGGGGTCGATGTGAAATACGTGCCCAGCTCTGATTACGCAGCCGTAGTTACAGCCTTCACACAGGGCAATCTAGATTTGGCCTTCTTTGGCGGGCTCACCGGTGTCCAAGCTCGGATACTTGATCCTGGGGCTCAGGCATTAGCTCAGCGTGAGAATGATGCTGAATTCCATTCCAAATTTATCGTCCGAAATGATCTGTCAGCCACCTCTCTGAGTGGATTGATCGATATGGCGGAAGATTTGACTCTCACTTTTGGCAGTGAGAGTTCTACTTCGGGTCATCTGATGCCTCGGCACTTCTTGGAGTTGGCTGGTTTGGATCCGGATGCCAGCTTTAAATCTCCACCGAATTATTCAGGGTCTCATGATCTGACTTGGCGTCTTGTTGAGAGCGGGGCTTTTGACGTAGGCGCCCTCAGTGAGGCTGTTTGGGATCGGGCGGTAGCAAATGGGATGGTGGACGCGGACAAGGTTCGCGTTTTGGAGACGTCACCGGCTTATTACGATTACAATTGGACTGCAGTTTCGGATATGGATGAGAAATTTGGTGACGGTTTCTCCCAGAAAATTCAGAAATCCCTTTTAGAATTGAACCCTGAGGAGAATCAAGAAATCTTGAGTTTGTTTAGCACGAATCGGTTCATCGTAACGGAAAACAGTAATTACCGAACTATCGAGAGCATAGCCCGGGACCTCGGTATTATTAAATGAGCCAGTATCAGAATTCCTCAAACCGAGCCACTCATGATATCAACCATTCCCGGTTCCTCGTTGACGGGAGGGGGCTTAGTAAGGTTTTTGGAACTCTGACGGCTGTGTCTCCTCTCGACATTGCTATTAAGGCCGGGGAGCGTGTAGCGCTCGTCGGCCCTAGTGGCAGCGGAAAGTCGACCATTCTGTACATTCTGGCTGGACTGATCCCACCGGACAGTGGCGATCTGTTCTTGGATTCCAAGTCCACCGTTGGACTTCAACCCGGTCGTGAGCTTTCCGAGTTTGTAGGGTTGATACGGCAACAGTTAGATCTTGTGCCGCAGCTTCCAGTAGTGCAGAACGTATTGGCCGGGCGGTTAGGACAATGGGGATTACTACGTTCCTTAGTTTCGTTATTCTCTGCTCGGGAACGGGACTCTGTCTTGGCAACGCTTTCTAAATTGGGTATAGCCGATAAGATAGATGAGCCTACATCACAGTTGTCTGGTGGCGAGCAACAAAGGGTTGCCATCGCAAGATTGATGTTGCAAGCGCCAAAGATCATTCTTGCGGACGAGCCAGTATCATCTCTGGACCCGGCTAGAGCTGATGAGATATTAAGATTGCTTACCGGATTGGCGGACGATATCGGCGGTGTGATGGTCGCCAGCTTGCACGCACCTGACTTGATACGCGAACACTTCACCCGGGTAATCGGGCTGCGGGAAGGTGTGCTCCAATTTGATATACCGAGCGAAGAGTTGATGCCTTCGGTACTCGAGGCTCTCTATGACCTGGACCAACAGCCCATTCCGATCTCTTGATGCCAGGCGGCTACTGTCACTGGTTCTGATTGGCGCATTTGTGTGGAGCCTCTCTTCTGTTGATTGGCGGGGTGGTATCGTGCACACAGGCGGCGGTGACGCCCTTAAGGACTTCCCGCTTGCTCTATTCCCACCCGAGCTATCTCCGGGATTCTTGAAATTGGGCCTCATTGCTAGTTGGCAGACCGTGGTTCATGCCGTGGCTGGAATCACCTTGGCCATCATCATAGGCCTTCCTCTAGGGATAATAGCCTCTGGTTCGTTAGGAAAGCCAGGCAGAGTCCGAATGTTGGTTGCTGCGGTTATGCGGTTCATTCTTGCGTTCATGCGTTCGATCCATGAATTGATCTGGGCCGTCTTGTTCGTTGCTGCGTTTGGCTTATCTTCCTTGGCGGCTGTGCTGGCGATTGCCATTCCATACGCTGGAATATTGGGTCGGATTTACTCGGAACTACTTAATGACGTATCTGAGGGGCCACTGGACGGATTACGATCGGCCGGGGCCTCTCCGGCCGGAGTATTGATCTATGGTCGTATGCCGATGGTGCTCACTGATCTACTCAGTTACGGTTTTTATCGGTTTGAATGTGCTATTCGGGCCGCTGCCATCATGAGTTTTGTAGGTATTCGCGGACTAGGATTTGAGATACAACTTTCGCTACATGACCTGAAGTTTGCGGAGGTTTGGACTTTGCTTCTGTTCTTGTTCGGGCTGGTGCTGCTGGTTGATTATTGGAGTACCAGCGTGCGTCGGAGCCTGAATTCATGATTACTGACAATTCTAAACTTGTCGAGGCTACGCGGGGCCTACGGGGAATCACTTTTCCTAGGGTGTCTTTGTATGGCTTTCTGGTTCTGTCAGTGGTTTCCTGGGCTTATATCATATTTGGGGTTGACAGCGGATTAGGGGACTTGTTCACGGGGAGGTCTTGGAGCAACGCCGGCCACTTTTTTAGTCAGTTATTGGGCCTTGAAGGCGGTTTGACTGGTGGCGGCCGTCCGGCGTTCTTTGATTTGGGTCGCTGGGGTGAGACCGGAAAACTGGCCTATAAAACATTAATGATGAGCGTCCTGGCCATTGGCTTGGCCGGATTTGGGGTGTTGGTGACTTTTTTGCCGGCGGCTAGAAACGTGAGCAACGGCGAACTAGGAGGGAGTCCATCGTTGGCGCTTGGAGTTTTGTACCATGTACTCCGGCTCTTTTTCGCTTTCACCAGGGCAGTTCCCGAGTTAATCTGGGCGATGGTGATAGTGTTTTTCCTCTCTCCGGGAATACTGCCTGGGGCTATCGCTCTTGGGTTACATAACTACGGGATAGTTGGCAAGCTTTCGGCAGAAGTGGTCGAGAATATGGATCCGGGTCCTGCGCGGGCTCTTCGCTCTGCCGGGGCAGGCAATATACAGATGTTAGCCTATGGAATCATACCTCAGGCAATGCCCCACTTTTTAACCTATCTACTTTATCGATGGGAAGTGGTGATCCGCACGACGGTGGTCGTGGGTTTTGTAAGCGCAGGAGGATTAGGCCAAGAGTTCAGGCTTAATCTGAGCTTTTTCCAATATACAGACGTATTCTTGATTATTCTATGGTATCTAATCTTGGTTCTGGCGGTAGATTTGCTCAGTGCCTTCTTGCGCCGCATGGTGCTTGTCCGATAGTCGGGGACAATTGAGTCTAAATGTTTACAGGATAGATGACTTGTATGACTCTGTTGTCTCTTAGACCGTCGAAATAGGGATGAGGTCGATCCGGGTTCTGTAGCCAACGCCGCACGAAGTAGGCAATCAGGTTCGACAACTGGTTACCTACCGAGTTTGCTGATTTCACGAAGCAGATATCGTCGATCAGTCCGGTTGCGTCGATTCCCTCATCTGAGCGTAGGAACTCACCCATGAAGTTACTCTCTAATGATGCTCCGGTTTGGGCTATTATCAAAGAATGGTTGGTGATTGGCATTGCCCCATCCATGATCTGATCCTCGGACATCAAGGACATGTTTAGTTCGTCTAGAAACATGCTTACAGCGAAGAAAAACTTGTTTACCAGAGGGCCGGTGGGGGTCTCCCACATGTCAACGTAGTCGTTGTTTCCGGCTGCTTTTGCGTCTTGAAATTGTTGCTTGTTCACGTAGGAAGTGATTACTGGAGTTTCGCGCCGAATCATGATCCCAAGGCAATCTTGAATCAACTCGTTGCGCCTCAAGGGAGGCCAGGAGGAAAAATATCCAAGACCTTGGTAGATATCAACAGGACGGAGCACATCTGGTGCGCCCTCTTCGCCCAGGGGTGAACCAAAATGGCGTCGACAAAGGGCGTTGAATTCTCCGTTCACAGAGATGGATTGGCTTTCGTGGATGAACAGACCGGTGTAGATCTGGAATTGTTGAGATGGGTCTTTGACTGTCGAACCGGTGAGCCCAGATTCTCCAACATAGGTTAAGAACATTTTCCTATCTCCAAAACAACCGCCGGAGCCGTTCCCGATGGAGGGTCCGATTCTCCGGCGTCTTTAATACGTTTCCTAATCTCTCCGGCAAACTGAGAGTGTGCGCATTGGAGGTGTTGCCGTTTGGGCCTTTGACGAGGTTTATTCCTCGGACGACTCTTCTGCCGCGCTCTCGGAAACATCTTCTCCGCCGTCTTCGGAGGTTGCCACCTCTTCGGCAACCCTTGGCAGTTCAATCCTGACAACGAGCTCTTCAGCGTCGGTTAGAAGAGAAGCAGATCCTGGAATCGGGAGGTCGGCAGCACGGATGACCGAATCTGCGCTATCCATGACTGCGAGGTCAACTTCAATCTGACTTGGCATCTCCAATGGGAGTGCTTGGACATCAACCGTGCGAAGTTGTTGCATCACGGTGCCATTGACCGAGCGTGCACCAGCTGATTCTCCCGTAAGTATGACCGGAACCTGAGCAGTCACTGGCCGGGTGATGTCGGCAGCCAGAAGATCAACGTGCATAAGGTCATCACGTATGGGGTGCCATTGAATCTCTCTAGCGAAGGCCAGGTGAGTGCCAGACTCCCCTTGGATGGTGATGTGGATGGGTGTAGCACCACCGGCTGCGGCTAGCGTCCTTATCAAGGTAGTGGCTTGGCATTGTAATGAGCGAGGCTCCATTCCCGGTCCGTAGAGGTGGACTGGCACTATGCCTGCACGGCGCAAGCGGCCAACTTTCTTGCCCATCAGCTCTCTAGGGTCTAGTTCGATCTGTACTGCGTTTGTGGTCATGGGGCGGTGGTCTCCGATCTGTTTGTACTTAAGATCTCTAGGAACCATCTAGTAGTCCCTTGGAGAGAAACTGTTAACTTGACGTTGTTGCGTGAAATTCCACTGCGCAACCGTCTAATGATAGCATTAGCCACCTAGAAAGTGAATGCCAGCTGGATTTAAGCCGTAATTCTGGTCCAGTCAAGCGGCGTTGGTGTCTGAATTCTTGACACTCGGTTTATCATGGTTTTGATTTAGACCGGAGGAACAAACATGGCGTCTCATTCCCTTGGGCTTTCTTTGTACCAAGCCGCACGAAAGATGGGAGTGCCTTTCACAGACGAAAATGAACCCTTAGACCGAACGGTTAATGCCAACGGTTTAAATTTTCATTACCTTGAGTGGGGCGACCCTTCCAAACCTACATTGGTAATGTTTCACGGTGTCTCTCAGCAGGCCCACAGTTGGGATTTTATTAGCTTGAACTTATCTCCTGATTACCATGTTATTGCCGTTGATCAGCGAGGTCACGGTGATACCGATTGGGCCGACGACGGGAATTATTCCTTAGATTCCATGCAGGACGATATGGACGGTGTGATCGAAGGTTTGGGACTAGATGATTTCAACCTAATGGGCCATTCAATGGGTGGACGCAATAGCTTCATATGGGCGTCGCGACACCCGAAGACCTTGCGATCCCTGACTATCGTTGATACTGGTCCTGAAACTCAACGTAGGGGACAAGACCGCATCCGAAATTTCCGTGAACTTCCTAATAACCTGGATAGCTTCCAAGAGTTCGCAGATCGCATCAAGGAATATACCGGACGGACCGAAGAACAGGTTCTTGGGGCGCTAAAATATAGCATCCGCCAGACCTCTGATGGGAAATGGTCTTGGAAGTGGGATCCGGCTACCAAGAATCGAGGTCGGAGCGGCGGTGACCCTAACTGGCCCACAGAGAAGCTGTGGGAGTGCGTTCAGGCAATCGACTGCCCATCTTTGGTGCTGCGCGGTGACCGGAGTGACATCTTTGCTGAAGAAACTATGGTCAAGATGGGTGAGGTCATGTTTGACTGCACCACTGAGACTATTTCGAACGCCGGTCATTTGGTCCAGGGTGACAACCCGGTGGACTTCATAGCCGCAGCACGTGGTTTGTTATCTAGGGTGAACGGTTAACTTACTCACCCCAGGTTTCATCTGGAATCTTAATTGACATCAATGAGCCTGGGGATCAGATCTCCTAGTCCAAACCCGACTCCAGCAGATATTGCTCCAATCACCAATATCTCCATTCCCTGTAGGAACGGCGAACGCTGTACCAATCGGCCTTTGCCCACCCCCAGAATGAACAGCCCAGCAAGCGCTGCTGAAATTGAAATTGTGATAGCCAGCCCTCCCTCTAAGAAGAAGTGGGGTAATATAGGCAGGATAGCTCCTAAGATGAACGCAACACCCATCGTAAAGGCGTCTTTTATTGGGTTGGTCGTGTCATCAGGGCTGATGCCAAGTTCTTTCTCTACCAACGTGCGAAGCCACAATTCCTTGTCTTGGGAGATTTCGTCAGCAAGGTGCCTGGCTTCTTGGTAGGTCTTGCCTTCTCGTTGGTAGAGAACCACTAATTCGGCCAATTCCTCGGCAGGACTCTCCTCTAGTTCTTGGGCCTCCCTCTCAATTTCGGCTCGCTGGACATCCTGTTCTGCCCTAGAACCCAAGAATGCTCCGGTGGCCATTGATAACATACCTGGGAGTGCGGCTGCTAGCCCTGCCACTAGCACTGTGGCTTGGTTCTCCACTGCTACCGCTACACCAGTGACCAATGCTACGGTGCTGAGGAGTCCATCTTGGGCGCCAAATACCACTTCGCGCAAGCGGCCCATCCTGGCAACACGCCAACGCTCCCGGTCTATCTCCGTTGCCGCGCTCACATAGTCTGCCATGGTCATGCCATCTGTCTCGACGGTTAGCGCGCTGCCTGGAGCTGCTTCTGGGGTTGATGTTGGTGCTGATACCGGTTGAACGTTTGCGGCGGCAATAGCCGCTGTTTTAGCCTCTAGTAAATCAAGGGCGTTGGTGAACACCTCTAGGTGGTGGCGTTCCCTGTCCATAGCTAAGGCGAACGAGTCAGCAGCATCCTGGCGGCCTTCGTCTAAGGCATCCTGGATCATTTTGGGGTACATGGTGCTATATTCTTTGGACTCTCCTTCGGTGACCGTTCGTAGATTGATAACGGTGGTGTCCAGTGCGCCCGAAACTCTAAGGTGGTTCATGCCGTGGATGGTTTCTGCTCCGGCTACCTCTTGAAATACCTGGGCGACCTCTGGGTGCCCTTCTTCCAGGGCTCTATGGGCGTAGGCGTTGTATTTCAAATGGGCCAAAGCCTCTGATACTATGGCCGACCAAAGGTTTCGTTCCGTCTTTGTCATCGACGGAGATTCTGAAGCCATGATTGGTGTCCTTATTGGTGTTTGTGATACCGCCGTTTGACGGTTAATAAAGGCCGGAGAGCAGACGTGATTAGTCTCGGATCGGAGACCATCTTAATCGTAATCATTGGGTACCGATGTATATCTTAGCAGGTGAGGGGCTGGGGTGGGGTGGGCTCGGCTGGGTGGTTTAGGTTTTATGGTTTGTGTCCGGAAGGGCCCTACAGGTTTAGGTGCACCGTTTGAATTCCAGACTATCTAGGCTGATTGGGAGGCGTGGTGAGCTATCATCCGCCAGCCATCTTCACGCCTGGCGAATATGTTGGTGGCAAATGTGCTGAAATTTGAGGCTGTTCCAGCAACTACACTTGTTATACCTTCAACGCAGGTGACGCTACCGAATTCGCCCTGGACAACTATGTTCAGATAACGGACTTGGAACTGCATGAGATTGGCGTTCTGGAATATCCGGTCCCAACTCATGCGCACAGCTTCCCAGCCAATCAATGGCGTCCATCCCGGGTGAACGCAGACGACCCGTATCGAGTCCTCCCATACGTTGTCCATGACAGATATATCTAGGTCGGAAAAAGCGTCATAAAACCGCTGGTTAACGGCCTTTAATTCTTCAACGATCTCAGGGCCAGGTTCCGGTAACATCACTATTCCTTGGTTCAGGCAGCTTGGTTGGCCCAAATCCCTAGGCCAGATCTTAGTCAGTGGGCCCGGTCCGATTAAGGCCTCAAGTCTCCTGTGTGGCCTAGTGCATCGGAGAGAAGGCCGAAGGGACCATGATCTTATTTTCTTGGCTAATCAAGAACTCTCGAGTGGGCGGCGGCCAAGTGGGAGTCTTGCTGGCTTCGGCGCGTACGTTCTTCCGCTGATCTAGGTCGTCGTAGGCCCAGATGTGTACCCACTTGTTCAATCCTCCAGTATCGGTATGCATGGCGGCGACCAACGGTGAGAACTCCTCGCGAGCGGGGACGGCGTCCGCCCAGATGTCGATTACCTTGTTGATGCTTCCGACCTTGTAGGTATATGAGCGCATCTCGTAGAGGGCTCCCAAGGCTTGGTCTCCGCCAAGAGGGCGCATGAACGGTGCAGGGATGAAGATCTCTGAATTCATGCTGACATACATATCCGGGTCGTTCTTCGGCGGCCAGTTGGGGTCTTTACCAGCCTCCTCGCGGATGCTGTTGCGTTCCTCTACGCTCTCGTAGGGCCATACGTGGATAACCTGGTTCAAAGGGCCAATCTCGGTGTGCCAGAAGGCCCCTAACTTGGAGTACTTCTCACGGTGGGGTAGTGCTGCGGCAAAATTTTCTTCAAATGTGGCCACGCTGCCGGGTTTCAGGGTATAGGTACGCACTTCGTAAATCATGGCGACTCCTATTTGGGACTAGTTGCATACTGCACACCCTACCAGGCCTTTTTAAGTACAAATCAGGCTTAATTACAGACGGGTTTGAAGTACTGCGACAGTGTAGCAAAACTGATTTGTCTGGGCAAACGGGTTCTACCGGTCAGACTGCATGATGACTATTTTGTCACAGTATTTTTCGGCTAACTGCAACAATGGCTGATGCGATTCGGAAGGGCTACCGATAGTACAGACCACATTCCATAATCCTGCCCGAGCGTCTCGGCCCATTCGGGATATGATTTCAACGTTTCTGTTACCGTCTAGCAATTGCTCGACACCGCTGGCGAAATTTCTCACCGCGTTGAGGGCATCGTAGTTACCCGCGACATTGTCCGCATATTTCAGTAACCCGATGGCTGAAGGACTTATTTTAGTGGGATCGGTCGGATCCAAGACGATGAAGGTCACGGCCCGTTCTTTGGCAGTAAATTCAGATATGTATTTTCGCGTTTCCACGATTTGACGGGCGTGTGTGGCCTCATGTACTGATGATCGTTCAAGGAGTTCAAGCAGAGTGAGTCCGGGGTAGTTGTATTCGGGATTATAAGGAGTAGTGGGTTGGTTCATTCGCTCTTCAGTTAAATTAGCAACCACCGTGCGGAGCCGTCGGTGAGTCTCATCTAGGCGTGAGATGTCTTCTCTAAGTTTATTTTCGCGGTTATCAAATGCAGGGAACATGTCGATTTCGCCTGATGCAATCTTCTCTAACATGTCTACATAGTCCTCAATATCGAGGTGCTTTAAGACTTCCCAAACGGACCATCTGGAACCCAAAAATGCTTCGTCTGGGTCGAGTCCTCTCAAGGACTTGTGCAAAGCTTGGTGTGATTCATCCAGTTGTTCTAGCACACGGTCTCGGCGCTGTAGCAGTGTTAATTGTTTTTCCGTCGCCATTGGATTCTCCCTGGGATTCTAAATGATGAGGCCATTCTATGCCTGGCACGCCTTCGGTGAAAGATGTAGCAGTGGTACAATTTCCATCGATCGGAATGACTGAAGTAAGAAATATAACAGCTACACCCGCGGCCGGTCTAAACGGGGACTGGATTACCAAGGAAAGGCTGCGTAATTTGTTAAATGTCCGAATGCCTCGGGAAGGCGAGGTCAGTTCGTCCATCTACTTGCGCCCAGGCGAAACATCGGGGTCTGACATGTGGAACGAGCGAATCTCAAGATTAAACGGTTTGCCTGAGGGCAATGGATGCGGGCTGGTGGGCCTTCGTGCCGGTGTCCGAACATTGATTATAGCGCCACCCTTTCCGGTGTTGGAAAGCGGCCTGTACCCCACTTGGAACGATGAACCATTGGGGAGGTTGTTAGAGGCAGAACGTACCATCGGTGTGGTCTTGGTACGCCTGGGTCGTTACTCGGTAGCAGTCTACCGCGGCTCAGACCTAGAAAGTTCTAAGACTGACTCACGATATGTAAAAGGGAAGCATCATGCTGGCGGTACCTCACAACTGCGTTACACCCGGATCAGGGAAGGGCAGATGCGGCGGCTTTACGTCAAGGTCTGCGAGTCCATACGCTCCCAATTTGAACCTGTCTCCAGCGAACTGGATCATGTGATATTGGGAGGCGAAAAATTCACATTGAATGGGTTTTTGAAGGTCTGTCCCCGGCTAAACGATTATAGAGATATCCTTCTTAATAGAAGATTAAACATACGTGACCCTAAGCGAGACACCCTTTTTGATCTTGGCAGTACCATCTATGAAAGCAGAGTCTGGGGTTTAGATTGGTAGATATTGAGTGACACTGAATTGGGAATGCACAATTTTCAGCGATTTGGGCCTAAGCCGACGACCCGCCGGCGGAACGATAACTTAGGCGGATTTAATCTCGGCGGCAGGTTGTTGGAATTCGACAAGGTTCGTGAGCAGTTGGTCAGCCACGCCCATACCGTAGTGGGAGCCGAGCGCGCCCGCGCTATGGAACCAACGTGCGACCTGTTGGAAATCGCAACCAGGCAACAAGAGACCTCCGAAGCTCGTCAGTATCTGGATGACGGCGGCGGACTGGAATTTGGCCCTGACCAGGATTTTAGGGAGATTCTCCAACGCGCATTACTTGGTGGATTGCTGCGCGGCGACGAGTTGTTTGCCGTTAGGGAGTTGCTCCGAGCTGCACGTTTCAATCGCACAGAGCTAGGACGCCACGAAGAGATTCCTTTGTTATCCAGTGTTGCGGAAAACATACCGGAGTTAGGAGATTTGGAACGTGCTATTTCCGGTTCTATTAGCTCCAACGGTGAAGTGTTGGATAATGCCAGCCCTGTGTTGCACAACCTCCGGCAGGACGCACGCAATGCACAGAACCGTCTAAACGACATCATGGATCGTAACCTGCGTCGTCTTCAGAGATCGGACGTGCTGCAAGAGGCAATCATAACGCAACGCAATGGCCGGATGGTGCTGCTGATCAAAGCGGAGATGCGCTATCGTGTCCCAGGTATTGTTCATGACGTTTCCGACAGCGGAGCGACGGTGTTTGTGGAACCTATGCCAGCTATCGACATGGGCAACCGCTGGCGCGAAGCTCGTCTGGCTGAGGACCGAGAAGTGGAACGGGTGTTGCGCCAGTTGTCTGGTATGGTCGGCCTGTCAGGTGAAGACCTTATGCTGACTTTAGACCAGATGGCACGACTCGATTTAGACATTGCCAAAGCCCGGTACTCAAAGCAGATAAACGCAGTTGCACCGTGGGTGTCTGAACAAGCCGTACAAGACAGAAGTCTGAGATTGGTTCGGGCCAGGCATCCCCTGCTGACTGGCACAGTGGTTCCCGTCAGCATCGACTTGGATCGAGACCAGGAAGTGCTGCTCATTACCGGACCTAACGCGGGTGGAAAGACTGTCACGTTAAAGACTGTGGGGCTACTGGCGATGATGGCTCAGGCTGGCATGCACGTTCCTGCGGATGAAGCTCATTTCCCAATATTTGACGGCATTTACGCCGATATAGGTGATCAGCAAAGTATCTCGGAATCGCTTTCCACATTCACCTCCCATATCACCAACGTTAAGGGAATCATGTCCCGAGCTACGGTGGATTCATTGGTTTTGGTGGACGAACTTGGCACCAGTACCGATCCGGAAGAGGGCTCAGCACTCGCCAGTGCAGTGCTCCGGTATTTCCAAAATATCGGGTCTTTCGTGGTTGGCACCACCCATCATCGGGGTGTTGCCAGGTTTGTGCAGGACCAGCCAGGTATGGTGAATGCAAGTGTAGATCTAGACCCAACATCTTTGAACCCAACCTACCACGTTACCTTAGGTCTTCCAGGCCGTAGTTATGCCCTTACAATCGCAGCGCGTCTGGGCGTACCGCAGGAAGTCATCGACGACGCGCGCACTAGCATATCTCCGGTGGAACAGGCTACCGAAGGGCTCTTACAGGAGTTACAGCAAGAACGACGAGTGGTCGAGGAATTGCGGCAGGAAGCTGAACTTGCGAGAACCGAATCAGTACGAATGCAGCGGGAACTTGACGCCCAATTGGCGGACGTGGAATTGGCCAAGGCGAACTTGGTTGAGGAGTCTCGTCAAGAATTACAGGATCGCATCTCTGGAATATTGGACCGTTTGGCCAAGGCCGAACGTTCCTTGGAAGCAGCAGAATTAAAACAGGATTCCGAGGCACAGGCTAGGTCTGCCGCCAGATCTGAAATCGGGTCTCGGCAGCAGATGCAGGCCCACCGCGACGAGGTCAGAGAAGTGCAACGGGCGTTGGACTCAGCATCGTGGTCTCCAATCGAAGTTGAAAGAACACCTTGGCAGCAGACCCTCAAAGAAGGAGACAGGGTCTATATCAGGGGCATTGCCCAACCGGTTGAAGTGATTTCCCCGCCTGATAGCCAGGAAAGAATCGAGGTGCTACTGGGCACCATGCGGGCCAAGATTCCGCTGTACCAATTGGAACGTAAGGCAGACGTAGACCCGACTGCTGCCTCCCAGGGTGTTTATTTGAACAGCTTGTCCAACCGACCGTCACGGCGTGGTTTGAATACCGAAGTGGACCTTCGCGGTCTTCGGGTGGACGAGGCTCTCAGTAGAGTTGACGAAGTTTTGAATGACGCTTCACTAGGTGGTGCCAGTTCGGTACGTTTGATTCACGGAAAAGGCACTTGGGCCCTTCGCACGGCCATAAGAGAATATCTCAATGGCCACCCACTAGTACTTGCGGCTGAAGATGGTGAAGGCGCAGGCGGTGATGGCATTACCGTAGCTGAGTTGGAATAAGCAGTCCCTATTTGCCCTGGAACCGGGCTTGGCGTCGTTCTGAGAATGCCTTTATCCCCTCTTGGAAATCAGCCGATATCCCACTGTTTGCAAGAGCTTTCGTTTCAGCGTCAAGTTGGTCAGCGATGCTGTTATCCCAAGACTGGTCAAATAATGCTTTAACTTTCCCGTAGGCTAGGGTCGGACCTTGGGCCAGCCGAACGGCGGTCTCCATGGCGTGCCGATGCAATTGGTCATCTGCTACGACCTGATTGACCAGTCCCATTTCTAAGGCCATTTCCGAGCCGATGGGTTGACTAGCCAAGTATATCTCCATTGCTTTCCCGGAACCAACAAGCCTAGGTAGTAGATAGGTTGAGCCGCCGTCGGCTGTGGCGCCGATATTTGCATATGCCATTAAGAATCTAGCGCTCTGAGCTGCGTATCTGATGTCACAGCCTAAAGTCAGGCTGAACCCTGCTCCCGCTGCTACCCCATTTACCGCTCCTACCACCGGCTTCTCTAGATTTCGCAGGCCTAAAACGACTTTGGTGTGCAGAGCATCGGCCATGGAATTAATGTATTGGTGCAGAGCATCTGGCCCATCATTTTCGAGTGTTTCAACAAAAGCTTTTACATCGGCCCCTGAACAGAACGCAGGGCCGCTGCCAGTGAGCATTACCGCGCGAACGTCGTATCTGTTGCAGGCTTTGATGGCCTCTCCCATTTCGTCGACCATGTCCGGAGTCAGGGCGTTTCGAGATTCAGGACGGTCCATGGTGATGATGCCGACGCCGTCCATTACTTCCAATTTGATGTTTGTTTCGGCCATGTGTCTGCTCCTTTTTGGTGCTTGGTCGTCGACCAAGAGTTAAGCGTTCTCCATGTACCCTGATATTTCTTCCAACCCGTATCCAGATACGGCAATCTGGGGCGCCCATGTTACCTGGTCAGATGACCAGCGCACGGTGGCCCGATGTTTGGACGTTATGCCCAGGATATTGTTAATCAGCCGGAGCACATTGTCGTTCATACGTATCGTGTTGGGCTTCAGAGGGGCGGCGAATTTGCCATCTTTGATCAGATATGAGTCGCCGATGATTGTGCCGCTGAAGTCACCGCTGGCGGTTCCGTTAACCGGATAGGTGTACCAGATGCGACCGATATACACACCGTTGCCGACCAGTTGTAGTAATTCTTCCTGATTGTTGGCCCGATTTCCTTCGATGATCAGGTTGGTCGGGACGGGACGTGGGATGCCGGCGAAGTTGCGACCGCCGCCATTGTTTGGCCGGAAGCCGTTGCGCGGTGCGATGCTCTCCAGGACACTTCTTGGGTCAGCTCCTAGCTTTTCACTTCCGGTGGGGTCATTCAAGATGCGCTGGTAGTTGTAATAATCCGATAGGAAGCCGGATAATTTGCCGTTTTGGATCAAGTTGGTTCGTCCGGTTGGCAGAGCCTCGTCGGTGATAGCCTTAGAACTGGGCATACCAGGTTCTGACCCGTTGTCGTATAGGTTAAAGTTATCGGATGCCACCATCCGTCCCAGTTTGCCTATGAAAGGCGATGCGCCTGCAAATATCATATCCATGGAGAGCCCTGGCATCAGTACCCATTCTAATATCTCCGTCACAGCTTGCGGGCCGAGAATCACGTTGTATTCGCCGGTGGGGATACGCTCCCCATTTATGGAGGCAATGGCGTTTCTGGCAGCTTCGCCCGCTGATTCTCCGGAAAAATCGGCAAGTTGGCTGCTCACAGACCACCCACTTCCTTTACTACTCTGGGTCTCAATCATAGCTGTGGCGAATGACATTACTACCGTGTTCTGATCAGTTTGAATCGAAGGGATATGGGTTGATCCGATGGCCATTCGGTCTTGCAGCATAACCACATCCCCACCGAGGATTAGGCCAAGTTCAGAGATTTTCTCAGGGTAACCAGCCAGACTGAGGAGGTCTTTGGACGACTCGAACGCTTCTAGCCCCCGTTCCATCATACTCCAACCTGTTTTGACCAGACCCTGGTTTCCAATTTTCATCAATGCAGGGTCGTAATTGGCGAGGGAGGTCGTATCTCTTGTTGGCCTTTGTGGGGAGTCCAGTTTTGGTAGCGAAACGAACTTAGGGTCAGTGACTGCTCCGGCTCTAGCTTTCTCTAGGGCCCGAGCCACCCCATTTAACGAGAGGTCTGCCGGCTCACTACCAAATCCGGTTTTTACGCCGTTTGTTGTGTTAAAAGTGGCTCTAATCCCTAGGCCGTAGCCTTCCGTGGACTTGGGCTCTTCCACCCCGTTGCTGGGTATGTGGGAGGTGTAGTTGAGGCGAACGGTGAGGTTCCTTCCAGCCGAGGCAAAAACCTCTACCTCACTCACATCTGGCTGGGATGAGGTAAATGCCAGAGCGTTCTTAACAGCACGGCGGAGGTTGGTTAAGGAGACCACTGTACTTGTCCTTTCAGAGGCTGGTTTTGCTTGGTGTGCTAATCTTCGTTCTCCGGTGGCTTTGGCAAACCCCAGGGATGGTCGGGTTCCACTTCTTCATCTAGTGATGAATCCAAGGTTGCTGGTATGCCACGTTGTTGTCGGATGCTCTGGATACGGTTTAGAGGGCGTTCTAGGGCGCGACGCCGAGTGCCAGACAGGTTTTCAAACCCTTTCTGGGCCATTTCAAATCTTTTATTGACCAGGTCCATCTGAGATGTGAAGCGTCCCCATTGCTGATCAAATATGGATAGCTCCGAAAGAATTTCGTTAGCTGCTCGCTCAATGGCGAAATTGTCTAAGGCGTGGCGGATTACGCTTAGGATGGCGAACAGGCTAATGGGAGAACAAAGTACGACTCTGTTTCGAAGAGCCTCTTCTACTAGTGTCGCTCCGTGTTGCTGTATGTAGTGGTACATGGGTTCGTTGGGGATGAAGACGAGCACGTAATCCAGGGTGTTATCTTCAGGGCTGATGTAATTACGCCCCACAACCTCACGAGTGCGGTCACGGACGTCCTTCAGGAAAGCGCGCTTGTGCTCCTGAATCTCCGGCTCAGCATTAGCTTCCACTAGCTTCATGTAGTTTGTGAGTGGAAACTTGGCATCCATATTCAGCTTTTTATCTTCGGGCATTAAGATTGTGAAGTCCGGCCTTGAACCTCCATCGATGGTGGTTGTTTGTTTGGTGTAGTTGACTGTTTCTACAAAACCGATCAATCTGAAGACATCTTCGGCCATCCTTTCACCCCATTGGCCTCGAACCTGGGTGTTGGCGAGGATATTCTGGAGAGCGGAAGAGCTGGAGTTTAGGCTGGTAAGCATGGTTTCCAGCCGTTCAGATTGTTTGGCCCGGTCCACGTTCAGGTGTTGAATGGCTTCATTCACACGGTCAATGCCATGGCGAATCTCCCCTACTTGGTGGCCAAGGGAGTTTTCCTCTCCTTTGTCGCTTTCCCGGGAATTGATCGAGCGAAACGTCAGGATGATGGCCAATGTCGTGGACAAAAAGGCGACTATCCCGATAACGATCACTACTGCTGTCACGGTTTACTTAAATCCTTTGATTACCGCTTAATGATCCTGGTCCGGTCAATCGCGCAGTGCCACGCATGGTTGGACCACCGTTGCTCATTCGCTTGGCTTGCATAGGCTGTCCCTTACCGCAGTTCGGAATAGGATTCACTCGCAGGTCACTCCCTACAGCGTCGATGGACATAAAGTAATCACGGCTGTCTGAGGTCATACCACCGTCTCTATACAGTCTTCCTAATTGTCCATTTTTTATTTCATACACTTTCACAGCCGTGATTCGGAAGTTCTCACGGGATTCGGCGATGGACGGAGTGCGGTGTCCGGCGATGAAATACCCATCTTCGACCTCTGATATGATGCTTTGGGGGTCCTGATTACCAGGGGCGAAGATAGTGTTGGTCATTCGGATGAGCGGCACTAATTGAGCTTCAGTGGAGCGGGCGGATCCGTTGGGCTCAGACCCCATGATGGCCGCTGTCTGCCGGTTGTTCAAGAACTCCTCTAGTACTCCGTTCCTAAGTATATAGGCGCGTCGGGCTGGAGTGCCTTCGTGGTCATAACTGAAAGAACCGTAGCCCTCTATGGTAGGATCAGAGTAGGCAGTGACTAGAGGCGATGCTATCTGTTTGCCTAGTTGGTTGTCTTGCATGTTTTTCAAAAACCAGGAGCGACCTGCGTAGCCGGTCTCATATTTTAATGCTCTGTCTAGTTCCGAGGGGTGGCCGACTACCTCATGGACTAACAGGGTGTTGAAGTGCGGGTCGGTGACGACAGTTACCTCTTTGTCGGGCGGTTTGAGTGGTGGGGCAGCCGCGACTTCTATGGCGTCGGATCCCAAGGCCTCGCAGAAGTCCATGAAGTTGGGGAGTACTATGGGGCCGTTGTCGTAGCCCTCGGTCAAGATCTCCCACCCTTTCTGATGGCCAGTGAAGTCGTATAGCTCAAAATTGCCATGCTCGCTGCTGCATATGGTGATGGCAAACCCTTCTGTCTGGGCAAAAGTCTGGTCAATGTCCGCGCCGTCAGAACTGAGATATAGCTCTCGGAGTAGGAAGGTAGATGCCGACGCTGCAGAATAGACTATGTTATTGCCCTGACTTTGGATGGACTTACAGCCGTCAGCGGCCATTCTGGAAATTTCTGATAAGGGTACTTGTCGAGGGTCCGAGGTGTAGTTAGCGTGGACGGTGTCCTGGCACACAGGCACCTCGGCAAGGCCACTTGAGTTTAGGCTGCCGCCCAGTATGGGAAATCGATTGCGAGCTCGCGATTTATGTCTGGCATTGGCGCGAGCCCGGTTGTGAGCTTGCTTGATACTGTCCCAGATCACATCTTCTAGTTGATCTAAGTCCGTGGTTCCCAGAACACGCCCATAATAACCCGAGGCACTGGAACGTTCACCGGCGATGGCCCGCACTCCAAAATCGAAGGTGCAATCTTCTGAACTAGCCTTATCAGAGCCGTTTTCAGCCACTGCGCTCTTTTGCTCACGAACTTGTATACGGAGGTCGCAGTAGCGGAGGCTTGGTAAGGACTTAGTTTTCTCAGCGACCAACGATTGAAGGTTGGCACGGAACCGATCCAATGACTCGACGGTTACTCGGGAAAACTGGGTCGGCATAGAGTCGCTAAGCCGCCTCTGATACTGCTTTAGCTACGGCCTTTGATACCTCTCGGTCTAGCGACCAGGGAAGGACATTGCCTGGAGTCGGTTCTTTAACCAATCCGGCGATGGCTGAAGCGGCTGCTAGTTTCATTTCGGTTGTTACTCGAGTCGCGTGGCTGTCTAGTGCACCTCGGAAGACGCCCGGGAATACCAGGCTGTTGTTCACCTGATTTGGGAAGTCGCTACGCCCGGTTCCAACAACCGCAGCTCCCGCATTGGCGGCCAAGTCTGGCCAAATTTCGGGAATGGGGTTGGCCATAGCGAATACGATGGGGTCTTTGGCCATTGAGGAAACCATCTCTGGGGTAACCATGTCACCGGCAGCAAGTCCGATGAATACATCTGCTCCACGCATGGCTTCAGCAATTCCACCTGACAGATTGTCAGGGTTGGTTGAGACTAGCATGGATGATTTTATGGCCGTTAAGTCGGTCCTGTCTCGGGATATGATGCCAACGCTGTCCACCAGTATGATGTGTTTGGCTCCGTGATCCATCAGTAGTTTCGTAGAGGCAATGCCTCCAGCGCCCGCTCCAGCAAACACGAATTTGGTGTCTTCGATTTTGCGGCCTGTGACCAGCAAAGCGTTGATAACTCCGGCCAACACTGCGATGGACGTACCGTGTTGATCGTCATGGAAGACAGGTATGCCGAGATCTTGTAATGCGTCTTCTATGTCAAAACATCGCGGTGCGGCGATGTCTTCTAGATTGACGCCACCAAAACTGGGAGTCAGGGCGCGCACTATCTGGACGATTTCGTTGGTGTCCTGGGTGGCTAGACAGATAGGTAACGCGTCGATGCCGGCCAACTCCTTAAACAGTATAGATTTTCCCTCCATTACCGGCATGGCTGCTTCTGGCCCGATGTTGCCCAACCCCAAGACAGCGGAACCGTCTGTGACTACGGCCACGGTGTTGGCACGGTTCGTCAAGTGGTACGATTCTGATTTATCGGCGTGGATTGTCATACATACGGTGGCGACGCCTGGAGTATAAGCGATGGACAAGTCGTCTAAAGTCTCAACCTTCATTTTGGGGGCGATGCTTACTTTGCCGCGTGTCTCTCGATGGCGGACAACAGCTTCTTTTCCATAATCCCTGGATTCTGTAGACATATTTAATCCTCTCCAAAACATCGCGCCCCCAATAGTCTTATCTAGAGCCGCTTATATTTTTGATAACTGGTCAACTTAACCAGAAGCACCATCCTGAAGGATGCCAGATCAGACCGCACAACCGAGATTCGGCCTTTGTTCGGTTTGCATGCCTTTGATACCTAGATTAGGGCATAGTTCTTGCGATGGAGTTGCTATGGGTCAGTGGGTCACAGCTCCTTGCGAGGCGGACGACACCAATTTTGCGTATTTGGCCAAAGCTCCGTTGGTATAGTTCGGGGGGATGGGTTTCCACTTGTTTTGTCGTTCAGCCAATTCTGAGTCAGTCAGTTTTACGTCCAATTTGCGGCCAGGGATGTCTAACGTCACTATGTCACCTTCTTGGATCAGCGCGATAGGGCCGCCCACCGCGGCTTCGGGTGCGACGTGGCCAACCATGGGCCCGTGGGATGCTCCGGAGAACCGGCCGTCTGTGATCAGAGCGACATCGTCACCAAGTCCCTGTCCGACGATGGCTGCGGTCACGGACAGCATCTCCTGCATGCCTGGCCCGCCTTTAGGGCCTTCGTAGCGGATTATGACGATGTCGCCGGCTTTGATCTCGCCCTTCTGTATGGATTGGAACGCCGCAGGTTCCTGGTCAAAGACTCGAGCCGGGCCTTCAAATACCTTCTCTTGATGTCCCGCGACCTTGATTACTGCACCGTCGGGGGCGATGTTGCCCTTCAGTATGGCTAGCCCGCCTGTGGGACTCCTTGGGTTGTCTATCTGGTAGACGATGGGTTGGTCGTCGATGGTTGGGACGGATTCAATGTTTTCTCGTAGGGTCTTGCCGGTTACTGTCATACAGTCTCCATGCAGCAGTCCGGCGTTTAACAGCCGTTTCATAACCAAAGCAATACCGCCGTAGCGACTGAGGTCGGCCATCAGGTATTTTCCGGCTGGTTTCATATCTACGATGTAAGGTGTGTTTCGGCTGATTCGGTCAAAGTCTTCGATGGATAATTCGACACCGGCCTCGTAGGCCATGGCGATGAGATGCAACACCGAGTTGGTAGACCCGCCCATTGATACTGCTACAGTGATGGCGTTTTCAAAAGCCTTCTTAGTCATGATGTCCCTGGGGCGAATATCTTCTTCTAGTAGACGCATCACTGTGCGTCCTACGTCTCTTGCTTCGCCCATCTTGCGGGGGTCGATGGCCGGAGAGGAGGCATCGCCGGGGAGCGACATCCCCATGACTTCGATGCAGGTGGACATGGTATTGGCGGTGAACAATCCACCGCAAGAGCCTTCTCCAGGACAGGCCACGCATTCAAGGGCCGTTAGATCTTCCAGAGTCATGTTACCTTTGGCATAGGCACCGACGGCCTCGAATACGTCTTGGATATTTACATCTTGGCCTTTGAACTGGCCAGGCATGATTGAGCCGCCGTACATGAACAGGCCGGGCACGTTTAAACGGGCCAATGCCATCATGCAACCGGGCATATTTTTGTCGCAACCAGCCACTGCGATGAGCCCATCCATACGCTCGCCGAAGGTCACCAGCTCGATGGAATCCGCGATCACCTCACGGCTGACCAAAGATGTTTTCATGCCTTCTGTGCCCATGGAGATACCGTCGGAGACTGTGATTGTGCCGAATTCGAATGGAACTCCGTCTGCGGCACGGACACCCTCTTTGGCTGCCTGAGCGAACCGGTCTAGGTGAACGTTGCAGGGGGTGACATCACTGGCCAGGTTGGCGATGGCTACGAATGGTTTTTGAAGGTCATCTTGGGTCAGGCCCATAGCCATCAACATGGCTCTGGCAGGAGCTCGTTGCGGGTCTCCTGTCAATTCACTACTGCGGTGTTTCATGTGAGCGGGTATGGTAGGTTTCGATGTAGTCGCCAATGGGTCATCTCCTAGTTGCCCTTGGAGCAGGCACCATAATATTTACTGATTATTAACATTACGAACTCATATACACAGGCACGTAATTGACCAGATTATAAGTGCAGGCCCTAATGGGATACAAGAGAAGGTTGTTCGTACGCTGATGCTAGGCGCGAATACAGGCACCAATACGTATTCGGGGGTTGCGCGGCTTTGAGAATTTGATTACGCTTGTGCTTGCAAAAAATCAGATGTAGTCAGGAGAGGCTGCTATGTTTAACCCAATAGGTTGGTTCAAGCCAGAAATCGCGCAAGCACACTGTGATGTCCCGTGCGGGATCTATGAGCCGTTGTCGGCTAAGATAGCCGCCCAGACTGTGCAGAAGATGACACTGAGGCTCCAGACTCTGGAACGCCCTGATGGCAGTGATGCCGGAGCTTACCAGGACTACGTGAACAAGATGGCCCGCTACGTAACGGTAAAAGAGGAGCACGCTGAAGTGGTCAAGCATGAGCTCAGCGTTCTTTGGGCTGACTATGGGTGGCCGAATACACCTGATGGTTTTGACCTTCATGGTACTTTTAATGCCGCTTTAAAGTTAGCTGGACAGTGCAAGCAGAACGTGGATATGGCTAAGTGCGAAGAGTTGGTTTCCACCGTGGATGCCATTGCCACAGCATTCTGGGCTACCAAGGGTGTGGATTATAGCGATCCCAATGCAGCCGCACGGTACGGCGCCTAAGTAGTTTCAATTCACGGAAATTAAAAAGGCCCTCCTGAGATCTCAGGAGGGCCTTTTTAATTTCCGTGAATTGATTCTATCTGAGGCTGATTAAAGCAGCCGAGACTTTGGAAATGGTCGCGTCAATGTCGGCCTCGGTGTGAGCCGTTGAGACGAACCCGGCTTCGAATTGGGACGGGGCGATGTAGACGCCCTGCTCCTGCATAGCATGGAAGTAACGACCGTACATCTCAGTATCTGAAGCCTCTGCATCAGACAAACCGGCTACTGGACCAGGATTGAAGAATCCCGTGAACATGGAGCCTACACGGTTGATCGTTGAGGGTATCTCAGCCTTGTGAAAAGCGTCGGTCAAGCCTTCGGTCAAACGCTGTGACAGCGTATCTAGGCGCTCAAAAGTTCCTGGTTTCTGAAGTTCTGTGAGGGTTATGATTCCAGCGCTAACCGCTAACGGGTTACCGGATAATGTTCCTGCTTGGTACATGGCTCCTAGTGGCGCAACAACATCCATGATATCCTTCCGGCCGCCATAAGCCCCTACTGGTAAGCCTCCACCGATGATCTTGCCCATGGTGGTGATGTCTGGCGTAACGCCGAACAGGCCCTGGGCGCCGTTTGGGCCTACCCTGAATCCAGTAATCACCTCATCGAATATCAATAATGTTCCATTGTCCTGAGTGATTTTCCTGATCTCTTGCAGGAACCCGTCTGCTGGAGGGACGACGCCCATGTTCCCTGCTACCGGCTCGAGTATGATGGCCGCGATGGACTTGGGGTTAGCTAGAAAGAATTTCTCTACCGATTCAATGTCGTTGTATTCAGCTACCAATGTCTCGCTAGCATATGACTCCGGAACTCCTGCGCTGGTGGGAATTCCGTGGGTCAGCGCGCCTGAACCAGCTTTAACCAGTAGGCCATCTGCATGCCCATGATAACAACCGGCAAATTTGATGATTTTGTCACGGCCAGTAAAAGCTCTAGCCATCCGTATGGCGCTCATACAGGCTTCGGTACCAGAGCTAACCAGACGGACAGAATCTACTGATGGCAGTCCGCTGCAGATTAGCTTGGCCAATACGACTTCCTGTTCTATCGGAGCTCCGAAGCTGGTCCCTCCTTCCGCGGTCTTTTTCAGTATTTCGACTACAGCTGGGTGCGAATGACCCAAGACTAACGGTCCCCAAGATCCCAAGTAATCGATGTACTCGTTGCCGTCTACGTCCCAGACGTGCGCTCCTTGCCCTCGTGCGATGAACGGAGGAGTGCCCCCTACGGCCTTGAATGACCTGACTGGGCTATTGACGCCGCCAGGAATATAATTCTGCGCCTCGGCGAATAGTGATTCTGATTTGCTAAGTTGCATTTGGTGTCCTGATTAAATATTGCTATTTCTCAGAGCTCGCTTGGTCTATTTGAGTCGGTTGGCGATTTTACCGATGCCCGTTACTGAGTCGCCTATTAGTTTTTATTCTGTCTCTTTCAACCAGCGGGCCACTTCTTTGGCGTGATAGGTCAAGATTGTGTCCGCCCCAGCTCGTTTGATCGAGGTTAGCACTTCCATGGTCACAGACTTTTCGTCCACCCAGCCAAGAGAGGAGGCGGCTTTGATCATGGAATACTCGCCACTAACATTGTAGGCTGCCAAGGGCAGGTCAAACCGGTCTTTGGCCTGTCGAATCACGTCCAGGTAGGACAGGGCTGGTTTAACCATGACAATGTCTGCGCCCTCTGTGATATCAGCTTCAATCTCACGCATGGCCATTCGGGCGTTGGCCGGATCCATCTGATAGCTCTTGCGATCTCCGAACTGGGGCGTGGAACCCGCAGCTTCACGAAATGGTCCGTAGAAACCCGAGGAGTATTTAGCGGCATAACCCATTACTGGCGTGTCTTCATAGCCATGGTCATTTAACGCCTGTCGAATGGCCCAGACTTGCCCGTCCATCATGGCAGATGGAGCAGGAAGGTCGGCTCCAGCACTTACATGTGAAACGGCGGTTTTCCCCAGGAGCTCTAGAGTCTGGTCGTTGTCCACCTTGCCGTTCTCGATCACGCCACAGTGCCCGTGGTCAGTATATTCGCACATACAGACGTCTGTGACCACCATCATGTCCGGGTGGTTCTTCTTGATCATGCGCACCGCTTCCTGCACGATGCCTTCCGGGTCATATCCCTCTAGACCCAATGGGTCTTTTTCGGATGGCAGACCAAATAGGAGTACCGAGGGTATACCGAGGTCAGCAGCCTCTCCTACATCTTCAGACAGGATGTCTAGGGACATTTGGAACTGTCCGGGCATGGGCTCAATAGCTTCTTTGACGCCCGACCCGTGGGCGACGAACACGGGATACACAAACTCTTTGGCTGTCAGGCGTGTTTCTCTGGCCACATTGCGCATAGATTCGGAGCCTCGCAATCGGCGCAATCGTGAGTTGGGAAAGCTGGTCATGACATCCTATTCTCCTGATGTGTTTTTAGATGCTTGATATCAAGTTCTAGGTTTGGGAAACCTTGCCGGCGGCGAAATGATTGACTAAGGCATCCACTAGACCCTCAACGGTGTGTTCTTGCGCTTCTAAATCCACCCTCAGACCCAGATCTCGGGCGGTAGCAGCGGTAATTGGGCCGATGCAGGCTATGAAGCAATCTTCTAGCCGTTTCCGTTCGGTGTCCAACATGTCAACGAGGTTTCTCACGGTGGAAGAGCTTGTAAAGGTTACGATATCGATTCCGTCGATGAAAGCTTGTTTGGCCAGTTTGCCGGCTCCTGCTACAGGCACGTTCCGGTAAGCGGCTAGGCGGTTGACCGTGGCGCCCATCTGTGTCAGGCCTTTTTCCAGCTCGTCGCGTCCAATGTCGGCTGCAGGGAGCAGTACTTGGACACCTGTCCAGTCGCGGACGGAAAGTTCTTTTAATATCTCTGAGGATACGGAACGCTTGGGAACGAAATCAGCGGTTATACCCCGCCGAGCTAAGGCGTGGGCTGTGGCCGGGCCGATAGCTCCAATGATCTTATTAGCCAGAGCGCGAGTGTCTTTACCTTGCAATTTAAGGCGTTCAAAGACTGACTCCACAGCGTTAGCGCTCGCGAATATAACCCATTTGTAGTCGGCCAGTCTTTCTAATGTGGCGTCTAGTTCGGTGAAGTCGAACAGCGGGCCAATCTCGATGGTTGGTAGTTCCAACGGGTTGGCTCCGGCTTGCTCTAATAGGGTTTGAAGTTGTGAGGCTTGGGAGCGGGAACGGGTATTTAATACTCGTTTGCCGAACAGAGGGCGCTTGTCGAACCAAGACAGGTCTTCCCTTAGTTTGACCACTTCGCCGATAACTGTGATCACTGGCGCAGTCAGGCCTGCGTCTGTACCTAACTTCAAAATGTTCTTGATGTTACCGGTAACGGTTTTCTGATCGCTCCAGGTGCCCCATTGCACTAGGGCGGCCGGAGTTGTGTGTGACATTCCGTTCTTCTCGAGGGTGTCGAGGATGTTCTCTAGAGATTTCCATCCCATTAACACCACAAGGGTGCCCCCATTCTTGGCAAGAACATCCCAGGGGATAGTTGATTCGGGTTTGGAGGGGTCTTCACTTCCGCTCACCACAGTAAATGTGGTGGACACGCCGCGGTGGGTGATGGGAATGCCTGCGTAGGCGAGGGCCGCGATTGCAGATGTGACACCAGGAACGATCTCGTAGTGAAGGCCATTAGCCTTTAGTGCGAGAGCTTCTTCGCCGCCGCGACCAAAGACAAACGGGTCGCCGCCCTTAAGCCGGACAACGTTTAGTCCTTGTGATGCTTTGTCCACTAAAAGTTGGTTGATTTTCGGTTGGGTCAGTTGCTGTCGGCCCCTGGCTTTGCCAACAAATATTAACTCTGCGTTTTGGGGAACAGCTTTAAGTTGCGCGGGATCAACCAAGCGGTCATATACGACGACTTGAGCCTCCTGCAGCGCTTGCATTCCCTTAACAGTGATTAGCCCGGGGTCACCGGGCCCAGCGCCAACCAGATACACTTTACCGGTCAAAGTTCATTCCTAAATAGCTTCAGTTACTAGCCATGTTAGTCGAAGCGGTGTTTTACGTTCGGTACGCTTGATTGGTCCTGGCTACGGATACCAGCTCGGCGCCGCCGTCTTTTTCCAGGATTCTAAATGCCTCAGTTGCCAGAGCTTGAGGGTCGGTTTTTGAGCCGATGACCTCAGACGTGAAGCTCTTTTGGCCATCTTCCGTGCTCATAAATATGGTCATCTTAATGGTGTTATCGGTGCATTGAGCAAATGCACCAACTGGTACACTGCAACCACCTCCCAGGCGCTCTAGAAAAGCCCGTTCAGCGGTCGCTTCATACCTCGTGTCTACATTGTCAATGGCCGAAAGAAGTTCTAGCATGTGGTGATCGTCAGCCCGAGCTTCCACGGCTAGGATTCCTTGACCTGGAGGCGGCACAAATTGGGTTGCTGGTAAGTATTCGGTGACCTGGTCGGTCAGCCCTAGACGAATCATTCCGGCAGCAGCCAAAATAGCCCCATCTGCTTCATCGCCCCGGGCTTTTTGGAGTCGGGTCTCCACGTTGCCGCGGATGGAGACGACCTCTACCTGAGGGGCAAACATCTTCAGTTGGGCGGCGCGCCGAGGGCTGCTGGTGCCTATCTTGGTGCCCTCTGGAAGCTGATCAAGTGGAGAGTCGAATCGGTTTACCAGTACGTCTCGTGGGTCTTCCCTGGAGAGCACTGCTCCCAGCACTAGGCCATCGGCCAACAGTGTGGGCATGTCTTTAAGACTATGGACAGCGATGTCCAGCTTGCCGCTGAGTAGCTCCTCTTCAAGTTCTTTGACGAAGATTCCCAGACCCATGCCAGCAAGGCGGGATGTTTGGTCGGCGTCGCCTCGCGTTCGAACCGTATCGACTTCGAAATTTAGGTTGGGACTATTGGCCTTCAGGCGGCTTATCACCACATGGTCTTGTATCAGAGCCAGAGCGCTGCCTCGACTCCCAACTTTAAGAGCCGGACCAGAATTGTAGTCTGTATCACTGAGAGTCAAACGATTAATCCCCGGTGGTTTGAGCCATGCGATCTTCTTTCTGAGAGCTTTCGGCGAAGATGGATTTCCGCATTTGGCATCCACCTGAAACACATTCTGCAATGTTGGAACATTTGCCGTTGGTATCTTTCCCCGACAGGCTGTTCATCAGGGTTTTTAGGGCTTTTTCTTCTTGGCCGTTTTGGGCCATTTCCAGGATCTCATCGGTCATGCAGCACTGCCACCGTTGGGGGTCAATGGCCATTTTCTCTTCTTTGATGATCCGACGGGCTTTGGAGAGGACATCGGTAGCCCCGGCCCAATCCAGCACGGATGATACTTCCATGTTCTCGCGTAGCTTGCGTGCCAAAGCAGGACTGGCGCCACCAGTGGAGATGGCCACAGTGACTGGACCTTTGGATACTATAGAAGGAGCGATGAATGAACATCGGGGCATATCATCCACGGCATTTAGTAAGATGCCTTGATTTTCCGCCTCTTCAAAGATTTCTTGATTGACCTCTCGGTCATTGGTGGCAGCTATGGCCAAGAACGCTCCTTGCAGGTCGCCATGCTGATATTTTCGAAGCTCAAGTTCAATCTTGCCAGCTTGTGCAAAGTCACGAATTCCTTGTGTGGCAACAGGGCTGATGACAATGATCTGGGCTGCCGATTCCAGCAGCTTGGCGATTTTGCCTTCGGCTATCTGTCCGCCGCCGATGATAACGGCTCGGCGCCTGGTTAAGTTTAGAAATACGGGGTAAAAAGTGGCCATTAGCTCCCTATTTTAGATACTTGACGTTTACAAGGTACTATTTAGTTTAGTGTTTCAGGATTACGCCGTTGTAACGGCATCGGGTTTTTCGACTTCCAGATAGTCGTCGTAATCTGGTACGAAATAACGAACCCTAGTCTTCTTGTATTCTCGAGTGCTGTAGAGTACTAGTCGTTCGGTTATCCCAGTCGCTTCACTGATCTCGGTGTTGATCTCTTCGCAGCCCTCAGGCGTAGTTGCGTGGACCATGGTGAAATGCGTATAGGGCCAGTCCGGGAATGTTGGTCGCTCGTAGCAATGCGTCACTGCGTTGTGAGCCGCCATTGTAAGACCAACTTCTTCAGATCGCTCCTCCGGAACTTTCCAAACTATCATCGCATTTGCCCTGAATCCCGATCGGCGATGATGCAATACCGCACTGTACCGGCGCATTATGCGACGATCTTGGAAATCTTTAACCATGGTGAATAGATCTTCAGTCGAGATGCTGAGATTTTTGGCTAGATTATCAAAGGGTAGGGGAACTAGTGCCAAATCTTCTTGCATTTGGCGGATAGCTTCTTTCTCGAAATCGGTGACCGGGATTGCCTGGTTCCAGGTTTCTGCGAATTCTTTATCGGCAGCAGTTTCACCGCCAGATTTTTCTGCATTTATGTTGTCTGGACTGAAATTGAATGACGATCCTTTCTTTTTGACCATATCAAAGTTGACGCCAATCTTGAAGAACCGTTTCGTAGGCATAAGCCGTTGTTCCAGAGCCCCTGTCTTGCGAGCCATGTAACCGGCGATGGTTGCCAGATCGTGTTCCGGGGGTACGGCTAGGGTAAACCACAGGTTGTAGTATGAGCCTTCTCTCGCGTAGTTATGGCTAACTCCGGGGTGCTTGTTTATTTCCAGCGCTGCCTTATGAAGTTGCTCTGGCTCGTAGGCAGCGGCCACAAGGGTGGTCTTGAATCCAAGGCGCCGGGTGTCAAATATAGCGCTAATTTGGCGTAGGACGTTGGTCCGTTTCAGTTCGGTCAAACGATTGATTACTTCTTGTTCAGTAACCCCGACAGCTTCTCCCAACTTTTGATATGGTCGATCAACCATGGGGAAGGGCGCTTGAATCTTGTTCAACAACTCTCGATCGATGTTATCCATGCCTGTTATTGATCCTCCAGACGAGTTTGAATGAATTTCGGTTTATACATGTGAATCTCAGTATGAGTCTGCCATTCCAACGAGGACCCGGTCAGCTGTCTCTATGATTCTGGCCCAGGAGCCAGGGTTGGTCGAGTCCAGAACCATGGTTCTGAAGAAAACAAAGGCTTCAATGGTGTCTTTTAATGCCACGCCCCTCTCTGACATCTCTGTACCGTATTCACGTCCGAGAAGGTGGGCTTCGTCCAGCAACTCTTGGCGGCGTCGGCGGGCACTAGACTCCTGGAGCAGTATGGAAAGAAGCCTGCGACCAAAGAGTCGCATACGCACTTTACCTTCTTCCTCTACGCTCTGATACCAGGGTTGTTGGAGGACGTCATTTCGTCCCAGGCGGCGGCGAATCTTACGTAGAGCGGAGCCTTCAACTGCGTCATCCCGTACTTGGTCTTGTGCCTGTTCAGGTGCATTTGCAAATGATTCAACGTCGCTTCGGAGGAATCGACGGTGTCCACCTGGAGTTCGGTAAACACGAAGATAGCCGTTATCGGCCCATTGTCTAAGCGTGGTGTTGCTTACATCTAGTAGGCGACAGGCGTCCCGTAGTGAGAGCCATTGTGATTTATCCGTTATTTGGCTGTAGGCGCTCTGAAGTTCTACCAAGCTAAATCAGTCCGGAGGATATATGAGGAATTTATCGCCTTTAAATCTATAAAAATCTATAAGAAACTTAACTTTAAATTATCGCCATCAACGAATTTAGCATAAGGGTTTGTCGCAGTCAATCGGTTTTGGAGTTAGATTGGTACAACTACTGAATGGTGCCTAGAAATCACTGTTTGGTCTGAATTATGTAATGCTCTATTCATAGCAATCACAGGTATGTTAGAAATAGTATCGAATCAGGTTTATGGTATTAGGTTTCGCTGTTGATTTGAATCTTCTCCAAATGGTTCGATGCCGTTAATATAGGCAGCAGATCATGTTGAATCTTACTCCTGAATTCTCTAAATCACTGGATCAAGCTGCCTATCTTGTCTCTCACTCAGAACATGTGGTCATGTTGGCTGGGGCTGGGCTTTCAGTTGAGAGTGGAATCCCTCCATTTCGGGGACCAGGTGGACTATGGGCCAATGGCAAAGGGCAAACCAATCTTTCATACCGAGAATTCCTGCGAAATCCAGGAGAATGGTGGGAAACGCGCTTTCGCAATGAAGACAAGCCTGGTGACCCAACCTACGAACTTAAAATCGCCGTAGATCAAGCATCTCCCAACCCTGGGCATCATGCCATCGTTGAGATGGAACAGCATGGGTTTTTGCAGTGTGTGGTGACTCAAAATGTGGATAATCTCCACCGAGTGGCGGGCAACCAAAACATATTGGAGATTCATGGAAACCGCAGTTTTTTGCGGTGTATCAAGTGTGGAAACCGTCTACCTCGGGATGATTATCACTTTGATATTTTGCCTCCCAGGTGCACCCAATGTGACGGCATTATCAAAATGGATACGGTGATGTTTGGCGAACCTATCCCTGAAGACGTGCTTATGGCCTGCCGTCAACAGGTTGAAACCTGTGACTTGATGCTGTTAGTGGGCACCTCTGGGACCGTCAATCCTGCGGCACGATTCCCGATAATAGCTAAAGAACTAGGCGCATCTTTGATTGAGATCAACCCTGATGAAACACCCCTCACGCCCTGGTGCGATATCATCCTGAACGGATCTTCTGGAGAGCTACTTCCCCTGCTCTTAAAAAGGCTCTTAAACATCAGCCTGATTGAGCGTGGAACCTGAGCATAAATGCTATAATCCCCATTCGGTAAGTCTGTCTAGTTCGCTGTTCTGGCAGACTTATTTCGAAAGCAATTCCCTATACGACTGGAGTCCAACTTAATGGATCCTATATTGGCCCGTTTCGGATTGGGAGACCCTGAGTGGTTGGACCCGGCCACCGCTGGAGTTATAGTATTGATCTCCCTTGTGGTGGCTTTTATATTCCACAAAGCCATCGTTCCTATCACTTTGCGGTTTACAAATTGGACTTCCACCGACCTCGATGAACGCCTGGTTAAATCTATCAGATGGCCACTGACTTTGGGCATTCTGTCGTTGGGTGCTTACTTGGCTGTGACAATCTCCTGGGATTTAACTGTAACGGAACGTGATCGCGCTGATGCCATTGCTCGTGGTTTAGGAGTCGTGGTCGGGATTACAGCAGTGGTCGGGCTGATCTCTAGTACTATAGATTGGTATCTAGCATCCCTATCTAATCGTGCCAACCACGTGGTGGATCTGCGCCTGTTCCCATTGATCAGGCGGGTGGGCAGTGTGATCATATACGTCATTGGCGCGTTGTTGGTCATGGATGTGATGGATATCAACATCAGTCCTTTGATTGCCGGTCTTGGATTGGGTGGCCTCGCTGTCGCCCTGGCTATTCAGCCCACTCTTGCAAACTTGTTTGCCGGCACGTATGTGATGACTGAAGGGGTGATTTCTACGGGTGATTACATTGAACTAGAAGGTGGCATGGCCGGATATGTTGTGGAGGTGGGTTGGCGTAGCACTCGCATTCGCACTTGGGGCAACAATCTCGTTGTGGTGCCAAACGCTCGATTTGCTGAGACCATAATCACCAACTATCAGCAACCGGCACCTGCAGTGAACGTATATGTCACTTGTGGTGTCAGTTACGACAGTGATCTTGACCATGTTGAGAAGATTTGCCGTGAGGTAATGGACGATTTAGTGCAGAATGACAGTAACGCTATCAGATCCTACGGCTCTTGGTTCGCCTTCGATGCTTTTGGGGACTCAAACGTAGACTTCTGGTTGTTTATGCAAGCCCGGGACCGTGTGGCAAGTTTCAACTTGCAGTCAACGCTAATTAAGAACTTGCACCGTGAGTTCCGGGTAGAGAACATTATCATCAATTATCCGGTACGCACCTTGCAATTCCCAGATGGTTTTACTCCGGAAATGCTTGGCGCTATACAAACATCTGCTAATTCGACTCCTGACCTAAGCTCACGACCTGAGCGCCTGTCTCGTGAAGCCCGTCTTTACGAAGAAGGAGGACCTGACATAGACGGTGTCCCTCCAGGTGGGGGAGAAAGCCCGATGGGGACTCCAGACGCCCCTATGTAATGACTCAGTGTTGTATCGGGTATATCCCCCGGTAACTTTTGATAATTCGGTTTTTAGATTCTGGTCAGCTTGCCCGCGCTGGGACCAGTCGCTATAATTCTCAAGTGGCTTTTAGCCACGACCCACAATGTGGGCCTGTAGCTCAGGTGGCTAGAGCGCGGTCCTGATAAGACCGAGGTCGTTGGTTCGAGTCCATCCAGGCCCACCATCATGTAAAAGAAAGTGCCCCGGTCATTCGTGACTGGGGCACTTTTATATCTAGGATGAGTGATGATGGGGTCTATTGTGGCGTTGGTTGGCTCCTGCGGTGGTGACGACGCGGCTATAGCCGCAGCTTCTCTAACTCCGCGATTAGATACATATATCATGTAGCATCTTTGAGTTCAGGAGACCAAGTGGTTGGTTCGTAGATTGTTAGGTAGAGATTATTCTCTGTCTTGGTAGGTTCTTTTCAACCCACTCTAGTTCTTCTTCTGCGGTGTCGAAGTACTCGAATCGGTGAAACAACTTAGTTGACCCTCGGGACGCTCGCAAAGCTCGTCTCCTCGTATCGGTAGCTGGTAGGTCAATCACCAATTTGGCTGGGTCTATGACAACCCCATAAGACTCATTGGCAGCATGGATACTTACGAAACCGTCTAGCACGTCAGTGAGGACTTGGTCTGGTTCCCGATCTGATGGGTCGCCCCAGCCGCCGCCTCCGGCGGTGTAGACGCGCACTAAGTCGCCCTTTTTCCAGAAATTATCGTCTGAGAAAGGTTTTATTTCTTGCTCCTGAGGGGTGTCTGGATTGAGAACGACCCTGGACGTTCCGCCGCCCATTCCACCGTTCACTCCCCAAGTTGGAAATACGTTATTTTCCACTCGGAGTCCAAAAGTTCCCTCGTCGGCGAGGATGCGGACGTCGCGAATGATTCCGCAACCGCCTCTCAGCTTGCCTGGGCCGCCAGAGTCGATTGCAATGGCATACCGTTCCATGCGCAGTGGGTACTCCATCTCCATAAACTCGCCAGGGTAGTTCTCGTTGTGGCGGCTATAGATCGCATCGAGACCGTCGGCGAAGGGCCTGGCTCCGTGACCCACGGCAATGCCATCAGTGCAGAGTAGCCAGTTGTTGGTGTCTGATTCTTTCATTCGCCAGTAGGCAATCACGTATACGGCTGAGCCAGCCATCACATCGCCGTTGGTGGCTTTGGCCAACAAAGCTCTGACGGAGCTCTTCAGTTTAGTGAATGTATGGGCCCGACAGCCTAGGGCGGCTGGCCAGTCTGGTTGCAGAATGCTTCCTTGGCGTAGTTGGACATCATCGATAGCAGCCACTAGGCCGTGGTTGGAGAGCAGAGACGTGTCGTACTGATGAAAATACTGTCCGAAGTAGGCTGCTAAAGCTCCGTCGCTAGCTAGGAAATTGATAGAGCCGTCGGCCTGGTCATCACTAGCCGTGGCGTCCAGTGTAATCTCGTCGCCTTTGCGGGTCAGTTCGACGTGGTAGGAATACCACTGATCGCTTACTCCTGCATGGTCCATGAAATCTCTAACGCTGAAACTGCCTTGGGGTATGATTTCTCTGGACTTTTCCCGCACCATTTTGGCCGTGTCTGCCTGGTCTGCGTCTAGGGCAGCTAGGGTTGTCTCTTTGCCAAAGCGCGTAAACATCTCCAATAGACGCTCTTGGGCTCGACTGGCCGCGGCCATTAGTGCTCGAGTGTCGCCCTCTAATAGGTCGGGATAGCGAGAGTTCCTAAGAATCACTCGGTAGGCCTCGTCGTTAAGTTTTCCCTGGTCGACGATTTTGATGGGCGGAACTAAGGTGCCGTCATGGAATATCTCAGTATTGGCCGGCCCGATACTGCCCGGACGAGAGCCGCCCAGATCCCAGAAGTGAGCAAAGGAATGGCAATAGGCTACTGGCTCGTTCTCAAAGAACACTGGGGCTAAGAATGTCATATCAGGAGTGTGGGTGACACTGCCTTTAGACATATACGGGTCGTTGTACCAGTACAAATCACCGGGTGCCATCTTATCCGCTGGGTAGAAGTCCCAGACACATCCAACCATATCACTGCCCATGGCATCGCCGAATAGCTCGTGGCCATTCCGGTCGAGGAAATTGACTTGATAATCCTTTTTCTCGCGGATGAAGGCAGACATTGCTGTCCGCTCGATGAGTAGTTCGCATTCCAGGCGAGCCGACCGTAGTGATCCTCGAATGAGCTGTCTGGTCACGGGGTCAACATAGTTGTTTTGGTTGGTACTTATCATCGGTTTAATCCTAAAATCGATTACGTGATTGGACTCATGATGCAGTTGCCATATTGGTCGATCTGCCCGGTCCAGCCTGGATTTATCAGAACGGTGGAGTCCATTCCTTCAAGGATAGCTGGACCTTTGATGTTCGATCCGGGAGCGAGCCGGTTCCGGTCATAGATGTTGCAGTTCACAAATCCGCTAACCTCATCGAAGAACACCGGTCTCTCGCTGGCTATTGCATCCTCTGGAGCGTCCAGGTTGCTGGGTAGTGTTGGCATCTCCACTGATCCAGCATTTCCGGAGGCGGTCATCCTCAGGGTCACAATCTCTACAGGCTGGTCTAGAGAGAAGCCGTAAAGTTGTTCGTGGCGGCTATGGAATTCCTTGATTATTTTCTCGATGGTCTCGTGCGTTACTCTATCGCTGCCGAATTCCAAAGTGACTTCTGAGCCTTGGTGTTCGTATCTGACATCAGCCCCTCGGGAAAATAGGTGCGCATCTGCAGGTACACCTTCCTCACTTAGCCAGGCGTGGCCTTCGGCCTCCATATCGGAGTAGATCTGTTCCATTCTTTCCGGGTTGTAATCTGGCGGCTTTTGAAGCGATGTTCGAGCATAGTCGTTCTTTAATTCGGCGACCAATAGACCGTAGGCCGAGGCGATGCCTGGGTGCAAGGGGGCGACTACTTTGCTTATGCCCAGCAAGTTGGCTACGTCGATGGAATGCATTGGACCGGCTCCCCCGTAGGCCACCAAAGCGAACTCCCGAGGATCGTGTCCGCGTTCCACGCTGACGTTGCGTATAGCGCCTACCATGGTGTTATTGGCTATACTCAATATGCCGCTTGCCGCGGCGTGCAGGTCTATATTCAGTGGGCCGGCGATTTTCTTTTCTATTACTTTTGCGGAAGCCTCGGCGTCTAGTGGCAGTGATCCTCCGGCAATTTGGGTGTTGATACGGCCCAGTACCATGTTGGCGTCGGTTACGGTTGGTTCGGTGCCGCCTTTGGAGTAGCACACCGGTCCAGGTACCGAACCTGCGCTTGAGGGACCTACCGTTAGACTGCCGTATGGTGAAACCTTGGCGATACTGCCACCGCCGCATCCGATTGTTGCAATGTCCAGCATCGGCAGTTGGATAGGCCACGTACCCAGACGCCCAGCCAAATTCAGTGTAGGCTTACCTTCTCGTAGCAATGAAACGTCGGTGCTGGTACCTCCCATATCGAAGGATATCGAGTTGGATACTCCAGTGTTTTCTGCAATTTGCAGAGTGGCCATGACTCCAGCTGCTGGGCCTGAAAGGGCGGTGTGCACTGGCTGGCGAATGGCGACTTCAGAACCAATCATTCCGCCGTTTGACTTCATAATAGAGAATGAAGAATCAACAGAGCTTGCTCGTAGGGAGTTTTCTAGGTTGCCTATGTAACGGCTAACACGGGGCATGACGTAGGCGTTTAGTACAGTGGTCATGGTGCGCTCGTATTCTCGAAAAACCGCCAATACCTCTGAAGATAACGAGACCTGGGCACTAGGGTACTCCTCCAGGATCAAATCTCGGGCTCGGTTCTCGTGATCTGCATATGAGTAAGAGTGCAGGAACGAAACGGCGATGGCTGTGATCTCGTCTTCTCGAAACTTGCGGGCTGCGGTGCGGACCGCGTTTTCGTCCAGTGGTGTTAATACTTTCCCTTCGAAGCTGACCCGCTCGGGAACTTCAATAATGTCTCGGGGGCGCACTGGCCGCTCTGGTTTGATCCATGATTGCGGGTTGACTTGCCTTGGAGTGCCGTGACGGCCAATCTCCAACACAAATTTGAACCCGTCTGAAACCACCAGTCCTACTGGAGCACCTTTATTCTCAAGTATTGCATTGGTAGCGATGGTGGTGCCGTGAAATACGTGTTTGACCTGTGTTGCGCCAACTGAATTTGCGGCGAGTACCTCGCGTAAGCCATTCAGGAATCCGGCGCTGGGGTCGTCGGGAGTGGATGGTGTCTTGTGGACTATTTGCTCATTTGTGGTCAAGTTGCATAGGACGATGTCGGTGAATGTTCCACCTACATCAACTGCAACGGAGTAGTTTTCCATACTTGTATTTCTACCTGATGAAAGTTCTCGTGTAAGTCATTATTGCGACGCCATTCTAACAAAGGTGAACGCAAAGCGGGGTAGTACCTACTCAATTGACACTCTTACCTCTTCGTGACTACACTCACCACCATGACATAATCCAGGGAATAGAACTCCATATGAAACGATTCGAATACTTGGAAGCTAAAACTTTGCCCGGCGATCTCGGCCAAAAGATGAACTCGAAAATTCTAAATTTATGTGGTCTATGACCGGAGATACTTTAGAACTTGTTTGGTTGTCTGTACCTGGCTATGCTAACTACAAATTCCGTTGGATGGACAGATTAGGCTGTTCTCCGGCTGGCCGTCTAATTAAAGTCATAAGTCAAAACAATAAGAGGTAATTGTCATGGCCAACATAATCTCTGCTACAGATTTGAATGGATTGTTGCAAGGTAGTACTAAATTTGCTTTGATAGACGTGCGTGAAGCAGGCGAGTATAACAGCTCGCACATAGCGGATTCTAGCCTGATTCCACGGAAAGAACTCGAGTTTAGAATGGATCTTTCGGTGCCAGTAAAAGGCGAGAAGGTTATTGTGTGCGACGACGATGGCCGCCGTGCAGCCCTGGCGGCCGATACCCTCGAGCAAGCAGGATTCACCAACGTGTTTGTTCTAGACCGCGGAGTCAATCAGTGGACTACCGAAGGCTTCCCGACAGAGTGGGGTAGCAACGTCATCAGCAAAGACTTTGGGGAACGAATGGAAGTAGAACATCATGTCCCTGAGATCGAGGCTACGGAGTTGCATGCTCGAATCGAACGCGGGGATAAATTAGTTATCCTCGATACTCGCACTCCGGAAGAGTACCAGCGTTTCTGCATCCCTGGAGGGCGGAGTGTTCCTGGCGGTGAGTTAGCCTTGCGGGTCACGGATATTACCAAAGATTTGGATCCGGATACCACGGTTATTGTGAATTGTGCTGGACGCACCCGTAGCGTGATTGGTACTAGGGTTCTGCAACGTATGGGCATGACTAATATCTTTGGCCTCAAGAATGGGACGTCTGGATGGCTTCTGGCTGGTTATGAGCTAGAGACCGGAGGTGACCGATTGGAACTGCCTGAACCTTCTGCAGAAGGGCTTGCCACAGCTGAGGCCTATGCTGACCGCTTGGCCGAAGAAGACGGCGTTCGTTATTTGGATGTAGCCACAGTTCAATCTATGTTGAATGAACGGTCGGAAAAGACTTGCTATTTTGTGGATGTGCGTACAACCGAGGAATACACAGCGGGCCATATTCCTGGGTTCCGTTGGTTCCCAGGCGGGCAGGTGGTACAGCGTTCTGACGATGTTTTGGTGGTCAAGAACTGCCCGGTGATCTTCGCATGTGACGGCAAAGCCCGTGCAACATTCATCGCGTCTTGGTACCGCCAGTTCGGGTTCGAAGAGGTGTACGCCGTAGACGGTGGCACTACATCTTGGACTGCTAGCGGTCGTCAACTGGAGACTGGCACTGGCGAACCAGAACCTATGGGTCTAGAGGAAGCTCGTAGCCAAGTCAAGATGTTGACACCTCAGGAGTTGAATTCGGAAAAACCGGCATCGATAATTAACGTCGAGGTCAGTACTGATTTCTCTAATGGCCACATATCAGGAGCTCGCTGGGTGCCCCGTGGATCGTTGGAGATGCAGATTGGAGAAGTCGCACCAGACAAGAGAGCGCCTATCGTGGTTACTTGTAACAGTGGCCAGAACGCTATCTTTGCTGGAGCCTCCCTCAAGGCTATTGGCTACCAGGACGTATCAGTATTGGATGGTGGTATGGCAGCATGGCGCCGGGCAGGGTTGGATGTGGAACAAGGGTTATCCGGAGTCATGCGACCGCCGACTGATGTGGTTCCGTCCGGCCCAGAGCGAAACTTCGCCGATATGATGCACTACCTACGTTGGGAGACTGCTCTGGGGGACAAATACGCTGCAGATTAATTTTCAGAAAATCATTTTCTGAAAAGAAAAGCCCCGTTAGATGCAGTCGGGGCTTTTTTTAATTTAGGCACTGGCTAAGATCGAATCCAATCCCAGGAATGGACGCGGAGATATTTCGGCAGGTTCAGGTGATCTATACCGGTACGAGGTTGTAGAAAATCGGATAACCCAGTAGACGATTGGCAGGTTGTTGCCGGTCTAGTTGCGGAGTGCCTTTTCCATTGCGCAGCCTTAACAGTAATTTTTCTAACTGCGGGATCTGCTGAAAAGGGCCCATTGATTGAGAGGGCCCTTTTTGTTAGCTGTTTGAATTTTGACGGTAATGTTTAGCTGGGATCGGCCAGCGGTACTGCGAGGGACGCTCTGGGGGTGTCGCCCAGACTGCGGGCGATGTGGCCGTGTCCTTCCAGGTCTTCGGCTACTAGGATGTCTCCCGGTTCCATCTGAACTTTAGAACCGTCGGCGCACTCGAATTCAGCGGTGCCTGATAGGTTGACCACGTACTGGCGACGTGGTGCGTTGTGGTAGTCCGAGAAAGATGGGGATGGGCGCAACCCAAGGGTGATGTCACCGTCGCCCAATCGGTTCACTATTGAGGTCATCTCCTCGGCGGTTACATCTTCGAAATGGGATTCGCCATCGGCTCCTGAGAATACTCTGATGATCTTCATGATTAGCTCCTGATATAACTTTGATTGCCTAGGATTCGGTTTAGAGGGTTGTCTAGGCTTCTGCTAGGGGTATCGCTAGAATGAAGCGTTGACCGTCTCCAAGTCCTCGGGCGATGTGGCCGTGGCCGTTAAGATCCTCGGCAACTAGCACGTCTCCAGGGTACAATTGCCTCTTAGTGCCATCTGCCGTCTCATACTCTGCTGTACCAAGTAGGTGTAGGACATACTGCCGCCTAGGGGCTGTGTGGTAGTCGGAGAAAGAGGGTGCCTGGCGTTCATTGAATTCAATGTCCCCTTCTCCCAACCTACCGACGATGGTCTGTAGCTCCTCAGGACTTACGTCTTCGAAGTGCGATTCTCCATCATCTCCGGAAAATACTCTAACAATCTGCATAAAAAGTGCTCTCCCAAAAAATTTATATTTCCTTATGCCCAGATTCTAAAACCTGGAATCTGGTCCTACGTTATGCTAGTAGCTACGCTTAGCGTTTAAAACCTGACTTTAATCATGCCAGCTAGTCAGCCAGTGGGACAGTGCAGGTGATACCGGGTTCTGACCCAGCGGTTAGAGTGGTATGGCCTTGGCCAGTGGTGTCTTCCACGAGACGGGCGTCGCCTGGGCCAAATAAGTGCTTGGATCCGTCACCCAGGCCAATTTCGATCTGGCCTGCAATGCAAATAACATATTGGCGGCGTGGTGCTGGGTGCCAGTCGACGAAATGGCCAGCTTCATTGGTGCTGAATTTTAAAGTTGTGGTTTTGACGGCTTCAGCCAGTTCTGGGTGGGTATCCAAGCTAGTTTCTTCAATGTGGGTTTGGCCGTCGTTGCCGGTGTACATTCGGTATATGCCCATTGATTTTCTCCGTGATGTCGAAATTATCTCTTGAAAAGTGATATCAGTTAAGGGGTATTACTGCAGTGATTGCGGGTTCATTGCCTCGTACCAGCGTCGTGTGGCCCTTTCCAGTCGTGTCTTCCACTAGGCGGGCATCTCCGGGTCCAAAGCTCTTGATGGTCCCGTCTTCCAGGCCTACATCGATAGTGCCTGATATAGAGATGATGTATTGCCGTCGTGGGGCTGGGTGCCAGTCGATGAAATGTCCGGGAGCCCATTCACGAAAGAATATGTGCTGAGTACCAATTTCTGTCGTCAGTTCAGGGCTGGAGGCTAAGTCCAACTCGTCTATTTGAGTCTTAGTTTCGCCGTTTGTATAGATTCTATAGAGGCCCACTATGATATCTCCAGACCAATTAATATTCCAATCCGTGCTCAATTTTTTAATTGTCAATGTATTCGAGTCGACACACTTTAATCCTTGGCGTTAATTTGGGCAATATCTAATTCGACATATTAGTCAAGTAAGTCCGAAGGATCAGGTGCAGGTGTGTGAAAATATTGGAGCGTATAGCCAGCCCTCTAGCCGGGCGGTGGCAAGTTCGTTTTCATTTGGATTAGGGACCCCGCCTCGCTTTGTGGCGTCTCCGGGTCCGGGCTTAGGTTGTCTGAATTGCGATTGGTCGCTGGCCCATAGACAGGCAGTTACGGCAGCTACCATTGAGTCCAGACAGTCGTCATTTTTCAGGCATTGTTCTTTGAACTGCTCCAGGTTGGCGATTGGTACCTTAGAATTGGCAGCCAGGTATTCTAGGATTTTCATCCTCAGTTCTGTTGCTGATCGCCCTTTTTTGTATCCCTTAAAGGGCAGATTAAAGGCTCGTAGAGCTGCTCCGGGCATGGATTCCAGCAATATAGGTCCAGTTTTGCCAGTTTCTGGTAACGGAGGAACTCGGCATCCCGTCTGCCACAGGTCGTGGAGCATCTGCATGCCGCGAAAGGTCATAGGCACCATGTTGGGATTCGCCTTATGTAAGCATGAGTAACACTCGGGAAAATAAAGATCACCCCTACGGTAGACTTCGCCCTTCTCAGCTACGAACCGGTCACGTAGGGTTAGGAATTCAGAGAATTCCATGGCGGCGGCGGCACTCCAAAGGTCTGGCATGGTTTCCGCGGTTGGAAGCCACGCGTCTGCAAAGCTTTTAGGCACTGAAAAAGGAAAATCCATGGCGGCAATTGTATTACTCGGCGAGGAGGCCAATATTTTGGTGAGATGCGCCCGGGGCATGATCTGGCAGGATTGGATGGTGAGTACGCCATTGACTAAATAACCGCAGGTCATCCAAGTATTCTTGTCGGCCTTGGCTCCGCTGTAGTCCACTCCCAAAACTGTTATCTCGTCTGACACATATATCCCTTTGAATAACTTGAGGCTATGTTAGAATGGGCCGGAATTTTCGCCGCCATTTCCAGCCTGATTCTGGTTACTGCGGCTAGAATCATCGACTTTGATACTTTTAGACTAATAAGGGTGTGATTATGGACTTTACCACGAGAAGAGAAAGATATCGGGGAATTTTGGCTGGCGACAAATGTGTATATCCCGGTTCGGTGTTCGACCCCATATCGGCCCGTATCGCTGAGGATATTGGTTTTGAAGTTGGAATGTTTGCTGGTTCGATAGCGTCCGGCACCGTACTGGGGGCACCCGACTTAATTGTTCTCACACTTACCGAGTTTGCTCAGCAGATCCATCGTATTTGCCGAGCCGGAGACTTAAGTTTGATGGTAGACGCCGATCACGGTTATGGCAACGCCCTGAATGTGATGCGGACTGTGGAAGAACTGGAAACAGCAGGTGTGGCTGCTCTCACCATTGAAGATACCGTACTGCCCAGAACATTCGGCGGTGGCCCGGATGCCGTTCTGCCTATTGACGAGGGCGTGGGTAAGATGAAGGCGGCGTTGGCGGCCCGAACTGATTCCAACATGGTGGTTGCGGGACGGACTAGCTCCCTGAGAATTACCGACCTCGCTGACACAATCGCTCGGGTTAAAGCCTACGAAGCTGTGGGAGTTGATGCTGTGTTCCTGGCGGGAGCGTCAACTAGATCCGAAGTCGAAGCTGTTGCATCCGAGATGAAAGGCCCACTGCTGCTGGGTGGTACCACTGGAGAATTGGCAGACAAAGATTACCTCGGCTCCGTAGGGGTGCGCGTTGCTCTCCAGGGTCACCTTCCGTTCGCCGCTGCTATCAAGGCGACTTATGACACCCTAAAAGCTCTTCGTGACGGAGTGGCACCCGCCGACCTGCAATCTCAATTGGCGACCTCAGCTCAGATGGATCAGTTTACTCGAAAAGCCGACTACGCCAAATGGACCACCGACTTTTTGAGTTAATAGTCTAGGTTTTAACCCAATCACAAAAGAAAGCCACCAGCATATTATTAGATGGTGGCTTTTCTTTGCACGGGATTACGAGATAAGGAATATTCTTCGTCGGCTATAGACTGGCGGTGGATCTTAGATACTCGATGTCCATATTCGCTAAGGTTTGAACTGTTCACGCAGTCAAACGTTCCGATAAAGGACCGACGTTATTTTAACAAGGTATGGTGGATGGTTAACTCCATTACTTTGATTCATAGGTCGTACTATTCAACCCTCACGTGAGCGATTGACTTTCCTTTTTGATGAACCTATTCACCGTCAACCGTTTGTGGGTTACACTGTCTCTCAAGGCCAGCCTGACGATAGATAACTGGCTGGTGTTTCAAAATGTTTATTTCAGGAGTTCAGCCGTGAAGATTGCTTTGAATCACCTTCATTTTAGAAGTGGAGACCCAGACGCCGCCGCCAAATGGTACTGTGACAATTTTGGCGCCGCCATCACATCGGAACGACCCTTATCTACTACAAAGTCGATTCAGCTTGAGTTAAACGGCGAGCATATGATGACTATCTCCGGTCGTGCCGAGGGCGAAAACCCCATTGCTGGTACTACCGAGCCTCGCTATGGATTGGATCATTTTGGGTTCGAGACCGACGACCTGTTGCAGCTGTGCGAGGGCTTGAAAAAGAACAACGTTAAATTCAACTGCGAGCCTTGGACTATGCCTTCAGGCTCGATGGTCGCGTTCGTTGTGGCGCCGGACGAAGTTTCTGTGGAATTGATCCAACGCCCCACAGATTAATTTCGAGGTAGTGTAGTTCGAACATGAAAGGGCCCGTCAGCTTGGTGCTATTCCGTCGAAGAAATCATCGGGGACGGTCTCTGAATTGGCTACATCTGGACGGGCCCGGATATAGAACTCACGACCTAAGACCCATGCAGCAAGCTCCCTGGGCACCCTGTGATAGGGCCAGTCTGGAGCCACCTGGGTACGGTGGCAAATAATGCAGGCCATCTTGGTTTCAAGTTGGTGTGACACGTCCAACTCGAGGTGTATCTCCTCAGCTGGGTTGCCGTGTTCTATTTGTTCCTGACTGGGCATTGGAAAGTCTATCCCTGCATTTCGAAGTTTAGTAGCCCATTCCAATCGAAATCCCTTGGGGCGTGCGCTGTAGAAAAGACGCTGTGGCGCATAAGGTTTCAGTCCGTTGGTCAGCTGATCGGCGTAGGCCTTAGGGTCGGAAGCCAGGTCAAAGGCTGTTGTGGTGTGCTTGGATATGGCTATGTGGTCCGGGTGTCCATAGAGTCCTCCAGGTTCGAATGTGAGTATCACCTGGGGTTTGTATTCCCTAATCTCCCGAACCAATCGCCCTACAACTTCATTCTCGGGCGCTTTTATGAATGCCTTTGGGTGGTTGTTGGCCTCCCAGCCTGCCATTCCCGAGTCTCGGTACTCATAAATGGCGTTGCTATCCAACCTTAAAGCCTTAACAGCGCAGGACAACTCGATTCGTCGTACCTCGCCTAAGCTTTCTTTGGTGGCTGCCCCCTCCTGCCTGATGTCCCCTTCTTCACCCAAAGTTGTAGTTATAAGGCGCACGCGTCTGCCTTCTTCCACGTTCTGGGCCAGCACCCCGCCAACGGGGAAAGCTTCGTCATCGGGATGGGCAAAACAAGCCAAAAGTCGAAGTTCAGGCATTTATATATTCCTCAAATTTGTTGTTACGTGATGCGCCTTAGCATCGTCCATTTATGGGTATGATCGAAAACTAATGGGCATCGCGAATGGAAACTCAAGTTGGCGGTCTAATAAGCAGCCGATAGACCGTCTCCCCTTGGGTCGGCAGCTCCTAGCAACACTTGTCGTTCTTGATCAATGACAATCAATTGAACCTTGCCGTCGTATTGCCCCTGGTTCCGACGTGTGACTTTGTGGCCCAACTTTTGCAGACCTTCTATTGTCTTTTCTGGCATCTCTGGTTCCACACGGAGTTCTAACTCAGTATCTATACTGGCTGGATCTGTTCCAGGGTAGCTCCACCAACGGGGGGCGTCTACGGCGGCTTGAGGGTTCATGCCAAAGTCCAGCAGGTTTGTGATGATCTGGACACCGGATTGGGGTTGGAAATCTCCGCCAGGAGTTCCGCCGATGATATGGCACTTGCCGTCGCGTAGCGTCAGGTAGCAGTTCAGAGTGTGCATCGTACGCTTTCTGGGTGAGAACTCGTTGGGGTGGCCCGATTCCAGGCTAAATCCACGCCCAGCGCGGTTGTTGAACAGGATGCCAGTACCGCCAGCTATGAACCGAGATCCAAACCCGTGGGAAAGGCTGTGCACCCAAGAGACGGCGTTACCAGCTCTGTCAGCCACACAGAAATAAGTTGTGTTACCGTCGCTTTTTCCCGCCAGTATGTTAGGTGATTCCGTTCCGGCCATTTGGAGATTGATTTCGCCACGTCTTCGGTCGGCGTATTCTTTGGATATGATCTCATCCAGAGGCCATTCCACAACTCGCGGGTCACCGGCAAGGCGGTTGCGGTCAGCGTAGGCAATTTTTTTGGCCTCAACCATCAGGTGTATGGCCTCTGGATTGTCATATGACTTATCAGTCAGATCAAAACCTTCAATTAGGTTCAACATCTCTAAATGCAGGAAACCCTGGGATGGGGGGCGTGTCTGGAAGACCGTCTCGCCTCTGTAAGTTGTTCCAATGGGATCATAGATTTCCGGTCGATGATTGGCGAAATCATCGGCAGTGAACAGGCCTCCAGCGTCATTCAGAGACTTGATCATTTTCCTGGCCAACTCTCCTTTGTAGAATTCATCTGCCCCGCCCGTGGCTATGCGCTTTAGGGACTCAGCTAAGTCTTTATTAACTAGCAGGTCACCCTCACCTGGGGTTTTGCCGCCCGCGAGAAGAACTTCTTTGGTTGATGGGTAACCGGCTAGGCGTTCAGAGGTGCTGGCGAAGCTCTGAGCGATCTTTGGGGGTACGGCAAAACCGTCTTCAGCGTATCCTATGGCCGAGTCTAATAGTTGTTCGAACGGCTTGCTGCAGAAGCGGCGATGTACTTCTTCCCAGGCCGCAACTTCGCCTGGAACGCCCACTGAATGAGGGCCTTCCAGCGGCATTTTAGTTAGACCCTGCTTGCGGTAGTAATCAGCGCTCGTTCCTGAACCCGGGACACCAGCACTGCTGATGCCGGTTACTCGACTGTTTTCAGCCTCGTAAAGCAGGATAAATGAATCTCCGCCAATTCCGCACATGGGCACCATGGTGACAGTTTCGGTAGCTGCTGTGGCTAGGGCAGCGTCAAAGGCGTTCCCTCCTTCTTGCAGCACCTTTAATCCCGCGGCGGCGGACAGTGGTGAGTTGGTGCAGACCATGCCGTTTTTGCCGTAAACAACCTGTCTGGATAGTCTCGCTGTTGTCATATTGAAGATTCTCCCAACTGCCTATTTTTGTCAGTTATCTTGGTTGAGCCTCAAGTAACTCGGTTTTGCCAGCCAGAAATGTACGTTTGGCATCTTGTCCCAGCTCTTCGGTAAGAGCGGAACCTGGAAAGATTGAAAATGGATCGGAATTACCGATCTTATTTTTATTTCTACAATTTGGGCAGGACGTGGTCGTTGATGGCTACTGCTAGCCCGTCATTCTCTACAGAAGGCACTACGAAATCTGCAATAGATTTGACCTCTGGCGGCGCGTTGCCCATTGCCACACTTAGGCCACAGGCTTCCAACATCGGTAGGTCGTTGTAGCTGTCTCCCACTGCGACTATGTTACTTGGATTCACGCCTATGATTTCGCCTACCCGGCATATTCCGGCTGCCTTGTCCACTCCGGCCAAGGTGAAGTCCACAGCCCAAAGTCCGTTGTAGGGCAGCACAGCTTTCACGACATACATCTCTTTGTTACTGCTGAAATGGGCCATCAGGTAGTCAGCAGTTCTCTCATCAATGTCCAATGCAGAAATACGAATCAATTCCCAGTTGGGTACTTCGTCGAAGGTGCTGGCTGTGCCATTATCATGAGTGGCGACAAACGCTGTGCCCATTTGTCTGAGCTTAGTAATAACTAACTCGGCATTAGCGGGTCCCAACGGCGCGTTCCAGACCGACATCTTTCGTACTGGGTCAAGGATATTGGCGCCACCGTCGCAGAGTTGAGGAGTGGTCAAACCCAACTCCCTTGAGTAATTCAAGGCATCAGCCGGTTCACGCCCAGTGGCGATGAAAACAGATATCTTCTGGGACAGATGGATGATTGCTTCACTAACGGCTGGGGCAATCTTTTCATTGGGGCCGATGATAGTGCCATCCAAATCTAATGCAGCAGCCAGGATTGGTGTGTGGTGATAGTTCTGTGAATTGGTGGCCATTGGTTCCTTTTGGAGTGGTTCCTTTCGCATAATTCTACATTATAGGAGTTAGGTATCTGTATTATTAGCACCTAAGTTTTATGAATTACTATTTTAGTAATGTACAAGGTGGATAGCTTATTTAATACAGATTTGATTATTACTAGATCGTGGATAAAGACAATGTGATTGAGTGTGCGATTCTTAGCGGTATGATGCATGTGTTGAAGATAAATATCTTTTAATCCACGCAATCGTATTGTCTGGAAAGATAACAGCTAATTTTGAGATTGGTTGAATGTTACGGTTACTCATGACCGTTACAACAATGCACTCTGGTGTTGTTTCTAAACGATTCTTTTGGCGAGTATTGAGCTTCGATTCGGTTGACGCAGAAGGGAAGATTTGTTTTGTGTGGAATTTTGGATAATCTTTGGCTTATGGCTTATTTTGAATCATAAATTTTTTTTATGAATTGTTCTGGATTTGATTTCGGAGTCTGATAGGCAACAAAAAAGGCCCCCAGAGAACTCGGGGGCCTTTTTTGTTGGTTTTTGAAATGCCTGTTATTTGAAGATCAACTCAGTGTTCTTGCGATCTGGACTGCGCATTAGAGCCAGGCCCTCTTCGGGGGTGGCTGTGGCATTGCAATACAGCTCAATGCCATTACCTTCAGGGTCTTTGATATAGATGCTCTTGGTCATGCCGTGGTCTGTCGTTCGAATTTCACCTGTGTCGAAGTGATCTTGTAATTTGTGCCAGTAGTTGGTCAACTCTTCGAAGTCGGCGACCTCGATGGCCATGTGATTCAGTCCGACATCCCCATCGGCTGTGTTGGCGGCGCCTTCAGGTGCCTGGAAGATGGCCAAGTCGTGGTGTTGTTCGCCAGCGGTCAGGAAAGTTCCGAACCCAGGTCGTTCAAGGGCAATCTCAAATCCGATAACGTCTGTGTAGAACTTGGTGGCCGCAGTTAGGTCTTTGGCGTTGATGACCAGATGGCCGATTCTTGTGGGCTTAGGCATTATTTCTCTCCTACTTGTCCCCATAAATACGAGGTGGTTTGAATGAAACTTTGGAGTTAAGCCGCCTAGGATATTGATAATCTACGTTCCGAATACTATACCGTTTTAGGGTTAAAAATCCAAGAGGTGTACTTGGGCTGCTCAGTTTACGCTCATCCTTCCCGTTCTAGGAAGCATTGGACCCGGTCGATGGCGTTGGTTTTGTCGTAACCCTGGTAGATGAGCATGGTGTTCCGCACTGGGTCTCCGCCAAAAAACCGCTCATATAATACTTGGCGACCGCCAAAGGCGCTGCAGGCCACGTCCCATGCAAGGTGGAAAAGACGTACGCGGTCTCGCGCTCCAGCGGTTTCAGTGGCTAGATATCGTTCCAATTCTGGGGCTATGGGGGCGTTGAAATCAGACTCTCCAGGTAGGACCATAAGACTGCTAGAGCCCAGTAATTGAACGATCTCTGTCATACGGGGATACATTTTGTTGGCGTAGATGGCTCTGGCTGCTGAGAGTGGCGCGAATGACGGGCACATCATTCCCCATTCATTCAATTTGGCATCGGCTTCCGCAGCCCTTACAGAGGCTTTCATCATCTCAAGATTCACTATAATCTCGCCAATCATCTCTTGGACGTGGGGCACCTCAGTTGATCCCAGGGTATCGGTCATGAGGGAGGTTAACCCCAATATAAATTCGGTCTTAACCACTGTACGGTTGACCACTTGATGTCCGGTATGAGAGGTGGACTGGGTAGCTGATGCGAATTTGTTAGCCATATCTACGTCGCCGAGCAGAAAAACTCGCTCCCAAGGCACAAGTACGTTGTCGAAGAAAACTACGGCGTCCATTTCTTCAAACCTGGAGCCCAAAGGATGGTCAAAGTTGGAGCGCCCTTGGTCAAGACTCTCGCGGCACATGAATTTAACCCCTGAGGTGGCACAGGGGATGGCAAATGCGAAAGCTTGCTTTTGAGCCTCTTTGCCCAGTAAGTGGGTGCGTGTAGGATAGACGACAATCTCGTCTGATATGGGCCCCAACGTGGCTAGGATTCGACTGCCGTTAACCACGATACCGGCGTCGGTCTCTTTTATCACTGTCAGGGCAATCTGGTCTTCCAATCGGTCTAGAATGGAGGTGTTGCGTCTGCGCTGTAGGTTGACCAGCGTGTGTGTCATAGTGAGGTCATTTTCGCGGATATACTCATGATAGCGGAGTACATTGTCTTTGAATTGGGGTCGGTTGTCCGCGAAATAATCTGCGGACCCAGCCCAGCCAGATATAGCGCAATTGAGGAAATCCGGTGTGCGGGCCATCATGCCGCAGCTCTCCCAAGCCCAATTGGTCATCATCTCCCTTCGCTTCTCAAGGTCATTAATAACCTTGGGGATGATAAATGATTGTCCAACCGGATCTCCTGACGCCGGAGAAGGGAAAGTCATCGCATCTTTAGTGTGTGGGTTGTGCTGCTGGTCGTATAGGGCGGCCAGGGATTTAACGCCGTTTTGGAAGGACGGGTGGGTGGTGACATCGCCTGCCTGTTTACCTCCGATCCATACCTCGGCAGGGTTTTTTGATAAACGGTCAATATACTGCTGCCCCGTTCGTGCGGGCATGTTGCAGGCTCCTAAGGCGATTTGGGCGAGTTTAGCAGTGGCCCTATATGGTGTCAAAATTAGAAACCCGTATATTGATTGTCATGTCGACCTGTGGTCGTACTGGGATAGGATGGTGTGTTATGTTACCGGCTCCTTTATTTTCCTAATATGACTGGGGGTGCAATCGATATTTGAATTAAAGACCATTGTTATGGCCCTAGGTGAAATCGATGATTGTATTTGGTAGGAGGTATGTATGAAAGGTCGAGTAGTAGTTTGCAAGGAATACGGCAAACCTTTTGTAATTGAAGAATACGAAGTGCCAGAGCCGGCTCCAGGTGCAGTGATTCTACGCATGACTCAGGCTGGAGTGTGTGGTTCAGATCTTCACACTTGGCGCGGCGACCAGAACAATGTGAACTTGCCACTACCTCCAACTGGTCGTGCGATGGGTCATGAAGGTACTGGAGTAATTGAGATTCTAGGTGATGGAGTAGACACTGACTCAGCAGGAGCTCCGATTAAGAAGGGGGACAGGGTGATTTACGCTGCTGTCTTCCCGTGTTACCACTGTCGCCAATGCCTGAAGGGCAATACTAACTGGTGCATGAATCGGAATTACCCGGCCGCTGGTGTGTGGCCTTATTTTGTAGCCACCTACTCTGATTACTTGTACCTCCCCGATCGCCACCCGTTTTTCAAAGTCCCAGACGAATTGGATGAGAACATCTTGGGTCCGGTGAACTGCGCCATGGGTACCGTTACTACTGGGCTTATCCGCGCTCAAGCTGGAGAAGGTGATTACGTGGTTATCCAGGGAGCAGGTGGGCTTGGTATCCACGCCACAGCCATGGCAAAAGAGATGGGTGCCGACCGAGTGATTGTGATGGACCGCCTGGAGAACAGGCTGCAGTTGGCCGAGGAGTTCGGAGCAGATCACACGATAAATATTGAAGAGTTCAATACTCGGGAGACTCGGCTTCGCCGAGTGAGGGAATTGACCGACGATCGGGGAGCCGACGTGGTGATGGAGTTAGTTGGGCGTGCTGAACTGCTATCTGAAGGTATCGACATGCTGAGCAATGGCGGCACTTTTGTCGAGATCGGAGATATCGTACGAGGCAAAGAAGTGTCCATAGACCCTTCCAAACTGCTCACTGGCAAGAATATCGTTGGTTCGCTTATGTATAAGCCAGAATTGTTGCCCAGGTTGCTTAACTTCCTAGTTCGCAAAAAAGACAGCCTTCCTTTTGAGAAAATTGTTTCCCATACCTTCCCTCTGGCTGACGTCAACGATGCCTTCGCCCAAGCGGAATGGGACCAAAGTCAGACTCCCATCACTAGGGCAATGCTGGTCCCATAGTCAGGTATGTAGGTACAACTTATTAGAGGAACGGCAATGGTAGCAAACGAAAAACAGCTTTCGGAAATTATCGAACCTAGGACAGAATTGGTTGAGGCGGCAAAAAAGGCGGCTGTTAAGATTGCTGGGCGGGCTAAGGAGACCGACCAATCACGCAGAGTGCCCTTAGAGAACATCCAAGATCTTCATGATGCAGGGTTGCTGACCGTCGCTATTCCAAAGGAAAACGGAGGTACCGAGGCTGACTTGGTGACCCAAGTGGCCCTCTACGAACTCATCGGCGGGGCTTGCGCGTCCACGGCCTGGATCATGGGTAACCACTCTGTGCTCTGTACTCGCGCCATGGGGCTTATGGGTGAGGATGCAAACTGGCTAATCAAAGATGTGGTGGAAAACGGTTCCCTAATCTCCCATGCTGCCATCCCTGGAGGAGATACCAAGCCTGCACCAGGCGGATTCGTTTCATCTGGTCGCTGGCCATTTGTCAGTGGCTCCAGTATCTCCACCTGGATGTTTCTTAGCACTATGGTCCCTGGTCCATCTCCCACATGGAAGGGTTCGGGAACGCCCCCTGCTTATAATCGCTGGATAATCATTCCCACTAGCCAACCTGGTTTGGTTATAGACGAAACATGGATGGCAATGGCTGGCAGAGGTTCAATGAGCCACGACGTGGTTTTGGACAACGTATTTGTTCCTGAGGATATGACGCCGGTGGATAACCGTCCCTTAGGTCATGAACCGTGGTTGCCTAACGGACCGTATGCCTTGAAAGTTCCGACTAAGGCCCGAGTTTGGATGTCCGGAATGATGTTGGGTGTTGCCCAAGCAGCCATAGATGAGACCATCGAGTTTGGTAAAGCTCGCAGTATGACGTTGGGCGGCAAACCTAGAGGCAGTATGCCGGGGAATCAGTTCGCAGTGGCGGATGCCGCAATGTTCATCGAAGCTGGCCGTGCGCTGTTGATACAAGAAGTCCGAAAAATCACGGTTAAAGCAATGAACGGAGAGGAATTTATGCCCGAAGACGCCGCCCGAGTGGAAATGGCCGGATTGGTTGCTAGAGAAAACGCCCAAAAAGCTGTGGATAGACTTTTTGCAGTAAGGGGTGCTCACGGCCTCTACGAGACAGATACATTCGAGCGTTATTACCGTGACGTCCGCATGGGCACTCTACACGCAGTAAGCGCCCCTGATTTGGTGCGGGAACAACTTGGGAAACACCTCCTCGATATCCCACTGGATGTTGAACCACGCTGGTGATAGAGAAACCGATCGATCAGATCAAGTCTTTACGCTCGATGATATGTTGGCGAATCCATTATCGATGGAGACAAGAAGAGATAGATGTTTAGATGGTTGGAATCAAAATTAATTTTGTGACTCAGAGGATAATATACGGCTTTAGAATCTTTATCTGAGATTGGGAAGAGTTGGAGACGGGTAATCAAACGGCAGATGTACGAGTATCTTATAGCGTAAGTCTAGCGATATTTAGAGAAATTAGTAGGATATAGGAAGCCCTGCTCTACTGAGCAGGGCTTTTTGCGGTAGTTATTTAAAACCGAACTAGGGTCGTGGTGATAGTTAGTCTGAGGAGGGAAGTTTCCGGGGTTCCTGAATATCCATGGGTTTTTCGCAGCAGTCTATCTCGCCATCGCCGCTCTTGGTGCAGAGTACTCCGCTGCCACAGGTCTCACAGACATATCGTTTACCTAATTGGTTGGCCATTTGGTCGTCCTCCGGGAAAACTTTTAAAGTGTGATGCGGGCGGTCTGATTACTTGAGTTCCATGGGGATCTGGCAGCAGGTGATAACTCCATCTCCGCCTTTGGTAACAATGAACTCGGAAGCGCACTTGCTGCATACATATCGTTTGCCAGTCTGATTAGCCAACTGTTTAGCTCCATATATCGGACGTTATTATGTTGCCTTTGAGCGTGTTGCGATTATAGCTATACAGGTTCGGTGATTCAACTTAACCTGGTGTAATTGGAAAGTAGTCAGGATTTGTCTGGGTCTTGTTTTTCAACGAACCGAACCAGAAATTTGGCTTCGCCCAAGGGAATTCCATCAAATAGGATCGCAGCGGAATGGACTCCTGGTGCCTGGACGGGAATACGGAAGGTTTTTATCCAACGTTGGAAGAGAATTCCATCGTCCCATTCCACTTTCTGAGCTGGAGGCGTGTCTAGCGGGATACCAGGGGTTTTCAGGGTTACGAATAGGTGGTGGTCACCGGGAGTCACTCCGCCGATGCAAAATGCAAGATTGTAATCAACGTTGGTGAGTACTGGGCTCTCCTGTTCGGATGAACCGTCTGGTTCGGGTATGTCTAGAAGGTCAACGATACCCTTTAGGGTCAGGTCGCCATTTTCTTCTTCAGCGGTGTCCTGGCAGAAGAGCGCATATTTTAAAAAGGGCACGGTGGCTTCATCGGCCAAGTTTGAGCCTCCAATAGGCAAGGTTATTAATTATCAGGTATTCGAAAATCGAACGAACAATTTTATCATGGCGACAGATAACGGAATACGTCGAGACGCTATGGCTTTTAGTATCCCATTGCCAACTGCGTTTAATATTGAGAAACTAGGCACGTGATATTAAGTTCGGGGGTGGCCGAAATGGCATCCACTCGTGGAACACAACTAACTCAAGAAAAATTCGTTCAAGGTATGACCACCCAGCAGTACATCGACCAAATTAAGGTTAATAAAGATCCTTTCGTATCTATTTATGAAACGGTTCAGGTTCCCTTGGAATCATTGAACCTGTTCAATGCCTTGAGCGAGCCCATTAAGTTGGCCGTATTTACTGCCGATTGGTGCGGAGACGCCATGAGCACTACCCCAGTTATTTTGAAACTGGCGGACAAGGCTCCTAATATAATCCTTCAGGTGTTCAACCGGGACGACGAATTAGAGTTGAGCAATAGCCTGTTGCCTGAACACCGGGCTGGCACGGTGCCCATCTTTGTTGTCATGGACCAAGATATGAACCAGAAGGTTCGCTTTATCGAGACTGCCAATAGCCTGGTGCCGAGCATTGATGCTATGGACGAAGTCATTAATAGGGAAACTTCAGGGATGGATGAAGCTGAGGCACGGAGAGCCAAGCGAGGACGGCGCAACGCATACAGAGTTGAGCATGCCCAGGACTGGGGGGAAGTTATTCTTAAAGAATTTAGCGGTTTGGTTTCTGAAGCTTTGTCGGGGGACCAACCAGACTTGCCCCTTCAGGGAGGTACCAAGTGGCCGCCAGAGGATTAACTGCTTGCACCTAACTAATTTCTAGTGCAGGCGGATTACGTATTATCCTAATCTTTATTGCTGTGTGATCTATCACTGGTAAACTATTCTGCGAGTAGGGTGATGGCTGAAGAACTAATAGGAATGGAAGATATGGAGGCGATTTTCGAGGTGACAGACTCCTTGGGAATCCACCGCGAGTCCGTACGTGTCGAACTCACGAAAGAAGACCCCGGATCCATCCAAAGGGTGGCTGACGGGATGGTTGAAATCACGTTGCCCGTCAATGAAAGCGCTGAGGTCTTCTGCCGCAAGTTGCGTATTGATCTGGAGGCGATGGGTTTTGAGGCCCCCGATTCCATGCTTAACTATGACGACGATGAAGATGACGATGACCCCCGTCCCCCGTCGCCCCAACGACTTCGTTAGACCAAATGAGTAAGCCTAATAACCCGCTTCACGCCACTCAAAAGCCAAGTTGGCGTAGCGTACGAAGACGGCCCCTCCAGGGGCTGCCATCGGCCCGTTGGCAGCCAGTAAAGCTATGCTGTGCTGCTCCCCGGGTGTGACCTCCTCAGTCATCAAAACACGTTGGGGAACGTTGAACCCCTGTACTGCTCCGCGGTGGCGGTCGCATACCCCGTCAATCCAAAGTTCCCCGTAGTCGTCGATACAGGTCTCAAATTGGACTCTTACCCCGGCAGTAGGGTGACCGTCCACCGTTTCCGGGAACGTTACGTTGATTCGGTACCAGACGAATGAGAACCCGTGGCTGATCCACTTTGCCAGATCGGTGCAGATCTCCCAGTTTGAGTCATCGTACTCCGCTAGTCGAGCAGGAGACCCTTCAATTTGGGATACCAAACCCTCGTTGGGTTCGCCGGGTACCAGACCCTGGGCGAATTTCCATTGGCCCTTGACGGCGGCTAGTCCGCTTTCTGTATTGAGGTCAATCACTGCTCTAGGCATGTCTTCTCCAGTATTTGTTGATTATTGGTCGATGCCAACTATTTTGATGCTGGCGTGAGTCTTGTAGATGCGATTGATGTTGACCAAGAGTGGGGTTATTTGCTCCACGTATTTGCAGTTTGCCAGACTGCCACCGTCCACACCTCGTAGATCGTTGATCTTGTCGGCCATATCCATGACCAATTTCTTAGCTGTTGGATGGTCAGAACATACCACCACATCGCCTTGCATGATTGTGTCTGGATTAAGAAGCTCTTCGGCGCTGACGTTTTGGAACGCGGCCACCACCAGTGACTCTGGGAGCATCTCCTGGGCTTCCTCTCCGGCTGAACCAGCTACAACCTCCACAGCGCTGGCGCCTTTACCCCGTTCGAACTTCATGGGAGCGATGACGCTGACCACGATCTTGCCCTTCAGATCGGAGGCAAGGTCTTCTAACACCGAACGTTGGCCTTCATAGGGAAATGCCAGGAAAATAACGTCAGCTGCTGAGACTGCACCATGGTTGTCAGAACCATTGATGACTATTCCAGGAGCGGTCTGGGACAATTCCTCGGCTACGGTGGACCCGCGACCGGAATCTCTCGACCCGATTATAGGTGTTTCTCCCGCCATGGCCAGCCGCAATGCCAATCCTTTGCCTTCAGGTCCAGTCCCGCCTAGAATCGCTATTGTTGATGCCACTTTCTAGCCGCCCTCCATAGATAACTTACAGATTAGATCTAATTAACCAATATAGAATTTGAGGTCAATCGTGCGGCAATACTATAGCTGTAACAGGGAGTCGATGGAAGCTCTTTCTGCATGGCTTGATTAACGATGCCGAATATAAAAAGAATTTTGAATCATTTTAACTTGCGTCAGTATTGATTCATGTTTGTGCAGTTATCAAAATTTTGGACAACGCCTCAGGGATCCAATGGTCTTGCTAGGGAAAGCCGATTTACGGTCATCGAACATATAAGGGTTTAATTTAAAGAGGACGACGGCTAAACAAATATAACAACTATTGTAATTGGTTCGTTCATTTGGCCAAATTCGAGTCTTGTGTTCCGATCTAGGCTCGTCGATAATTAGGCCGATGTTTATACGGGATATTTAAGTTTTCAAGGTCTAGAAGTTAAAGTACATTGATGTGCGAGTAGAACTTGGTCTATATCCGCTAACTGGGGAGTGGCGCTTTTCATGGTTTGCTGTTTTGTTAGATAGCCAGCGAACGGGCAGACTCCACAGATTCGTAAAACACTCAATAAAGGAGGGCTCCGACCAATGGTAGACCTGAGACGTGCCGCCGCGATTGTCGGCGTGCACGAACACATCACTCGGTACGCGCCGGATAAGAGCGAACTGCAGATACAAGCAGAAAGCATTCAAAAAGCTTTGGAAGATGCTGGACTCGAAAAGAAGGATGTTGACGGCCTGTTCTGTGCGTCAATGTCGGTTCGAAACAGTGGATTAAACCTGGCCGATTACCTGAATCTATACCCTAAGATGGTTGATAACACCACCGTGGGCGGGGGATCCTTTGAGTTCCACCTTTCCCACGCATTGAACGCCATACATGCTGGCCGTATCAATTGCGCTGTCATTACCTACGCCACCCAAGCTCGTTCTGGTGGTGTATCTGTGGGTACCGGTGGCATCAGCCGTCAGGGTCACCCACGGTTAGATCCATCCCCAGACAGTTTTGAAGAACTGTACGGTCTCACGACCGTAGGCTTGTATGCGATGATTGCCCAGCGTCATATGCACCTGTACGGAACAACCTCTGAGCAGCTTGCAGAGGTGGCTGTGACCATGCGTAGACACGCTTCTCTAAATCCAGAGGCTCTGTTCCGTGACCCCATCACCGTTGAAGATGTCATGCGGTCTCCAGTGGTTTCCACTCCGTTGCATCGCAACGACTGCTGCGTCATCACCGACGGCGGCGGAGCGGTTGTGGTGGCATCTCCTGAATTGGCCCGAAATTGCAAGCAGAAGCCTGTCTGGATTCTGGGAGCGGGAGAAGCAGTAGCTCATCAAGGCGCAGGCAAGCGAGATCTGATGTATATCGCAGCTAAGCAGAGTCATGCTCCTGCTTTTGAGATGGCTGGTGTTACCCAGAAGGATATCGACATGGCCATGATTTACGACTCGTTCACGATAACTGTGATCGAGACGCTGGAAGATTTAGGGTTTTGTGAGAAGGGTGAGGGCGGTCAGTACGTTCTCAACGGTCGTATCGGTTTGGGCGGTGATATGCCTATCAACACCGACGGTGGCGGCTTGTCCTCCAACCATCCTGGCATGCGAGGTCTCTTCCTGTTGCTGGAAGCTACTAGACAATTGCGGGGCCAGTTCGAGGGAACCGAGAGACAGGTTCCGGATTGCAAGATAGCTTTGTGTCACGGTACCGGCGGAGCTTTGGGTTCTCGCCATAGCGGTGGCACAGTCATCCTGGCAAAGGATTAGATAATGACAACTTGGAATAAGCCCCTGCCCACTATCAACGGTGAAACTAAGACCTTCTGGGACATGGCTCGACGCGGGACTCTTTTGATTCAGAAGTGCGATAGCTGTAATGAGTTCCAATGGTACCCGCGAGGTATCTGCTCCAATTGTTGGTCTAGCGACATTAAATGGTTTCCCTCCACCGGCCGAGGTACTGTATGGACTTACACCGTGACTAATCAGAACCGGACTCAGGGCTTTGACACCGGACCTTACGTTCTTGCCCTGGTGGAACTGGAGGAGGGAGTCCGTATGTTCACCAACATTGTGGAATGCGACCCCAAGGACGTCAGCATCGGAATGTCTGTGGAAGTGACTTTCCAACAGGCTACTCCTCAGATATCAGTCCCTCTTTTTAAACCAGCTTCTTAAAGCTAACGAACCAGACTATCAAGAGGGCATCCTGATTAATCGGGATGCCCTCTTGATAGTTGTCTAATTACGAATTGCTCTTTTGTGTATATCTAAGAATGAACTGTTTTGTTCGAGTACTGACAGCATGGCCTAGTCTGGAAGTAATAATTGACCATTGGAAATGTATAAGGCCGCTGAATCAAAGGAGGTATCAGGTTGAAATATTCGTGACGGAGCAAGGCTAGTCATGGTGCTTGCAAATTGTTTAGCTCATTATTGTTATAGCAATATTTTTCAAATATGTTTGTAACTAGCGATTTTTGTTGCGGTAAATCTTTCGTTCTTTTTATTTGGCCAGTTTGTTTTCTTGTGCACGGATACGCAGTTCTTGGCATACCTCTTCGTCGGCTTGGGCCAGTTCGGGTTCATCTTGGAATATGTAGACTATTGCACGCTGACCATAATATGAGTCAGCCATAGGATCCAATTCGATGGCTCGCGTCAAATCGGCTATGGCGTATTCATTCTTGCCTACCTCGTACCACGAACAGCCCCGGTGATAAAAGGCTTCGGCGAACTCCGGTTCCATCTCGATGGCTTTCCCGTAGTCTTCTATAGCTTTGTGGTAGACGCCGTTCCGGCTGTAGCGATTGCCTCTATCTAGGTAGCCGGCAGCGTCTTCGGGTTCTTGGGCATGTTTGCGTTCAAATACCATTGATGGGCACACTCTTGTCTTCACGTTTACGGTTCTACATACTTTTATGGACTTATTTTATGAGCAGAACCGAGCTTTATTGGATAGACAGCATATCCGGAGCCTTCCGAAGGCAATGATCGGTTGCTCACTACATCACTGAACGGACAAGTCCTCCATCCACGAGGATGGTTGTGCCGGTGATGTAGGTGGATTTATTTGATGCCAGGAATGCGACTAGATTGGCCAATTCTACCGGTTCGCCTACTCGGCCTAGAGCAGTGTCCTCAGCTCTAAGGGCTAGAGCGTCTTCAATGCTGATGCCCAACTCATTAGCCCTTGATGTAACGTTGGAGAGCATCCGGTCGCTCAGGATGGACCCAGGACAGACGTTGTTGACCAGAATCTTGTCCCGACCAATTTCGTCTGCCAGGCTCTTGGCGTAGGCGACCACGCCCATGCGGGTGGCGCCGGAAAGAGCCAAGTTGGGGATTGGGTTGTAGACGGTGCTGGCTAGTATGTTGATGATGCGTCCGCCGCCTCGGCTCTTCAGGTGAGGTATGCTCTCCCGGCACATTCGGCCAAAGAAGATCAAAGAGCGCTGTACAGCCGTTTCCCATTGTTCTTCGGTGGCGTCTGCGGAACGGGCTAGGGGCGGTCCACCTGAGTTATTGACCAAGATATCCAACCCACCAAAGTGATCCACGGTAGCTTTGATCATTCCGGTGATGGAATCAAGCTTGTCCAGGTCGGCGGCATAGGTCATGACCTCGGATCCGGTGGACTCGCGGATCTCAGTGGCTGCTTGTTCCAGGTCTGCGCTGGTACGACTGCAGATAGTAATCTTGGCGCCTTCTTCCGCCAGTACTTGAGCGGAAGCCCTGCCCAAACCCTTGCTGGCGCCTCCGATGATGGCAACCTTGTTTTTCAATCCCAAGTCCATGATTAGTCCTCGTTACCCTTGAATAGAGGGTCCTTCGTTCAATAGAAGTCTGCCTGGTATAGGTAGCAACGAAGATTATATCAGGCAAAGCCTAGGGCCTGACCCATGCTATACTCAAAATCTATCGCCTTGAGCGTGATACGAGGCGAAATCAAGCGCGGCAGTCGAGTTTAATGGAAGCCAAACCACATCTTTTGGATGACGCTCTGGTAGAAGAGATAGAACAGTTCGCGGTAGAGATTGCCCGAGGAGCCGGCCGGATATTGTCTGGACACTTTGGCAGCCAAGTTCAGGTTGAGTTTAAAGATAAACATGAGAGAGACCCGGTCACTGCCGTAGACAAAGAAACTCAACAGTATTTGACGGGAGAGATCGCCAAACGTTTTCCACATCATGGTGTTTTGGGGGAAGAAGGCACTAAAGAAGAGAAGGAGTCTGAGGACCTGGCCAAGGATATTCTTTGGGTGTTAGATCCACTGGACGGAACCACCAACTACATGAACGGGCTGCCCATGTTTGCGTCATCTATTGGCGTTATGTACCGGGGATGGCCCATTGCTGCGGCCGTCTATATTCCCTGGCCTACAGGTTCGAGTTCAAAGACTGAGGGCGGATTTGTGCTCCATTGTCGGAAAGGAGGGGGGTGTTTTGCTGATGACGATCCGGTTTCCGTGTACATGTCGGACGAGCCAGTGCCCAGCCGTCTGATCGGAGTCCCCGGTTATTTTGGAGTTGGACAGGGTTTCACGGGAAAACTGGCCGGAAAGGCCGGGGAAGTTAGGACTACGGGCAGCATTGCCTACGAGTTGGCTATGACCGCTCGAGGTGTCCTTCAATATGCTATGTTTGGCGCTCCTCGACTTTGGGACATGGTCGGTGGTGCATTGGCTGTAGAGGAGGCGGGTGGATTGGTAATGACCCGATTTCGAGGTGAGAAGCGTTGGCATCCGATGGGTTCATTGGTTCCTACCTGGGAGACACATCCGCCGAGCATGAAGGAACTTCGGAATTGGGCTGCTCCGTTGGTGGCAGGTAACCCAAAAGTAGCTCCACTTATAGCCGATAATGTAAAACGCCGCTTCAGCCTGAACCACCAAGTAAAGAAGATGACCCGTCCAATACTACGTCGAGAAAGGAAGAAGTCAGAGACAAATAAAGAACCAGAGACGCAAAAATAGAAAGAAATGAGGGTTACGAAGGAGGATTCTTAGCTTGAAATCCTTTCTTTTTATTCCTTTATATAATATGTTCGGGTATTTGTCCTGTGATGGTCTTATAAGCCTAGGCTGAGTCAGGCTCCCAGCCCCAAGGGCGAGGGCCCCAGCCGGCTTCGAATACCTCTCCCTTCTTAATAGCCATGATTGGAATAACGGCTTTGTCGCTCTTTTTGCCGTCGCCTACGATGTCATAGACCATCCAGTTTCCTTCTTTGATCTCAAGAACTGATATATCAGCCTGTTTTCCGACGGCCAGAGTGCCTAAACGGTCCGCAACACCCACGGCCTTGGCTGGGTTTTCAGTTGACATGGTTACCACCTGGTCAAAAGTGAAGCCCATTGCTAGGAATCGAGTCATCATTTCAGTCATGCTGTGGACGGTGATTTGGCGACCTGGCACGGTCAGGTCAGTGCTGATGCAGTGAGGCAACACGCCTTGGTCTAACACCTTGTCGGCCACATCAAATGTGAAGTTCATGCGGCCATGGGCAGTGTCCAGCCAGACACCTCGGTCGTGGGCTTCTTTGGCTTCAGGCACAAGCTTGCCGTCTGCGTCGAGAACGCCACCAGGATTTCCAGTGAAGTAGTGGGTGACGATGTCGCCTTTGTCTAATATAGGCAATAATTCGCGGATTACGTTGGGGTCATAACGTTTGAGGGTGTCTCCGATGTGCACCATCAGAGGAACNCCAGCTTCCACCGCGGCTCGTTTTGCCATCTTAGGCATTTCTATACCCATGATTTCCAAAGCAGGCGACACCATCCTTGCCTTGACTCCGGTGATGACACCGTTTGAGTTGGTGATTGTCTCGATAGTTTTATCTAGGTCTATACTCTGAGGGCTAAATATGTCTGGGTTTGTCGCTAGGCCAGTTCGGCAGATGTGTAAGAAAACGATGATCTCAGTAGCCGTGTTGGGGATGATGTGTTGAGGGAAGCCTTGGAATGTGTCACATCCAGAACTTCCGGCATCAACCATAGTTGTGACGCCGGCCCGGACGCCGCCGATGTCTGGATCAACTCCGTTGTCGGTAACTCCGGAATAGACGTGGGTGTGGATGTCGATTATTCCGGGAGTGACCATCTTGCCTTTGACTTCTACGACCCGTTTGGCTTCATCGGCAGGGATGTCTACCGCTATTTTGGCAATCTTGCCTTCTTCAATGGCAACATCNCTGAGCGCGTGCAAGTTTTGAGANGGATCAACNACCGTTCCGCCTTTTACTATGAGGTCATACATTGGTGAAAAGTCCTCCGATGTTTGATGCTTGCCTTTGAATTATGGAAAGCGAGTGACAGGGAATGGGCGATGGCAAATTATACCTCGAAGAGCGACCCATAGAAAACGTAGCGTGGGATGTAGCGATTACGATGTTGAGCTGTACGACTAGACGGTTTTAGTGAACAGGTCGCCCACCGACAGGCCCTTGTGAATTCTGTAGATGGCCTCACCCAGAAGCGGGGCTACTGAAAGGACGGTGAACTTGCCATTGCGCTTTTCAGCCGACATTGGGATAGTGTCGGTTACCACAACCTCTTTGAATTGACTTTTGGCCATTAGTTCAGAGGCGTTTCGTGAGAGAACAGGGTGGGTTACGCAGCAGAAGACTTCCTTTACTCCCTGCTCGGATAAGGCTTTTGCCGCGTTTACTATGGTGCCGCCCGTATCTATTTCGTCGTCGAAGGTCAATGCGATTTTACCTTCAACATCACCGATGACATTCATGGTTTCGTTTTGGTCGTCGTTGCCGACCCGCCGTTTCTCGATGATGGCTAGGGGAGCCCCCAGCAGTTCAGCCATATCTCGTGCCTTCTTGCTGATTCCGATATCCACTGCGACAACTACCAAGTCCTGTAATTCCTTAGCCTCAAAGTATTCTCCCATTATGGGCATGGTAGTCAACTCGTCCACGGGAATGTTGAAGAAGCCCTGAATTTGTCCGGCGTGGAGGTCTATGGTTAGGAGACGGTCTGCTCCTGCAGCTGTTAGAAGGTCAGCTACGAGTCGGGCGGTGATGGCGACGCGAGGTTGGTCTTTTTTGTCAGTTCTGCCGTAGCCGTAATAAGGCACCACTGCTGTAATGCGTCCTGCAGAAGCCCTTTTGCAGGCGTCGATCATTATTAGAAGTTCCATCAGGTTGTCGTTGACCGGGAAGCAGGTTGGTTGAACTATAAAGACGTCGCGTTGACGGATATTCTCATGAATCCGGGCAAATGAATTGTCATTGGCGAACTTGAAAACCTCAGCTTGTCCCAACGGTATTTTTAGGTAGTCACAGACCGACTGGGCTAGTGCCGGATGGCTGTTCCCAGTGAAGACCTTTAGTTCGTCAAGGATCGGGTTCATTAACGGCCCTCGTAATTAGGTTTTCGCTTCTCGCGGATCGCCTTAGTGCCTTCCTCATGATCCTGGGAAGTCAGTGTGATTGTCTCTGCCGCAGCGGCCATCTTCAAGGCTGTTTCCAGGTCAAACTCTAAGCCTTTGTAGAGCATCAGCTTGGAAAGTCTCATGGCAACGGGTGGTCCGGCGGCAATCTTGCGTGCCATTTCCATTGTAGTCGATTCTAGATCCTCCGAATCAACCAATCGATTTAGGAAGCCTAGTCTGTATGCCTCATCGGCCGGTAGGAAATCACCGGTGAACAGTAGTTCTGCGGCCTTTCCCATGCTGCCCAGTGTCCTCGGGTATAGCCAGGTTCCGCCGAATCCTGGGAATAGGCCAACACGGATGTAGGCTACCATGAAACTGGCCTTTTGGGTGGCGATCCGGATGTCACAGGCGCAGGCCAGATCAAATCCGGCCCCGACTGCGGTGCCGTCAATCATAGCGATCACTGGTTTCTCCATCCGTTGGACTGCCAGGATCATTTTATGAGGGCCGCGGAAGCCCCGGCGAATATCATCGCTATTCTCTGAGGTTAGAACTCCTGGGTCGCTACCACCTTTCAGCGTGTTCAGGTCAGCGCCAGCACAGAATGACCCGCCGGCGCCAGTTAGGATCAATACCCTTACGTCGTCGTCATCTGCCACATCTTCTAAAGCCATCCCCATTTCATCTGTGGCCGCATCATTGAGGGCGTTCCGACGGTCAGGGCGGTTGATGGTCAACCTGGCTATATGTTCCACGGGGTCTTTTTCTAGTAGGACGTATTTATAGTCAGACATAGTTATACCAAGTTCAATTTGGAGCAACGCGCATTATAGCATAGGGTTTGAGCCTAAAAAAGGTGAATCAGGCTGCTTTCATAGTCGTAAATATCCATATATATTCTCAATCACATGCGCTATGATTAAAGGTGTCTGTAATTTGCCCAGCTGGATGGGCAATGATGATTGACAAGGCGATTAATCTTGAGGATAAGCGAATACTGCTTAGCATGGATTTAGAATCCACGCTAAGTTCGAATAGGAGGAAAGGCCTTGGAGGTCTTGCTCAGTTCACCCAGAGGATTCTGTGCCGGTGTGGTTCGTGCCATTGATGTTGTGGACATCTGCCTTAGAAAATACGGGCCGCCGGTATACGTTAAGCATCAGATAGTCCATAACCCGTGGGTGGTGAACGATCTGGAACGCCGTGGGGCCATTACTGTGGAGGAAGTCGAAGAGGTGCCCGAAGGCTCTTTGGTGATATTCTCAGCTCATGGTTCTCCACCAGAGGATTTTGCTAAGGCCAAGGCTTTGAACTTGACGGTGATTGATGCTGTTTGCCCATTGGTTACAAAGGTTCATAATGAGGCTAAGAAATACCACCGAGAGGGTAAGAAAGTGATCTTGGTGGGTCACAAAGGTCATCAGGAAGTCCGAGGAACCATGGGTCAGGTTGAAATGGCTTTGGTGGACGACCTCAAAGACATTGCATCCACAGGCTGGGATGATGATCAGGAAGTGGCGGTGCTCACTCAAACAACGCTTTCTGTTGGCGATACTGCTCAAGCAATTAATGCGATTCAGGGTAAATTCACTAACGCAGTAGTTCGAAATGATATCTGCTACGCCACGACGAATCGTCAGGACGCCGTTTATAAAATGTCTGGAGAGGTTCAGCTCGTGTTGGTTATCGGCGCGCAGAACAGCTCCAATTGTAACCGCCTCAGGGAAGTTGGCGAGTCCTTGGGAGTGCCCGCTTACCTGGTCAATGGTCCGGAAGAGATCGATCCTGCCTGGCTTGCCGGGAAAGAGAAAGTTGGTATCACATCAGGCGCCTCAACCCCAGAAGTGCTAGTTGAGCAAGTGATTAAACGCTTGGCTCCGGAAAAAGTGACCATGGTGTCTGGAGTGGAAGAAGACATTACGTTCAACTTGCCTAAACAACTTCACGAATAACTCTGGCCCGTGATTTGATACACCAGGCTGACATGCAGGTTATTTCAAGGGTTAATACGGAACTTTAACATCATGCCTCAGGACGCATGCTCACAGGATGAGTTAGAGTTCGCGCGGCTATCGATATTGCGCCGAGTTCTATCCCTTCCTGTGATCGTTTCGATGATGTTGGCGGTATTGTTCCTAGTGTTTATGGCAACCAGGTTCGATGTTGACCTGGGAACAATGTGGGATGAGGTTATGGGCGCCAACCTCTGGTACCTCGTCCTTGCATTCTTGGTTCACTACACCACTTTTCTATTCCGGGGCATTCGTTGGCGCATGTTGCTGCAGAATGCCGATGTCGACAAAGAATCCGTACCTGGAGTGTTTTATTGTAGTCAATTGCTGTTACTGGGCTGGTTCGCCAATTCTATAGGTTGGCTGAGGCTGGGAGATGCTTACCGAGCCTACCTCTACAGGGATGAACAAGATGGCTCGTTCTCTCGCACCATGGGCACCATATTGGCGGAGCGGTCACTGGACACAGTACTCGTGGTGTTGCTGTTGTTAAGCGCAATACCGTTTCTGCTGGATAGCGTGACCTGGGTGTTATTCGGTCTGGCCGTGTTATTGGTTGCTGGATTGACCATAATTCTGGTAGCCATGACCTGGGCTAAGGGATTATTACTTCGAAATATGCCATCTTGGATGGCTCTCCGCTACGAGCGGTTTCACCAAGGGACCATGGGTAGTTTTCAAAGATTGCCTATTGTGACAGTTTGGGGTTTGTTGGGCTGGTTGGCGGAAATACTGAGAATGTTCTTGGTTGTTAAGGCTCTGGGCTATGATATTAGTTTCAGTTTAGTCGTGTTCTTGACCCTAGCTAACTCGTTGCTCACCTTGGTTCCCACTCCCGGAGGAGTTGGCGCAGTGGAATCTGGCGTTGCCAGCTTGGCGGTGCGCCTATCTAGCATTTCTGCCAACGCTGCGGCGGCATTGGTGCTTATAGACCGGTCTATCACCTATATCAGTGTCATTATTCTTGGAGCCGTCCTGTTTTTGGCCAGGCAGGCCATAAGTTCATTCGGAATTGGTAATTCCGGACCAAATTCTGAATGAACTTACGGCAGACTCGCTCACATTGGATTTCTTTAGAAGGTTTAGCTGATGCTATACACTGCTAGTTATTACAATCCAGAGCATTGGCATGGTAAATCGTACCGAATCTCTAGGGCCCACCCTAGAGGGCGAACTACTAACTGGGACGTTCAACCGTTTTTCTACCCATCACGTAGGATTTTGGCGCTGTATCGTGATGAAAAGATGAATTTTACAGATTTTTCAGAAGAATACCGAGTGGAGCTTCAAACTAATTACGATTGGGAAGCGTGTTTTCAAGATTGGTTGGGAGCTTTGAAACCGGAAGAGGACTTTACATTGCTATGCTTTGAACCGGCAGGAGATAATTGTCATCGGAGAGTAGCTGCTGCATGGTTACTGGATAAGATACCGGAGCTAGGACCAGGTCTGATTAGGTAACAGAGGAGTTAAGAAACCCTTCTATCGATTTACCACTCAGAACGGGCGGGGCGTGACATTAATTCGGTCAGGGCTTTTTGTGATGATAGACCGTCGAACAGTACCCTTGATGCCATCTCTGCGATGGGCATCTCTACGCCTAGTTCTTTAGCGAGAACTAGTGCAGCTTGAGTCGCGTTCACTCCTTCCGCCACGTTATCCATGGAATCGCTTATTTCGGTCCACGATCGGCCATTAGCGAGTTGCTCCCCCACGTAACGGTTTCGGCTGAGTCGGCTGGAGCAAGTGGCTACCAAATCTCCCAAACCGGCTAATCCTGCGAATGTCAGCGGATTAGCACCGGCGGCTATACCCAGGCGGGTTATTTCAGCCAGGCCTCTGGTAATGAAGGCGGATTTTGCGTTTTCTCCAGCGTTCATGCCGTCGCCGATACCAGCGCCCAGAGCAACAATGTTCTTAAGTGCTCCTGAGAGTTCCACGCCCAAGACGTCTTCACTCGTGTATACGCGGAAGTTGGTTGACATTAGCATGGTTCGAGACCTTTCCGCTGCTTCAGGGTTTTGGCTGGCGATGACCGTAGAAGCTGGTTTACCAGCCATAATCTCTTTGGCTAGATTAGGACCTGATAGCACGCATACGCTCGAATGTAGGCTGTCGGGGAGTTCGTCGTGGATTACCTGGCTCATACGCCGGGCAGTGGGTAGTTCTAATCCCTTGGTGGCGCTTAGGGTAATGACCCCGCGTTTCAGATGTGGTTTGATCTGCTGGACATTCTCTCTAAGTCTATCAGACGGCACAGCCAGGATCACTAATTCACTGTTTTTCAAAGCTTCTGCCGGACGACTGGTGATGTTCAGCCCTTTCGGAAATGGAACATTTGGTAAAAACCTCGTGTTTCGGCCGTCTGAAACAAGGGTTTGTGCTTCGGTCTGGGTTCGAGTCAGCATGGTAACGGGGACGTTGTTCTGGGCTAATAGTATGCCCAGAGTCGTCCCCCAAGTGGTTGTTCCGATGATGGCTGCTTGATTGTCCAACTAAACCCAACCTGTTGCTACAGACCTGCGTATTACATTCGCGTCTTGCTAAGAGGCTGACATATCTAGTTTATTGAGAAAAAATGGGTGAGTCTAGGCTAGGGAAGACAAAGAGTAGGAGGATTGATTAAGGTTGCTTGGGCCGCTGAGGCTGAAATTGACTGTGGATCACTCCACTTTCGTGGCTGCTTGGCCAAGTCGGCGTTCGTTGCCATTGCGAATTCGCTGGATATTGTCTCGGTGCTGCCAAACGATTATTGAACTGGCGATGAAACCGTAAACCAAGTATGTGACTGAATGGAAGTTTGCCAGAGCTAAGCCTAGAATTGCCAAGGCTCCGATAACCACACCAATAACTGATCCCAAGGATATGTAACGGCTGATACCAGTTACTGTCAAAAAGGCAGCGGTGGCGATAATCGCTGCGATAGGGGCTATAATTACCAGGCTTCCTAAGGCTGTCAGTATGCCACGACCGCCTTTGAATTGTAGAAACACAGGCCAGTTGTGGCCCACCAATACGATGAGTCCGGCGCTTACCTCGGCAGCGGTTGTTCCAATGACTGCCTTGGCTAAGATAACAGAGACCACTCCCTTGGCTGTGTCAAGAGCGAGAACGACCGCTGCAGATTTAACCCCACCCGTCCGTAGCACGTTAGACATACCAGTTCGACCACTGCCGTATTCCCTCACATCCACGCCCATTTTCAATTGCAGCAGCATGTATCCCCAAGAAATGGATCCCATCAGATAGGCAAGAGGAATCACCAAGCCGTATTGGGCGAGTTCTGGTTGGTCTTTCATGGCCAAAAGAACAACGACCGCACCTGCAAGAATGATGGGTGTGGCTATCGCTTGGATAATGATTGGTGTTGGCTGTCGCTTCATATTCAGGATTTGTTCAGGGTTATTTTATCGACGGTTGGATTTGGTTCGGGTAGATATTAGACGCCATTCTATCTGATTGGGCCGAAAACTACCTTTCTTTGAATAGCAGTTTCAGGTGAGTGCGGTCGAATCCAAACGTATCGCGAATCTTGTTCTCAAGATAGCGTTGGTAGGTGTAGTGAATTAATTGAGGGTCGTTTACCGTGAAAAGAAAAGTGGGTGGGTTTATTCCTACCTGTTGTACCCGGTTTATCTGGACTCGATGACCTCTATGTTTCCTCACGACAGGCGGCATGTGTTCAGCCATGGCATCTGCTAGCATGAATTGAAGGTCGCGAGACCGCACCAGTCTCATCCTTTCCGTCCAGAGATCCTGGGCTGTATCCATCAAGGTCTTGATACCTTCACCCTCCAATGCCGATGTGAACAGTATGGGCACGTAGGGCATAAAGTGGAGCCTTTCTCTGATGGTAGCGGCAGCGCGGTAGCGAGCGCCAACCCCCAAATCTGCGTATAAGTCCCATTTGTTGATGACTACGATCAATCCTTTGCAAATTTCCCAGGCCAGCCCCGCTATATGGGCGTCTTGCCCTGTGCCCAATTCAGAGGCGTCTGTAACTAGAATTGTAATATCGCTGCGATTAACTGCTCCAACAGCACGGATCACGCTGTATTTCTCTATCCCCTTGGCCACTTGGCCTGGACGTCGGATTCCGGCTGTGTCGATTACCACCACATCATGGTTGTTGTATGTGATTGCTGTGTCCAGAGCATCCCTGGTGGTGCCGGCCACGTCACTTACAATGGACCGTTCTTCGCCTAGTATCGCGTTTAATAGGCTGGATTTGCCGACATTTGTGCGACCGACTATGGCAAGGTTGAGTGCTCCTTGATCGTAGGTTGGCGTTTCCCCGTCCAGAGGGTTAAGGTCGTCATCGGGTTCTAATGGGTCGGGCACCATATATTGGGTCACCCGCTCCATTAAGTTGTGAATCCCGTAGTTGTGGAAGGCGCTGATTGGTTCAGGGTCTCCCATTCCGAGGGCGTAGAATTCCGGAGCGCCGAACTCTCTGAGGTCGTTGTCGACCTTATTTACGGCTAGGATTACAGGTTTTTGAGTGTAGCGTAGCAGTTCGGCGGCAGCTGTGTCGGAATGGGTAAGACCATCAACAACGTCGGTCATAAATATGATGACATCGGCGTCTGCGACAGCCATTTCAGCCTGTTCCTGGACCAGCTGTCGGATGATTCCTTCTGGGTCTGACTCTAGTCCGCCTGTGTCGAGCAATATGAAATGGAAGTCGTCCCACCAAGCGTCTGCCATCAATCGGTCACGAGTGGTTCCTGCAACGTCGCTGACGATGGCTTGTCTTCGGCCAACGATACGGTTGAAGAGGGATGATTTGCCGACGTTGGGTCGACCAATGATTGCGACTATGGGAATGGCCAAATCAACACCAATATACGGTTCTGGTTTTTATAATTTGTTTGCACAACATTAATGGATACTTAGTTCTCAGAGAGTAAGAATTCCATGATTGTCTTTTGCGCGTGTAGCCGGTTATGCGCTTGGGGGAATGCCACCGATTGAGGGTGTTCCAGCATTCCTGGGGATACTTCTTCCCCGTAATGAGCTGGCATATCGTGCATGAATAGCGCTCCGGCGTTTGCCAACTGCATTAGTTCAGGACTGACGGTGTAGTCTTTAAATGCAACTTGACGGGCCTGTGCTTCTTTCTCTTGACCCATGCTGGCCCAGACATCGGTATAGACTACATCGGCACCGACCACTGCTTCTGTAGGACTGATAACAGTCCTCACCTGTATTGACGTGGCTCCAGGAACAGCACGGGAGAGCGCTAATTGTACTGACTGGTCATCAAGTGTATATCCTTGAGGAGTTGCGCTGGTGAAATTCATCCCCACAGCAGGCGCGGCAAGACAAAGACTTCTGGCCACGTTGTTACCGTCTCCGACATAGGTCAGGCTTAGTCCATCTAAAGTATCTTTGTATTCATAGATTGTGAGAAGGTCGGCCATAACTTGGCAGGGGTGTTCAACATCTGAAAGAGCATTTATCACTGGAACACTGGCGTATTTGGCCAATTGGACGATGAGATCATGGTTGGATATCCGGGCGATGATTAAGTCTACGTATCCAGAAAGTACATTAGCTATATCGGATACGGGTTCTCGACTGCCTAGGCCCACTTCTTGCTCGCCTAGAAAAACTGAATAGCCGCCCAATTCTTGAATGCCTACCTGGAAGCTAACCCTAGTACGTAAGGATGGTTTATCAAACAAAATTGCGACGGACTTTCCAGACAAAGGTGTCTTTTGGCTCTTGGGTTGCAACTTACTGTCCCTGGCTTTCTTTAAGAGAGCCAAGGTTTCATCCGGCGTTATATCGGTAACTGATAGAAAATCTCTTTTGGTTGGCATATCAGGTCTCTAGGATAGGGGGCATGTGTATGTACTCTTGTATAACCTCTTGGCGGTGGGTAATACGAAAAACCACTTTCAATATTATAGGGGTTGTAGGATACGGTTAAAACCACCATGCGTTTTGCCGTTGATTGCGCCTGGCGGACTATCTGCTATTATGTGTGGGCGCACGTCTTTTTGTGTTGAACGTGGTGAGCCTGCATACGTGCTCTCAAAGAGTTAATGGAGGATACATAGCATGGCTAGCGCCAGTATTAGCATCGGCCTTAAGGGTCAAAGGCAGACTTTGGTTTGCGACCACAATGTGGCGGGCCACGTGGGGAAATTCAGTACACCCTCCATGATTCAACTGATGGAGCAGGCAGCTTCGGCTGCCACTAACGGGCACCTGGAAGAAGGGCAAGTCTCGGTGGGAATAGAGGTGAACATACGACATCTTGCTGGAGCCGATATCGGTTCGACCATTATTGCCTACGCAGAGCTGATTGAAATCGACCGCAATCGTCTCACCTTTAAAGTGGAAGCTTACGATGCCGATACAAAGATTGGTGATGGCACTCATAAACGGGCCATAATTATTCCACGCGGTTAANCAAATGCANTGGAAAGTCGCAGTGACCGCTGGTTTAATGACGGTCAACGGGCCCGTCTGGCCCAAAAATCTGGTCTGGAGCAAAAAACATGGCGAATATGGAACATGTTCAACTCGTAAAACGAGGCCGCGATCACGTGGCCCGATGGCGAACAGCCAATCCCGACGACAATCTTGATCTGAANGCTGCCTACATGAGCTACGTTAGAGCTCCTCAAGTAGATATTAGCGGCGCCGATGTTAGGGACTCAGATCTGATGGGAGCGGTATTGCAGCGGGCCAACTTGTCTGGCTGCTTCATGAATCCCTGTCATCTCTACCATGCCAACCTCAGGGAAACTAATATGAATCGGACGCGGTTGAACGGAGCAAACCTCCGTGGGGCCGACCTCCGTGGGGCGGACCTCACTGGAGCGGATTTGGATCGCGCGGTTTTATCTGAAGCCAACTTGACTGGTGCGATCCTAGTTAACGCCAACCTTTCTCGCGTTAATCTGTCAGGTGCAGATCTGACAGATGCGGATCTGACCGGTGCGAGCCTCTCAGGTGCTTCAGTGGTTCGGGCGAATATGACCAACGCCAAATGTACTGATAGCGACTTCTATCAGACCCAGTTTTGGAGCGTGAACCTGACTGGAACAGACATGACTGGTAGCCTGTTCGGTTATTCGATTTTCCAAGACTGTGATATGAGCGGCATAATCGGACTTGACCAAGTCCGTCACGATTGCCCAAGCACGGTTGGGTTGGATTCGGTGTTCCAATCCCATGGTCAAATCCCAGAAGCATTTCTGCTCGGTGCTGGACTCCCTGAGGCAGCCCTCAGCTTCTTGGATCCCGCCAAATCCGATTCGACTAGCCTTAGGGAGGTCTATATTGCTTGCATTGACGAAGATGAAGCAATTGCCACGAAATTGCGAGATGATCTTCGTGCTCAGGGCGTGCGCTGTTGGGTTTTCTCTCAGTTAGTACGTGGCAGTGCTCTTGTAGATCGGCATAGCGCATCTGATCAGGAAGAGATCGAACGCTGGGTCCGGGATTACGATAAGATGATTATCTTGGGCAACGCAGCCTCACTGGAAGCCGAGACATTGTTGAATGACATTACCGCTGCAAAACAGATGCAAATCTCCACAGAAGAGTGGGCGATGTTCCTAGGTGCGACTGATGACACATTGGTGGAGCCAAGGGCTCGTTTTGCCCGTAACTTGGCTGCTGAGCACGTGGTTTTTGACCTTCGTGCTGGAGATGCGGCAACCTATAAACAAGAGGTTGAGCGTATGGCAGAAGCTCTAAAACAAGATCAACCTGTAAGTGCCGGGGTTCCGGTTTCTAATATCAGCGTCGATCAGCTTTAATCGGTTTCATTTCCCCGACTATATGTCAAAAGAGGTAGATGGTTTTCTGCCTCTTTTTGCTAGGTAATGCTATGACATGGCAGCGGATTATTCGGACGGGCGTTTACATCCTTAGTGGAAAGAGTTTCTTTTGCCGCGACCTTGGAATGAATGGGTAAATGTTGTTTCACTGCTGTAAATTTGTATTGCAGATATTTTGATAAATGTCGTAATAGCCCATTGTGATATCGAGCCCTGAATTTAGGAAGAGCAAATAAATAAACAAATGAAAAAGGCCGTCCCGATTATCGGGACGGCCTTTTTGTTACCTGCAGCTGGGTGGGGAAGGTTGACTAGATGTAGTCTTCCATCTCCATCATTCCGAGGTTGTCACGGCTCTGTGCGAGACCAGTTTCAAGATCCTTCTTGAATTCGGCGAGCATCTCATCGGTAACTGTGCCTCCGGCTTCGGCGGCTTGTTTCTTGAGACTCTCGAATGCCCAGTTCTCTGTGTCACCATTAGGCATGGTGTTGAAGAACTCGCGCTCGAATACTGGCAATTCGCCGGGACCGAAGTAACCCTTGCCCTCTAGTTCGTAGCCCTCGAGGTCATGGGTTCCTTTGCCTAGGATTTGACCCGTCTCAGCGTAGTGCTGCATGACCGTAGACATGCCGTACTTCTGGATGGGGCAGACCTTCATGCAGACACCGCAACCGAGGTAGCGGGCCATGACGGGTCGGCAGCGCTTGAAGTAGAGCTTGTGCTTCTCGATGCCTCTCCACCAGACCTTGTCGCGCATTAGAGCGCGGCCCGGGCAGCGGTTTACGCAGACCTGGCAAACTTGGCAGAAGGCGTGAATGCCGTAGTCTACCGGTTCGTCATGGGTTACGTTGGCGTCTGTGGTGATAATCATGATGCGGCAGCGTGATCCCACGTGAGGGGTCAGCAGGTATCCGCAAGCACCTAATGATCCAAGACCTGCCGCTACGAACATCGGAATATATGGTCCGGTGTTGTCGTTCGGGCTGTGTACTTGGGCGCGGTAGCCGAGGCCTTGGACGAACTTTGCCAATTCCAGGCCTGCAGCGCCTTCCGTGCGGTAGGTGCTGGAGTGAACAATCTCAGCGTCTACGCTGGGGATTGTTTGTGTGGGTTCGAAGTCCTGCTCGTATGCCAAGCAGATGGCATGGGGGAAGAGAACCCAGTCCTTCTTCGACTGATACGTGTAACGGTGATCATAGGCGGTTATGCCTACTTCGATGTAACCGAGCTCTCGAGCCTTGGCCTTAATGGCCTCGGTGACATCTTCGCCGGAAGCCGTACCTGTCGGCTCCTGGTCGCCAGTTAAGCGGGCGGCCATGATCAACGGACGGTTCAAGTTGTCATGTTCCTTCCGGATCTCACGCATTTCTACGTGTGTGTCGCGGATGGAGTTGGCCCAGTCACGAGATGCCCTCTCTGTGATGTTCTGGGTCTCTAGAGGATATTCGCGGGCATACCAGTCAACTTCGCGGTTATTCAGCGGGATGCCCGGAACGGTTTCCAATTCCTCAGGAACTGGGATTGTGACTTCTGCGTCACCAACGTACATTCCAGGCCTAACGACCTCATGGCCGATCTTTAACATGCCTGTCCCTCCCAAAATAGTATATCGCTGGGCTCGGGTTTTAGCCTTAACCCGTACATTAGCGTCGGCCTTTTTATTTGTCAACCCTAATTACAGGCCGGAATTATATTCGATTGTGGAATAAATATCAAACGATTGTGTGATATTTGTGCGTATCGTAATCGTAATGCCGATATCGATAGATAAACTTATGTTTTTGAACCGAGATTCGTCGATGATTGGCCTACCCGCCCATACGACGGGCGATAACAGCGCTGGCGAACGGACTAGCTCCTGATCGAATTGCTACATCGACTAGCGCAGGACGACCCGAGGAGAGAGCTCTTCCGACTGCTGGTCCAACATCTTTCGGTTTTTCGACATGTTCCGCGTAACCGCCGATCGCCTCCACTACTTTGTCGTACCGTATGGGTCTTAAATCGGTGGCAACTGCTCGGTCGTAATAAGCTTTCTGGAAGGTATTATCGATTCCCCAGGTGTGGTCGTTGCCAAGCACGGTGGTTATGTTGATGTTATGCCGGATACAGGTGTCGTATTCCATGGAATAGAATCCGAATGCCCCGTCTCCAGAGAAGGCAATCACATTGCTGTCGGGATATGCGAGTTTCGCAGCCATGGCATATGGTATCGCTCCTCCCAGATGGCTGAGAGGGCCCAATCTCTGGTGTCGCCCGGGCTTTCGGGCTTTCAAGAACGAGCGCCCCCACTGAACATAATCTCCGCCGTCCATCACGATTACTGAATCGTCATTGAGGTGTTGTTCTAGGCCCGTATACACGTCTAGAGGGTGCATTGGTTCTTGGCCGGTAGCATGACTGCGGAGTTCTGCTTCCCAGGCTGACGCGTCTTGATTCAGTGTTTCAATCCATTCAGATATGTTTTCTTTTGAGACACTGCTTGCCTTACAGGCTGCGGAGATCTGTTCTACAACAGCGCCCAAATCTGCTTCTATACCTACGGCTACTCCCCGGTTGCGACCGATTTCTGCGGAAGAAGGATCTGCCTGAATTAGCTTGGCGGAATCTGAGAAGACTCCGCCGTAGCGATAGCGATGATCCAGGCGTCTTCCCAAAAGTAGAACAACGTCGGCTTCTCGGAACCGACGGGCAGTCGGGTTTAATCCACCGTCGGCGTACCCAAAGCAGAGTGGGTGGTTGTCGTCCAGCAGTCCTCGTGCTTGCTCTACTGTAAACACAGGAATCCCAGTCGATTCGGCCAGTTCTTGAAGCTGTTCTGATTCAACTGTGTAGCGGGCCGGATTTCCAGCGATGATTATAGGTTTCTTTGCACCCTTCAATAGAGATGCCGCTTGTTCAATTAGCTCGGGGTCGCCCTGGGGCTTCCCCATTGGGCGGTACTCCTGGGGCATGTATTGGGGTAGGTCTTCTTCAGAAAGCTCCACTTCTTGCAGGTCTATTGGTAGCGTTAAATGTACCGGGCCTGGGCGTCCGGTCATCGCGGTACGGAATGCGGTGGCGACCATCTCAGGGATTCTGGTTTTGTCATGGATCATCCAAGAGCCTTTAGTAACAGGAGTGGTCATGCCTATCTGGTCTATCTCTTGGAAGGCTGTCATTCCGTGTTCTGGCATTGGCGCTGCACCAGCGATGAATACAACAGGGCTCTCTGATGTGTAGATGGCCGGGAGGGCTGAGATAGCGTTAGAGAATCCGGGTCCTCCGGTGAACATTCCCACCGCTGGCTTGCCTGTGATTCGTGCGTATCCGTCTGCCATATGAAGAGCTGCACCTTCGTGACGAGCGTCTATAAACTGGATGCCCTCGTCCTCGGCGGCGTCTACCAGGGGTAGTATCGTGTCACCAACGATGGTGAACACTTTTTCGATTCCCTCCATCTTGAGACATCTTACGAAGAGATGTGCTCCGGTCAGCTTTGGCATTGTTCCTCCTGCGCGATATGGTTTTGAGTTATATTTATCCGAGGTGCACTCAGTTATTCAAATGTCTTTGCAAGAGTCCACTTTTGACTTCTATAAGAGAGCTTACTTTGGGAGCTTGCATCAAGCAAGGACCGAAGTTAGATGCCTCTATCACATGATTAACGCAAAAGAATCGACTAAGGTATCTACCATCTCAATTTCCGGGCCAAGGAAGAGCTAGTGCCAACCTTATTTATAGTCGGAACACCAATTGGAAATCTTGAGGATCTGACGCCTCGGGCCGCCAGGATCCTCTCTGAAGTTGCTCTGGTAGCAGCGGAAGATACTAGGGTTACGCGGCGTTTATTAAACCATCTGAACATCAGAACCCGTACCACCAGTTTCCACCAGCATAACTGGCGCGGAAAGCTTGATGAGGTGCTGGCTGCACTGGCGGAAGGTGATGTCGCACTTGCGACTGATGCCGGTATGCCCGGAGTTAGCGATCCTGGCAGTGAGTTGGTGTCAGCGGCTTCCAATGCCGGATTTAAGGTTGAAGTCGTGCCTGGCCCGTCTGCTGTGACCGCTGCTTTAGCTCTGTCTGGGTTCGTAGGGGATGCATTTTCGTTTCTGGGGTTCTTGCCCAGACGAAAGAAGGATCGTCAATCTAGTTTGCGCGAAGTCTTGTATTCGGCAGTTCCGTTGGTGATTTTTGAGGCTCCCCACCGATTACGGGCCACCTTAACTGATTTGGAACTAATATTCGGGGACCGTCAATTGGCGGTGTGTAGAGAGATTACAAAACGCCATGAAGAGGTATTCAGAGGTACCGCTTCGGAAGGTCTCGAACATTTTGATTTGCCGCGTGGTGAGGTGGTGATAGTCATACAAGGCAGGGTTATTGATAACACACTGTTATCCGATACGGAGTCGGCTGATGCACAGGCGAATCAGGAAAAAGAGATTCGGCAGAGATTGATTCGATTAAAACAGGACGGAATCAGGGCTAAAGAGGCCGTGGCATCGGTGGCGGAGTACTCCGGTTTGCCCAATAACCGGGTCTACCGAATTTGGGTGGAGCTTGGCCGTGATTCTAAGTGAAATCTTTCTATGTAGATCTATTTAACTGGTTATCTGACCCTGTGTTATCCTCGTTTGATTCCAACTAAATCGAATTGGGTACTTCTGGAGACCGCTGATTTCACCGAAACGCCCGCAAATTAACCGCATTTCATTTCGACCAGGTAATATTTTTTATGGATGGTGGTTAGTATGGATTGGCGGATTTGTAATGGTGATATCTACCGTTCCGTTATTCCACGCCATGAGCCTATGGGCTGTAGCGTTAGATCGCGAATTCGGATGGAACCGAACTCAACTGGGCTTGGCTTTGACCTTTACCCGTGTGGAAGGCGGCCTTATGGGGCCGCTGGAAGGATATTTGACGGATAAGGTCGGTACCCGTCGAATGGTACTCATTGGGTTGTTGATTCTGGGTGGAGCATTCATCTTCTTTGGCCAGATTCAGAACCTGTGGATGTTTTATACAGCCTATATTTTGATGGCATTGGGACAGGGACTTGGTAGTTGGATACCAATAATGACCCTGCTCACCCGCTGGTTTCAAAAGGGACGTTCTATGGCCCTTGGATGGGCTAACATGAGTAGTCGGGGCGGCGCACTGTTGCTGATACCAATGATCGGTTGGGCGATAGAACCTGATCACCTGGGCTGGCGATTAACCGCCACTATCCTAGGAATTGTCATGATTGGAGTGGCGATCCCAATAAGTTTGGCTATTCGTAACCAGCCCGAGGACTATGGTCTATTGCCTGATGGAGCCAAGCCTGATCCAGAACCTGCTCCTTTAGCCAATGAAGCCTCGAATGCTCTGCCGATTGCTGAAGAAGATTTCACCGCGTCCGAAGCCTTGAGGACTCCGGCGTTCTGGCTTATAGCTTTTGGTCATGGATTCACATCTATGGTGATTCTGGCGATCATGGCCCATCTAGGGTTGCTCATGGTCGATAAAGGATATGAACTGCAAGATGCGGCATTTGTAGTTTCGGTCTATACCGCAGTGGCAATGGGTTTTCAGTTGGTGGGTGGGTATGTTGGTGGGAAGATTCCCATAAGGCTGGCCCTGGCATTCTTTACTTCTATGCAAGCTTTGGGTGTGGTGGTTCTGGTATTCGCCGACGCCAAATCGACTTTCTACTTGTTCGCTGTGTTGTTCGGTGCTGGATTTGGAGGGCGGAACCCACTGACGGTGGCCATTAGAGGCGATTATTTTGGGTCGGCATCATTCGGGAAGATATTGGGGTTTTCCACCGTGCCAATGAACTTGTTGTTGTTGATTGCAGCCCCATTAGTGGGTTGGATGCGTGATGTTCAGGGTGATTACACTCAGGCATTCATGGTGATGGTGGCAACAAATATGATTGGTGCAACGTGTTTTATTTTGGCAAAAAAACCCATGAAAAAAACGGCGTCTATGTCTACTGCAGTATATTAGACGCCGTTTTTTTCATGGGTTTAGGGCCTTGATATGCCCGAGTGTATTTAGTTTAGCCTATGATTCTTGTATCTCTACGTCGTTGATCTCCAGGGCCGTGGTAGGAGTGGACGGTTCACCGCTCCTGCCCGTTGTCACAGGAGAGGTGGCGATGGCGTCAAGCACATCGATTCCACTGGTTACGTTTCCGAATATGGTGTAGTTTGGCGGCAATCCGACGTCAGCACCGTGGACTATGAAGAATTGGCTTCCGTTTGTGTTGGGACCCGCGTTGGCCATGGCTAGAGTGCCTTTAACATAACTGCGTGTGACAGGCTCATCTTGGAAGCGGTATCCGGGGCCGCCTGTGCCGTCTCCCGTAGGACATCCACCTTGAATCATGAAATCTTTGATCACGCGGTGGAATTGGCCGTTCTTGTAAAAGCCTTCCTTGGCCAAGAACACAAAATTGTTCACTGTTACGGGTACGTCGGCCGAGAATAATTCTACATTGATATCGCCGTGATTGGTCTTGATTGTGGCCGAATAACTCTTGGAATCATCAAGTGTCATCGCCGGCGGCGCCGAATAGGTCTGGGGCATCTGTTTCCTCCGGTAGCTTCAGCGGATTTTAAGTTTTATTACGCAACGGATTGTAGCACTGCTATCAGAGTGGGGGACAGCATTACGCCTGTTAAGACAGGAAACCCAATATTTGCAAAAATGTGCTTATCTCTGACAAACGGTTGTCCCGTTTCAGAAAGCATATATTTGTAGGTGACCGTTAGGTTCGGTTGTGAGTTCCGGTTTCTGCTGAGGTTACGGCCTTGGGTAGTACGACGTGGATCCGCCTGAGTATGTTCTCGAACTCACATTTGACCAGGAGAATTGGCAAATGATTCTAGATCTTGTCCGGTGCCCGCGCCAAGTTATTTCCTCGGGGGTGAAGGTTAATATCATGTGTTTATTCGGTTTCATGTTGTAGTTAAAGTGGGGTTAGTTGGCAAAAAGTCTGACAGTATTAACTTTTGTATTGGTCTTTCCAGAGCGTCGCTATACCCGCTTATCCAATTACAGGGAAATAAAAGAGTGTTGAGATATAATTGGTTGGCAGGGATCAGTAGTTTCGTACTCCTCTTCGTAGTTCTTGGGTGGAAGAGTTCAGAGTATACGTCGCATCCTAAATGTCAGGTTGATGGTCTTACTTGTGCGACTTTGGTAAGTAGGGATAAGTAGGATTTATAGGGGAATATATTGGAAATACTTGAGCAGATGGGATCAGAAGGTCACGAGCAGTTGGTGATGGTTTCTGATGTTGGATCAAAATTAAAGGCCATAATCGCGATTCACGACACAACCTTGGGGCCTGCGTGTGGCGGCACCAGGATATGGCCCTATAAGTCAGAACAAGAAGCAATATGGGACGCTCTAAGACTGTCTCGAGCAATGACGTACAAATCAGCCGCGGCTGATCTGCCACTGGGCGGGGGTAAAGGTGTGATCATAGCCGACTCTCACACTCAAAAGACGGAGGCCTTGGTACGTGCATATGGCCGGTTCGTTGACACTCTAGGCGGCCGATATCTGACCACCACTGATGTGGGTAGTAACGGTCGGGACATGGAATACATCAAGCAAGAGACTGATTATGTAGTTGGCCTCCCCGTTACGGTTGGTGGCAGTGGCGACACCTCAATAATGACTGGCCTGGGAATTTATATGGGCATGAAAGCTTGTGCCAAAGAGGTCTGGGGCAGCGACTCCTTGCAGGGCAAGACAGTGGCAGTTCAAGGGTTCGGAAAGGTAGCCACCCACATGGCTCACCACCTTATGAAGGAGGATGCCACTTTGGTGGTTACCGACGTTTTCGACGGAGCTTTGGATCGAGCCCGTGACATGGGTTTAAAAGTGGTTGGTCCTGACGAGATATACGGTGTGGATTGCGATATATTTGCTCCCTGCGCCCTCGGAGGAGTGATCAGTCCAGAGACGATCCCTCATTTGAAGTGCAAAGTGGTTGCCGGAGGTGCCAATAACCAGTTGCTTTCTGACGGGGACGGTGAGACTCTGCATCGCATGGGTATCGTCTATGGCCCCGACTATATATTGAATTGCGGGGGCATCATAAATGTTGAATCTGAGATATACGGCGGGTACAACGCGGACCGGGCGCGAGATAAGACTGAGCGTGTCTATGAGATTATGGAGAAGGTGATTTCAATCTCACAAGGCCAGGGAATCCCCACGGCTAAGGCTGCGGATTATCTGGCTGAAGAGCGGCTGAAGTCGGTTAGAGGCATACGGCCAGTTTATCGTAAGGATTAATCAGATAGCGTTGTTGTAGGTGCGGCAAGGGGTCCCGATGAATCGGGATCCCTTTTAATTAGGCTGACAGACCGGAGTCTGACTAGAAGGCCACCGCATCTGCTTCGAAGCCCTTCTCCCGGTGTGCGGCGTCGCAGAAGGGTTTATTGGCTGAAAATCCACAGCGGCACATGCTCACCCATTGGCCTTCGGGGATACTGTACCCATTGCCGTCTTTATCTGTGATTGTGATTGGTCCTGTTACGCGCAATGGGCCGTTTTCTCGGACTTCGATGTTCACATCTGCCATTTGGTGTTCCTCCGGCGCTGGTTTGATATCGGATAGATTGGCGAAGCGTACCAGGCGTAGCGCCAGTTATCACGAATGGGACGTAAGTTTGCCATTCATAGTTAAGGGGTGTCAAGCTGAATTATGACAGCTTGGTTCCCTATGAATCAGCTTTGGAATTATTCTGATTCATATTCGGATTTTCCCGCAGTCGCGGGGTTCTGTTGGGTTGCTGGACTCGGTTTGGCGCGCTCGCCACGAAGGACTGCAAAAGTAATTCCTATAAGTAGTAATCCTCCTAGCATCACGAAAGCGTATTGGAGTCCGGTGACAAATGCATCGGCGACGTTTGGATTTACGGCGTCCAAGCTTGGTTCCACTCCTTTGGATCCCATTACAGCTACCACTACGGTTGTGGAGATAGCAATACTGGTTACATTTGCGGAGTTGCGGACTAATTGCGTTAAAGCCGACACCACGCCGTACTGGGAACGGTCAACCGCGCTCAGGATAGAACTGTTGTTAGGCGAGTTGAACAGTGCAGTGCCGGCGCTTTGGGCCATAAGCATAACCACTATCAGTAGTTCCGGAGAGGCATCTGTAAGTGTGAAGGCCATGATGAAACAGGCGATGGCTGAGACGGACAACCCACCAACAGTCAACACTCTCCAGCCGAATTTGTCTGAGAGTCGACCAGATATCGGTCCGAGCATCACCATGCACATGGCTGGTGGTATAAGCAGGAATCCCACCTCTTTTGGTGACAATTCCAAGACTCGCTGAAGGTAAAATGGCATCATGAACCTAGCTGCTGAACTACCAAGGAATGAAAACCAACCTGCTGCCACACCACAGCCGAATACCTTGCGTTTAAATAATCGCATATCAAGCATGGGTGCTGAACAACTCAGTTCCCATCGGACGAATGCGATGCCGGCTACGGTGGTGGCAATCGCACCGGATAATGTCAATCCTGACGTCCAGCCTAGACGGTCTCCGTTACCTACAACCAGTAAGAAACCCAAAAGAGCGAGACCGGATAGAATTGCTCCGCCCCAATCGAATCGCTGTCTTTCTGTAGGTTCATCAGGCTTTGAAAGAGGTAGTATCAACATGGAAATCAAGATTGTGACTATGCCTACAGGGACGTTGGCGAAGAACACGGCTCGCCAATCGAAGGCGCTGACCAACAAACCGCCAATGGCTGGACCGGCAATGGCTCCGGCTCCTACCACGCTTAGATGAGTGCCTAACGCCTTGCCTCGTTCTGTCCCTGGAAACGATGAGATGACCATGGCAATCCCGGAACTCTGAACCATCGCTGAGCCAACGCCCTGTATGACCTTGAAGAAAATCAAGAAGCCTAGGTTGGGAGAGGCTCCAGCGAAGAAGGCGGCTACGGTAAATATGACCATTCCGACGATGTAAACTGGCTTACGACCCACAATGTCACCAAAGCGACCCATCGGCAGAATCAAAACACTGATTGCCAGGGCGTAGCCGACCACTATCCATTGAACTGTAGGAAGATCGGTCTCGAAATGCGATTCGATATTTGGTAGTGCAATCAATACGCTGCCGTGGTCGACAACAGACAGGAAGGTACCAATTGCAATGGTGGCAAAGACCCACCATTTGTAGCTGGGATAGTCCTTGATTCGGGAGATCACCTGAATAGCGTACTCCCGGAACCTATGAGACACATAAATACCCCAGTGTTCGTAATCATCTGCTTGTCATTATCATCGAGCTTGCCTGATTAAGGGGAAGACTAGATAGGCTAGTGAACCCAAAACTATTCCACTTATCCCGATTGCCGTTAGAGCCGTTATTACATTGGTCTGATCCACCAGCACTCCGACCGCCAGACTGGACATGAACACGAATCCCTGACTGTACATATGTAGGCTCGTTATCCGACTTCTGAGGTGGTCCGGAGATAAGGTTTGAATCAATGTGCTGGACGATGTTCGGAACGTCGCCTGCCCTGCGGACATAAGTCCGATCAACAATAACGCCGGGGCCAGCCAATGGGAATGGGCGAACAAGATTATTGAAGCTGAGCCGAAGAGTACTGACCATAGACAGATAAGTCCACGGTTTTTGCCAAAACCTAATGAAGCGATGGTTATGGCGGATACGAATCCGCCCAACCCGGTCACTGCAAGCATGTAACCACCTACATCAGCACTGCGGTGTAATACTTCGACAGTGAAGATGGGTAACATGAACCACACGGGATGTAGTAACACATTTGGTATCAGACCTAGAATTATCAGTTGGAAGATTACCTTCTCCTGCTTTCTGATGTATCTAAACCCTTCTAAAAGGTCGGCTAAAGGTGAACTCCCTGTACTGGGCGGCCTGGCTTGAGTGTAAGGAGTCTTCATAGGCCAGAATGCAAGCACGGTGGACGCATACAAGCCAGCTTCAATGACGAAGTTCCAGGTGAATCCGAGGGTGGTAATCAGAATTCCGCCCACGAATGGGCCAATCATTCTAGTGCCGGTGATGGTCAGGGTGTTGGCAGCATAGGCGTTGACAAGTGACTCCTTTGGCACAGTGTTGGCTACGAGTGTCTGGCGGACAGTTAGTGTGGTTGACCAGCAGACTCCGGATACCAAAACGTAAATATAAGCATGCCACCACTCCACATATCCGGATTGGACTACTAAAGCAAATGTGATGGCTGCTATTGCCATGAAACTTTGGACAGCCATGACTAGTTTTCTACGGTTTATCCGGTCTCCTAGTACGCCTGCCCAGGGTCCGACCACGATTGTTGGGAGAGTGGTCATGCCGCCCACTGTTACCACAAGAAGTGCCGATGAGGCGAAAGAATCAGTCAAATCGCGCACCAACCATCCAACCGACAGCAGTTGCAGCCACTGAGCGGTGTTGGCGAAAAAATTACCGATCCAGAGGAACCTGAAATTACGGTAGGCGCGCCACGAATCCAACGTCTGTAAACGCCGACGTGGTTTTACAGCCCGTTGTTCGTCGGTAGTTTGTTCGGAGCCTGATTCTTGATTCTGTCTAAGTATGATGATACCC
>JAKUNL010000020.1 GCA_022451925.1 Dehalococcoidia bacterium
AATCCCATAGGTGGAGCATGGAGGTTGGGTTAGAAGGAAAATCCTTATTGTCACGCCGTATTTTTCCAAACAAACTATTTCATTCACATGGACATTTCCCAACACCCAGGCACATGGAGTCCACAGAACATTATTCCTTTCGATCTGATCCTGCCACTTAGATGGATGCGGGCCGTTACCCAACGGCCTATTTAATGGCTAAAACCCGAGTTATCGTTAGCTATAACTGGGCGGAGACAGCTTAACTCCAAGGACGGTCTCGCACCATTTGGCGATACCCAACAGTTTACCTTCGTCAAATGGCAAGCCACCCAGCTGAACAGCCATTGGCAGCCCACCCTCGCTTAACCCTGAGGGTATGGTGACAGTCGGTAAGCCACTGCTGGTCCAAGGAACCTGAAAAGACGCGTCTCCTGTTGTGTTACGGTCTTTGGGAGCAGGTGAGGGAGTGGTTGGGGTTATCACCGCGTCCACTTGCCCCACTAACCGAACCATATCCTCTCTGAATTGTCTGCGCAATCGCATAGCTTGGAGATAAGCCGTCGCCGGAATCAACATACCCATCTCCATACCAGCCCTGACTCTTGGGCCGTAATTGACTGCCTGCGTGGCATGGAAATGCTCGTGGAAGGCAGCGCATTCTACATTCATCACAATTCGCTGGGCACTGTGACACGACCCGAAACTGTCCGGCAGAGCCAAATTGACGACCTCCGCTCCGGCATCAGCCAACTTATTAGCCACCGATTGCGTGTGATCCCAAACCTCAGCTGTGGATTTTTCCTGGTAATACTGAGAAACGATACCAATACGTGGGGGGCGGTTGTGCTCTGCCATTTGCTCTGCAAAGTTCGGGACTACCTCGTTTGCAGAGCCAGGATCATTTTTATCCTCGCCAGACATTACCTGCAGCATCAATGCCGCGTCATCCACCGTCCGTACTAGGATTCCCACGTGATCCAGCGACCAGCTCACTGGCACTACTCCGTACCTACTGATACGCCCGTACGTGGCCTTAAGCCCAACTATTCCGTTGTATCCGGCCGGACGGCAGGTAGATCCGCCCGTTTGCGACCCCAAAGCCGCTCCCACCGTCTTTGAGGCAACGGCCACTGATGACCCACTGCTTGATCCGCCTGGAGTATGTTCTAAATTCCAGGGGTTGTAGGTTGGTGAAGGGTCTGACGTAGCGAATTCGGTCGTAACTGCTTTGCCCAAGATGATACCGCCTGCCTCTTTGATCTTCCTCACAGTAGTAGCATCGAAATCGGGTACGAAATCAGCATAGACTTTGGAACCCGCAGCCGTTTTCATCCCTGCAGTGTAAAAAATGTCCTTCAATCCTACCGGTACACCATGGAGCGGCCCCCTTGTGTGACCTTCTTTGGCTTCATCTTCCAATTGCTGGGCGGCAGTCAGGACTTCTTCCCGGTCGATGGTCACCCAGGCTTGGAGGTCTTGATCTGTATCATCGATTCGCTCCAGTAACGATTTCGCCAAGTCCACTGGAGAAAGTTGTTTATTTTTTATCTGATGGGCAGCTTCGGAAACGGTAAGTTGGTAGGGTTGGGGCATGATTCGTCCTCACAGTAAATTTCGATGACAATGGAGGAAATAATTGAAGTTCTAAGTTTAGGTGTCTACTGGTAAAAACCTGGTTCCAAATCACGGTGGGGAATTTCCTGCCATACTTCCCATAGTTGGAAAGCCGTCTGACGGATGTAAGATTCCAGTTCTTCCGCTCGTTCTTTACCCCACAGTCTCACGGCCTGAGAGTGCAATTCCATTGCGATATCATCTACAGAATCGTTTGGTTTCTTGTTTACCATTGTTTTTCCGCCGCGCCCGATATTAACCTTTAGGTCAGGGCAGTTGTCTGGCATTCTAATCATGGCACCTTCAACGGTCAATCTAGGTCGCTTCGATATCAGGAAACGCAGCCTGAGCTTAAGTGCGCCACGCATGACATACTGTTATAATCCCGCCTATTAGCGAACCGGCTCTACAGGTAATCACGGTCGGAGACTTCCCATGCCAGACAAGCTAGGCGAGATACTAACATCGCCAGAGCACACACTGATCGCAACCGACCTGGGACCCACGGAAGGACCTCTTTGGCATCCGGAAGGATACCTGACCTTTGTCGATCTTGTGGGAAACCGGTTGCAACGCTGGGACCAAGATACTGGGGTAAGTGTGATTCGCCAAAACACTGGCGAAGGCAACGGCTGCACCTTTGACCGCCAAGGACGCTTATTAATGTGTGAAGGGGCTGACCATCGGTGTATCACCCGAATGGAACCCGATGGAACCGTCACTACCATCGCAGACCGTTGGGAAGGCAATCGTTTCCATAAACCCAACGATGTCATCTGTCGTTCCGACGGCACCATCTACTTCACAGACCCCATGCTTAGACTACCTGAAGCAAAACGCGAATACGATTTTGCTGGTGTGTTTAAGATTGCAGCAGGAGGACAGGTTTCCGTCGCCACAGACTCTTGTGAATACCCCAACGGACTCGCTTTCTCACCCGATGAATCGATTCTGTACATAGCAATCAGCCGCCTAAGCGAAGTTTGTTTTGAAGAGGCAAAAAATGGGCTGGTATGCGAACACCGAAAGATCAGGGCATTTGATGTATCTGATGACGGCTCATTGAGCAACGGGCGAATCTTCGCAACCATGTACTCTGCAGAGGACGGTGTGCCAGATGGCATGAAAGTAGACACCCTCGGTCGAGTTTTCTGCACCGGCTCAGGTGGAATCTGGGTTTTCGGCCCAAATGGCGCTCATCTGGGCATAATCAGGGGGCCGGAAGTACCTCGTAACATCGCCTTTGGAGGCCCCGATTTCAGAACCGTGTACACCACACCCGGAGAGTCGATTTACAGTTTCAGAGTTAAGACACCGGGTATCCGACCTTACTAAACATCTATGGACAGATCTATTTACAAACATTAAGGAGAATGATTATGGCTACAGTAGGCTCCGGTAAATATACCTACGAGGTGGACGAGGATTGGGCAAAACTACCTGCAGGGTGGGAGATGCCTGCGGCCGCCGTCTATGGCGACTCCGACGACCACGTCTACTGCTTCAACCGTGACCCAGAACATCCTGTATGCATATTTGACCGCGAGGGGAATTTCCTATCGTCCTGGGGTGCAGGGCTCATTTCCTTCGCCCACGCCATCTATCTGGACAAGCATAATAATGTCTGGCTGGTAGACCGTAATAAACATCAGGTCTTCAAGTTCACCAAAGATGGCGAACTGCTCTTGACCATCGGTGAGGAAGGTTTTCGATCTGACACCGGTGTGGCGTTTGACGACTACAGTTCAACTACATGGTCAAGCGTGACCCACAGTGGCCCCCCCTTCAACATGCCTGCAGGGATCGCTGTAAACGACGCCGACGAGATATTCATCGCCGACGGCTACGCAAACGCCCGTGTGCACAAATTTACCCCAGAAGGTGAGCACATCCAGTCTTGGGGAGACCCAGGCTCCGGAGACGGACAATTCAACCTTCCTCATGGTGTATGGATCGACCGCAAAGGACAGGTACTAGTATCCGACCGGGAGAATGACCGCGTCCAGGTATTCACTCAGAGCGGAGAATTCATCAAGTCCTGGCCCACTAAGCTTATCGGCCCGGCTTTGATGTACATCGACGAAGACGACATAGCCTACATCCCAGAGCACAACGGTGGGATGGTCAGCGTACTAACTGCCGACGGTGAGCGTCTAGCCCAATGGGGAGAGGAAAGATACCGTTCCTGCCATGGCATCTGGGTAGATTCCCACAAAGATGTCTATGTGGTAACCCCTGGCGACTGGGGCAAGGGCCGCCGAGTAGTCAAATATTCCTTGAAGAGTTAGCTCTCTATAGCTGATTCAAGACCCCAAGTTATTGAACCTGCATAATGGTTTTGCTATGCTATGGGACAGCAACCAGCCTCATCGTTGATTGTTGTCCCATCGTTGTGGGGCTGTAGCTCATCTGGGAGAGCGCTTCAATGGCATTGAAGAGGTACGGGGTTCGAGTCCCCGCAGCTCCACCACCCCACTACGATTTACTACATCTACACTTTCCATAGCGAGTAACATAGATCTTAGTGCATAGAATCTACCGGTAATCTTTAGTACTCATTCTGCGTACGACGGTGTTCGGGTAAAACCGGTAAAAGGGTGTCATCAAAGGGATTCGATCGTTCATGCATAATAATGCTACTGTCGGATGAAGCGAAGGCTAATGCTAGAATGCACATCAATGTGTTCCACCCTCTCCACACTTGCTCATCTTCAGATTCCTAACTATCCACCTCGGTACACCACCAGAGACCAGGGTCAACGTTAGTTGCCAGAATTAGCAACCAATTCTGAATTGAAACAAGCCCGGTTCTTGGCAATCACCGGCATAGGTATGGCGTCCACACAGATCGTGGGACTAATGCTCTCACCAATCTTGGTCGCCCTATCCGACGAGTTCAACGTTTCCGTCGCAGCGGCAGGACAATTGGCGGCCGTAACATTTGCGGCCTGGGCCGTGTCTGTCGTTTCAGTCGGCCCGATATCAGACTCATTCGGGCGTCGACCGGTCGCAGTCATCGGGTTAACCCTACTCGCTGCCAGCGTCATCGCTTCTAGTTTTGCCCCTACTTTCGGGGTACTGATGGGATTGCGTATCATCACTGGCCTCGCCGGTGGAATGATCCCGCCAAACAGCATGGCTGCCGTGGCTGACGTGTTACCGGCGGACAAGCGCGCAAAAGCATTTGGACTACTGATGGCTTTCACCTCACTCTCATCGGTTATCGGGGTTCCTTTGGTAGCGTTAGTGGCTGGGATCGGAGGATGGCGAGTCCCTTTCTTGATGATTGGAAGTGTGCTATTCATTTGTGCGGGAATGCAGAGTCTATGGTTCCCAAAGTCTCAGACATCGGAAACCCGGAAATTCTCATTCATGTCCCGGTACAAACAGATGGCCAATATTAGCCTGTTCAGAACCACTCTGGTGGCGAACTTATTACAGCGGATGGCCTTTTATGCATCCATAAGCTACCTGGCCGCATACCTGATTAACAGCCATGGACTTAGCATCGGACAAACCGCTATTCCTCTCGCAATCGCGGGGATTGGAGTTGTCATTGGCAGCATGGCTGCTGGCTTTATATCGGCCTTAAGACGGCGCTCACAGGTAGTCTCAGCCTGTGCACTACTAGGAGGTCTGGCGTCTCTTTTAATGTTTTCCATCGACCTTTCTGCCTGGGGTACAGTAGCCGTGGCCCTGATTGGTATCACATTCATCAGTGTTGGTTGGCCAACTTTTCTAGCCATCAGCACCGAGATATCGGGCAGTTCCCAAGCCACGGCTGTCGGAATGCTGGGGGCCAGCAACCAACTCGGTGGAGTTGGAGGTGCTGCATTAGGAGGTGCGTTCCTTGCCCTGGGGGACTTCTATACGGTAGGATTTTTCTGCTTGGCCACAGTGCTCATATCAGCTGTGGTACTTCAACTAGGAATGGGCATTAGGCCCACAAACCAGGAGTCATAGCGCAAAATGCTGGAACACAAGGGGATACGCTGGGGTTACGTCTTTCTGAGAGCTTCAACGTATCTGAATGCCGAGGAGACCCAAGAACTGATGGTGCAGGCAGTAGAGATGTTCCTCCTCGGTGAGTCAGAGCGAAATGTCAAAGGTTCCGAATATGATGGACGGCTGTCGACCGAGCAACGTTACGAACTCATTGGCACCATGGGAGGACAGCGATTCGATGCCGATATTGAAACGTCTAGAGGACGTGATAAAGCTGCATTCCTCGTGAACGAACAGACCCAGGGTGGCGGAGCTGCAATTTCATTGAATTAGTAGTTAGCCACAACACATATATATTGTATGTCACATTGACTCGTGACTCTAGCTAAACTAAACTCCAGGCCTCTCGGATACACCGCGTAAACTCTGTTGCAGAGTCTTCAATTTTAAGTTGAACGCCTGGTGAGCGAAACATGACCAGCATCCGTGATTTCTCCATGTCTCCAGAGATTGGACGAGTACCATCATCTGCTGTTCGATTGAACGATCGGGAGGAACGTAGGTTCCAGAATCTAGCAGAAGAATCGGTGATGATTGATGTGCACCAGCACCCATTCGTCCTGCCTGAAGCCATGGACCGATTCATCGACTTTCTACGTACTAACCGTTACCAATGGGGATTTGAGGCAGTCCGACACGGAGGATGGACAACCGTTACGACCTCCAACGTTTTTGGTGGGTTACAAAACGCCACTGAAATGTCGTTTGTCGAATATGAAGATGTGGCTGCTGAAGTGGGAATGATGTTGTCTGATGTGGCGACCCAACCGGGTGTAATTCGAGTGGGGCACGCCGACGAGATTTTATCAGCCAAGCAATCAGGAGAGATCGGCTTTATGCCGACATTAGAACACCTGCCTATCGGTAATCGTTTAGAACGAATAGACCAACTTTACTCCCAAGGCGTCCGCATCTCTGGCATAACCTATAATCGAAAGAATTTCATCGGCGACGGGATGTACGAGCGAAATCCTGGAGGCTTGAGCGAATTTGGAATAGAAGTCATCCAGCGAATGAATGACGTGGGAATGGCCATCGACCTTTCCCATGCCTCTACTCCTACGGTGATAGACACATTAGAATTCTCTAAATCGCCAGCAGTATTCAGCCACAACGCCGCATATACCTTGCGTCCCACCCGTCGTACTCGCAAAGACGAAGAGCTCAAGGCATGCGCAGCACAGGGAGGGTTGGTTTGTATCACAGCTGTGCCCAACGCGCTGAGTGATGACCCAAAACAGGACATAGAATGCGTATTGGATCACTATGACTACATGGTCAACCTCATTGGCGTTGATCACGTTGGGATCGGCACTGACACGATCATTGGCGACCACAGGATGTTTCAATACTACATGTTAGGACGCGAACTAAAAGAGATGCCAGCACCTTACCTGAACGGCCTCGAATCTCCGGCCGACGGCACAAATATCATCCGTGGCCTAATCCGCCGTGGTCACTCAGACGAAAACATTAAAAAGATTGTTGGCGGCAACGCCCTCGACTTCTTCAGACGTGTTATCACATAGATGGCAGAACCGTTCGAAACCACTGTTGTTGGCAGCATGCCTAAACCGCCCTGGCTATATCGTCATTCGACACGGGATACCGAAGGCTCAGATTACAACAGTCCGGGTTCCGACTGGTGCCTCTCAGGTCAGGAACTTCATGAAGCCCAAAATGATGCCGTGCGGCTGTCGGTCTACGATCAAGAAACGGCTGGTGTCCGCATAATCACTGACGGCGAACAACGGCGGAAATCGTGCCTGACTCATATCACATCCAAACTGGGAGGGATAGACTACGAGGTTCTATCCGAAAAGTGGATCCGTGACGGCAGCCGTTTGGCACAGGTAGGACGCTGTATCAGCCCGGTTGAGTGGCTCGGCCCAATGGTAGTGGATGAGTTGACCTTTCTGCTGACACAGACCACTTCGCCGGTCAAAGTGACTTTGCCGGGGCCAATGACTGTGGTTGATTCGATTTTTGACGCCTACTACGCCGACAAACGTGCTTTTGCAATGAACGTGGCTGACGCGCTAAATAAAGAAGCAAAGGCATTGGATGCACGCGGACCTGCGGTCATCCAGTTCGATGAACCAGCGTTCAACTCCTACCCCGATATGGTGTCAGACTGGGGCATCGAAGCCCTTAACCGTTGCGCCGACGGACTCATAGCCCAAACTGCAGTGCATATTTGCTTCGGCTCTTCCATACCCGGCTGGGTCCACCCAATAAAAAACAACTATCCCCATTTATTGAGAGAATTGGAAAACTCTAAGATTGACCAACTCGCACTCGAATTCCAAGCTCCACAATCTGACCCAGCGTTGTTAGAGCTCTGCCCGTCCAAGACGATCATCTTTGGTTGTATCAACAATGCAAATCCAGAGATTGAAAACTCGTCGGATATTGCTAAGCGTCTCTTGATGGCCGCAGAGCACCACGAGCCAACAAAAATACAAGCGTCACCTGACTGCGGACTAATGCACCTGACTCAGCCTATTGCCCGGGCCAAGCTGTCCGCCTTGTTCCGCGGTTCACAAATCGCCCGCGACCAATTACTCGGATACCCAGGAGTTTCCAATGGCTTCCACAGACACGGACACGGAGAACACGGGCATGACCACTAAATTCCAGCACATCGATGTAGAGCGGCGGGACCACGTAGCGACGATCACCTTACAACGACCGGACCGATTGAACGCCCTGAATCGTCAAATGGCCCAAGAGCTCCACGACGTGCTCGACGAACTATCCGGAGAATTTCCGGAAATCAGGGCAGTAATAATCACCGGTGCAGGCCGGGGGTTCTGCTCAGGTGCAGACGTAGGTGATATGCCAGCCAGGATGGCGGAGGGCGGTGATAGGGATCCCAACAATCCTGATCCAGGCCCATCTATAACCATGAGATTAGCGCCGCATCTAAGGGAGATACCTCAGCCAGTGATTGCAGCCGTGAACGGCGTGGCAGCCGGAGCTGGTCTTGGTATTGCCTTAGCGTCGGACATCAGAATCGCCTCAGAAAGTGCCCGTTTCACCTCAGTGTTCGTGAAACGCTCATTGGTTCCGGATGCTGGCGTTTCTGAGATACTCATCTCACTTGCCGGTCCGGGCATAGCAGCCGAAATGTCATTCACTGGTCGGATATACGACGCTAATTGGGCTCTGTCCAGAGGACTGGTTAATGATGTTATATCCGCAAATGAGTTGATGGCTCAATCACAATCCATGGCCCTGGAGATAGCTGCCAATCCGCCTCTTGCTGTGAAGGCGACCAAGAGGCTATTCAACATACACCATACCAGTCTAAATAAAGTAATCTTGGCAGAGCACCGGGCCAACGACCCATTGCGAGGCACTTCAGACCAAAAAGAAGCCATCCAAGCGTTTTTAGAAAAACGGACGCCAAAGTTCACCGGCACGTAGAACTCAAATCCAATTGATCACTAATAACAAGTGTTTGGTCAGTCACGGATAACTCTCTATCGCAACTATGCTATCCTGGCAATAATCTTCGGCTGGCCGAAAGCACCCGCGATGAATGAACTTGAGCGAGGAATTATATTGAACTGCCCACGTTGCAATGTTGCTCTCAACGAAAAAAAATTCAAGGATATCGACGTTGACCATTGCCCTCAATGCAAGGGACTGTGGCTGGAATTCCATGAATTAGATCAACTGGAAGACCATTCCATGGATAGTGACGATACCAAAGGCATGCTTGAGTACGCCAGGCGAGAGAGTGATATCTCCTGCCCACACTGCGACGAGCTGATGGAGACCTTCAACTACCGGGCTCACAACTTACCCATAGACCACTGCACCAACGAACACGGCTACTGGTTAGATGAAGGTGAAGAGAAAAAAGTCCTCGACATTATGAAACAGCGAGTTCGAGATCTGAAACGTTCCAGTTCAGCAGAGGAATCTTGGTCCAAATTCTTGGAACGCGGTGGTACACGTTCGTTTCTGGCCAAAGTCAAGGATTTGTTCACCGGCTGACAGAACATCCAATTCCGAGATTCGGCACCCCTAACTTCACTTGACGGACGAACTTCTGAAGTCTCAGCCAAAATCTCTTCTTTTAAGCGTCGTCCTTTCGTTTCATCCACAAAAACCTGTTTTGCCTCAAGGTGACCGTCAATGCGATTAGGCAATCAAAACCCGCCGGCGTGTTGGCGATACGGGTACCCTTAAAGAGGTAGTTACATCCTCTAGTCGTTCATTTTTCATGCATATCCCATGACCATGTCTTGATCTATCAGGTCCTCGCCGCTTTTGCGGACCTCCTCTATTAAATAAGACTCTTCAGGCCGTGTCTTAGCCTGAAGAGTATTGAGTTACACCGTTTACATCGCCTGGGTTTCTCGGAGACCGAGGAGATCAAATTTACTTATACGGGTTGTCCCAGGTGTCTATGCCGCACACCTCTTCTAGAGGCTTTCGGGTGACCGAGCCCCATTCGCCTCGTGGGTAACCCAAAGGCATGCAATACACAATCTCAGCGGTGTCTGGAATATGGAGAAGCCTTTTGACTCGTTCATCTACCACAGCATGCAAAGTGGCGATGGTACCGCCGATATTATGAGCACGGGCCGCCAACAGCAGGTTCTGGGCTGCAGGGATGATACCGTTGGCGCCGCCTTTGGCTAAAGCACAGATAAGAACCATCACCGGAGCATGACCAAACTCGTTGGCCAGACGCATCGCTGATCTCTGAGAATTCTTACCCGGAGGAATGTCCTCTGGCCCCATGATACCTTGGTCTTTTCGCTTGGCCCACCAGGCCTCATGATATAGTTCACCCAACTGCTTCCTAATGTCAGCGTCTTTCACGACTATGAAGTGCCATTGTTGTGTGTTTCCACCATTTGGGGCGCGGATGGCCGACTCCATGATGTCGCGTATTATCTCTTCCGGGATAGGGTCGGGCTTCAGGCGACGCATAGCACGCTGCGTAAACATAGCCTCGCCAAGGGACATTTTTAACCGGTCTGCAGTGGTCATTTCTCATTCTCCAAACTGAATTTATAAACTTATAAGGTTTGAATAATACCGCCGGTCTTCTTCCGTAAATCTACACGTGGTTCGGCCAGAAGTCGGCCATATCCCAACAATGGTCCACTCACTCCTGCCTGGCTCAAAGCGCTCCATAGCGTGGCTGTGTGGGACGTAACAACCGGTTTGCCGATAGTATCTTCCAGAGCCTGGGCAGCAGCCATGCCGTCATGATTCATACAACTAATGAACAATCCGTCGGCCTCATCGGCGTAGTCGCTCCAGGCGTTCATGGCAAAATCAAATATCTCTCTGGGAGCAACTGAGGCAAACCCTTCGGCGTCCTCAAATCCCATCCCCTGCATGGTTAATGCCTCTATGCCGGCATCCTTTAGGTACGCCCGTTCAGCCGCGTGATGGCTGTCTTGGTACGGGGTTGTCACAACGACCTTCCTAAGGCCTAGGTGTTGCAGGGCCTCAGCAACAGCCAGCATGGTCGATGTTATTGGCGTGTTCCATTTCGCCTCTAGTTCCTGGCAGAACGCCCTGTCTCCTTCCATACCACGGAGGGCACCGCTAACTGTGCAACAGTAGGCTACTGAATCAACTTTGGCACTGACCAATTCACCGACAGCCCTAGAGGCATTACTTTCCATCTCAATCAGAGCCTCAATGCCACCTCCGGTGTCCAGCATCATACGGCTGGTCAAGAATGCAACTCCCGGAGGGGCCGCCTTAGGGTATCTCAACTCCGAGACTGACGAAGCACTTACGACTACAAGTCCAATCTTGGTCCGCACATCAAGCTGCTCCATACGCCCTCGCTGTCTGAATTACCCACCCCAAAATCTGCACCAGGTTTCGGGTGCCAATTCTAGCACAACTCAAACTGACATAACTGACTAAATGTCATAAGGAAACGTATATAAAGTAGCGAAGTAAATCATATGCAAACATTGTTGTTATAATATGCTCCACGTTTGCTCCCCACTCCTATTTAGTCTCAGGAGGCCCCATTTTGGACGCGATGAAAGCCTATGAACGACTGGGCGTTAAACCAGTCATTAACGCTGCAGGATCCATCACCAAGTTCGGTGGTACCAGGACCAGACCTGAGGTTCTGGAATTAATGACTGGCGCCGCCAGAATCATGGTCAACGTTGACGAACTCAATCGCAGAGCTGGAGAGGAGATTGCTCGTCTCACAGGAGCGGAAGCTGGTTTTGTCTGCAGCGGCGCTGCGGGTGGTTTAGTTCTTCAAGCAGCCGCCTGCATCGCTGGAAAAGACCCTGTCAAGATGCGTCAACTACCCGACACAACTGGTATGAAGGACGAAATCATCATACAGAACATGCACCGATTTCCTTACGAACAAGCCTTCCGGTCGGGCGGTGGTAAGTTGGTGGAAATCGGAGACTCCCGATACTCCCACCCATGGGAGCTTGAGGGCGCTATCGGTGAAAACACTGCGGCAGTAGCTTTCCTTTGCGCGCCGTTAACCAACAGACGAGCCATCCCACTTGGACAAGTCTGCGAAATCGCCCACAGCCGCGGGGTTCCGGTCATTGTAGATGCTGCATCGATGTTGCCTCCCAGGGCCAACCTTAAAAAATACCTAAATGAAGGCGCAGATATGGTTTCTTTCAGCGGCGGTAAAGGAATACGGGGCCCCCAGGGCACAGGTATCCTATGCGGGCGAGCTGACTTGATCGAAGCAGCCGCCGCTCATGCGAATCCGGCCCAAATGCTTGGGCGCCCGCTAAAGGTAGCAAAAGAAGAGGTACTGGGATTAGTTACGGCGCTAACCATGTTCTTGGAAGAAGATGAAGAAGCAGAGATGCGGGCTTATAGAGCACTGGCTGAGCAGGTTGTAGACGCTCTCAGTGAGATGCCAGGACTGAAAATCAGCCTGGAACACGACGAATTTGATTACTTGATTCCCCACGCAGTAATCAAATTTAGCCCCGATTGGCACGGGCCTAGCAGAAATGAAATCGTCAAAGCGCTCGAAACAGGGGAGACCCAAATCATACTACACCAACTGGGTCAACCAGATGAAATAGCAGTTGATCCGCTTAACCTCACAGAAGAAGAAACTGCCACTGTGATTAGCCGTCTCGTTGAAGAACTAACCCGGAAGAGCTGACCTGATAACAGATCCTATTCATACCAAAACTTATGCCCATAGGAGAAATCAATGGCCATCAAGATCGACCTTCGAGTACCCCCATGCAAACCCCTGCCTGAAATCACAGACTTTGTTAGTAAATGCGAGGACGCTGGATTCGACGGAGTAGGTTTGTTGGATTCCCAGATGCTGGAGCGGGATGTGTTTGTCTCGATGGCCCATGCATTAATGAACACGAAGTCCATAAATGTCGCATCGGCCGTGACCAATCCTGTGACCAGACACCCATCTGTGCTGGCATCTGCGGCCTCAACCTTAGCCGAAGTGGCGCCCGGCCGGGCCAAGATCTGGATAGGGCGTGGATACAGCTCCGCCAATGTGGTTGGCATTCCACCGGCCACCGTACGCCAGATGCGAGATGCAGTAGTCACCATGAAGTCGTTGATGGATGGAGAAGAGTTAGATTTTGGAACCATAACAAGCCGAATGAAACACGGCGGCGGAGAGACAACGCCTGTCTATATCGCTGCTACCGGCCCAAAAGTTATGAGAGTGGCAGGTGAAGTGGCTGACGGAGCTGTTTTGATGACTGGGATACACCCAGATCAGGTGGCAAAATCCCGGGAGTTGATTTTTGATGGGGCCCGCGCAGCAGGAAGAGACCCTGATGATATTGAAACCATCTATACCTGTACCACTATCATTCGCGACGATCTTAAAGAAGCCAGGGAAGTTGCCCGTCCTCTAGCGGTGGCCAGATTGATGCAACCCACTTATAAGCGGTGGTTGAAAGCCGCCGGTATGGATTTCTCCGAATTTGAACTACCTCGCGGTCTCTGGGACCTGTACCCAGATGTACCCCATGCAGAAGACTGGGAAAAGGCCAAAGAGTTGTGCGCTTTTCTACCCGACGACGCTCTAGGGCAATTGTGCGACAGTATGGGTCTGATTGGAACACCTGAATACTGCGCCGAACGGATCAAGAAGGCCGAACAGGCCGGCATGGAACACATTTATCTAATGACCGACCAATCTTACGAATTCCCGACAGGAGAACTACATGCATTCAGAGATAAGATATTCCCTGCACTGGGCAGATGACATTAGAAGATTTAATACCTTATAAAATAACTACTAGTCGCTGATTCTTCCCCATTAGCCATCAAAGAATCACTAGTGACATTGCGCCCTTGGTTCGCTAACATTACCTGTGGATTCCGGTCCCTTTCAAAAAATGAGTATAAAGGCAGGTTATCCTGCTCTCTTGCGATCTCAATCTGACGATTTCGCCCTGCCGACCTTTAGGGGGTTTCACCTTGGCCGACCAGTCCTTGGACCAACTCTGTATTAACACCATTCGATTTCTGGCCATCGACACAGTCCAGCGTGCAAAATCAGGCCATCCCGGCGCTCCCATGGGGCAAGCCGATATGGCTTATACCCTCTGGGACCGGTTTCTTTCGCACAACCCTGCCGACCCGGGTTGGCCCAACCGAGATCGCTTTATACTTTCACCCGGACACGCATCGGCCTTGCTATATACCCTGCTTCACCTAACCGGTTACGACCTCCCAATGGAAGAACTCAAGCAGTTCCGACAATGGGATAGCAAAACTCCAGGGCACCCTGAGTTCGGTGCTACTCCAGGTGTTGAAGCCACTACCGGCCCTTTGGGTCAGGGCTTCGGCAACGCGGTTGGAATGGCTCTAACAGAACGTTGGCTGGCGAGTCGGTTCAATCAACCCAAGCACGAAATCATTGACCATTACACCTACGCAATAGTTTCCGACGGCGATCTTCAAGAGGGCATAGCCTCAGAAGCCGCATCCATGGCCGGTACCATGGGATTGGGCAAGCTGATCATGCTCTACGATGACAATGGCATATCAATTGAAGGTGGAACTGACGTCACATTTGGAGAAAACGTTGCAAAACGCTTCGAGTCCTACGATTGGCATGTTATCGGTACCATTGATGGAACGGACGTGGAATCTATATCTTCTGCCATTACCACCGCCAAGGCCGAGACTGGAAAGCCCAGTATCATAATCTGTCGAACAGTCATCGGTCACGGTAGCCCCAACAAGGCAGGCAAGGCATCGGCCCACGGAGATCCCTTGGGTGACGATGAGATTTCCCTAACCCGAGAAAACCTCAACTGGGAATTCGGCGAATCGTTCACTGTGCCCAAGGAAGCCGGAGACCATCTTGGATTGGCAGCGGCAAGGGGCCAGGCAAAGCAAGACGAATGGCACGCAGCCTTTGCCGAGTATCGGAAGGCATTTCCTGACGAAGCACAGCAGCTTGACGATTCTCTTTCTGGGAAATTACCGGCGAACTGGGAAGATGGACTGATTGGATTGTTTGAAACCGCAGACCCCATCGCCACTCGGTCGGCTTCAGGCGTGGTAATGAATGCCATCTCAAAAGGTTTACCCGCATTCATCGGTGGCTCTGCTGACCTAGCCCCCTCAACTAGAACCGCCTTGGATGAGCGAGGTCAAATTGGACCAGGGGAGTTTTCAGGCCATAACCTGCACTTTGGAGTAAGAGAGCACGCTATGGGCGCAGTCGCCAACGGCATGGCCTTACACGGCGGTGCGATTCCATATACCGCGACGTTCTTAGTATTCTCCGACTACATGCGCCCATCCATACGTTTAGGCGCCCTTATGGGCCAGCAGGTCATTTACGTCTTCACACATGACTCCATCGGCGTCGGAGAGGATGGTCCAACTCACCAGCCCATCGAGCATCTGATGTCGCTTCGGAAGATCCCCGGCCTTGTGGTCAGCCGACCAGCAGACGCTACCGAGACAGTTGAAGCTTGGCGCGCCGCCATAGCTCGAAGAGACGGCCCTACTGTTATGGCTTATACCCGTCAGAACTTACCGATACTAGACCGCTCCGAACTAGCCCCTGCTTCCGGTGTATTAAAGGGGGCTTACACTCTTTGGGAAAGCAGTAATTCCCCTCAGGTAATAATCATCGCTACGGGGTCGGAAGTGCATATCGCACTTGAATCCGGAAAAAAGTTGTCAGAAGAAGGTATCGCTACCAGAGTGGTTTCCATGCCATCTTGCGAGTTATTTGATGAGCAAACCAAGGAGTACCGCGACCAAGTGCTCCCACCGTCAATTCGTGCAAGGGTGTCAGTCGAGGCGGGCTCCACGAAGGGCTGGGAGCGATATGTTGGCTTGGATGGCGCATCCGTTGGCATGAATAGCTATGGTGCCTCTGCACCAGCCGGTATCCTCTACGAGAAATTCGGCATAACCGCAGAGAAAGTAGCAGCCGAAGCGCGAAAGTTGGTTACATAACCAATCGTCTCGATAGAAGTTGGTGGCGGCGGCAACCCTCCTGGGATTCATCGACGCAGGCCCATTTAAAACAAATGGGAGGCATTTTCTATTTACCTTTCTAACATTAAATTTTACTTATTAGCCTTTTTGGCTACCTTAGGAGTATAACCATTGGAACTGGGAATGATTGGTTTAGGTAGAATGGGCGGAAATATGGCCCAGAGATTGGTCGCAGGTGGACATAGGGTCGTGACTTATGACAAAGACTCTAAGGCAGTAGGGGCGAGTTGTGAGTTCGGAAGCGAAGGGGCAACGTCATTAAATGACGTTGTATCTAAACTGGAATCCCCAAGGACGATCTGGCTGATGCTCCCACCAGGACAGCCTACTGAGGACACATTGGGCTACCTGGCCAATATGCTTAAGCCGGGCGATACCGTCCTAGACGGAGGCAACGCCAACTACAAAGACAGCATGCGGCGCAGCGAAAAACTAGCTGCCCAAGGGATTGATTTCATAGACGTCGGCACCAGCGGGGGTATCTGGGGTCTAACCGATGGATACTCTTTAATGGTCGGAGGAGACGAAGCCGCCGTTAAGCGATTGGAACCGATTTTCCACACACTATCTCCCAGCCCTGACAAAGGGTACAGTAGGGTCGGTCCCAGTGGCTCAGGCCATTTCACGAAGATGGTGCATAACGGTGTGGAATACGGTCTGATGCAGGCTTACGCTGAAGGATTTGAAATGCTGGCTGCCAAGGAAGAATTTAACCTAGACTTACCGTCCATAGCAGAAACTTGGCGTTATGGGAGTGTAGTGAGGTCTTGGTTGTTAGATCTCGCGGCCGACGCCCTAAAGGAAGACCCGACGCTAAAGTCATTAGACTCATACGTCGAGGACTCCGGGGAAGGGCGTTGGGCAGTAGAAGAATCTGTCGAACTAGCGGTGCCAATCCCGGTGATAACGTTATCGCTGCAGGCTAGATTCCGTTCCAGACAGAAACAACCCTTTGGAGGACGTCTACTGGCAGCGCTGAGGAACCAGTTTGGCGGGCATGATGTCCGCAAATCCGGTAGCAGTTAACTCATTAGGACAAAGTATCAGCAAAACATTTTCTTTCGCATTACCTTTGCCCAGCGGACCCAGTATATTGGAAATTTGAAGAAAGTATGGATTCCATACTACTTTTATTAAACGAACTGGTAACAAATGTGATGGGCTTCCCTGATTTCATCGGTGAGAAGAACGATCTAGGGCAGAGAAGCTGATTGAACTTTAAATACAATCTCTATTTGGCAGTCCTTCTGCGCTCTTGCCTTCAAATTCTGGTCACAGTATCATGCCAAACAAGCAATTTAGTGAGAGTAACCGCGTGCAGACATTCCGCGTAGGCGTAGATATTGGCGGCACATTTACAGACATAGTATTCCTCGGAGATAACGGGCAGATTCTTGCCAGAAAGATCGCTAGCACACCTCACGATTACAGTGAGGCAGTACTTAATGGAATCAAAAACGGTGTGGCGGAACTCGGTATAGACGCTGTCAATGTTTCTGAGGTTAGCCACGGGTTCACTGTAGCTACCAATGCCATAATCGAGCAAAAAGGCGCCAAGACCGCTCTGATTACCACAGAAGGATTCAGGGATGTATTGGAATTCCGTCGCAACCGGATTCCACGCCTTTATGATCTCAACTATGAGAAACCCCCACCGTTGGTTAAACGCCAGTTCCGGTTGGAGGTTGGCGAACGTCTAAATTCCAGAGGAGAGGTATTACGACCTCTAGAAATCTCCGACGTCGATCGGGCCGTGGAATACATCTTGGACAACAGGGTCGAGTCTGTAGCTGTCTGTCTGATACATTCCTACGCCAATCCTGAGCATGAGCAATACATTGCAAAAGTCTTGACGGAAAAAGCCCCTAACGTCAATCTGACCTTATCATCTGAATTACTCCCTGAGATGAAGGAATACGAGCGTACCAGCACTACAGTGATCAACTGTTACGTCCGGCCTGTGGTCGAAAACTACCTAACCCGACTTACAGATGGTCTCACAGAAATGGGAGTCTCCGTCCCGTTGTCAGTAATGCAGTCGAACGGAGGGCTAGCAACATCATCCATCGCTAAAGACCGTCCTGTCTACTGTATAGAATCCGGTCCCGCTGCAGGTGTAGTAGGTGCCTTTCACCTAGGCAAGCGCTTGAACATACCAAGTCTGATGACGCTTGACATGGGCGGCACTACAGCTAAGGCCTCAATCATTGAAGAAGGAGAAATGCTTCAAGCCCCCGAGTACGAAGTCGGCGGTGAGGTCAGCGTGGGCCACAGGCTGCTGCGCGGCTCCGGGCATATACTGCGAGTACCAGCAATAGACTTGGCTGAAGTGGGTGCCGGTGGCGGTAGCATCGCCGCAGTGGACCGTAGTGGGTCCCTACGAGTCGGCCCACAGAGCTCAGGCGCTTTCCCAGGACCAGCCTGCTACCGCCTCGGCGGCCTAGATGCAACAGTTACCGACGCCAATGTGTTGTTGGGTTTCTTACACCAGAAACACCTACTGTCGGGCACATTTGAGATTGATGCCGAATTAGCCCGTAAGGCTATATCTGATAACGTGGCCAGGCCTCTGAACATGACCGACGTTGAAGCCGCCTATGGCATCCACACTTTGGTTAATTCCAACATGGGCCGGGCTTTACGAGCCGTTTCGAGTGAGAGAGGACGCGACCCTAGGCGATTCGACCTAATGACCTTTGGCGGCAGCGGCCCCGTCCATGCCGTGGGGTTGGCTGAGATGCTCGACATTTCCAGGGTAGTCGTTCCACCATTTCCTGGGGTGTTCAGCTCATTTGGCCTATTAGTGGCAGACGTTGAACACCATTTTGTCCAGACATATTTCAAGACATTTGAACGGATGGACATCACTGCCTTGTCTGAATTGCTCAACGGACTCTGGGAGCAAGGACGCTCGCAGCTCAGAGCTGAAGGCTTTGACGACAACCACCATGAAATCATCACTCAAATGGACATGAAATACGAAGGACAAGTCTCAGACTTAACCATCCCGTTTTCAGCGGGCGAGGTCGACAGTGAATCAATGAATTCGGTAGCCAAGGCATTTGACGATGAACACGAACGAAGTTTTGGCTACAGCAGCCCTGGCACCGGCTACCAATTAGTTAACGTTAGAGTGATTGCACGTGGACTTCCAGAAGTGCCAAGGATGCCGGGGCAACTGGAGTTGTCTGATACCTCTAACGGCTACTCTAGCGACGCTCAACGTGATGTTTACTTTGGCACTAACCACGGGTGGTTAAGCGTGCCTATTGTTAACCGCAAAACCCTGACTGGCGATACGACAAAGGGCCCTCTAATAGTAGAGGAATATGACTCAACCACCGTGGTGGCGCCAGGCTGGAACGCTACGGCCGACCAATGGAGCAACATCATCTTAGAAAAAGACGAATAGTCAATGGGAATCGAAACACCAAGTATCAAAGGATTTACCACCCATCCTGCTACTTCAGCAACATATGGGAACGTCCCCCCAAAAAGGAGCCCTTATGGAACAGACTACTGATCCGGTCACAAGGGAAGTCATCAAGAACGCACTGATGAGTACCGCTGACACCATGGCACTAACGGTGGTCCGCACAGCTCGGTCGGCGGTAATAAAACACGGCATGGACTTCTCCACCTCGCTGTTCAATGCCGAAGGACTACAGGTAGCTCAAGGCCTGACGCTACCTCCACATCTAGGATCTATGGCTCCGGCGCTCGAAGGAGTAATTAATGCCTTCGGGGATGACGTAAACCCTGGTGACATATTTGCCAATAACGACCCCTACGAAGGGGCCAGCCACTTACCGGATATATTCTTGTTCAAACCGATCTTCAAAAATGACGTACTTATAGGTTGGAGTTGCTGCATCGGCCACCAAACAGACATCGGTGGCCGCGTCGCAGGCGGAAACGCCTGCGACAACACTGAGATATATCAAGAGGGGCTGATTATCCCGCCCATCAAACTTTACGAACAGGGCGAATTAAACAAAGCCGTGTGGCGCATCCTAGAAAAAAATGTCCGAGTTCCAGACAAGGTATTGGGAGATGTTCAAGCTCTCTTAGCAGCGGTACGCTTCGGCGAACAGGACATGCTCCGACTGGTGGATGACTACGGGCATGAAGAACTAAAAAACTACATGACCGACATTTTGGATACGACGGAACGTCTAACCAGGGCGGAAGTCTCGTTACTACCTCAGGGAGAATGGGAATTCACTGACTACATAGATAATGACGGCATTGACCTGCATCCCATACAGATCCATGCGAAGGTCAAGATCGATGGAGGTGAGATTTCTGTTGATTTTGATGGCACGTCACCTCAAGCAAAAGGTTCTATTAACCCCAATTTTGCGTATACCAAGTCAAACGTATATGCTGTCCTGAAGTGTCTGATAGACCCAGCCATCCAGTCCAACAGCGGTTTCTTTCGTCCTTTCAATATCACCGCGCCTGAAGGATGCTTCGTCAATCCCCAGCATCCGGCTCCGGTGGCAGCCCGTGGCCTGGCTGGATTCAGAATTTGCCAGACCATCTTCGGCGCAATGGCTCAAGCCTTACCAGGTAAGGTTCCAGCGGCCTGGGGCGGTGGTGAAATTGGTGTCAGTTGGGGCGGATATGATGAAAACCGCAAAGCCTGGGTCTATTTAGAGTTCGCCAATGACGGCCCTCGAGGAGGCGGACCAAGCTTAGACGGTGCCGACGGACTGGCCGCGCCCATTTTAAACATGGCCAATACTCCCATTGAGAGTATCGAGTCAGAGCAGCCATTGATGGTTGAACGCTACGGCTTCGTTCCAAACACCGGAGGGGCAGGTAAATACCGGGGCGGACTTGGCATCGAACGCGAGTTCCGTCTTCTCGCTGAAGACGCTACATTCCAGCTGCGTTCAGATCGCACAGATTTCACTCCATGGGGTATCCAAGGCGGGAAGCCTGGCACTCCAACTGAGAACTACCTCAACCCCGGTACTCCCCAAGAAGAGAAACTCCCGGGAAAAACTCTACGTCAGTTAAAGAAAGGCGACTTGTACCGAGTGGTGCAGGCGGGCGCAGGTGGATACGGGAATCCGCTAGAACGGGATATGTTCGCCGTTGCAGATGACGTTGAACAGGAAAAATTATCGGTGGAATATGTGCGCCGTGAGTACGGTGTGGTAATCAATACCGGAACTTCAACATTGGACATACCGGCCACTGAGAAACTTAGATCGGAGATGCGCAAAGCCAACGATTAGGCTTGCAGTATTCGCCTATACTCTTGGGTTTGAGGGGCCCTTCGACAAATTCAACATGGCCTGTCGGGTTTGTTATCAATAATTAGGGACTTTAGAAACTGAGTTAGACGGAGCCGGTGGCTCTTCTAAGTAGAAGTCTAAAGAACCAATAAAATGATTTACTCATTCGTGGTTAATATGCAATAGCATCTTCGATAAAACCCGTATGGGGTAATCCACGGGGAAAATGCTCAATGATTAACTGATGTGAAGAGTCTTAAAAACAAGAGGAGCCCACTCAAATGAGTGGGCTCCTCTTGTTTCTGGTGTTAAGCGATCTGAGGGACAGAGGTTTTCTATCTCACGACTACGCTTTCTAGATTTTACCGGTTCATCATCGTCATGGAACCCGTCTCAGGGTTGTACTGAAAACGTGTCACACGATCAAGTTTCTGGGATTCCAAACGCACCACCAGCGATCGGCCTTCCTCGACGTTCAAGGTGTCGTGGATTTCTCCGGGAAGGAAATATGCTACTGCGCCGTTTTCTTGTACAAACCGGCCGTGTTCTACTATCTGAGCTTTTTCTACACCTTCACCAGGGAAAGCCCAGCGCCATTTCCGCTGTTGGATAGCCCCTTCGTAAACACCGTAGACTACCCAAGTTACACCGTGATCGTGCGGCAGGTTGTCTTGTCCAGGTTCTTGCACAGATGCCATGAGCCACCAACCATTGCCAGGGTGGCCTGTCTCTTCATCAAGGTGGAGGGAATACCGGCCATAGCCACCTTGTTCTTCCAGTTCTAATTTTTCTTCCAACCAGCCAGGAACTGCCAACAATGTCTTCATGAATCCCGAGACCATCTTAGCTTGAACATGGGGGTCAGTTTCGGTCCGAAACACGTTCCGAACGTCCTCAATGAAGGCTTCCATGGTATAGCTCGTTGTTTGTACCTGTGCCATGTTCATTCCTCCTGACCTATAGATGATATTTAATATTCATTGTGTATGGGAGGTCAAGCTCTGTCAATGGTTGAAGCTTAATATTGATGCAGAGATAAAATTGCAACACGAGTTCCTAGGAACCTGCGAAAAAGTCATCTTCATCTACGGAGGCTTATGCTTATTATCGATGTAGAGGCACGAATACAGATTGCCGCTGGCGTTTTTCCTCAGTCAAGGCTATCATATGCCAACATTTCCCTTGGCAAAAATCATAGAACCAGCCCAAATTTAGGAGGACGCATCATGGCAGACAATTTTACAATCTTGGTTGGCACTGTCGGCCAAGGAATGAACGTAAGTGGTGATAGCGGAGAAACTTGGACAAAGATCCGAAATCCCATCCCTTCAGAGTGCAACATTAGGGCCCTCCGCACCTATCCGGACAACCCCCATCGGATTTTAGCGGGTTCTGATGGCCTGGGCTTATTCCGTAGTGAAGACAACGGCGTCACATGGGAGACCGTGGATTCCCCAATCGGCGATAAGCAAGTTTGGTCTGTGGCCGTAGACCCAAAAGACTCAGAGACCATCTTCGCAGGAACACGACCGGAAGGTTTCCGCTCCCGTGACGGCGGAAAAACCTGGGACAAATTATCCATGGGCGTCAACATGGAGTGTCCAATCGGCACACCTCGAACGACGAACATCGTTGTTGATCCCAGGGACAGTAACACCATCTGGGCTGGAATCGAAGTGGACGGCGTTTACAAGAGTTTGGACGGAGGCGATAACTGGGTGCAGATGCCTGAGCTTGGTCCTGACCCGTTCCATGGCGACATTCACGGTATGGCAATCACCGAATCCGGAGTATACTGCACTAGCCCGTTTGGCTTTGCCACCAGCCGCGACGAGGGCGAGAGCTGGGACTACCACTATTTCCCTAAGTTCAATCAGGACGATGTCCGATCTTATTGCCGTGGCATGATCGTGAAACCCGACAACCCCGATGTGATGTTCGTCGGAAACGGCGACTTCATCCCCGGCGTGATAGGCTGCGTTCAGAGGACCAACGACGGGGGTAAAAACTGGGCTCCAGTAGAGCTCCCAGTGATGCCTAATTCGGTGGTGTATTGGCTGGCCAACAACCCGGAGATTCCAAATGTAGTTGCCGCGGCCACATTGTTCGGATACGTTTACGTCAGCACAGATGGTGGTGACGAATGGACTAAACTGGATAAGGAGTTCGGGGAAATTCGATCCATCGCAGTAGCTCCTAACTAGACCCTATCTTCCTTAAAATAAAAGGGCGTCTCTATACATCGGGACGCCCTTTTACTTTTTTCACTATCTGACCTATTCATCCGTGTTAATAGGTCTGAACGATAACTTTGGTGTATGATTGGCTAGTCTTTTTGTTCCGGTCAACTAGACAAAGACCATTGCGATTAGACAAAAACTCATCCACTAAACGAATGGAGCAGCCAAGCATGGTTAAGTCAAAGCCTAAACGCGAAAAACCTGAAGAGACCACGGAACAATTTGTAGCCCGAATCAATGCGGAAGCACGCAAGCGAAACGGACTCAAAAAGAACCTCAAGGGAGCCCGACGCTAAAGTCTCTCAGCCGACAATTAATTCCTCACCCGTCTAGGTTAAGGCCCTTGCCTAAACGGCATAGGCCTTTCATTTGGGTAATCCTGGCTACCGGCTAAAGCGCTGCTAGGCCCACTCTAACGCAGTCTTCGTCTTGTTGAGCCGTTCCGCCGCTACCGCCTATGGCCCCGACGGTTTCACCATCTTTAACGATTACTAACGCTCCTTGAGCAGGTATAATTTTACCTCCTTGGGTGGCCATTATGGCTTGAATCACCGGAGAATCAGCGGGAATCGCACTACTATCTCGCCCGAACCCTACCGCCCCAAACGCTTTGCCCTGCGCAGCCACAGCGCTGATGAAGATCGCACCCTCCATGCGGTTGAATGCCAGCAAATGACCACCGGCATCACAAACCGACACACTCAGTCTAATCCCAATGCGGTTCGCCTCAGTAATTGCCGCTTGTACCATTCGATTAGCTTCGCCTAACGTTAGATTCATCTCGTATATCCTCCTAATTTTTACTCATGTCACATAAAAAATATTATCAATCGAAAATATCATGCGTCACAGCGCTATGTGAAATATATAGTTGCCACCATAATTCTCATTGACTATAATCCCCTCGGTGGCGTCAGTAACGATTGGTATTCGTCAGTCTATATGCTGGTACACTACCATCAATTTGGGAAGGATTTTCCGGATTTTGCTAGACGCCTTTGAATAAGGTGGCTAATCAGAAACCGGTAACGCGAGGAGAGGCAAATGGTTGACCAGTTGAAACGCCCAACAGAGCACGCTGAGATTTACTGGTTCTCTGAACAACCCTACGGGCACGTTACAGAAGACGACCTCAAGAAATACGACTCAGGACGTCTGGGCTTTCCCAACAGTTATTTCGACCCAGAAAAGGCTTCGGTACTCTACAACCAGTACCACGAACAATACCAGCTCGCCGACGAGGTTGGCTTCGACGGAATAATGAGTAACGAGCATCATGCTTCATATTGGTGTATGAAACCGGCGGTCAACCTAGATGCAGCCGTTATTTCTAAACTAACTAAACGCGTCAAAATCGCGATATTGGGAAACGTAATCTCCGTCGGCGATCCAATCAGGATGGCTGAGGAGATTGCTATGCTGGACTGCTATTCTGGTGGCCGAATAATTTCAGGATTCGTCCGAGGCACCGCCGTTGAGACACTGCTATCAGGCCAAGATCCAACGGAAAACTTTGCCAGATTCCAAGAAGCACATGACCTCATCATAAAATGCTGGACCGACAACGGCCCATTTCGGCATGAAGGCCAGTATTACAAATATCGGGTGGTAAACCCATGGGTTAAACCCATGCAGAACCCCAGACCCGATATTTGGTTCCCTGGCACCGGTAGCCCTGAGAGCGTTGTATGGGCCGCCCAACACGGCCACCCCTACATGAACCTGGGCGCTTTGGTGGACACGACGGAGTGGCTTAAACAGATCTACATAGACACAGCCAAAGACGTGGGATACAAAGCTGGTCCAGAGCACTTTGGTTATCTCCTCCGATGCGTGGTAGCAGATACCGATGAGAAAGCCATCGAAATCGGACGCGAATTCATGTGGACTGCCGACCACCGACAGAAAGGCCCGAGAGAACATAATGACCCACCCGGCTACCAAACTCGTCGTGCTGTGGAAGTTAAGCGCGCGCGACCTGCTCTAGGCACTGGAGCATCCGAATTCGGGAACCCAACCACTTACGACGAACTCCAGGCGGTCAACAATATCATCGTAGGGAGCCCTGAGACCGTTACAAGGAAATTCACAGAGATCATTGAGCGGTTAAGCCCCGGGTACGTCCACATCTACGGTAATGAGGGCGCCATGAAACACGAGGACACAATGCGTTCTATCGAACTCCTTGGCAAAGAGGTTATACCCGCTCTACACCAAGTCAAGCTCCGACCTTACGACGATTAAGTCATACACTGCAGGAAATTAAAAAGGCCACTCCCGCTTGTTGGGAGTGGCCTTTTTAATTTCCTGCAGTGTGAATCAACTGAGCGCTTCGATTGTCTCATCCGTGTTTCTAACCCGAACCAACAGTGGAAGAACATGATTGATCGTCATATCATGTACGTCCACCTCACCTGCAGTGCAACAATCACTGACCACGATGCATTGTGTGTCTCGGTTTTTAGCATCCCGAGCGGTGCCCTCAACACTCCGTTGAGTCGATATCCCACCCACTAAGATCGTTTCAGTGCCAAGATGCCTTAGAACCTGGTCCAAATTTGTACCGTAATAGGCACTGAACCGAGGTTTTACTAGCAGGAAATCCTCTGGTTCCATTGCCAACTCGTCGATAACATCCACAGCAGCACTACCAGGCAGCATTGGGTTTCCGCCGCCTCCTCCGATGTCCGAAACAGTCTTGGGACCGTCCGCATTATCAGCCCTCCGGTGGGTCGTGATATATATGAGAGGCGTCCCTACCTTTCGACAATGGGTTATCATTTTCTGAAAACTAGCAACTATGTCCTTCCGATTGTCCGGCAATGTGTAATCAGGCCCTGGGCCACCTTTAGCAATCGCGTTCACCATATCGATGATTATAAAGGCCGTCTTCTTAGGATCTAATTTTATTGCGTCTGCCATCTTTCTCCCCCGTACAAGCGAATCTTTTCAAAATTCCAGTAGGCTTCGAGAGTTAAGTTAGGTAGGCCTCAGGGCTAGCGAGGAATTTGCCTCGGCAATCAAGTCCACAGAAGTACAACCACTGTCCGTCGTGGAATATCCGAGTACCTTGTGTCGGGTCAACTTCGGAAGCTCCGTGAGAAGTCTGCGAAGCTTGGGCCCTTGCTTGATCTTCATCAATCTCTTTGCCACATACTAAATCTTTGGCCATTGATTCCTCTCTGTGAACGTGACTGCCATTGCCCTGGCGGCCCGTGTAGTTTCATCGAAAATAGATCGAATTTATTTAGCTGGTTTATACACCCATGGGCAGCGGCATCCCAAGGCGTACTTGCCCCGGCACATCCAAAAGAGCCGAGGCTATCCTGGCGCGGTGGTCATAGGTTGTGCCAAGGCGTAGTGACCAGGAGGTAACTCGACGGAACCACAGATGTAGATCAAACTCCATCATAAAACCGATACCACCGTGAATCACTTGGGAGGTGCGCACCACAGATTCGCACTTTTCATTGCAGAAAGCCTTTGCTTGGGATACTTCTACAGAGGCGGGAAGTCCTTCATCCATCTTCCAAAGGGCTTCGAAGGTCAGCATCTCTCCCCCGTCAACGTGAAGAAGCATGTCGGCCAACATGTGCTGCACCGACTGAAAAGAGCCTATGGGTCTTCCGAATGCGACGCGATTTTTAGCATACTCAATCGCCATTTCTGCATCTTTTCGAGCTGCTCCAACCATCTGGCAGCAGAGCAATGCAGTACCACGATCCAGCATGGCTTCGACCAGAGGCCAGCCCTCGTCGAGTTCACCTACCAAGGCTGTACGTTCAATACGGTGGTCTTTGAAGTCGACTCGGCTTTGTTTGTCTTTGGCCAGAGTAACCAGTGCTGTCTGGTTAACGCCATTCCCGTTGGGATCGACTATGAAAAGCGAGATACCTTGACTTGAACCAGACTTCGGTGAAGTCCGGGCCGCAATCAAACAACGCTCGGCCACAACAAAGTTATCAACAAACATCTTAGTCCCGTTTAGGATCCAGCCGTCGCCATCAGCTTTGGCATCCAGTTCAATAGCATCTGGAATCAAACGGGCATCTCTTTCTTGGACCGCCCATGTAAGGACCATACTACCGTCCGATACAGCCGGCAGAATGTCCTGCTTCTGTTGGTCGGTACCTATCGCTGCTAAGGTGAGTGCCGCCACCATCGTGCTGTGGAGTGGCACTGGCGCCATCACTCGCCCAGCCTCCTCAAGTATTAGACCCAGGTAGGTGATGGGCAATCCTTGACCACCGAACTGTTCTGGAATAGACATCCCAAGCCAACCCAAGTCTGCCATTTGTTTCCAAAGAGCGGGAGGGTAACCAAGGCCGTCAAGTTCCATCTCACGAACGAGGGCCGTAGAGACTTCTGCTTCCAGAAACTCTCGGGCCACGTTCTTGAGCATCTGTTCTTCTTCTGAGGGCAATATATCCATGGTTGTCCTTGTTCTACGGTGCAATGCTAAGGGATATTACACTTAAAATTTGATTTGGTTTCGCGCAGCGTACTAAGAGATGCTGATCGGTTTAACCCCGGGGCATGCCTAACCCGCGGCGGGCCATCTGATCGCGCATAATCTGAACACTACCGTGATTGATTCCAGACTGGAACGAACCCATCAAGTTGTGAGCGAACAGTCCGTCTTCTATGTTTTCTTCAGAATTACTCAGCAATTGAGCGTACGGACCAAGCATCTGAGCAATTGCTTCGGTGGTCTTAACACCATGCTCCGGCGCCCATACCTTCTCGGCTGATCCTTCATAAGTGAAGTTTCCACCACGGTTGACCAGCGACATGCTACGCATGGTCATCAATCTGCAAACTTGGGCCTCTGTCCACATCTCCGCAATTTTGTCTCGTACTGCTGGATTCTCAGCCGGCGAATACCCATTGAAGTCATTCTCTTTGACCCAATTTACGATGTCCTCGTCACGACGGACTGAGATTAGATAACGGCTAGCGCCGACTCGATCTAGGTTCAATCCCATTGCGCCAACGTACCAACCACCGTTCTCTTCACCCAGCATACAAGAGGCTGGGACACGGACATTCTCAAAAAAGGTCTCGTTAGTCCTAGGCATGCCGTAGGTTGTACCAGGAGGTGCGGGCGGATCACTCTGGATAGTCCACAAAGGCCGGACTGTGATGCCGGGTGTGTCCATAGGTATCAAAAAAATCGAGATCCCTCGATGTCTAGGAGCGTCTGGATCGGTCCTACACATCATATAAATGTGGGAGGCGTAATGAGCAGCAGAGGTGTACATCTTCTGACCATTGATAACGAAATCGTCGCCGTCACGCACTGCTCTGCATTGCAGGCCGGCCAAGTCGGCTCCAGCTTGAGGCTCGGTGAAACCCAGAGCGAAGATTATCTCTCCTCGAATCATTCCAGGGATGAAATACTCTTTCTGCTCCTCGGTGCCTGCGGCTAATATAGCCGGAGCACCGCTGCCTGCGCCACCGATACCAATGCCCCTACGCATGAATTCTTCTTCTACGATGTACTGATCAATACGGCTTCCGCTCTGGCCGCCATATTCTTTGGGCCAGCTGATACCGATCCAGCCCTTATCCGCCACTTTTTTGACTAACTCGCGGTATTCGGGACCTCGGCCCCCTTCCTCACCGGCTTCCATCTCATCAAGAAGCCCTTGACTCACGTTTTCATCGATGAATTTACGGACTTCCTGACGAAGGTCTTGTTGCTCTGTTGTGTAGCCAAAATCCATTTTATGACTCTCCCATTATGCGTAAAAACTGGGCCTCGCATGACTACCAAGGCCCCTCAGATTCACGCCCTGATATTCTCCTGTGCCGCGGAATCTGTGTCAAGTGAACATGAGGCCGCTGACAAGATACGTCGAACTGAGGACATTACGTCTCATTTAATCAGACGTAGCAACAAGTTCCAACAATATTGGTCGTAGTTCCTCCATCAACGGTGGTAAGAACTCTTCCCATGTACCAACTATTCCGAAGTCAGACGAACGGAACATGACCGCCCTGCGGTTCTGGTTGATGGCTATTATCACACCGGAGCGTTGCAATCCAACGGTGTGATTGAATGCTCCACGAATCCCTACTGCAATGTAGACCGTCGGTGCGATCGTCCTACCACTGATGCCAACCATCATCTGTTGTGCGAGCCAACCCTCATGAACCACGTCCCTTGTGGTGGCGATACTTGCTCCGACAGACCGCGCCATCTCTTGAACCTCGGCCATGTTCTCCGGAGCACCAAGCCCCATACCAACACCTATAACCACAGGGGATTTTGCTAGAAGGATACCTTCCAGATCCTCTTGGAAGTCTTCTTTCAACAACCGTATGTCTGGTCCGTCGAAGGGGAGCTGTGGTACATGTTCAACAGTCGCAACGGCACGCGGTTCCGGTATGGCCGGAGCAAGCAAACCTGGTCGAAGTGTCACCAGGTTAGGTAGGGTTTTAGACATTATAGGCGCTACTACGTTGCCACCCAAGGCGGGTTTCAGCTGTACCAATCGCCCATCTGCGTTTATCTCTAGATCAATCGCATCTCCAGTCAGGCCCAGTTCCAATCTTGCGGCCAGACGAGAAGCCAGATCGCCGCCGTCAGCAGTTGCAGCGAACAGCAGTGCGTAGGGATTTTCTCTCTCAACGGCAGCAGCAAAGGAGTTAGCAACCGCAAGGCCGCATACAGGTCCCAACTGGGAGTTATCCAGAACCAACACCCTGTCTGCTCCTTGAGTGGCCAGGATTGAAATTAACTCCTCGCTTGGTGGAGCTATAAGAACCGCCACCACTTCACTATTGGTAAATTGGGTCAGTTCCCGGGCTTTACCTAGTAATTCTAACGTCACGTGGGCCAAGCCGTTTTTGGTGTTTTCAGCAACGACCCAGATGCTCTTCTTCTTCCCAGAAGGGTATCTGGGAAGTATGACAAAGTCCTGTCCTGCGCTAGACTCAGATTCAACAGCGAGTTCTGCTAGGCGCAGTCTAAGCGCATCGGCTGTCTGTTTAGCGGCCTCTTCTGGTGTAGATTCTTCTAGCAGAACTCCCAGGCGGTTTGGCTCAACCAACCTGATCTCATCTACCCAGGTAGGCGAGCCATTAGCTCCAAACTGATCCAGGCTCAACGGCAAGTCAGCACAGGTGAGCACTTCTGCCGGAATACTTTGCGCTAGTTCCATATGCTCTTTGTCTGGATATAGTTCAGGGGCCACACCTTCGGTAACACAAATTACGGCTGGAAGCTCGCATTCAATAGTTTGAGATCCTTCGTCGGTCATCCTTTCCACGACCACAGACTTCCTATCTGAATGCAAGTGCAACTTCCGCACGTGGCTAACATGAGGTATGCCCATCATTTGAGCTATCTCCGGGCCAACCTGACCCGTTTCGCCGTCAGTGCTATTTCGCCCGCAGATAATTAAGTCGGGCTGTTCCTTCGCCAATATCAAAGATAACGCCCGAGAAGTTGCTAGAGTGTCTGAACCAGCCAGAGCCCGGTCGGAGAGCAAAACAGCACGGTCAGCACCTAGTGCCACGCAGGTTGTGAGCCCTTCATTGGTTGAAGGTGGTCCCATGGAAATTACCACCACTTCATCGTCGTGCGCATTCTTCAACTCAACCGCACGGACAAGTCCCAACAAGTCAAACGGGTTAATCTCAGAAGGAACGCCTTCGCGAACAATAGTCTTGGATTCATAATCAAATTTGATACGTGCAATCACAGGCACGTATTTCATGCATACTGCTATTTTCATAAGTAGCTCGGCCTCTTTGGGCGGCTATTTCCCTTCGAATAGATTCTAATCGCTGTCGGATACATTCGCACCCAGGAGTTCCTCTCTGACTTCTGAAGTAAGTCGTTCCAACTTCCCACTGAGGCCGACCGGGAATCGAGGTGGGTTTTTCAAAACTTTGAACCGGTCATCCAGAGCCGAGAAGTCTTCCTGAAAACGCGCCCTTATCTCTTCGAGTGATGTCGCAGGCGAAGTCCGTTCACCCTTTTTCATGAATTCTTCTAAGAGCGGCAATCCACCAGGTAAATTTTCACTCTCCAAGGCGATAATGTCTCGGGCGAACATCCCCTTCATATCTTTCGTCCGATACACTTGCTTAGCACCTGGCAACGATGCTTTATCTCGGCTGAGTTTCATAACAGGCTTGCCGTCATAGGAGACCAGTTTGTATCCCATATCCGACCATGGAGCGTCTGCCGAAACTCCCGCCTTCGTTCCAACACCGTACATATCGATAGGTGCGCCTACTTCCGTCAGAGCTTCCAATTCGTATTCGTCAAGTCCGCCACTGGCCAATATTTTGACGTATGCTAGACCAGAAGAGTCTAATATCCTGCGCACCTTACGGCTCAATTCGTTAAAGTTACCTGAGTCCAAGCGAACAGCGACCAGGTTGTTGCCATTTTCTTCTAGTTCTTTCGCAACCTGCACAGCGTTCCAGGTACCCGTGATTGTGTCGTAAGTGTCCACCAACAACACAGTTCGATCGGGAAAGGATTCAGCATAGGCCCTGAAAGCAGTAAGTTCCGAAGAAAAACTTGAAATAAAAGAGTGGGCCATCGTGCCCACTGGGGGTATCCCGTAACGGCTAGCAGCCAAAACGTTGCTGGTTGAACTGAACCCGGCGATATAGCTAGCACGGGCCATCTTCAATGCGGCGTCGGTCCCCTGTGTCCGTCTAGATGCAAAATCGGCGATTCCGCGCCCTTGAGCTGCCCAAACGCAACGGGCAGCTTTGGTCGCCAGTAAGCATTGGAGGTTTACCTGGTTAATAATAAGCGTCTCAGCCAGTTGTGCCTCTATCAGCGGCGCTGTTATTTCAATCGCAGGCTCTTCCGTGAAATACAACCGACCTTCCGGAATAGCACGAACACTGCCTGTGAATTTTAGGCCCTTGAGATATTCTAGAAAATCATTAGCGAACATACCGGTGGACTTCAGGTAGTCAATAGACTCTACGCTAAAGCTCAGATTACAGAGGTAATCCAAAACGGCTTCAAGACCCGCAGCGATAAAGTATCCGCGATTATCAGGATACGTTCGTGTGAATAGACTGAAGGTTGCAACGGCGTTCATACCCTGACGGAAGAACGCTTGAGACATGGTCAATTCATAGAGATCCGTAAAGAGCCCCAAGTCGTCAAGTGGTAGTGGCAGTTCGGGTGAACTCATCTAGAAGAAAGGTCCAGCAGGGTCATTTATTCCGTAACAAGCATGACAGGGTTCCCGTGAGTTAGCGGATATTATGTTTCCGTCCCGAAAGTGTGTCAACCATATCTGAGCGTGGTTCACACCTGATGGCATTCCACTACGGAACCTCTCTCCTTGACAGGTTGCCGGCCCCTTAGTAACATTTAGCCGAACCAAAAAACGCGCTTAAAACTCGACTGCAACTCAGAAACCCTTATCCAGAACGGCAGAGGGGACGGCCCGATGAAGCCTAGCAACCGATCTGAGTCCGGTACGGACGTAGACACGGTGCTAATTCCGTCGGCTGGCGATAACGACGTCAGGCGAAAGATAAGGGGGGCTCAGTGGAACTGTGAGCTTCTCTATTTCTTGAGAAGCTTTTTTTATGCCACACGCCTACCGAATACCATTCTGAGTACCATCTCAGAATTTTAAGAACGAATACAAACCGCTTTCGAAACGCCCTTGGAGAATAATCCGGTGAACGAGATTCGACCCATTGAATGGGCCAACGGGACTCTTAGACTACTTGACCAAACCCGCCTACCAGCCGAAGAGGTCAATATAGAGCTGCATGGGTATCTGGAAGCGGTCAACGCCATCAAGACAATGCAAGTGCGCGGCGCGCCGGCCATCGGAGTCACTGCCGCTTATGCAGTGGCCATGGCAGCCCGAGATATTGACACGACTGACAAGCCAACCTTCATGCGTAAACTGACCGAAGCAGGTGGCATAATCAAAGCTGCCCGACCCACCGCTGTTAATCTAATGTGGGCAGTTGACCGAATGATCGCTATAGCCGATACAGAACCAGATACCCCAAGCATAAAATCGCGGCTTCTATCAGAAGCTATCGCCATGGAAAAGGAAGACGAGGTCATCAACCGCCGCATGGGAGTTAACGGCAAAGACCTTATTCCTGATGGCGGATCGGTATTGACTCACTGCAACGCCGGAGCGCTAGCAACAGCCGCCTTTGGAACGGCAGTTGGAGTTATCCGGGCCAACTGGGAAGACGGCAAACGGTTTAATGTATTCAATACAGAGACGAGACCGTTTCTTCAGGGTGCGAGATTGACCGCTTGGGAGTTCAAGAAACTTGGTATACCATCCACTCTGGTGGTCGACTCAGCCGCTGGAATGCTGATGAAAAGAGGCGAAATTGGCTGTGTAATAACCGGAGCAGACCGCATTGCCGCCAACGGTGACACGGCTAACAAGATCGGCACCTACGGCCTGGCAGTACTCGCTAAAGAAAACGGGATACCCTTCTATGTCGCTGCTCCCATCAGTACTGTTGACATAAGTTTAAGTAACGGCGACCAGATCGAGATTGAAGAACGTTCGTCAAACGAGATAACAGAATTTCGCGGAGTCCCAATTGCTCCCGATGGGGTAGAGGCGTTCAACCCAGGATTCGACGTTACGCCAGCAAAATACTTAAGCGCAATCATTACCGAAGCCGGTATCATCCGCCCTCCATTCAATAAGAATCTAAATTCGGCTGTGAACTCAGACGTATAGATTATGAGTATGGAACACAAAGCGACAATAGCAGTTATCGGAGGAAGTGGTCTGTATGAAATGGACGGATTAACCGACGTTGATACCGTGGATGTGGATACGCCTTTCGGTAAACCCAGCGATTTGATTACGGTGGGAGAACTGGAGGGAGTTAAAGTAGCCTTCCTGCCTCGCCATGGTAAGGGCCATCGGTTCGGCCCTTCTCAAATCCCTGTCAGAGCCAACATCTACGCTTTAAAGACATTAGGTGTTGAGCGAATCATCTCCGTGAGTGCTGTTGGAAGCCTAAAAGAAGAACTCGCACCGCTCAATCTGGTAATCCCTAACCAGTTAATCGACCGGACTCGACTGCGGAACGGTACTTTTTTCGATACTGACATCGTTGTCCACGTAGCAATGGCCGAGCCGTTCTGCTCCGACGCGAGCAACGTAGTCTACCAAAGCGCCCAAGCCTTGGATATCAACGTTCACTACGGCGGTACCATGGTGGTAATGGAAGGACCTGCATTCTCAACAAAAGCAGAATCGCTCATGTACCGTTCTTGGGGAGCAGACATAATCGGTATGACCGCTCTTCCCGAAGCAAAACTGGCACGTGAAGCTGAAATCTGCTACGCCACAATGGCTTGGGTCACCGACTACGACTGCTGGCACCAATCGGCCGAGTCCGTTACTGTGGACATGGTAATTGCAAACCTGGTCAAGAATGTAGAAACATCAAAAGCGATGCTCCAACAGGTACTACCGGCCCTCAGCAAGAAGCGAAATTGCTCCTGTGAGTTCGCCTTACGGGATGCAATCATCACTCAAAAAGACCAGATACCTGAAGACCTAAAACAAAACCTTGCCCCGATAACGGGTAAATATTTAAGTTAGAGACCAGCTAGGTCCAGGAGGACATAAATGCCTAGACAAGACCCAGGCGAACCGTATTTCAGGGTTGATTCAGCCGAAGGACAATCTATCATAGCTGCTGATCCAGACGGAACCATGGTGATTGATGTTCGACGCGATGACGAATGGGTCACCGGCCACGTAGCCGGTGCTATCCACATCCCAGTAGACGACCTGACCGACCGAATCAGCGAGATTCCTACCGATAAGAAACTACTGTTCATCTGCGCTGCTGGAGTCCGCAGCGGCTTGGCCTGCGAGATGGTAGGGGCCATGGGTTACGATTCCGAAAACCTCTACAACATCGACGACGGTACCCCTTCATGGATTGCCGGAGGACATCCCACATCTTACGGTGAAGACGATTAATGCCCGTGTGATTAATCACGGTCAATTTAATAAGACCACATAATTCCAAATGCGTGGTCGCAAAAACAGGTCCGCAAAAACATACCCACGAGACCTGACGCAAGGAGAACAACTTGGCATCACAACAGACAAAAGGGGACGTTAAAGACCTGTCCCTGGCTAAAGACGGAGTTAATAAAATTGAATGGGCCGGAAGAGAAATGCCCGTATTAGAACTCATCCGAGAAAGATTCGAAAAGGAAAAGCCACTTGCCGGCATTCGCATGTCTGCCTGCCTCCATGTAACCAGTGAGACGGCTAATCTGGCCATAGCCCTGCGTGACGGCGGAGCCGATCTAACCCTCTGTGCCAGCAATCCACTTAGCACCCAGGATGACGTTGCAGCAGCACTGGTCCAAGAGTACGGAATCCCTACATTCGCCATTAAGGGTGAAAACGATACAACCTACTATCAGCACTTGGAATCGGCTTTAGCCGTAAAGCCTCAAGTAACCATGGATGACGGCGCAGACCTCCTGACCCTGCTTCATACAAAGCATTCAGACCTGCTTCCAGATGTGGTCGGTGGAACAGAAGAGACCACCACTGGCGTCATACGACTGACCGCTATGTCCAGTGAAGGACAACTGAAATACCCGGTAATCGCTGTGAATGACGCCGAGACAAAACACTTTTTCGACAATCGCTACGGAACTGGCCAAAGTACTCTGGACGGAATTACTCGGGCTACGAACATTTTGTGGGCGGGACGGCGGGTCGTCGTTTCTGGCTATGGATGGTGCGGCCGTGGTGTTGCCTCGCGCGCTAAGGGCATGGGTTCGCACGTCATTGTATGTGAGACCAACCCGGTTCGCGCGTTAGAGGCAGTCATGGATGGATTCATGGTAATGCCCATGATTGAAGCTTCAAAGACTGGTGAAGTGTTCATTACCGTGACCGGTGGTCTGCACGCCGTGGGACGGGAGCACATTGAGGTTATGCCAAGTGGCGCAATCCTCTCTAACAGCGGTCACTTCAACGACGAGATTGACATCGATGCTCTAAAAGAAATGTCCAGTTCCAGTCGGGAACTGCGACCTTTCGTCGAGGAATACACGATGAAAGATGGTCGCCTGATTTACCTGCTAGCCGATGGACGCTTGGTCAACCTGTCCGCAGCCGAAGGCCATCCTTCTGCTGTGATGGACATGAGCTTCGCTAACCAGGCCCTGTCCGCCGAATATATCTACAACAACCGAGGCACATTGCCCATTGGAGTACACGTCGTTCCCGCCGATATGGACGCGGAAATTGGAAGGCTAAAGCTCCAATCTATGGGAGTCAGTATCGACGTTCTTTCCGCGGCACAACAGAAATACCAGGACAGCTGGCAAGAAGGAACCTAGGTTAAGCCTTCCCACACCATGAACCAATAGAATTACCGTGCCTGGGATTAAAGTACATCCCAGGTATATTACAGGAGAAATAATCATGCCAATGCTCTTTCATGAATCCCCAAGCTACCTACTGACGTCTGAGTCGGTAACTGAAGGTCACCCAGACAAACTATGTGACCAAATCTCCGACGGAGTCTTAGACGCCGTCCTCAAAGACGATCCTATGGGTCGCGTTGCCTGTGAGACCGCCGTCACAAATGGCCTGGTAGTCGTCATGGGTGAGATAACCACATCTTCTAACATAGACGTTCCCACAATAGTACGAGACACGCTGGCTCGAGCTGGATACACGGACTCGGAATACGGCATTGACTCCAAGAGTTGCGGGGTAATGGTCGCCATTCAGGAGCAATCCCAAGACATAAGCAAGGGTGTAACCACTGCATTGGAACAACGCGGTGGCGCCGCTGAAGAGGCCATGCTGGCCACTGGAGCCGGCGACCAGGGAATGATGGTTGGCTTCGCCTGCAACGAGACCCCAGAACTTCTACCTCTAACCGTGAGCCTGTCCCAGCGTCTAGTTGAGCAATTGGCATTGGTCCGGAAAGAGGGCGTTGTCCCTTACCTCAGGCCAGACGGGAAGTCCCAGGTTACAGTTGAATATCGTCATGGTGTAGCGGCCCGTGTTGACACAGTGGTCATCAGCACACAGCACGACCCAGAAGCAAGCAACGAACAAATTGAAAAAGACGTCATTGACCATGTCATAAAAAAAATAGTCCCCGCTGATCTAATCGACAATGACACCAAAATATTTGTAAACCCGAGCGGACGTTTCGTAATTGGCGGTCCGGCCGGTGACAGCGGGTTAACTGGTAGAAAGATTCTAGTTGATACCTATGGTGGCATCGCCCGACACGGGGGTGGAGCTTTCTCAGGCAAAGATCCGACAAAGGTTGACAGATCAGCGGCCTATGCCGCTCGCTACGTTGCAAAGAACCTAGTAGCCGCTGGACTGGCTGACCGTGCCGAGGTTTTAGTCTCCTACGCCATCGGTGTAGCGACTCCGATATCAGTGGCAGTTGAGACCTTCGACACTAATAAGGTCGACAGCGAAAAAATTCATGAGTTGGTAGCCAAGCACTTTGACCTGCGTCCTGCAGCTATCATCAGAGATCTGGATCTACGCCGCCCCATTTACCAGCCCACAGCAGCCTACGGCCACTTCGGACGGGACGGACTGAACCTGAGCTGGGAACAAACAGATAAGGCTGACGCTCTACGAGCCGACGCCGGACTATAAACCATCAACTAGTCTTAAAACGACACGACACAAAAAAGGGTCTTCGAATTAATACCGGAGACCCTTTTATCGTCAAATACCGTGTCTACCTTCTACCCACGCACCTGCAGTGTAACCAAGATTTACTCAAGCGGTTTCGAATAAAGTGTTATCCCCTAGTCGAGTTCCTTTTCTCCATTCGTGTACTTATTCAGTTTAAACCTCATAATGTAAGTTTTGGGGCGTTGTTTTTATATACCCGAGGCTCAGTATGACTGATTACAACTAACGTTCCTTAAGATATGCTAGTCGCATTCAGCTAACGGGAGAAAACCGCATTGACTGACATTAAATTCGGAACCGACGGCTGGCGCGCTTTAATCGCCGGCGATTTCACCTTTGAGAACGTGGCCCGTTGTGCTGAAGGACTATGTGAACACCTTAATGCAATAGGAATGGCGGACAAGGGGCTGGTTGTTGGTTACGACACCAGATTTCTATCACAAGAGTTTGCCCAGACCGTTGCCAACGTCTGCTCCGCTAAGGGAATCAAAGTCTATCTGTCAGACAGACATGCACCCACCCCCGTACTCAGCTACAACGTGCTGCATCATCAGGCTGGTGGAGCCGCTATCATCACAGCTAGTCATAACCCAGCGCAATGGAACGGGTTTAAGTTCAAACCGGAGTACGCCGGCAGTGCCACTCAAGAGATAACGGACCGGTTGGAACGATCAATAGCACAACTCCCAACGCGATCTGTCGGTAGCATCATTGATAGACGTAACAGCAGCCTCATAGTAAATATGGATCCAACGCCACCGTACTTAGATCGTATCGCGTCTCTGGTGGACTTGGATTTAATCAAGGATGCGGGATTGAACGTTTACATCGACTCGATGTACGGCTCAGGTGGTGGGTATTTGCCAACCATTCTTTCCGGCGGCAAGACCACTGTCACAGAAATACACGGCTCCCTTAATCCTGCGTTCCCCGGTATTGAGCAGCCAGAGCCCATTGCCCGAAATCTTACTCGAATATCGTCTCTCATGGCTAAAGGTGGGGCATCGGTCGGAGTTGCGCTTGACGGAGACGCGGACCGCGTGGGAATCCTCGATGAAAATGGCCAGTTTGTCACCACCCTAGATACATTCTCCATGCTTGCCCAGTACCTACTAGAACAGAAAAAAATGCGCGGTGCTCTTGTCAAAGGTGTCACTTCGTCAATGGCGCTCAACAAACTAGGTGAAGCATATGGAGTGGACGTCCATGAATTACCGGTGGGCTTCAAAAACATCGGCCCAAAATTCAGTGAGGTTGATGCCATAATGGGTGGAGAGGAAAGCGGCGGGTTTGCGTTCAGGGGCCACATCCCAGAACGTGACGGAATACTCAGCGGTCTGTATTTCTTAGAGTACATGGCCACAACCGGAGAAAAGCCGACACGACTACTCCAACGACTAACAGACAAAGTCGGACCTCATTACTACAACCGCAGAGATATCGCTTTCCAGATTTCTGATAGAGATCGAATCCTCAATCTAATAAACAATCCTGAGCTTGATACGATAGCCGGAATCCCCATTCTCGACAATGACACTATAGACGGCAAAAGGTTTCATATCAAAGAAGGATGGCTTGCGGTCCGGTTTTCCGGCACTGAACCCCTACTGCGTCTCTACGCTGAAGCCGTCGACCAAAACATAGTCACCAATTTGCTAGACGGTGCGATGCAATATCTCGAGATCTGAAGTGAAATCTCCGGTCGGGTCACTCGAAAACGAACAGAAAGCCCGCTCCTAATGTAAGGAGCGGGCTTTCTGTTCGTTTTGACCGCTGTGAGATTTTACCGCTTGGTGTACTGAGGAGCTCTACGGGCTCGCTTCAGACCATATTTTTTGCTTTCTTTTATTCTAGCGTCTCGGGTAATCAAACCAGCACGTCTAAGTCCAGGTTTCAGTTCAGCGTTATAGACGACCAATGCACGTGCGATACCGTGTCGTATGGCTTCAGCTTGGGAGTTGACTCCGCCTCCGGCCACTTTGACGACCACTCTGAACTTATTCACGGTGTCACTGATTCGGAAAGCGTCGTTTATTGTCTTCTGCCAGGGGGCCCAATTAAAAAATTCGTCCATAGGTTTACCATTGACCAAGATCGGGCCACCATCATCCAGGTAAAGGCGCACTCTTGCTATAGCAGTCTTACGCTTGCCCGTACCGTAATAATATGTCTGAGTTGTGTCAGCTTGTACCAAGTTGAGTTTGTCCTCCGTCCTTTACACTTCCGAAACTGAATGGCCGGCAATCTGGGCTCCGTGAGGGTGATCAGGACCATTATAGACCTTGAGCCGGCGCAACATTTGACGGCCATTGTGATTCTTAGGCAACATTCCCTTTACGGCCAATTCTAATACCCTGTCTGACTTATTTTCCATCAGGTCTTTCAGTCTAAAATTCTTGATGTTTCCAACGTATCCGCTGTGACGGTAGTACATCTTCTGGTCAAGTTTTTTTCCCGTAACCCGGAGGTCTGCTGCGTTGGTAACCACTACGAAGTCGCCTGTCATGGTGTGCGGCGCATAGCTTGGTTTATCCTTACCTTGCAATGCTATGGCAATGTTTCGAGCTAACCGACCGAGGGTTTGCCCCTGGGCGTCAATCACTCGCCACCTTTCGCTAGTCTCGCCGGGCTTCGCGAAGTACGTACTGGTTCGTTTCATTTTCTATTATTTCAATCCTGTGTAATCCGGCCTATCGTCATCAGACGCATTCCCAATTTTTACGGAGCTAGGATATTTTACACTAATTAGGCAAAGACCGTGAGGTTTTAGCAGTGGGCTGCCGATTAAATTCCCCGCCATCGCTTCTGTTATCTGCGTTACTGGGTATTTACCTCTTCCAATCTCTGTTAATATTCCATTTGCTTTTCTAATCTGCTGTTTCAAGAATCCGTTGGCTTCACATTCAACGACTATGCTGTCGTCTATTCTTTCAACACCCCACCGCATCACTTCCCTTACCGCGCTCCGGTCTTTTGGGTGGCCTACGGCTATCGCCCGAAAGTCATGGACTCCCACCATAAGCTGAGCTGCTTCCGCCATTTTCTCCACATCCAGTTCATCTCTAATCCAGAGATGGCTAAATCGCCGAAGGGGTGACGGCGCTGACCGATTTAATATGCTGTACTGGTAGACTCTGCTCAGAGCGCTTCTCCTTGAGTTGAATTCACCATCAACCCAATGAGCTGCACGAATTTTGATATCCTCTGGGAGGTGGTAATTCAGCGCGGGGACGAAATTCTCAAGAGCATGTCTGGTAGGAGTAAGGAAGTCGACAACTTGGCCCTTTGCGTGTGCTCCGGAGTCTGTACGGCTTGCGCCTCTAATCCTAATCGACTGACCGGTGAAATGTGTCAGTGCTTTCTCCAGCTCTCCTTGAATCGTTGGATGACCATTCTGTAGCTGGAATCCAGCGTATCTAGTGCCCTGGTATTCAACTATGAGGGCGGCTCGTTTGACCTGCCCATCCATTACGTCCTCTGAATGTCCTACTGAGTTATGAATCCTACCGTCTTCTATCTAACTTAAACCTCAAGAACTTATGATGGTACAACTAAGATTAGACAAGCTCTATAATCGCCATCTCGGCAGCATCGCCATTCCGGGGCCCCAATTTCAAGACTCTGGTGTATCCGCCTGCTCGGTCTGCGTAACGGACGGCAACATCGTCAAAGACTTTCTTAACCACCTTGGAGTTAGGCACTTGGGCCAAGGCCAAACGGCGGTGATTTAGGTTACCTTTCTTTCCGTGAGTTATTAGTTTCTCAGCCATCACCCGAGTTTCTTTAGCTTTCGCCAAAGTCGTGGTGATCTTTTCGTGAATTATCAGTTCCGCCACCAGACCCCGCAGCAATGCTACGCGTTGATCTTTGTACCGGCCTAATTTTCTACCCGATATTCTATGGGAGGCCATAGTTACTCTTCGTCCTCTACTAGGTCGTCATCACTATTGTCTTGGTCCGTACCACCGGCATCTTCATTTGCGTCTTCAATCGACATACCGGGAGCTTCTGCCGTGGGGCCAGATGTAGTTTGATTATCACCCATCAATTCTCCCAAATCTTCGGGCGAGATGTCTGGTACGGATCCGACGTTGATTTCTACTGAATCGGTTACACCATGTTCAACTAGTTTCTCTCTAAGTTCTACCAGGGATTTCTCGCCAAAGTTTCGTATCTTGAGGAGTTCGTCATCAGACATCTCCAAAACTTCACCCACTTTGGACACGTGTGAACGTTTGAGGCAATTTAATGTCCGTGGCGAAAGTTCCAGTTTTTCTATTGGCGTCTGGTATATCTCAGGTGAGACAACCACCGGAGCTCTTTCGGCACCTTCTTCATCAACACGGTTCACGTTGCTGAACAAGAAAAAATGATTTACTAGATTTTCTGCGGCCTGTTGGATCGCTTCAACGGCCCTGATAGTACCGTCGGTCCATACCTCCATCACCAATCTTTCGTAATCGGTGATGGAGCCTACCCGTGTGCGCTCAACGTTGTAATTAACCTTCCGAACTGGATTGAAGACTGCATCCACGGGTAAGACACCCACGGGCGGATTGGACAAACCATCATTTTGAGCGGCGACTTGATAGCCGACGCCTTGTTCGACGTTGAACTCGATGGATAATCTAGCGTCGTTTGAGTCGAGAGTTGCAATGTGCAATTCAGGGTTTACTATCTCAAAATCACTTGAGGTAGATATATCACCTGCACAGACTCGTCCTTCACCCGTTACATCCAGACGCATCTTCCCTGCGCGCTCTGATTGCGACCGGATTCGGATGCGTTTGATGTTGAGGAGGAGTTCCATCACCTCTTCTTTAACGCCAGGTACAGCTGCATACTCGTGTACCACATCGTCAATTTTCACCCACGTGATCGCACTCCCATTGGTGGAACTCAGCAAAATTCTCCGAAGAGGGTTGCCAATGGTCAAGCCGAACCCACGAGAGAGCGGTTCTACAGCCACTTTTCCGTAGGTGTCTTCTGACTCTATTACCCGAATTTCGGGCTTAAGTATTTCCGTACCAGCCTCCGGCGTACCCGGAGTTAAGATTAGGGTGTCCAGCATGGACAAACTACCTCGAGTAAAACTCTACGATTAACCTTGAATCTACGATCGCCTGAAGGTCCTCGTCCGAAGGCAAAGACACTACCGTTCCAATCATTTCACCTGAGTCTAGGCTCAACCAGGCAGGGACAGGTCGTTTAGGCACCCCGTCGATTCTGCCTGCGTAAAAATCGGTCGCTTTCAACGATTCCTTCCAGGACAACACATCCCCCGGAGACACCTGGAACGACGGAACGTCCGTCTTAACGCCATTGACCCGAAAATGACCATGTAGGACGCTCTGCCTAGCCTGTTTCCTGGAATCGGCAAACCCAAATTGGAATACCACGTTATCCAAACGTCGCTCTAGGGTTCGGAGCAGGTTCATACCGGTCACACCAGGCGTGTTGAACGCCGTAGTCATGTAACGTCGAAACTGACCTTCCATCACACCATAGATGTACTTTGCCTTTTGTTTTTCCCGCAGGTGAACGGCATAATCCGTTGGTCGTCTACGGCGGCGTGAAACGTCACCTGGAGGGTTCCGACGTTTTTCAAAGGCACACCGGGGCGTAAAGCACTTGTCGCCCTTCAGGAATAATTTTTCACCAGACCGCCGACAAAGTCGGCAAGAGGGCCCTGTATATCTTCCCATGGGATTGGAGTTACACTCTCCTTCGTTTTGGCGGGCGGCACCCGTTGTGAGGGATGGGGGTCACGTCCCGTATACTAGTTACAAACAGCCCGGCACCCTGGAGCGACCTGATAGCGGCCTCACGTCCTGCGCCAGGACCTTTAATGAACACATCAATTTGCCGCAGACCAGAGTCCATACCCTTACGGGCAACTTGTTCAGCGGCCCTCTGAGCGGCAAATGCAGTGCCCTTGCGAGACCCTTTGAATCCAACGGTTCCTGCGCTTGCAGTGGCAATCACATTACCTTGAGGGTCTGTGAGGCTCACTAGCGTATTGTTGAACGTTGAATATATGTACGCTCGTCCTTGAGGTACTGAACGGCGTTCGCGACGCCTGGTTCTGGGTCTAGCCATAAGTAAATCTCACTCAGCCTTAAATCCTTTCTATTTGCCACCAGTGCGTCGGCCTCGGCCGGCAACGGTACGTCGGGGGCCCTTCCTGGTGCGAGCATTGGTCTTGGTCCGCTGGCCCGCAACCGGCAAGTTTCTGCGGTGACGTAGGCCACGATATGACCCAATATCAATCAGACGGCGTATGTTCTGACTGACCTCTCTACGTAGATCGCCTTCAGATATGTAATCACGATCCACCAGTTCCCGTATCAGATCGATCTGCTCTTCTGATAGTTCATTCATGCGAGGGGGAAGAATCGGGTCAAGGTTAGCCTTAACCAGGATTTCTTCCGCTATTTTAGGTCCAATTCCGAAGATGCTTTGAAGAGCTATATGCGCTCTCTTTCGATCCGGAACGTCTACGCCAGCGATACGAACCAATCCATGCCTCCTTACTTGCCGCCTGAATATCGTCACTAATCAGGGTAGCGACGTCTATTACCGTGTTACTTATTTAACCTTGCCGTTGTGAATGCCGAGCATTGGGACATATTATTCTCACTATCCCCTTGCGCTTAATTACACGACAGTTGTTGCACCTGGGTTTAACCGATGCTGATACTTTCATAGTTATTGCCTTTTAGTTATTGGAGCCAGTTATTAGAACTGGCTGATTGAACCGGCATACCTCTTTTAACTAAACCAACGAGCTATTTAAACCGGTAAGTAATCCGACCGCGAGTCAGGTCGTATGGAGAAAGTTCCACCAGCACACGGTCACCTGGCAACACTCGGATGAAATGCATCCTAATTTTCCCCGACACGTGGGCCAATACTTCGTGGTCGTTGGGTAATTCCACTCTAAACATTCCATTCGGTAGGGCCTCTTTTACGCTGGCCTCGACCTCAATTGCTTGTTTCTTCGCCATAAATCCTCTTTACTTGAGAGTCTCCGACTGCTCCAGCTCGTCTTCCCGATAGGAGTGTTGAGCCAAGTTTATTATTAACCGTGGACAGTCAGTATCTCCGGTCCGTCCTCAGTTATCGCGATCGTATGCTCGAAGTGGGAAGAGAGCTTCCCATCCGCAGTAATCACAGTCCACTCATCGTCCAAAATTTTAGTGTGCCAGTCACCCATGTTGAACATAGGTTCAATGGCTATGCACATTCCGACGCGAAGAAGCGTGCCCATTCCCGCCTTACCATAATTTGGAACCTGGGGATCTTCATGAAGAAAACGGCCTATGCCATGTCCCACAAATTCCCTTACTACACCGTAGCCTCGGCTCTCGCCATAAGCCTGTACCGCAGCGCCTATATCACCGACTCGCGCACCAGGCTGAGCCGCTTTGATACCTTCTTCAAGGCTAGTTCGTGTATGGTTCATCAGTTCGATAGTTTCAGGTTCGACATCACCCACCGCTATAGACACCGCGGCATCCCCTATAAAACCTTCAATCGTAGCGCCGACGTCCACTTTAACGATATCGCCCTCAAGCAACACTCGCTTACTAGGAATACCATGGACTATCTCTTCATTCACCGACGCGCAAATGCTAGCTGGAAAACCTTGATAACCCTTGAAAGCTGGAGTCGCTCCCTGCCTTAATATCTCTTTATTTGCAATTTTGTCGAGATCTAGAGTCGTCATCCCAGGTTCAACTGCAGCCATTAGCAAATCTAATACGTTGCCTACGATTCCGCCGGCGCGGCGCATGGAATCAAGTTCTTGGGGCGACTTAATTGTAACCCCGCCAGAATAAGTAGACGGCGAATTAGAGGCGGTCTTAGGTTTTTGGCCGTAGTTCACTTTGTGTATTCTACTCCTGAATGATTATCTTGGGAACCCGTAATGTTATCAAGGTACTCCCAAGAATGGGGCAATTGCAACGTATATCGTGTTTCCATTAGGAATTCAATGCGGTCATAATCAGCTTGTTAACCCTATCGACTGAGTGATCTCCAGGTATCTCCACCAAGACTCCCCTTTGCTGATAAAACCCCAGAAGCGGAGTTGTTTCTTCATTATAAACTTCTATTCTTTTCATAACAGCCGCAGGTGCGTCGTCGTCTCGTTGATAAAGTCCAGCCCCGCATCGGTCACATTTCTTGTCGGTGGTATCTTCGCCTTCACCTATTGAATGGGGTGATTGACAGTCCCGACAGATGTAACGTCCACCAAGTCGGTTCAGTAGCTCTGATTCCGATACTTTGAGGTGAACCACCACATCCAGGTCGCGAGAATCCGCAGCCAATTTTTTATCCAAGACATCCGCTTGATTTGGGTTTCGAGGGAAACCATCCAGGATAAACCCCCCATCACTTGGAATCGACATAACTTTCTCAAGAATGATGTCGATTGTAACTTCATCAGGAACCAAGTCTCCTCGATTCATATATTCCTTTGCCCTTAAACCCAGAGGAGTTCCTAATCCTAGATGGTGTCGGAAAAGGTCTCCAGAACTGATATGAGTCAAGTTAAGACGTTCTCGCAAAAGTTGAGCTTGAGTACCTTTTCCAGCACCCGGGGGCCCGAACAATACTAATCGTAATCCCTTGGTCATGCTATCTGAGGAAACCTTCGTAGTTCCGCATCATCAATTGAGCTTCTAATTGCCGCAAAGTATCCAATCCCACTCCAACCATAATCAAAAGGCTAGTGCTACTCAGTGATATAGCTTGGACACCAGTGATGAGCGATGCGATATACGGCATTATTGCTATGGTACCCAAGAATAGGGCTCCCCCCAAAGTAATCCGGACGATTACTTTATTCAAGTAATCTTGAGTCGGTTTCCCGGGACGAATCCCCAAAACGAAGCCGCCGTTCTTCTGTAAGTTTTCGGCCAATTGCTGTTGGTTGAACACCACCAAGGTATAGAAGAAGGTGAACATTACTACCAATACGAATACCATCACCCAGTAGACAGGCGAAGTAGGTATCAACAAGTCGGCAAAGAAGTTTGCAATATCCCCTATGAACGTAGTGTTAGTAGCAAAATACGTCGCTATCGTTCCTGGCAAAATTACAATGGAAAACGCGAAAATCAAGGGAATCATACCCGCAGAATTTATACGCAATGGTAGGTAAGTGGCGCCGCTTTGGCGGTACATCCTACCGCCTCTGAAGATACTTCTACCATATTGTACTGGTATACGGCGATGAGCCTCATTAAACATCACAATGGAAGCGATAATTATCACCCCGATGAGGGCAAAGAAACCAATGCCTAGAGCGTTATCGCGATCCAAAAATCCTTGGGTCAGCAGCCTTGGGAATCCAGCTACGATTCCGGCAAAAATCATGAGAGAGATACCGTTACCGATACCGCGTTCGGTAATCATCTCACCCAACCAGACTAAGAACATGGTTCCCGCAGCGATGGTGACCAGAGCAGCAACCGTAGGCAACAAGGCATCCCCGGTGAATCCAACATCTGCTATAACGTTGCTCTGTTCCAGTAGGATCAGTTGTCCATATCCCTGGGCGAAAGCTATAGGGATGGTAATCCAGTGGGTGAGTTTATTCATCGTAGCGCGGCCAGCCTCGCCTTCTCTGGATAAATCCTGTAGGCGAGGGATGACTGGCGTTAGGAGCTGAATGATAATTGAAGACGTTATATACGGGAACACACCCAGGGCTACAATGCTCATGCGGCTGAGTGCGCCGCCACTGAACAAATCTAAGAATCCTAGGAGCTCATTGTTCCTGAAGAGATTATCGAGCTGGCCCTGGTCGATGCCTGGAAGCGGTATATGGGCAACGAACCGGTACAAAGCGAGTATTGCTAAGGTGAATAGTATTTTCGCACGCAGATCAGGGAGACTGAATGCGTCCACCGCCGCCTGAATCAGTTTAGGGAATTTGCCGGCCTGGACTTCGGCGTTCATCATTACGCCGAAGTTTCCTCTATCGTTCCTTTCGCTGCTTCAATCTTATCTTTGGCAGATTTGGTAAACTTTGAAGCCACCACGGTAACTGCCTTACTAATCTCACCATCTCCTACTATTTTCACCGGCAGGTTGAGATTACGCACGAAACCCTTTTCGAGAAGGAGTTCGGGTGTAATCCTTTCTCCGGCATCGAAGGAGTTTAGAGTCTCCACTTTGACCAGGGCGTAGAAAGTCTTGAAGCGGTTGTGAAATCCCCGTTTCATGGGTAGGCCCTTAATCAAGGGCAATTGACCACCCTCAAACCAAGGGGACACTCCGCCACCTGATCGAGATTTCTGTCCTTTCATCCCTCGACCAGCGGTGCTTCCCTGTCCTGCAGCATCACCGCGTCCAACTCTTTTTCTATTTTTTCGGGCCCCCTTGCTCGGGGCCAATTCATGTTCCATCATGGGAGCGCCTCTTATGTTCTTGCACCAGGTAGATTCATTTTAAATGCTTTCGTAGCCACTGGTAAACCATATAAACATGTTCAAATAATCTGTTTAGCAACCAACCTGACTTGGGCGTTGCCCAGGTTTTCAGGATTTAAATGAAAATTGACAATGGACCGCTAATGAAAGTTCACGCCTTTTAGTTAAGCGATTTCCACTTTCACCAGATGACTTACCTTGTTAACCATACCGCGGATAGTCGCCGAGTCTTGATGAACTACAGTGTGGTTCAAACGATGCAGCCCCAAGGATTCAATTATTCTCCGTTGGTTCTGGGGTCTACCTATTGTGCTTTTAACCCAGGTTATCTTTATTTCCGCCATAATCAGTCGACCATCTGTCCGGTTAGGGAGTTTGGCCTTCATTCTCCCTTAGGGGTGTCGGTATCCGCTTCGGCTACGGGCACGGTTATTACTTCTTGTACTTCTGAAGGCATTGGACGCCCTAACCTGCGGGCCAATTCAATATCTGGATCCTTCAATTGGCGCAAGGCCTCAATCGTCGCATAGACTATGTTGATTGGGTTCCTGGATCCCAGGGATTTCCCGACCACGTCTCTCACTCCACCTAGTTCCAAAATCGCCCGCATGGCTCCAGCGGCAATCACCCCGGTTCCCTCTCTAGCCGGTTTAATCATCACGATTGTGGCACCTTTCTTAACTGTGATTTGCTGAGGGATTGTATTTCCCCGCAACGGTATCTTGACAGTGTCCCTCCTGGCCACTGCGTTGCCTTTTCTAACCGCATCCGGGATTACCAATGCCTTTCCCAGTCCCGCACCGACTTCACCCTGCCCATCTCCCACCACGACAAGCGCGTTGAATCGGAGGCGCCGGCCTCCTTTCACTACCTTAGATATACGGCGAGTGTAGACGACTCTTTCGGAAAATCCTCCGGTATCTTCGTCTCGTCCTCGACCCCTGTCTCGGTCTCGGTCGTTAAATGACCTGTTAGGCGCTTGGACCATAAGCGGGTTAGACCTCCCAGTCTATGCGGTTAAATAAACCAACCATTTAAAATTCGATTCAGATCTGCCCGGCTAGAAATTCAGTCCGGCTTCGCGAGAGGCTTCTGCCAGAGCTTTCACTCGGCCGTGGAATTTGCAGCCTCCTCGGTCGAATACGACCTGGGTGATTCCTTCTGCCTGAGCTCTTTCCGCCAGCATCTTACCCACTACGGCTGAAAGACCGATTTTAGGAGTGATTGGACCACCATTTTCCTTGATGGCTTCACCACTAGAAGCTGATACGAGGGTGCGACCGGTCGTGTCATCGATCACTTGCGCATAGATGTGTCGAAGGCTCCGAAACACAGCGAGCCTGGGACGTTCCGGAGTTCCGGCCACTTTCTTCCGCAACCTTGTGTGCCGTATTTGTCGGAGAAGTTTTGCGTTCTTATCTTTAGGCATAATATATGTATTAGAGCGGTCTGATTAGAGACGCTATTAAGCTTTTCTAGCCGCTGCCTTCCCGGGTTTAAAGTGAAGTATTTCGTCTGAGTACTTGATACCTTTTTCTTTGTAGGCGTTAGGGGGCCGAACTCTTCTAATCCGCGCCGCCAACTGTCCGACCTTTTGTTTATCAATTCCACGGACAAGAATCTTATTATTTCCCTCAATCTCAATGGTGACATCATCGCCATCAGGGAAGACATCCACCGGATGGCTGTAACCTACATTCAATGTGACGCCTTTGCCCGATTCAGAACATCTGTAACCAACACCCATCACGTCCAAGGACTTAGTGAACCCTTCAGACACACCCACAACTGCATTGGCGATTAAACTCCTGGTCAGACCATGCAGGGAGTGGTGGAACTTGTTAGCAGACTGCCGCTCGACGACCACCTGACCTTCCTCCACCTTTACTACCACTTCAGGATGATATTTTTGTTCAATTGTCCCCTTCGGACCGGTGACTTTAACTCCACCGTACTGAACTTCAACGGTTACAGAACTAGGCACAGGAATCGGTTTCCGACCAATTCGAGATAGAGTCTTTTCTTGTTTCACTTCATTCATATCAGAATTACCGAACAATCAGAATTACCAGACGAAGCAGAGCAGTTCTCCACCAACGCCCTCACGCCAAGCTTTGCGCCCAGCCATGACACCCTTGGATGTGGATACAATGGCCAAGCCAATCCCACCGTAAACCCTAGGAATCTCACCTTTTCCTACATAGACTCTAAGTCCTGGCTTGCTCACGCGCTTGAGGCCGGTGATCGTTGGTTGCCGGCCCTCGCGGTAAGTTAGATGAATCCGAATCGTCGGGTGATTGGTACCACGAGGAATGTCATAGTCACGGATGAAACCCTCTTCTTTAAGGATTTTTGCCACGGACAGCTTTAATTTCGAGTGAGGAAGAGAAACAGAATCGTGACGCACCTGTATTGCGTTTCTGATTCTGGTCAACATGTCTGCCAATGGATCGGTTACCGGCATTTTAGGTTTATCTCCCCTCTCCGCCTGAAATTAAGTACTGGTTAATCTGCCGAGATCTAGTATAGAGTGGCTATTTATAAGCTGGCTTTGCGCACACCGGGCAATTCACCGTTAAGGGCCATTTCACGGAAGCAAATCCGACAGAGGCCTGCGTGTCTGATGTAGCCACGCGGTCTAAAACATCGATTGCACCGGTTATAAGCTCTGCCTGGGAATTTCGGCTCTTTAAGCCATTTTTGAACCATTGATGTCTTTGCCAAGTACGCCTCCCCTAGGCCTCAACCGTGTCTTTAATAAAGGGCATTCCATAAAGTTCCAAGAGGCGTATCGCCTCCGCGTCATTCTTGGCCGTAGTAGCTATAGTTACCTGAAGGCCACGAATTTTATCAATCTCGTTGTAGTCGATCTCCGGAAATATTATCTGTTCTCGGATACCAATAGTGTAATTGCCGCGTCCGTCCAATCCACGTCTGGCCAGACCGCGGAAATCCCGAATACGAGGCAGAGCAGTATTAACCAGGCGATCAAGAAAATGATACATCCTGGGCCCACGCAGTGTGACAGCAGTTCCGATTGGGTTACCTTCCCTCAGTTTAAATCCAGCAATAGATTTTCTGGCTACGGTTACTACTGGCTTCTGTCCGCTTATCACTGTCAGATCTCTGGTGGCTGACTCTATAGCCCTCCCGTTAGTGAGAGCCTCTCCAACTCCTATGTTGAGAACTATCTTCTGCAGGCGAGGGACTTCCATGGGATTACCGTAGTTAAACTCCCTCACCATGATGGGGATTATCTCTTCCTTGAATTGTTGATAAAGGCGGGGTGTAGGCGGAGGTTCTTTAGGTGCTTCTAAAACCTGGTCTCCACTCCTACCACCGCGCGCAGCAACTCGATCCCGACGTTGCCTACCTGAGGTCGGTTCTTCCGCTAATTGTTCGTTCTGTCCACCCTCAGAATTTTCACCCGATTCTTCAGTCTTGTCCTCGGCCATTTCTTCTGAGTCGTTTAGGTCTTCCGGCTGTTGTGTTTCTTCATCGAGCATCGTCGATAACTTCCTGGCATTTGGTACAACTGCGTACTCGCGAGCCTGTGTCCAAGAACGCCGTCTTGGGTTTGGTCGGTTCGTTACATTTGTTACAAATCAATAATACGTTTGACGCGTGAATGGAGGCCTCTTTCTGAATTCGTCCCGATTGACTGACACCGGGCCTGGCCTTCATGTGCCGAGTTACCAGATTTACACCTTCGACGATAACTCGATCTTCATCGAGGAATCGGCGTTCCACTCGGCCTGTTTTACCTTTTTCTTTGCCGGCGATTACCAGCACATTGTCCCCCGTCCGGATTCGCATTAAACAACCTCTGGTGCGAGAGAAACAATCCTCATGAAGCCTTTATCTCTCAATTCACGAGCAACAGGTCCAAAGATGCGCGTGCCTCTAGGCATTTGATCTTCCCCAATCAGCACCGCTGCATTGTCATCAAATTTAATATAAGTGCCGTCCGGTCTGCGCCGACCTTGGGCTTGACGTATAACAACCGCACGCACCACTTCCCCTTTTCTCACAGGAGAATTTGGCGCGGCTTCCCTGACGTTACAAACCACTACATCGCCAACATGCGCGTATTTCCGTTTGCTACTTCCGGGTATGTTGATTAGGCGAATTACCTTCGCCCCGCTATTGTCAGCCACTCTTAGCCGGGTATAAGTTTGAATCATTCCTCGTCTTCCTGTTCATCCGGCTTTTCAGCGACTTGAAGTTCGTCTGTTTCCGTCTCTTCCGCCGTTTCAACTACGTTATCCATTTCGGCTGCCTCGGTAGCTTCCGCTCTCGCTTCTGCGGCAACAATACGGGGTTGGGTAATATCCTGACCAACGTCTGTCTCGACGTCTATAGGCCGGACGTCCGCAACCTGCTTCCGATCCAGTATGGCCATGAGGCGCCAGTGTTTGTTTTTAGATATACGACGCGTCTCTTCAATACGCACTGTATCGCCCAAGTGGCACTGGTTCTCGGGGTCGTGAACATAGAATCGTGCAACCCTACGCATCTGCTTGCGATACAATCGGTGCCGTTGTTTCCAAACCATCTCTACTACGGCTGTTTTATCTTGATTGGTTCGCACCACTGCTCCAACGCGAACCTTGCGCATAGACCTTGCCACTAACCAGCCTCCTGAATCTGCCGTTCTCTAATAACCGTACGAATCCTGGCGATGGTTTTTTTTACAGCGCCTGGTTCGTTTGTGTTGGTCAATTGATTTGTCGCTGCGCTGAACCTGAGGTTCATCAGTTCCTTAGCAGCCTTTTCCAACTCTTCGTGTAATTGGTCATTACTGAGTTCTCTTACTTCATGTACTCGCATAGTTAACCCAAACCATTTGCCACTGCGGCGGCCAATCTATCTCTCACTACCGTTTTAGTAGGAATAGGCAATTTCCGTGAAGCTAATTTCAAGGCCTGAACAGCTTCTTCGTGGGGAACACCCGCCACTTCAAAGAGTATCTTCCCTGGTTTTACAACAGCTACCCAATAATCCACTGCAGCTTTTCCGCCACCCATGCGTGTTTCTGCAGGTTTTTTGCTGACGGACTTATCTGGAAAGACCCGGACCCAGACCTGGCCACCTCGTTTAAGATGCCTGGTGACGGCAACGCGGGCAGATTCTATCTGGCGCGCGGTTATCCAGTGAGCTTCCATCGCCTTGAGCCCAATCTCACCAAAGGCAACCGAGTTTCCTGTGGAAGCGTTTCCACGCATCTTTCCACGAAAATGTTTCCTAAATTTTGTTCGCTTGGGCTGCAGCATGAGTAGCTCCTTGTTCGTTCCCTATTCGGGATCTTCCAGGTCGACTTGCTCGAGTGCATCCTCGATATCTTCGGCCTGTACTGTTACTTCTATGTTGTCGAGTTCCTCAGCCACGTCACCTTGAGGAGGTAGAATTTCGCCGTGGTAGACCCAGGTCTTGACTCCAACCTGGCCCATCACAGTGTAAGCCTCCGCCAATGAATAGTCGATATCCGCACGCAATGTGTGTAACGGCACCTGGCCCATCATTAGTTTTTCGACACGAGCAATTTCAGAACCGGTAATCCGGCCCTTGATTATTATCTTGATTCCCTGTGCTCCGGCCTGCATACATCGCTGTGCAGCCTGGCGCATGGCCCGGCGATAGGCGACTCTTCGCTCTAATTGTTCGGCCACATTCCGAGACACCAGATAGGCATTGGTTTCCGGTTGTTCAATCTCGATAATGTTCAGTTGAATCCGGCTTTCGGTGATAGATTCCAATTTGGAGCGGAGATTCTTGACTCGTTCTCCGTCTCGACCAATCAATATACCTGGACGAGCAGAGTGGATATTAATCACACTATCCTGAGCACCTCGATCGATTTCGACCCGTGCAATACCAGCATCTGAAAAAGCTTTATACTCGTCTTTTATACTTTCACGTAGGCGTAAATCCTGTTGCACCAAATTGCGATAGGAGCCGCCGTTTTGTGCGTACCAGTGTGCTTTCCAATCTTTAATGATTCCCAGACGGAAACCGTAAGGGTGGGTCTTATGCCCCATTCCTAGCTCCTATTCTCGACTTCGTCCACTTCGACTATTACATGGCTCGAACGTTTTATTATCGGACCGATCCTGCCCCTGGCTCTAGGCCGAAACCGTTTTAATGATTTGGCGTTATCTGCTGAAATCCTAGTGATCCGGAGGTTGTCGCGATTCATCATCATGTTGTTTTCAGCATTAGCTGCGGCGGACGCAACAACCTTCGCTACGGTCTTCGCCCAGGGCGACGGCAACACACTAAGTGTGTCTAGTGCGGATTGGACTCGCTGCCCCCTAACCAGATCCAAAATGGGTTTGAGCCTTTTTTGGGAGGTACCCAAAGATTTAGCTACTGCTCTAACGGGTGGCATTCTTTTACCTCACCCGGCTGGTACGTTCCGATTTCGCAATGTGACCGCGGTAAGTCCTCGTCGGAGAGAACTCACCCAACCGGTGTCCAACCATGTTCTCTGTTACGAACACCGGCACGTGACGGCGACCATCGTGTACTCCAATAGTTAAGCCCACCATCTCTGGCATGATCATTGAAGCTCTGGCCCAAGTCTTTATGACCGTATTAGCCCCAGAACGTTGAACGGCTTCGACATGTTTCATCAGTTTGGGATGTACGTATGGTCCCTTTTTTATCGAACGGGACATCCTAGCGTCTCCTGGTTCTGCGCATGATAAATTTGCCCGACGCTTTCTTCTTGCGCCTCGTTTTGTAACCCAAGGTAGGCATACCCCAGGGCGATTTAGGTCCTGGCATACCGATGGGGGAACGTCCCTCACCACCGCCGTGCGGGTGATCAACAGGGTTCTTTGCCACTCCACGAACCTGTGGTCTGCGCCCTCTATGCCGGGATGCACCTGCTTTGCCTAAACTTTCGTTCTTATGGTCAGGATTGGACAATTGACCAACACTGGCTCGACAACGTAGCAGTACCCGACGCATCTCACCAGATGGCAGACGAACAAGGACATATTCGCCTTCCCTTGATAGAACTTGGGCACCAGTACCAGCGCCACGGACAATCTGACCACCCCGACCAGGAGTCAATTCTAGGTTATGAATAACCGTACCAGTAGGGATGTTGGTTAGTGGCAAGCAATTACCCAAGCTAATTTCGGCATCAGGTCCTGATTCGACGAAAGAACCGACTTCTAAACCGTTCGGTGCTAAGATATAACTCTTTTCACCGTCGACATAATAAATCAACGCGATTCGTGTCGTCCGGTTAGGGTCATATTCAATAGATTTTACCCTTCCCGGTACTCCGTCTTTGATTCTCTTAAAGTCCACCTTGCGGTACATCTGTTTTGAACCGCCCCCCCGATGCCGTGAGGTAATCCGGCCTCTGTTATTACGTCCGCCGTGATTCTGTTTTGGTTCAAGCAGGGATTTTTCCGGTTTTTGCGTAGTTATCTCTTCAAACGAGGCGACTACCGCGTTCCGGGTACCAGGTGTCCTAGGTCTTAGGTTCTTTAATGGCATGGGAGTTCTCTACAACCCTTCGATGAGGTTGATACGATCACCCTGCTTCAGGGTGACGACAGCCTTTTTTTTATCGGGTTGTTTCTTGATACGGGGACCGTAGCGCTTCATCTTTCCCTTCAGCTTAGTAATATTCACATCAAGCACGGATACGTTGAAACTAGATTCGACAGCTTGTTTAACTTCCACTTTATTAGCCTTGGGGGCAATGTGGAACGTGTATTTGCCGGTTTCCTGCAATAGCGTGCTTTTCTCCGTGATGGTGGGCTTAATCAGAACCTTATTGATGTCCATATATTATGCCTCTCCCTCCGGAGTATCCGGAATCGACTGCGAGGCGGACTCCGAATCCGCGCTGGCTGCCGTCCGACGGCGTCGGGTCCTCGGTTTAGGTGCCTCTTCTTCCGTTACCTTAGTTGTTTCGACATCTGATTCAGCTGTCGCGACTCGTCGCCTGCGAGGTCTAGGCTTCGTCTCTTCTTGCTGCGTAGCAGCCGGTTCCGTGGCAGGTTCGGCTGATGCTAATTCTTCTAAAGACTTATCATCAGCAGCCGCCAGCCCGACCGTCATTTTAAGGCCGCGGCGTCCGTGTGGCTCTGAAGACAATGTTTCTTCAACCCACCTGGCTGCCTCTACTGTCATTATCACCAAGTCTTTAGACAGGAGTTCTTGGGCGTTCAATTGCTCCACTGGAAGCGTCCATATCTTTTGGATGTTACTGGCTGCCTGCACCACGTACCGGTCCGTTCCCTTGGTAACCACCAAGGCTGAACTAGAAACAGACAAGTTCTCCAACAGCTGGGCCATGGACTTGGTCTTACCGTCAATGGTGTTCATCGAATCCAGACAGAACAGACGTTCTCGCCTAGCCTTCTCAGATAACACGCAACGCAAAGCCTGCCTCTTCATCCGCTTGGGCAACGCGGCCCGGTAGCTACGAGGGTGTGGACCGAAAACGACGCCGCCATGACGCCACTGTGGAGATCTTGTGCTGCCTTGTCTGGCACGACCAGTATGTTTCTGAGTCCATGGTTTGCGTCCGCCACCAGAAACTTCCGCTCTGGTTTTAGTGTCGTGAGTCCCGTGGCGTTTGTTGCCTTGGTATATGACCATGGCCTGGTGCACCAGGGATTTATTCATAGGGACGTTAAAGACAGCATCATTCAGATCGATACTATCCAGCAGTTCCCCTTTTTGGTTCTTAACTGATACTTGCATTAGCTATCTTTAATTCGCCGTATATCCCTATTGAAGTGACGGGCCTGTTTAGGCGCCCTTCCTCCGAATCTGCACCAAGCTGTTGGTTGCTCCGGGAATGCCACCTTTAATCATAAGCAGATTTCGTTCGGCGTCAATCTCTACAATTTCCAATCCCTTAACAGTGATCCTGCGGTTACCCATATGACCACTCATTTTTAAACCTTTATACACCTTCCCTGGAGTGGTGCCGCCGCCAATGGATCCGGGTGCTCTAGCCCGGTCGGATTGGCCGTGGGTACGAGGGCCGCCGCCGAAATCCCAACGTTTCATAGTTCCGGCAAAACCCCGTCCCTTGGACTTTCCAATTACATCGATTTTTTCACCAGCCTGAAAGATGTCAACCCCAATTGTTTGACCGACCGTGAACTCACTTGTATCGTCTGTTGTAACTTCACGTAGATATCGGGACAGGCGGCTGTCCTTAAGATGGCCAGCCTCGGGTTTGTTCCGTCGTTTTACGTCGCCATAACCAAGCTGAATTGCCTCGTATCCGTCGGTTTCCTTAGTCTTTACTTGGGTAACAACGCACGGGCCGGCTTCAATAACGGTAACGGGAACTACTCTTCCGTCTTCACGGAAGAGTTGAGTCATCCCTATCTTCTTTCCAAGGAATCCCTGGAGCATGGTAAGTAGCCTTTATTATTTAATTGCCTGATTAGTTAAGTTATTAGGATCAGGCTTCTGGTCGATGACTAGAGTTTAATCGAGATGTCTACGCCGGCTGGCAAATTCAACCGTGTCAGAGAGTCGATGGTCTTAGAAGTAGGCTCCAAGATATCGATCAGGCGCTTATGGGTCCTGATTTCGAAATGCTCCCGAGAATCTTTATCCACATGGGGCCCCCGAATCACACAGAACCTTCGAATGTGCGTTGGCAACGGGACGGGACCAGCAACACGTGCCCCGGTCCGTTCAGCTGTTTCCACAATCTGACCAGTGGAAAGATCTAACATCTTATGATCAAACGCTTTTAATATAATCCGTACTTTTTGCCGAGTTACCATATGCCTACTTTTCGGAGTTCTTTATTTTTTTTTTTTTAGTTTGCCGAGGCGTTCTACCACTACTACCTAGGTAGTTACCAGCGTTTTTACGATATGATCTGGAACGGCTTCGTAGTACTTGAATTCCATTGAATACGACGCCCTACCCTGGCTTAGCGAACGAAGCGCGGTCGTGTATGAGAACGTCTCTCCCAACGGAATCAAGGCCCTAACCGACTGTAGGTCTTCTTGAGCCTCGATGTTCTGAATCTGCGCTCTCCGCGTTCCCAAATCCCCGATAACGTCACCAAGATATTCACTCGGGGTCACCACTTCAAGATCCGAGATTGGCTCGAGCAGAACTGGCGAGCACTTCGGCGCACCTTCTCTTATGGCCAACATACCGGCACTTCGGAAAGCCATTTCAGAGGAGTCTACTTGATGGAAGCTTCCATCCACCAAGGCCACCTTCAAATCCACCAGAGGATAACCGGCTAGCGGCCCGTTGTCTAGGGCATCTCTAACGCCCTTCTCAACGGCGGGGATATATTCTCTAGGAATGGCTCCCCTAGTGATACTATTTTCAAAAATGATTCCGGCCCCTTGCTCCAGAGGAGTAAGTTGCAGAATCACATGGCCAAATTGGCCGTGGCCACCAGTCTGGCGGACAAAACGACCTTCAACTTCTTTAGATTCGGTCAACGCTTCACGGTAAGAAACCCGGGGCATACCAACCTGAGCAACTACACTAAATTCGCGGCGCATGCGGTCAACCAAGACTTCTAGGTGAAGTTCACCCATACCGGAGATAATGGTCTGACCGGTCTCTTCATTGACATTGACCAAGAATGTGGGATCCTCGTCAGCCAACTTCCTTAAAGCATCGGCCAAACGATCTTGGTCTTGCTTGGTATTTGGTTCAACGGCCACCGATACCACCGGCTTAGGGAATCGTGGAGGTTCAAGGATCACACCGCCATCTGAAAAACCAATGGTGTCACCCGTGAAGGTATTCTTCAATCCGATAGCAGCACAGATGTTGCCAGCCGTTACTTCTTCTAATTCTTCCCTTGAGTTGGCATGCATTCGCAACAGACGACCCATCCGTTCACGCTCATTCTTCGTGATATTGCTCACAACAGCACCGGCTTTAACCGTGCCCGAGTAAACCCTTAGGAAAACCAGTCGACCCACATAAGGGTCGGTGGCAACCTTAAAGGCCAGTGCCGCCATAGGTTCTGTAGCGTCTGGGTTTCTGAGTTCGATTTCTTCGGTCCTAGGATTAGTTCCTTCCACAGCAGGAACATCGGCAGGGGAGGGGAGGTATTCTACGATTGCGTCCAGAAGGTTGTGGACTCCCTTCGCGAACATAGCACTTCCACACATGACCGGTACCAATTTGTGGTCGACAGTGGCTTGCCTGAGCGCATCCACCAGCTCCTGCTGACCGATTTCCTCGCCATCAAGGAATTTCTCTAGAAGTGCATCATCCGTCTCTGCAATCTTCTCGATCATGGTCTCGCGCCACTGTTCGTATTGATCTTGATAATCAGCTGGAATGGGAGTGTCCTCAGGGCGGTCTACGTTACCTTCATTCACGCGGCCAACAGGGAATTCAGTTGCCATACCCGTAACAAGATCAATCATTCCAGCAAACTGATCTTCCGCACCTATGGGAATCTGGATGGCCACAGGGTTACCGTTTAGACGCCTACGTATGGACTCAATCGTGCGCTCAAAATTCGCGCCAACACGATCCATCTTATTGACGAATGCGATGCGAGGGACTTTATACGTATCGGCTTGTCGCCAGACCGTTTCCGATTGGGACTGGACGCCAGCCACCGCGTCTAGGACGACGATACCGCCGTCCAGGACCCTTAGACTTCGTTCAACTTCCGCTGTGAAGTCAACGTGTCCTGGAGTGTCAATAACATTGATACGGTGGTCATTCCAGTAGGTCGTGGTTGCCGCTGCAGTTATGGTTATACCGCGTTCTTTTTCTTGTTCCATCCAATCCATGGCGGTATTACCATCGTCTACGCCACCTGCCCGGTGAATACGGCCAGTGGCATATAGGACCTGCTCAGTTACAGTTGTTTTACCAGCATCAATATGGGCAATGAACCCGATATTACGAATCTTGCCAATAGGAAATTCAGCTACCATTAGGCTGGGCACTGGATACTTAAGTAGAAGACAGGGCGCAGGGGCCTACAGGGGGACTATCTAAAGCGATAATTACCTACGGTAGTGCACAAAGGCCCGGTTGGCTTCCGCCATCCGGTGCAATTCCTCCCTTCTACGGACTGCCGTACCCTCGCCACGGGAAGCATCCATCAATTCTTGTGCCAGTCCTCGCCGCATAGGCATCCCAGTCCGGGACCTGGCTCCTCTGATGAGCCAGCGCATGGCAAGCGCCTCGCTACGAACCCCACGGAGTTCCGTGGGGACTTGGATGGTAGACCCACCAATTCGCTTTGGTCGGACCTCCACCGCGGGGGTGGCATTCCTTAATGCCTGTTGGAAGACCTCCAGAGGTTCTCTGCTAGACTCTTCCTGTATGATTTCAAATGCGCTATATGTGATTCTCTGGGCAGTCGATTTCTTGCCTTTGATCATCAGCCTGTTGATAAAACGCGCCAGTTCCGCGTCATTAAAACGTGGGTCGGGTGATATATCTCTTTTTTCTGCGCGGCGTCTTCTAGACATTGGTAGTTACACCTTTGCTCGAATCTCGTATGGCTCCAGCCATTTCATAGCGAGAACCGAATCGATCGGCTAAGCTCCTTCACGAGGCTTGAGCGCCCCATACTTGCTGCGGCCGCGACGGCGATCCGGTACGCCTTCACAATCGAGTGCGCTGCGAACAACGTGATACCTGACACCAGGAAGGTCCTTCACACGACCTCCTCGAATCAGCACTACCGAGTGCTCCTGGAGATTATGCCCCTCACCCCCTATATAGGCGGTTACTTCCTGTCCATTGGTCAAACGTACTCTCGCAATCTTACGCAGAGCTGAGTTTGGCTTTTTAGGCGTCATTGTGCGCACTTGAATACACACACCGCGACGCTGCGGACAACCAGGACCCCATTTTGTCCGGTTGGTAAGTGAGTTCTGAACCCAGTGCATCGCCGGCGCCTTGGTTTTTTTACGGACCGGCTTCCGGCCTTTGCGAACTAACTGGTTTACTGTTGGCATAGGAAAATCCCCTCTCCACAATGGACACGGTGTATAACTCTATCAATCGACTATCGGAATGTCAACAGATTTTACGAGTGATTACAGTGTAATTAAATAGAGTTTCAATAAACTTAATGACGCAGAATCTCCAAGCATAAGGCAGCTGTTACACTCTAGTTATAAAATCGACATACACTCATTTTATGATTGATGACCCGAAACCAATTTGGTTTCTTGACAACCCTATCTACCAACCATAAAGTAACTTCGTTTCCATCTCTAACTGATTGACGATATTGGATTGATACTATAGCTATGGTTTTATGCGAAAGTGGCCTCGTACCCAAAACACCATACGGCTAGGTATCCAAAATTTAACTAGCCAGGCATGCTCGTATTCGCGTCCCCTATTCCTGGCTATATAGGGTTTTAAATGACCACAACCGACAACCGCACTCGCGCCACCATCGTAGCTGTGGGCCCTGGCGATAACGGATTTCTGACGCTCAAAGGCAGACAAACAATAGAAGAAGCTGACCTCGTTGCCGGATTCGAAACCGTCCTCAATGTTATCCGACCATTCGCCACAAAAGCTGAACTCTGTTCTATGGCCTACAGGGACCAAGAAGAAGTTCTGGATTACGCCGTAAATAAAGTAATCAACGAAGGCAAAAGTCTTGTGGTCTGTGCTTGGGGGGACTTGAATGTGTCCGCAAAAGAACTATTAGACAGAGTGAGAAAACGGGTTGACCAAGTTGACTTGGTTCCAGGCATCAGTTCTGTCCAGATTGCCATGGCCAGAACTGGAATCTCCCTTGAACACACTGTGTTTGTGACACTACACACAAGAGCTGGTACCGAGACCGCACTAGATGAACTGCTCCATTATTTGAAAGAGGGGCAGCGCAACGTTATCTTATTGCCTCGACCCTACGATCTGATGCCTGCTGGGATTACCGCGGGTATCTTAAGCAAAGGTGTGGATGGAAACCAACAGATGACCGTCTTCCAACGACTGACCCACGAAGATGAACAACGCTGGGACGGTACAATCAACGAATGTGCTGTCATCACGTCTGAGTTCAGCGATCTGTCCCTGATGGTGTTTCACAAGCCTGACACACATTAACCACAATGGATGCTGGTGCCTTGGATACCACCATCAGCATTGGTAACGTCGATAATTTATTTTTACTGGCTAACATTCACCAATCCAAGGCAAGCCAGAAGGGATAGTTTCCAGTTTGATTCTTTTTGTCACCACGGCCGATACCGACCTGCTAACCGCTGACCGGGCCCTGGAAAACCTTCCCGCAGATTTTTCGGAAGTCAAGGCCTTTAACCCAGCCAACTTGACCCCACCCAGTTCTACAGGTGATACCTCAAACGGTTCTTCCACCGAAGGGCAGCAACAAGAGATTTTGGAAGCCGCAGCCCAGTCTGACATTGTCGTACTCCGCCTGCTGGGGGGAAAGCGGTCAATGCCGGAGATTTTCGACCCCCTAGTTCTCCTCTGCCACCAAAAGGGAATCCCTCTGATTGCGTGCCCGGGACATCAGGAATGGGACCAGGAGTTAGTCGCAGCTTGTAACGTCCCACCATCCGAACTTGATACCGTGTTTTCCTATCTCATAATGGGTGGCGTTCCGAATTTTCAGAACCTGTTCCTTTTTTTGAGCGATTCATACCTAGGGTCTGACTACGGCCATGAGGCACCAGCAGAAGTACCATGGGAGGGGGTATACCACCCAGAGGAAGCCGATGGTCAAACCGCACAGGAATTCATAGACCGCAGATTCCTAGCCGGTCGCCCAAGCGTCGCAGTCCTATTTTATCGCGCCTACTGGATGAGCGGAAATCTTCTGACCATTGACGCTTTGATACGTCGTTTTGAACAACTGGAAGTCAATGTCCTCCCAATATATTCTTTCAGCTTGAAGCACAGTCCGGAGGGTGACGGACAAGGAAACAGAACCTTTTCAGAGATTCTTTGCGACGCCAACGGCCAATCGCGGGTCCATTGCATCGTAAACACTATGGGCATGTCCATGACAGACCTAGAACAAGACGGCGCGACTTTCGCTACCGGACCACAAGTAGATTATCTAGATCAACTGAATGTGCCAATAATCCAGGGGATATTCAGTACAGGTAAAGAATCGGATTGGGAAGACAGTGAACTTGGTCTGGGCCCTATCGATACTGCCATGAGCGTGGCACTGCCAGAATTTGATGGGAGAATCATCACGGTTCCGATATCGTTTAAAGAAGAGGTTGCTTCACCTGCGAATAGTAACTCGGACAAAGGTAATTCTGGGAAGATGGATGCCCGTCTCCAGAGGAATCTACCGCGATTAGACCGGATTGATTTCTTGGCAAGGTTGTCGGCTAAATGGGCCAGGCTAAGACTGAAGAGCAATGCTGAGAAGCGCGTCGCAATCATCCTCAGCAACTATCCAACCAAAGACGCCCGTGTGGGCAACGCTGTGGGGCTGGACACTCCTGCCTCGGTGATTAACATCCTGAACGCCATGAAGGCCGATGGTTACCACGTGACCGACATACCGGTGGATGGCGACGAGCTGGTTCATCGGATCATCGAGCGTTGTAGCAACGACACCGACACACTCACTGAAGAACAGTTACGGTTGGCGGCTGGTCACGTCACCGGATCACAATATAATGAGTGGTTCGGCACATTCCCCAAACAAGTGCAGACTGAACTACGGGCTGCCTGGGGCGACCCTCCTGGACAGGTGTACCGAACCGGCGATGACTTGGCCATCGCAGGAATAGACCTTGGAAATGTGTTCGTTGGATTGCAACCCCCTCGGGGATTCGGAGAGAACCCCATCGCTGTTTACCACAGTCCGGACCTGGCTCCCACTCACCATTATGTAGCTTATTACAGATGGGTCAGGGATGTCTTCAAGGCAGACGCCATGGTCCATGTCGGCAAACACGGAACCATGGAATGGCTCCCTGGAAAAGGAATAGGCCTTTCCAACGAGTGTTATCCGGAGGTCACTTTGGAAGATGTCCCTCTGTTCTATCCGTTTATCATCAACAACCCTGGCGAGGGAGCCCAGGCTAAACGTCGAGCCCACGCAACCATCGTAGACCACCTGATACCCGCTATGACCACTGCCGACAGCTATGGTGACATTGCGCGGTTGGAACAGCTGATGGACGAGCACTACCAATGCCAGACCCTTGATCCGGCGAAACTCCCATTGTTGGAAGGTCAGATCTGGGACATGGTCCGGCAGGCAGACCTAGACCGAGACCTAGGTGTGGACGAACAGCCAGAGGATTTCGGAGATTTCATCCTCCATATAGATGGGTATCTTTGCGAATTAAAGGATGCTCAGATACGAGATGGCCTACACACTTTGGCTGAAGTCCCCAGCGGAGAACAGATGACAGGACTGTTATCATCGCTCACTCGCCTGGATACTGGAGGGATACCCAGCCTGAGGCGGTCTTTGGCAGAGGCCCTTGGACTGGATTACACAAGTCTGTTGGAGGACCCATCCTTGCCGGCACCAAAGTCGATTCCTACGCCGCTATCTTTCAATGACGACACACCCATACGAACCCAAGGCGACCTGCTAGAACGATTAGAAGGGTTATCCCGGTCGGCGTACGCGCTCCTAGATGAAGGCGGGTTCCGAAGGGAAGATGTCTCAGGAACTGTCGATCAACTCCTAGGCACTAATGATTCCCAGACTAATAGGGTATTGAACTATGTAACCGATACCCTTCACCCAGCATTATTGAAAACCACTGACGAAATCGGGAATCTCCTGCGCGGGCTGAACGGCCAATTCGTTCCAGCAGGACCAAGTGGCGCACCAACGCGAGGCATGTCAAATATCCTACCCACTGGCAGGAATTTCTATTCAGTCGACCCAAAGACTATCCCGTCACCCACTGCGTGGGAGATGGGCGTTGGACTAGCCGATGCCCTTTTAAAGGTGTACCTAGAAGAAGAGGGTGAATACCCTGATATGGTCGGATTAGTCATCTGGGGCACTTCGGCGATGCGAACACACGGTGATGACATCGCCCAGGTGTTCAGCCTCTTGGGCGTAAAGCCAATCTGGCAGGAAGAAAGCAGGAGGATAACCGGACTAGAGGTCATACCATTGGCCGAGTTAGGCCGTCCTCGTATAGATGTCACAGTGCGAATTAGCGGATTCTTTCGGGACGCATTTCCCAACCTGATCGAATTGATCGACGAAGCAGTGCAGTTGGTAGCTTCCCTGGATGAATCTCCTGAAGACAATATGGTCGTAAGGCACCTGAAAGAGGACAAGAGCGACAAGGAGCCGGGCGAACAGGAAAGCGCCGATCAGACCCAAGCACAGGGTAATCCCGCCCTCTACCGAATTTTTGGTAGCAAGCCGGGTACCTACGGTGCCGGTATCCTGGGGGCAATCGACGAACGAAACTGGGAGACAGTTCAGGACTTGGCGGAGGTCTACACCGCTTGGGGCGGATATGCCTACACCCGTCAGGACTTTGGCGTACATGCTAGAACAGAATTCCGGCGCCGTTTCAGCCAGATCGTGGTAGCGGCCAAGAACCAGGACAACCGGGAACACGACATATTTGACAGCGACGATTATATGCAATACCACGGTGGCATGATTGCCACCGTGCGAGCATTGACCGGCAGCAACCCTCAGCAATTCTTCGGGGATAGCTCAGATCCAACCCGTGCAAGGGTTCGTAAACTGGAGGACGAAGCCCGACGGGTCTTCCGCACCCGAGTGGTCAATCCAAAGTGGATCGACTCTATGAAACGCCATGGTTACAAGGGTGCTTTCGAACTATCGGCCACCGTGGACTATATGTTCGGATATGACGCCACAGCCCAGGTGATTGAAGACTGGATGTACGAGAACGTCACCGAATCATATGTGCTAGACCGGGAGACCCAAGAGTTCTTCCAACAGAGTAATCCTTGGGCGCTGCGCGATATAGTAGAACGGCTTCTAGAAGCGATTGAGCGAGGCATGTGGGAAAACCCGCCACCAGATATGAAAGAAAAGCTACAGCAGATGTTCTTAGACCTAGAAGCTGACCTAGAAGCTCGCCAGGAAGGACCAAACGCCTAGACCCAAAATGATCTTCCCGTGCGTCAATGGTAGGCTAAACACTCCAAGACAGTCCTTGTCGTAAAAACCAATTGGTAAACGCCCAACCAGTCAGGAGGCCGCCCCGTGGAAATACTGATGGAACTACTACGTGAGCTAACCCAAGATGAAAAGAAGATGTGGGTCATTGGCGGAAGCAAAGTAGCCAGTGAGAATAGCTCTAAGGGTATTAAGGAGCCCGAAGTTGCTGGCAAATACGTAACAATTGAAGCAGACAATTGGCACTTTCATCTGGCTTTAGAAGACGTTACAGGGATTCAGTTTGTTGACGCCGAAAGCCACGGTGACATGCATTCTTACTATGTCAGGTTCTCCGGACCAGGATATGAAGATACCCTAGTCCGAGCTTATTTCCCAAACCCCAACTTAGACGAGAACGAAAACCGAGTTGATTTCCAACCAGATAAGCTGAAGGACTTCGAGCAGTTCCGGGATCGGTATGTCGGACGTGAAGGAATAGTTTTCGTGGAGAGACCCGCAACCTCCGCCAGTCAGTGATCGGCCCACATCAATCAGATTATTGACGAACTCGACTCCAAGCGGTAGTATCGATTCACGGAATTAAAAATCAGCAAATCGACACATAATTTACAATTAAATAAGTAAGTAGGTAGTCTCGACAAGTCGAGGCTAAAATAGGGAATCCGGTGAGATACCGGAGCGGTCGCGCCACTGTAACTTGTTTGATTCACCCTCAAACAGATAGCCATTGTTTAGAAACGCCAAAATCGGTCGTTCACGACAGAAGGCTGTAAGAGGATCAAATTAAGAAGCCAGGAACCTGCCTACCAACTGACTTTTAGCACTTCGCAGTAGAGCGTGTAAGTCATTTTCTGCCAATGACAAACCTGACTTATCTGTAGTCAGGTTTTTTTATTTTTATGCGCGTAAAAAAAAAGAGGATGGTTCAAAATGGTTAGACACAAATTAATCGGACTACTATTAATTGGATTATTTGTTTTTGCACTAGTTGCATGTGGGACAGAATCCGCTGCGACGCCTGACCAAACTTCTTCAACCGACGTCTCAAACGAAAATAAAGTGGCAGATTCCCATCAGAACGCAGAGCGCGTCTTGAATGTCGCCATGACTTTCTTAGATGAGCCACCCGACCCGTACCAAGCCGGCTGGCTTGCTGTCCCTACTGGTCTCGCTGAGACTTTATTCAAGCAGGATGAAAACTTGAACACCGTGCCGTGGTTAGCAACTGCCGGCGTACAGGTAGAACCGAAAGTGTGGGAGATATCACTGCAAGAAGGAGTCAAATTCCATAATGGGACTTTGATGGATGCCCAAAAAGTCAAGGGCTCCCTTGACTTGGCTCTCGCGCGCCGTCCGGGAACTAGCATCTTATTGGACGTTGACCGGGTAGAAGTAAAAGACCCATCAACGGTAGCCATACATACGAATTCGCCAAACCCGGTACTGCCCGGACTACTGACCAATCAGAATACGAGCATCGCTGACCCCGATACGGTGCCTGAATCTGTCGATGACTCTGCTGAGTTCGCTTCCATGACCGGCCCGTTCAAACTAGTCTCTTTCACAGCCGATCAGAAAATGAGTGTGGTAGCACACGCCGATTACTGGCAGGGCGCTCCCAATCTAGACCGAGTCGAATATGTGGCTTTCAATGAAGCCGATGCACGTCTGATTGCTTTACAAAGCGGCGACGTAGATATTTCAATAAATCTCTCCCCTCAAGGCGCAGAGGTAGTCGAGAGCGATTCCTCTCTTGACGTGCGAGTAGCTGCCCCCTCAGGTATGCTATTCATGTTCGTGAACCATGAGAGTCCTCCTATGCAAGACTCTCTCGTTCGCAAGGCCCTGGCTATTGCGGTTGACCGTGAAGCCATGGCCACCGGTGTCGCTGATGGTCACGCTCTTCCTGCTTCAAGCATGTTCCCGCCTGGATTCATCTCGTGTCAGAACACGGGTAATTACACCTTCGACCCTGAATTGGCCCGGGATCTGTTAGCTGAAGCTGGATACAAAGACGAAGACGGTGACGGTATAGTCGAGAAGGATGGGGATAAATTGGAGTTGATACTCCAAACATATCCGCAACAGCCTTTACTACCTCCCATGTTAGAAGCTGTTCAATCGATGTTAAAAGACATCGGTGTAGGAGCCAATGTGCAGATCGTGGAGTGGACTCTTGCTAGCCAGGGAGGATACGACCTATTCGGCTATAGCAATGGCACCACTACCACCGGAGATCCCGGATGGGCACTGAACCGTACCTATCGAACAGGCGGAGACGAAAACCGAGGTAATTTCAGCAACTCTGAAATCGACTCTCTCCTCGAGGAGCTGTCCAGTGCTTCAGATCCCGCAGAAAGGCAGCGGATCGCTTGCGCAGCCTTAAAGGCCGGACAAGATGAAGTCGGCATTATACCGGTAATGTTCCCGACCAGGTTATTCGGAGTTTCGGACGCTGTTGAGTGGACGTCGGGCCCCCAGGCTGCGCGTCTTTACTTCATCGATCATCTGATCGGTCTGAAATAGCATGCGGAGGTATGTGGTGCGTCGCTTAGCGACGCTGCCACTGCTAATGGTGGGTATCTCCATCATTAGCTTCTTACTACTTAATTTCGCGCCCGGTGACGCAGCCGAGATAACCCTGAAGCGGCAAAATAGCGGCATATCACCTTCCAAAGAGGCTGTAGCTGCTTTACGTCAGGAACTGGGATTAGACGCTTCACTGCCAGTCCGCTACGGAAGGTGGGTCTCCGATGCCGTACGCGGAGACCTGGGAGAATCCTACAGGACTGGCAGTTCAATATCCGGAGAACTATTCCGAAGGATGCCCGCCACGCTTCTATTAGCGACCACCGCATTAGCCTTAGCAGTGGCGGTGGGCATCCCTCTTGGTATACTTGCTGCGGTGAAACGTGGAACCTGGTTGGATACTGCATGCCGGATGCTCGCTCTAGTGGGCGCAGCCATTCCCAGCTACGTTATGGCTCCGGCACTGATGCTCTTATTCGCGGTAAAACTCGATTGGCTGCCGGCTATAGGCTACGGCTCACCTGAACAATTGATACTTCCAGCGGTTGCTCTTTCCTTCGGGACAATGGCCCAGCTAATGCGTCTGACGAGAGCCAGTGTTCTAGAGATTCTCGGTCAAGATTACATGCGCACAGCCAGAGCCAAGGGGTTAACTGAAACCGTCATCGTTTGGCGACACGGATTGAAAAATGCGTTATTACCGGTGGTTACCGTACTTGGTACCAGCACGGGCTATTTGCTGGGAGGAGCAATTATCATTGAGACTATTTTCGGTTGGCCTGGCGTCGGTCAATTCATGATTACAGGCATTACCCAACGAGATTACCCAGTGGTCCAGGGTTTCGTTGTATATATAGCCGTAATATTCTTGTTGGTGAATCTAATAGTTGACATATCATACCGCTGGCTGGACCCTCGCTTACATTTTGATCGGCAAGCGACTTAGTCTTAGCCGGTGCTCTAGTTTCAAATCAGGCAAGCGCCACTAGTTGAATCAAATCAGGAGGCGTACAGGTGGAAGGTATACCCGGCCAGACGGCACGACGTCCGTCGGCCCTTGATCGCATGCGCCAAGACCCTGGTGCCATACTTGGATTCATCATCGTTGCCGCAGCGATTCTGACCGCTTTCCTCGCTCCCTGGCTCCCGCTAAATGATCCTACAGATTTGAACCTGGATAACCGACTGCTCCCTCCATCTGCGGAGTTCCTTCTGGGAACCGACCATTTGGGAAGAGATGAATTGAGTCGTATCATATTCGGAGCTCGGTTCACGTTGCTGATGGCGGGATCTACGGTTGCAATCATCATGTTGATCGCTTTGGTTGTTGGCTCTCTTTCAGGCTACTACGGAGGCTGGATAGATATTAGCCTGATGCTGGTGGTGGACTTGTTATTGGCCTTCCCGTCGCTGATTCTAGGCGTGGCGGTCGCGGGAATATTGGGACCCAGTCTGATTAACGTGATGATTGCGGTCTCCATCGTCTGGTGGGCCAGTCATGCTCGCGTCATTCGCGGAATGGTTCTAGCGGCGAGACAAAGGGAGTATGTAGAAGCGGCCAGAGCAATCGGGGCGAGTGACCGACGGATCGTAGTATTCCATATTTCACGGAATATACTTGGTCCGTTCGTGGTCCTGGCAACTTTGGATATGGGATGGATCATACTGGGTATCGCCGGTTTGAGTTTCTTGGGACTAGGAGCACAGCCGCCGACACCTGAATGGGGAGCCATGTTAAATGATTCCCGTTCCTATATGCAGACATCACCACTCCTATTACTGGCGCCTGGGTCTGCAATATTCCTACTGGTGTTGGGATTCAATCTGCTTGGTGATGGAATCAGAGATATGTTAGATACCACTACGTACCGATAATCAAATCCCATGTATCAATCAAAGACCTCTAGGTCCATCGCTATAAGAGCCATTGACCATATTAAACAAAAAATATTATTATTCGCCCACGAATCTCGGCAGCCATGCCGAGGCTGGAATTAACAATTGAAACCTGATTCACAACATTATTTTGTTACTCGCTCTTCCATCCAAATCCAATAACCGGAGCACCAATTGACCTGTGACCCAAACACCTGTTAGTAATTCAGAATCAAGATTTCCTTTCACCGCGATAGTCAGTCAAACGGCTATGAAGCGAGCGTTACTCCTTAATGCCGTCAATCCCAAAATTGGCGGCGTCTTAGTCCGCGGCAAGAAAGGAACTGCAAAGTCCACTGCAGTCCGCTCATTAGCAGCCTTGCTGCCCGAAGTCACGGTAGTGCAGGGCTGCCCTTATAATTGCAGTCCGGAAGATCGGCAGGGTTTATGCAACCGCTGCGAACCCGGTGATAACGACGCCCAGACCGTAGTGCGGCAGATTCCCATCATCGACCTGCCGGTGGGAGCCACAGAGGACCGGCTTGTAGGTTCTTTGGACATCGAAGAAGCGATCAAGACAGGCAATCGGGTTTTCGAACCCGGACTGATCGCCGCCACCCACCAAGGCATTCTCTATATCGATGAAGTGAACCTACTTAACGATCACTTGGTGGACATCCTTCTAGACGCCGCTGCCATGGGCCGGAACTACGTAGAGCGGGAAGGTATATCTGTCACTCACCGTTCCGAATTCATCTTGGTAGGTACCATGAACCCAGAAGAAGGCGATTTACGCCCCCAACTACTAGACCGTTTCGGGTTAGCGGTGGAGGTAGAGGGTCGGTTCTCCCCAGAGGAACGTCAGCTGATTGTGAAACGGCGCATCGCCTACGAGGCCGACCCACACGGGTTCATGTCTAAATGGCGACAAACTGAAGAAGAAGAAAGGGCCAGAGTCCTACGCAGTCAAAAACTGCTTCCCCAGGTGGTAGTCGGCGATGACATCCTCGAGTTGATAACCTCCATCTGTGCCGAATATGACGTAGATGGTATGCGCGGCGACATAGTGATGTATAAAACGGCTTCAACCATAGCCGCCTACGAAAATCGCACCGACGTAAACGCTGAAGACGTGCGTGAGGCCGCAAATCTAGCGCTGCTCCACCGGCAGCGCCGGCAACCATTCCAGCAGCCCAACTTAGCTACAGAGCAACTAGATTCAATGGTCGACGATTTCCAAGGTCAGGACAACCAACGAGAATCGTCAGACCAACCCCAGGACCAAGGAGAGGGCGATTCTGAGCCCTCGGACTTACCACCGTCAGAAGATGAAACAGAAACGAATGAACCTGAGAACGACTCCGATTCTGAGTCTGATTCCTCAGCGCCAAGCTCTTTAGGGCAGGAACAGCAATTTGAGGTCGGAGACCCATTTGCCGTCCGACAGCTGAACCTAAAGCCGCCAGACCAGCGCTCCCGCCGCGCCTCCGGACGTCGTAACGTCACGATTACTGACTCCAACGCAGGACGGTATGTGCGTTCCAAGATGCCAGAGGGCAAAGCGTCCAGTCTGGCTTTGGATGCTACGCTCCGAGCCGCAGCTCCCCATCAGAATAGTCGCCGAGCTTCCAGTGGTTCACAGAATAGAGTATTAATCGAGCCATGGGATATTCGCGACAAGGTCAGAGAAAGCATGTCGGGCAGCTTGGTGCTGTTCGTCGTGGACGCCAGCGGCTCCATGGGCGCACAGCGAAGGATGGTAGCAGTTAAAGGCGCAATAATGTCCCTTCTGCTAGACGCCTATCAGCGAAGAGACAGGGTTGGTCTGATATCTTTTAGGGGAACCAGGGCCGAACTGTTACTCCCGCCCACAAATAGTGTAGATCTAGCGAAGATTCACCTCCAAGATATGCCCACCGGAGGCCGAACACCGCTAAGTGCAGGACTATTCAAAGCCTTAGAAATTATCGAGACCGAGCGAATTAAAGACCGTGACGTTTTGCCGTTATTGGTCTTGTTGTCTGATGGTCGCGGTAACGTGGCCCTAGGACATGATTCGCCTTTGGACGAGGCCTATGCCGGAGCGGGGATAATCGGCGAAGAGAAGATTCCATCGGTAGTCGTGGACACTGAGTCAGGATTCCTAAAACTCGGTATGGTTCAGCCCGTTGCAGAGGCAATGGGCGCTCAATATTTGAAACTGGAAGACCTACGGGCGGACAATTTAGCCGAGGCAGTGCGATTGCAGATGCCTTTCGTTGGCGACCCACCGACTAATATCGATTAGACTGTTCCCAAGCGTCACCCCAGTTTACATCAACCACCGGACTTGATAACCTCGCCTTCAGCCATTTACAAATCAGCAATATTGTCGCCTATAACCTGAGGAGGTAACCGTTTGGTTCGCTATATGCCCTATGCCGACATGGACAAAATATTGTCTCTGTCCAAGCGTAGGGGTTTTGTTTTTCAAAGTTCAGAGATTTACGGTGGATTGGGATCTACCTGGGACTACGGCCCTCTAGGAGTCGAATTAAAACGGAACGTCAAAGAAGCTTGGTGGCAAGCGGTGGTCTATGACCGCGATGATATGGTCGGATTGGACGCCGCCATCCTGATGCACCCTCAAGTCTGGGTAGCGAGCGGTCACGTGGAGAACTTCTCTGACCCTCTGGTTGAATGTAAAGAATGCAACTCTCGTTTCCGTCAGGATCACCTGTTGGAGGCAACTGGAGTCGATTCGGAATCTCCTGAGGCTCCTGCTGCACTAAAAGACCTTGTATGCCCTGATTGTGGCGGAGAATTGACCGAGCCACGCCGGTTCAACCTAATGTTTAAGACCTTCATGGGCCCGGTAGAAGACACCGCCAACGAGGTGTTTTTGCGACCTGAGACCGCCCAGGGTATCTTCGTCAACTTCAAAAATGTACTCGACTCCAGTCGCAAGAAGCTGCCCTTCGGCATAGCCCAAATTGGTAAGTCTTTCCGGAACGAGATAACCCCCGGTAACTTCACATTTCGGACCAGAGAGTTTGAACAGATGGAAGGGGAATTCTTCGTTAAGCCGGGTACCGATGAAGAATGGCTAGACCAGTGGGTTAAATCACGGTTCCAATGGTACATAGACTATGGGATTAGGCCAGAGAACCTAAGACTCCGGGAACACGGCAGCGACGAACTCGCGCATTACGCCAAGGCATGCTATGACGTCGAATACCGATTCCCCTGGGGTTGGGCAGAACTTGAGGGAATAGCCAACCGTGCAGACTATGACCTTCGTCAACACCAGCAGGTTAGCGGCCAAGACTTGACCTACTTTGATGACGCCGCACCAGAGGGCGAAGAGCCACGCTACCTGCCCTATGTTATAGAGCCGTCCGGTGGTGTAGACCGGGCCACTCTAGCTTTCTGGCTAGACGCGTATGACGAAGAGCCCGACGGCGACGGGGTGAGGGTAGTTTCCCATATTCACCGTAAACTTGCGCCAATCCAGGTAGCCGCTCTGCCCTTGAGTCGGAACGACAAACTGCTTCCGACTGCCCGTAAAGTCTACGACATTCTCCGAAAGCACTTCCGAAGCCAGTATGACGACGCCCAAAGTATCGGACGCCGCTACCGTCGCCAGGATGAGATCGGAACCCCCTACTGCGTTACCATTGACTTCGATACTATCGACGACCACGCGGTAACAATTCGGGATCGAGACACTATGCATCAAGCCAGAGTTCCTGTTTCTGACTTAGTCGACATCCTCAAAGACAAGATCGAGCACGCCTGGTGAACTACGAAGTAGAGTCTTCAGTTCCAGCTTGGAATAAACATGCCCTCTAATCTTGTTGCAGCCGCTGTCCGACAAGGGTTGTTCACTCGAATCGTAGGCCGACGTTTACTTTATTACCAAGAGCTTTCATCGACCATGGATGAGGCTATCGAATTGGGAGAAGGCAATACCGAAGAAGGAGCGGTGGTTGTAGCGGAGATTCAAACGGCAGGGCGCGGACGCCAGGGTCGCAGTTGGGTATCACAACCCGGTAATCTGCTAGTTTCCGTGCTTTTCCGTCCAAATCTGGAAACCTTGCCCTTCATCAGCATCATCGGCGGCGTGGCTGTAGCAAGGGCCGTCAGGAAAGTCACCGGACTGGAGCCAAGGATCAAATGGCCAAACGATCTGTTGATCGATGGCCGTAAGGTTGCCGGTATACTTGCCGAAAGCGCAATAGCGGGTGATACCGTATGGTATGCTGTGCTTGGCGTAGGCGTAAACGTAAGGCTAGATACAGACCGTACCGAAGAGATATCTACCTTTGCCACCAGCCTCAATGCTGCCGCCGGTAAAGAGGTCCCAAGAGAAGACTTGTTGCGCCAATTCCTCATGGACCTGGACTCCCTCTACTTGGCTTTGGAGCAAGGGAACTCTCCGATTGCAGAATGGCAAGAACTACTATCAAGTACAGGACAACGTCTCAATGCCACCTGGGGTAACGATTCATATGCTGGAGTCGCCGAGGGTACTGATTCCTTGGGTAACCTACTGCTTCGACAGGATGACGGGTCCTTAGTGACCCTGACTGCAGGCGACGTTACGCTCAGTGGCAGATAAAAACTAATGGGTATCCCGAAGTTGTCAATTAGAATCTATCTTTCTCTGACTTAAGGGAAAGTCCAATCTGGGCATCGCCCTTGGAGAATTAAATGCTGGAATCACTCACCTTAGAAGGGACCACGGTAGTCATCACCGGTGGCGGCACTGGTCTAGGACGCGCTATGGTTAAAGATATGGCCCGCGCTGGAGCCGATCTGGTTATAGCTGGTCGGCGCTTGGAACCCCTGGAGGAAGCAGCGTCTGAGGCCGAGACGTTTGGCGTAAAAGCCATAGGAGTCGCAACCGATGTCACAAATTCGGCCCAGGTGGCCAACCTGATGAAGACATGTCTAGATCGGTTCGGCAAAATTGATGTCCTCCTAAATAACGCCGGTGCAGTTTCAGATAACGTTCGAAAGCCCATCTGGGAACTCACCGACGAAGAATGGGATCGCATCATGAGGGTGAACCTCACTGGCGCGTTCTATTGCTCCCGCGAAGTATCTCAGACCATGGTCGCCCAGGAACACGGTAAGATCATCAATGTGGCTTCCGGATTCGGTCTAAGAGGAGGCCGCGAGATCTACATGTACTGCTGTAGCAAGGGCGGAATGATTCAACTGAGCAGGGTACTGTCTTTCAACCTCGCCAGGTATGGCATCACTGCTAACTCCATCGTACCAGGCTTTGTACCCACCGGAGCAACCGATAGCATGGCGGCCAGCCTACCCAGGGGAGGGGAGTTCCTGCCCAACGGCAAACTGGGCAAGCCGGCCGATTTTGGGCCATTGGCCGTCTACTTGGCTTCGTCAGCGTCCGATTACATGACCGGAGAGATGTTCATCGCCGACGGCGGTGGCCTGGCTGCAGGAATATATCCCACTGGCCACGCCCCGGTCGTGCCGCTGGAAGCTTAATACACGTATCTAATAAAAGCCTAACCACAAAAAAGAATTGTTCAAAACACGACCAGCGCGCGACGTTTAGATTCCAGTTGAGCCCCCAAAGAATTTCGAGCGGAAATGCAAACGTGGTCCTATGCGCCTAATTCAATCAATCGATGAAAATAATAAACTGAGCATAAACAGTACAGCTAAATCGGAAATAGCAGTACAGTGGTAATGGAATCCAAAATTCCGAAGCTGATTCGTGTCCAGGCTCCTAATTCAGGCGTTTAATTCCCTATAACAATACATAGTAGATAAACCAATAGCCGCCTTAGGTCGATGATTGGCCTGCGGTCAGGAGAACATATGCCGGTCTTATCCGAATTCGACCTAACAGGCAAAATAGCAATGCTGTCCACCTCAGGCGGTACCGAGGCCCCATTTTTGGGTCAAGCGCTTGCCGAGGCTGGCGCAAGTGTCTTTGCGGTTGCCCGTACCCAGGAGCTCTTGGATTCAGTCCTAGCCTCGTTGCCTGCCGGTTCCGACGGCGCTCTGTTAGACCCAAACGATCCAGGCAGCCCAAAGGACGTTATGGGAAAATTCGACGCTGCCCACAGCAAGGTAGACATTCTAGTAAACGACCACCGCAGTATGTTTGCTCGCCCGTTAGAGGACATAAGCGTAGATGAGTGGGACACCGTCCAGACCCGTAACTCCAAAACCACTTACCTCATATCCCAGCAGGTATTGCCAAGAATGGCTAAAGCTGAATCCGGCAGAGTAGTAAACATGATCTCTGAACTCGCCGAACGGGGGATGGCCAACGGGTCTGCCTTTGCTGCCAGCCAAGCTGCAATCTTGGCCCTGACTCGATCTTTCGCTGTCGAATGGAGTCATTTTAATATCCGAATCAATGCTATAGGCACCGGACTAATGGACACTGAAGATCAGTCTCTGGAGACCCAGCAAGAGGAATTATTGGTGAGATACACACCTCTAAGGCGCAAGGGAAATCCAACAGACATAGGCCCTCTGTTGGTCTATCTATGCTCCGAGTTCTGTGATTACTCAACAGGACAACCGGTGTACGTGGACGGGGGCCTAAATGCCCACCCGTAGGATCGGCCTTTCCGTCAACTTTCATTTCAAGTTTCGCTAGAACTCAGAAAGCCCATTTTCCTAACAACTGACATAATACCGATCCCTTTCCTCTCGCCGTGCAATCGTAGAAACACCATTCCGAGGCGGTTTGTATTCAATCGACTGATAGATGTGTGCAACTATTTCGAGGTTCTTCCGTAGAATGATAGAACAAAGTTAAGTGGGTAACTTTATCAATTTCGATTGTGGTGAACCTATCGAGGCGGCAGTCCTTTATGATGCGGTTTCCCCTTAATTCTAGATAACAATCGGCAAGCGTAACGAAGTTTATTTACACCGGTTTAACCATCCACATGGGAAGAGTTAACAAGCTCCCCTTAGCCTCTATCATTCTTGGAAGTAACTCCACTGCTGATGTACAATGTCGGTCATACTTGAGCGGCTCCCTCTATTCTAGGCGTCCTTATACATTTTCCAACATTTTTGCATTTCCAATATGACGATCGAATCCCAACAAACCATCAACACACTATCCCGCCTGTCAGGTATGCAAGACCTTACAGAAGACTTCTTACGTCAAAAGCAAGGCTTCCAGAACCGTTTGTCCCAACTACTTGGCGATTATGGGTACCAGATGCTTGAAACACCGGTACTCGAACCCACTGAACTGTTCATGCGCAAATCGGGCGGTGCATTGGCCTCCCAGCTCTACAGTTTTATTGATGCTGGCAGCAATGCAGTCAGCCTACGACCAGAATTCACATCGCCAATCATGCGACATTACCTGGAGAACGAAACCAACATCAGACTGCCAGCTCGCTGGCAATATTCAGGACCGGTATTCCGATTCGATAGCTCTCACCCAGACTCCAGCGGCCAATTCACCCAAGTGGGTGTTGAGATAATAGGCTCCTCGGATATTGAAGCCGACATCGAGGTACTTAAGCTGGCGGTAGCCGTGCCGACTCAACTCGGACTCTCTGGTTGGAGTCTACGGTTGGCAGACCTCGACATATTGAACACCCTGCTAGACTCGGTAGATATTACCGACCGGGCGCGGTCTTTCATCATACAGAGCATGCCTAGCCTCAGCGCAGGTCGCTCCGCGGTGCCCAATTTTCTGGAAAAAGGCCGGCTCATTCATTTGGTTGGCGGGGAAAATGGTGCTAACGACCCGGAGGAGGAGGCCCTTAGGCAGGCTATTCACGGCTTGGACGATAACCAAGCCCGGACAGTGCTCCTGGGTCTGCTCCAATGGAATTCGGCCGACCA
>JAKUNL010000021.1:0-45563 GCA_022451925.1 Dehalococcoidia bacterium
CAGATTCCATACGATACAAATGCCGCCTATAATGGTACCCACACAATCGCATTCGGAGTAACCAATAACTTTGTTTCAAGCGCCCAGAGGAACTGCAGACCACCTGCCTGAAGAACAAAAATACTGGCGATATATTGAGTCCAAAGCCATGGACGTTGCCAGCCGATTCGGATTTGGCCGGATTGACACCCCCGCCTTCGAAGATTCCAACCTGTTCATCCGTTCTGTTGGCGAAGGTACCGACATAGTTGAAAAAGAGATGTATACCTTTGATGACCGAGGTGGTGACAGCGTCACCCTTCGTCCTGAGGGCACTGCACCGGTGTGCCGGGCATACTTAGAACACGGTATGCACAATCTGCCACAACCAGTGCGGATGTATTATTTCTGTCCGGTTTTCCGTTATGAGCGCCCTCAAGCGGGTAGGTTCCGTCAACACCACCAATTCGGAGTGGAAGTTCTGGGTGACGCAGATCCATCTGTAGACTCAGAGGTCGTAGAATTAGCCTGGGAGCTGGTCACCAACCTGGGCCTGACCGATATCAACCTCTTGGTCAACAGCGTCGGTGATCCACATTGTAGACCAGAGTATGTCGCAAAGCTAAAAGAGTATTACTCCGGCCATCAAGCCATTCTATGCCCCGATTGCAAAGCTCGCCTGGATCGGAACCCCCTGCGCCTGCTGGATTGCAAAGTTGAGGCCTGTCACTCCCTGGGCAACAACGCACCGCAATCCGCCGAACATCTTTGCTATGAGTGCAACGACCACTGGGGCCAGTTTCTACAATACCTTGACATCATGAAACTGCCCTATCAGATAGACCACCGTCTAGTCAGAGGTTTGGATTACTACACTCGCACGGTGTTTGAAATTCAGCCTGTTGAAGGTGGGGGACAATCAACCATCTGCGGTGGTGGCCGATATGACGGACTGATTACCGAACTTGGTGGTCGGGAGACGTCTGGAATCGGATTTGCTACCGGCCTTGAGCGGTTGATTCTGAATTTGAAGCGAGCTGAGGTTCCGGTTCCGGATTTACCAGGCCCTCGTTTCCTGGTAGCTAACGTTGGTAAAGATGCTCGTGTCGCCGCTTTGGATCTAACTGTTCAACTGCGTAATGCCGGAGTTGGGGCTATCCTAAGCAGAGGCACCCGCGGGCTTCGAGGACAAATGCGCCAGGCCAACGCTCTGAACATACCCTTCACCCTGATTTTAGGCGATGATGAGATCGAGAAAGGTGAAGTTGTAGTCAGAAACATGGAATCGTCCGAACAGGAGACCAAATCTCTCGTTGAATTCATAGCTGAAATAAAAAAATCGCAAGGAACCAATCGTTAAATATTAATATCTAGATTATCTGGGGCGGGTAACAAGGGCCGATTAGGGGTGGATGTTGGGAGGTCGTAAATGAAGCAATTAGGCGTAATGATAATCTTTATGCTGCTATTAACACTTGCCTGCGGTGATACAGATACCCCAGAAACTTCGGTACCTTCTTCACTTGAGGCAACCGTACAAGCACTGGCATCTAATAACAGATTCACTGCTGCTTCCGAAACAGGACCAGACTTCAATATCGAAGCCACAATCACCTACCGCGTCCAAGCGACAGTCCAGGCTTTGTTCAACGCTACACCCATACCTTCACCCACCCCTACACAGGATGTTCGCAAGGTCTTATCGACACCGGAACCCACTAGTTTTACGATCCAGACTGGAGGCAGTTTCAACACAGCCCCCAATTCGCTACCAACGGCGACGACGGTATCCTCTGCAACGGCCGCTCCATTGCCCACCCCTAGTGCGACGCCACCACCCGGTTGCGTTGGCGCTGAAGACGGAGTGCGGGTATCGGCTTTGATTAACGGGGTCATTGTAGAAACAACGATAATAAAAAATGGAAGGTACTCCCTGATGGTGGAACAGAACGACGGGACAGATTTCACTGGCCAGACCATGACTTTTATGGTGGGGGGTACTGAAGCGCACCAATCAATAAAATGGAACCAAGGCGCTGCCACCGAACTGACTCTCACCGCACCTAATGATGATCTGAGTAAGATCGTCACAGATCACAACCACGGAGCTCGGTTGAAGGGAGGTATACTCGCCCAACCACTCCCTCCACACGTAGTCCTCGGAGAAGTACTCGTCGGTATCTGTTAAAGCGTGAGGTCCAAATTCGCGGATTTCCTCGAGTGACATTTACTGATTGACCGTCGACGTCAAACCTTAGAACATATGTACGCAACGCAGGTGTAGTTAGCGAACTAAGCAGGGTCTCGTGGACGTTCGCTCCCGAAATATATAACCGAAGTTAACCGAGGGAGGGGGTAGCATAATGAAGATCTATTACCGTGGCTATATTATAGAGGAAGAGATTCGCTCGATTAGCTATTCAGTATACGGTCAACGCCCAGAACGACTAGAGCTTATCGCCAGAAGCACTCCCCGTGAGGCGATGGAATGGATTGACAATGACGTGAACCGGGACACCATTCGTGAATCGACCAGGACCATGCAAGCCGCTGCTTTCTAACATGAAAACGAAGATCACATAGTGCTTCGACAACCAGCCAGCATGCTGCTCTATGCTTTGGGCGAGGGAATGGGCGTAAGCGGAAGAACCGTAGGGACGTAATTTATGACGGCGAGACCATACGATGGCGGTTCCGATTTTAGCGGATCCATCTCTTTTTCCAAAGTTATTGAACTCAGCTGGCCGATAAACCCGGGGCTTCCCCGTTGGCCCGGAGATCCAGATGTAGAGTTTGAGACCATTGCAGAAATAGAAAAAAATGGCTATTTCCTGCGCCGATTCTCTATGGGAGAACATACCGGAACCCACATGAGCGCCGGATCGAGTTTCAAACCCGACGCTCCTGGGCTCGAGGCTTACTCCGCTCAAGACCTAGTCCGACCTGCGATTGTGATCGACATATCAACCCAATCGGCTATCGATCCTGATTACGCTCTCACGATAAATGACATTTTAGACTGGGAGTCAGACCATGGCCCAGTCCCTATAGGCTGTTTGGTATTACTGCACACTGGTTGGCAGGGCAAGTGGCACAGTCCAGATGATTACTTGGGTGGGACCGAATCCGACCATCTTCATTTTCCGGGGTTTGGACTTGACGCCGTCGAAATATTACTAGAAGGTCGGATTATCGCTGGATTGGGGTCAGACACAGCTGGAGTTGAGCCAGGTCGAGATACCAAGTTTTCCGTCAGCCAATTCGCTTTGGATAATCAGATGATCGTATTGGAAAACTTGACAAACCTGGACCAGCTGCCACCCAACGGAGCAATGGTAGTGATTGGTCTGCTACGCCTGGCAGGAGGCAGCGGCTGTCCAGTGTCGGTTACCGCCCTAGTACCCTAGAGCGGAACCGACTAAGCCCACATTACTATATAAACGTCTTCAGGGAATCGTTAAGAGATTACAGCAGCGATGCCAGCCTTGGCACAATCTTCATCCTGCTGGCTGGTGCCGCCACCCACTCCTACTGCTCCATCACAACCGCCATTCCGGATGACTGGAGCGGCACCTTGGCTCGGAATACCGTGGCCACCCTCGGCACCAAGGATTCCCTTCATAATAGGTGACTCGGCCCGTTCTTGGAGTTCACCGCTTGGACGTCCAAACGCTGTTGAGGCTACCGCCTTCCCTTGTGCCCCGTATGAGCCTCCCCAAATGGCACCATCCATACGGTTAAAAGCCAACAATCGTCCGCCGGCATCAACCACTGCCACGTTGATCTTGATGCCAAACTCATTGGCTTTGGCAATAGCGCCTGCCACCATTTTGTTAGCCTCGTCTAATGTTATAGCCATGATTCCTCCACAAAGTTAGGTATGCTAAAAAGTATGGTCATTCTAGCTTAGTAAGCCAGTCGCGCCAATGGTTGGTTTACACTGTCCATTCCAGGCACAGTGTTATACTGCTAGTATGTCCTGAAACGGGAACGTTTCACAGTTTACTTACCAGATTGACACACCTCTGGAGATTCCAAACCTAAGTGCTGACCAAACGTATAATACCGTGCCTAGATGTGGACGCCGGACGCGTTGTGAAAGGCGTTAGCTTCCTGGAACTCCGCGACGCCGGTGACCCCGCCGAGCTGGCTGCTTTTTACGACCAACAAGGCGGCGATGAGCTTGTCTTTCTTGATATCACCGCCAGTTCCGACTCCAGAGATACTATAGTGGACGTGGTTCAAAGGGTATCAGATCAAGTGTTTATCCCACTCACCGTCGGCGGTGGTATCCGATCGGTGGAAGATGTGCGGCGGATGCTCAAGGCAGGTGCAGACAAGGTTGGCATGAACACCGCAGCCGTTAGTGATCCAAAACTTGTCAAAGACGGCGCCGCAGCCTTCGGGAACCAGTGCATCGTAGTGGCAATTGACGCAAAAAGGGTAGGGTCTCACCATGTAGGATCGCCCCATACGTCAACTGACCTGGCTTTGGACGAAGGCTCAAAGTGGCAGGTATACACCCGAGGTGGCCGAACTCCCACAGGAATAGACGCAGTGAAATGGGCCACCCGCGCAGTAGAACTGGGAGCCGGCGAGATATTGCTCACAAGTATGGATGAAGACGGCCAACGAACCGGGTACGACTTAGAATTGACCAGCACCATCTCCGAGACAGTGCCGGTTCCGGTCATCGCCAGCGGTGGCGCTGGCGAACTGGATCACCTCTATCAAGCTTTGGACCAAGGAAAAGCAGATGCCGTTCTTGCTGCCAGTATCTTCCATTTCGGCACATTTACCATTACCCAAGCCAAGGACTACCTTAAACAAAAGGGAGTCCACGTCCGACCAACATATGTAGCGCCGGAATGATTAGCAATCTATGTCAATCATTGACAGCTAATAATCCGAAGCGAGATAAATTACAGGTAGCTATAAATGCCGCAAATCACGACCGTAATATTCGATATGTATGGGACATTAGTCCAGAATCCCAACGACACAAATATTCAAATTTTTAGCAATGTCATCAATCAGCAAGGCCTGAAGACCACAGCCCAAGATTTATGGGACAGCTGGCTCCCCGCTGAGGAAGAGTTTCAGCATAATCGATTAGATCCGAATACGCCGTTTCAGAGTTATTTCAGTGCCTGGAAGGACGGCTTTGAACGTTCTTTCGCCACTCTTAAACTCAATGGAGACCCACATGCGGCCACCCAACAATTCTTCCGTGATATTTCCAGCCGCGACCCTTATCCGGAGACCAATGAAGCCCTGGCAGATATACAAGGGCGTTACACAATGGGCCTTCTATCTAACGCCGATGACGGTTTTTTACTCCCGAATCTGGAGTTGTTGGAGGTGGGTTTTGACGTAGTCCTTACTTCTGAGCAAGCACAAATTTACAAGCCTCGCCCTGAATTGTTCCATATGATACTAGACCAATTAGGTGTGTTTCCCGGCGAAACCGTTTACGTGGGCGACAGACAATTGGAGGACGTCCAAGGTCCGCTGGACGCCGGAATGCATCCGGTTTGGATCAACCGTGACAAACGATTAGTAGACTCAAGTTTACCAATGCCTCCCCACCAAATATCCAGTCTTTCCCAATTGCCCGGTCTGCTGCACAACGGACTTCCGATCTAACCTGGATGTACAAACCACTCATTTAAATATTATTGAAGAACGATAATGAACATTAAGCTAAACGAACAGGGTCTATTACCCGCCATTGCTCAGGACGCCAACACCGGCCAAGTGCTGATGATGGGCTATATGAACCCTGGCTCCCTGAAACGTACCATAGAAGGTATCCAAGTCTGGTTCTACAGCCGCAGCAGAGAAGACCTGTGGCACAAAGGTGAAATGTCCGGCAATTACCTTAACCTCAAAGAGGCCTGGCTGGATTGCGATGCCGACACCATTCTGTTGAAGGTCGACCCAGATGGCCCGGCCTGCCACACCGGCGATGTTTCCTGCTTTACCAACAAACTGGAAGTAGTCCCCGAAGAAGAAGAATACGAGAAGACGGAAACAGGGCCAAGCGTTCTAGGTGAGCTGTTCGCGCTGATTAAAGACCGGCAAGAGGAGATGCCTGAAGGTAGTTACACTACTTCTCTCTTCAGTGACGGTGTCCCCAGAATTGCCCAAAAAGTGGTCGAAGAAGCCGGTGAAACAGGCATTGCCGCTGCTATCAACGACACTGAAAATCTCCCTGGTGAAATAGCTGACATGCTGTACCACACCCTAGTCCTCCTAGCCGCTAGCGGAGTCCAACTCGAAGAGGTCTACGAGAAGCTGCGAGAACGACGGAAGTAGTTGAGCTAGAACCCAGTAAGCAGTCGATCCCCTGAGTTGAATATCTGCCAATCGGAACCCTGGTAAACAGTGACCCGCCCGGAACCGATGACCCGCCAATTATCTGGTGTGCCCAGGACACACGTGCGAGCATCAATTCCTAGAAAAGTCAGTCCCGTAGGTGCCGATCGTTGCAATTCCTGAGAAATTTCCGCTTGGTCGCGCTTTTCGTGGTGAGGTAGTACTGCGACGTCGGCAACCACTCCCAATGCCTCCACCCATTCACTTGCCCCGGGGCGGCGCATCATAGAGCCCATGGCCATGGCACCGGCGCTGGAACCAGCCAACACACCACCGGAATCCAAAATCTCCATCAGTGCCGAGAAAAACGCAGAACCTATTACAGTCTCTAACAAGTGCTCAGGGCTCCCACCAGTGAAGTAGACGACATCCGCCAGCGTGGCTGAAGCGAAGAACAATGGATCCTGAGCTTGACTCCTTTCCAACAGCATCAACTGTTCTGATGAACCTCCCAGCGCTTCAAAGTGAGTTGTACCGTCATTGGCGGCCTTAGCAGGCCCAGTGACAGCAGCAGTCGGAACAACTACTATCTTGGCTGGGTCTTGACCAGATACCCGCATGATCTCTCGGTCCATATCTTCGCATCCGAGCCTGAATTCATCGCCACCAACCAAGGCTATTTGTCCGGGCATACCCCCCCCAATCTAATCAATGACTAGTACCTCTGTCATATAACCTGACCTAAACCAGTTGCTCCACAAATATTGCTGCCAAACCAAGGAACAAAACGAAACCAATAACATCAGTGAATGTTGTTACAAACACCGCCGATGATACTGCCGGGTCCATCCGAAGTTTCCGGAGTAGCAGCGGCACACCAGCACCGAACATTCCTGCCACCAGCATGTTTCCAAACATGGCCAACCCAAGTACCAGACCCAGAGTGACATTTCCTTTCCAAAGGTAGGCCGCGAGCCCAACCACAGCCCCAAGAGCTACTCCATGTATCAATCCCAAAGACAACTCCCGGGCCAATAACCGTAACCCTAGTCTCCGTGGCACTTCACCGAGTGCCATACTGCGAACGACTAACGTCACGGTCTGGGTGCCACCGATGCCACCTTGGCTGGCCACAACCGGCAGGAATACTGCCAATGCCACTACACGGGTGATAGTGGTCTCAAAAAGGCTTACCGTGGCTGCGGCCAAAAACGCTGTTGCTAAATTAATGTACAGCCAGGGAAGCCGTCTACGAAGAGAGTTTGTAAGAGGTCCAGCGATCCGCTCGCCGCCAACACTGGCAATCCGGAACATATCCTCAGTAGCTTCTTCAACAACTACGTCCACCAGGTCATCATCAAGAATCACCCCAGTGAATCTGCCGTCTTTGTCGAGCACAGGCAATAGATCCAAATTATACCGTCGCATAACCCTAGCACATTCCTCTTGATCGGTATCAGAATTCACAGAATGTACTTCTCGATCCGTTATGTCACTAACCAAGGTGTTGGGTCGGGCCAGCGCTAGTCTTGTAATGCTTAACGACCCCACCAGACGCCGGTCACTATCAACCACTAATACTGAGTTTATGTGTTCTGCGTCTTCCTCGAACACCCGTAGTTGGTCTAGAGCATTGGGTGTTGTTGTTGTTTCGTTTACCACCGGGTAACCCAGGGACATCAAACCGCCTGCGGTGTCATCCTTATACTGTAGTAGTTCTGACACCTCCGCCGGATCAGACATGGCGTCCAAAATCTCAAACTGCTTCTCTATAGGGATATGCCGCAGCAAATCTACAGCCACGTCAGGCCCGGTTAAATCAAGAACCAGTGCGAGATCGGCGGGTTCTCGGTCACCAATCATGTAAGCCGATTCCTCTGGCTCCAAGTACTCAAGAATCTCAGCAACTACCCCGGCGTCTAATTCTTCCAACAACGACCGACTCAACGCACTGGGTAAGCCGTCGAGGACTTCGCCTTGGTCCACAGGATGAAGTGCATCAAAAATTTCGAAAGCTTTCGGAAGATCACCAAATTCCAGGAGACTCGCAAGTTCTTTTACCCGATCCTGAATCATATCTTCAGGCGGCCGGAGCTGGTCTTCGAAAAGGAGTTCTGGTGATGTTCTTTGACGTTGTTCCATCCAAAAATCGATCCGGTTATTCCAATCTTTCCAGGCATTGCCCACGAGCGAAAAGCCACACTCCAATAATTGTAACAGTCGATCGCTCCTCAAGGTATGAGCTCCAATTACATATACTAGAACGTTATCTCGCACCTCCAAAACCTGTAATTCAATCTTGGAATTAAACCGTAACCTCGGGTCTAGTCCGTGCCTGGAACGACTACGCATTGTGTTAAGATAAACAGACGCCACCTAGTATCAACGTTTATCAAAAGGCCTCGTATCGCTTTTTGAAAATAGGTGGATCAATCGGTAAAAATCCGGGGGATTTTCGGCGATGTCGGCTCCGTTATTGATCAACACAATCCAGGAATCAGTTGCTTACGCGTCGGAAGCCGCCCAGCATGAGGGTGTGCTCCAACTGGATACCATGCCAGAAATTCAAGTGGAACGGCCGGGTAACTCTGAGCACGGCGATTTCGCAACAAATCTCCCTCTGAGATTATCCCGCGCCACGAGGATAAACCCCTTAGAACTGGCCCAGGCTATTGCCAAGCATATCTCCCCTAACGATGTCATAGATCACGTTGAAGCAGCGCCGCCGGGTTTTATAAATTTTTACCTGAAACAATCCTGGCTGCAAAAACAGGTGGACGTCATTCGACAATCAGGTAGCAAATTCGGTGATGTTGACACCGGACAAGGTCGGAAAGTGATGGTGGAGTTTGTCAGCGTAAATCCAACTGGCCCAGTCCACGTCGGGCACACCAGAGGTGCAGTATTAGGTAGCGCTCTGGCCAACGTTCTAGAAGCAGCAGGCTTTGAGGTAACCCGAGAATATTACGTCAATGACGCCGGCAACCAGATGCAAATGTTCTACAAATCTGTTCTGGCTCGCTACCAACAAGAACTTGGCCAAGAAGCAGAAATTCCAGAGAACGGCTACATGGGCGAATATATCACCGAACTCGCAAAAGACATATTGAATGTTGAAGGTGACCGCTTCCTAAAAATGGCAGAGGAGCAGGCCTTATTGGAGATTGGCGACATTGGCCGCGAAAAGATTGTCTCGACCATCAAAGATGACCTTTCATCCATAGGGGTTGAATTCGACAACTGGTTTAGTGAGCGCAGCTTATTCTCGAGTGGCGAGTACGAAGAAACCATTGATTTCCTTAGAGAAAAGGATTATTTATCGGAACGGGATGGGGCACTTTGGTTCAACTCTGTGATGCTGGGTGATGATAAAGATAACGTCATTGTCAAGACATCCGGTGAATCGACGTACTTCGCTTCAGACATAGTCTACCATCGCAACAAGCTGATCAAACGAAAGTTTGAATCGGTAGTAGACATCTGGGGAGCAGACCACCAAGGTCACGTGCCGAGAATGAAGTCGGCGGTTGAAGCATTAGGCATTGACCGCGACCGACTTACAGTCCTTATCTGCCAGATGGTAACTCTCCGCCGTGGCCAAGACGTGATGCGCGTGTCCAAACGCGGAGGGAACTTAATCACACTGCGAGAAGTGGCAGACGAAGTAGGGATAGACGCCTGCAGGTACTCCTTCCTAGCGAAGGCCCCGTCAACCCAGATGGAATTTGATCTGGAAATGGTTAAGAAAGAGTCGAACGAAAACCCAGTGTTCTACGTTCAATACGCTCACGCCCGCAACGCTAGCATCATCGAATTGGCCCGAGAGAGAGGAATCGACTGGAGCAACGGTGACATCAGCCTCCTAACCCACCCCAGTGAACTGGATCTGATCAGGGCGCTTCTACGGCTCCCTGAATTGGTGGATGAGATGGCAACTATTCTTGAGCCCCACCATCTACCTCACTATGCCACCGAACTAGCCAATAACTTTCATAACTTCTATGAGAACTGCCGGGTTGTATCTTCAAACGAATCGGACACCGCCATAACCGCCGCTCGGCTCAAATTGGTAGAAGCGGCTCTCATCGTATTCCGACGCACTCTGACTCTGATGGGAATGACCGTCCCGAATCGGATGTAACACACCCTCACCCCAAGCCAACGGAATCAACCCGATTGTGTGTATTTCCTTGAATCTACTGAATTATCAGGATTGTTACCCTGGAAGAAGATGATTGAATACGTGAATTCCTTGGTATTCATTGAGCAGACTTGCGAGGCATATTTTAACGAGTTAACGACCTTTGGAACACCAGTACTTTCCCCTCCAGCTCCAACTTCGACCAAGTTTTCGACAACCACTATGACCCATTAAGTAGACTGAAGGAATCTTCCGAGAATTGGACTTCTTGTTCCGTAGGTACAGCACTCCCTAATCACCGGGGGATTATTCTCTATGGACTGATCACCGATTGCACCTGACCAACATTTTGGCTTACTGAACAAGTCCTCGATTTCATTGAACCAGGCGTTGCTTGTTGAACTGCTTGCATCAGCAGCGCTCCTATTGGGAAGAGTACTTGGGCGCCAACGGCTTTAATAACCCAGACGCGAACATTCAAGCTAACAAATCATAATCGATGTACCCATTACAATACGGTGTTTCAAAAACCGATACCGGAGAGATACGAATCCCAGATTCTGCCAAGCGATGTCACCACCAACAGGCAGTACAAGTCGAAATTCATCTTGTACTGGCCGCTTCTTTAGGTTTATGATTGCGTTGTCATCTGGTAATGGACGAAATATAGATTCAAGAATGGATTCAGATGTGAATTCGAGAATCGTATAAGCGCCAGTCACTTAACTCTCTGCTTCGCAAACGGCCTTAGGGAATGGCTCGTAAAATTTCGACAACAGCAAACTAAGCCGTCTTTTTAGGCCTTCTTCTGCGGCAGGTAAAATAACCAAGATCGATTAGATGTCAACACTCGTCCGAATCACTAAGATCGCCTGGCAGTTTAGGCTGCGTCTGATTTTTGCCTACGCAAGCTTCCTCTTAGCCGTCGGTGTATCTTTGCTCATACCCCAGCTCTTCGGAGAAGCCATCGACCTGCTGGTTAACGTTGATGAGGATGGCATCGCTGGGAAATCGGTCGAGACGATCACTCTACTCTTTTTCGCCTTAGCGATCCTGGGAGCCAGCTTACTACGTGGCTTTCTCGACTTTGCCCGAACTTACTGCACTGACTCTCTCTCACAGAAAGTGTCATATGTATTTCGGAACGAGTTTTACAACAAGCTTCAGCATCTGAGTTTTGCCTACCACGATAAAGAACACACCGGCGACCTCATGTCCAAAGCCACTGCCGACGTCGAATCGGTACGTCGTTTCGTTAACATGGGACTGGTTCGTGCGCTAGAAGTCATCGTACGCCTTATAGCGTTGCTTCTGATCCTAAACTTGATGAACTGGGAACTCACCCTATTAAGCCTAGTGTTCGTACCGTTTATCGTCATTCGGTCATCAATGGTGATGGGACGACTACGGCGCATGTGGCTGCAAGTTCAAGAGCGAATGGGTGAGGCCGTCACCATTCTCCAAGAGAACCTGGTCGGCATCCATGTGGTGAAAGCTTTTGCATCTGAGGAGTACGAGAAGGAGAAATTCGCCAAGAAAGCCCGGGAACTTAGAAAGGAATATTTCGAATCAGAACGATTGCAAGGCACCAACAGCGCCTGGATGACATTATTTTTCACAGCGGGTCTTGGTATCATCCTCTGGTACGGCGGCTGGGAAGTCATCAGGGGGGACATGACCGCTGGAGAACTGACTAAATTCATCCTCTACCTGAACCAGTTGACCTTCCCAATCAGGATGTCTTCATTCATCATCAACGCATTCTCCAGGGCTATTTCCTCTGGTGGCCGGCTCTTTGAGGTGATTGACGCCGACTCTCCAGTCTTAGAAAAACCCAACGCCATGGTTTTAGAAAAGGCCAAAGGGAACGTAGAGTTCAACGATGTTTCGTTCTCTTACTCGAACCGGGTTCCGGCTCTGCAGCACGTCGATATATCAGCCAAACCAGACCAAATAACCGCAATATTAGGTGCCCCTGGAAGCGGAAAAAGCACAATCGTAAATCTACTACCAAGGTTCTATGATGTGGGTGAAGGCAGCATCACCATTGACGGGCATGATATCCGAGACCTGACTCTAGACTCCTTACGCATTAACGTCGGAATCGTCCAACAGGACGTGTTTTTGTTCAGTGCCACCATCCATGACAACATTGCCTACGGAAAGAAGGACGCCACTAGAGAAGAGGTGATTCAAGCGGCCAAGATAGCTCAACTTCATGACCACATAGATTCTCTTGAAGACGGGTATGATACCTGGGTGGGGGAACGCGGTTCAACTCTTTCCGGCGGCCAACGACAACGCCTGTCTATCGCCCGAAGTATACTGACCGACCCACCAGTATTGATATTGGACGACTCCACATCGAGTGTGGATGTTCAGACTGAACGAATGATCCATCAGGCCATGATAAACGTGATGAAGAACAGGACGACTTTCGTCATCGCCCATAGGCTAAGCACCGTTAGGGAGGCTGACCTCATTATCGTATTGAAAGATGGACAGATTGTGGAACAGGGCACGCATGACGACCTGCTGGCTAAACAAGGTATATACCGAGATATCTACGACCTACAGTTACAACCCCAAGAGGAAATGTTACTTGATGCACCCATCATAAACCCGGTTGATGAAACACTTGGAGTAGTAAGCCCGCGACTGACTACTGACCTTGGAGGAGACAACTGATGAGAGCTTCGGGACCAGGAGGCGGAGTCGGTGGCATGATGGGCGGCATGAAAGGGTTGGGCGCCAGCGGTATGCGCACGGCCAACGAAGACAATCTAAGCGACGATTCAATCGTCGGTTCAGCGTACGACCACAAAGTCGTTGTGAGACTGATGACTTACATATGGCCATATAAGCGCGACGCGTTAATAGCCATAATAGCCGTGCTCATTTACACCCTGGGTAACGTATTAGTCCCATGGTTGATGATGACAGGCATAATCTGGGCGGTTGAACCTGGTGACGTTTCACGGTTGCACATCATCGGGCTTATATTCGCCGGCGTGACAATTCTTCACTTCGGGGCAAATTACATCCAATTCGTATTCATGCCTAAGGTGGGTCAAGGAATTCTATATTCTTTGCGTACCGGTATGTTTAACCACCTCCAAGAACTCTCACCTTCCTTCTTTCACCGCACATCAGTAGGACGCATCATGTCTCGTAGCCAGAGCGACGTTCTCCAGCTCCAAGAGACCTTTGAACTGATGATTCAGAGCTTCTCTGATGCCCTCAGTTTGGGAGGAATCATAATCTTCATGATGTGGATTGATTGGCGACTAGCTCTTGTAAGTATGAGCATACTGCCAGTCTTGTTATTCGTTTTGACCTACTGGCAGAGATTCGCCAGACACTCATTCATGCGAATCCGCCGTGCAATCGCCATGGTTAACGGTGAGTACAATCAGAACATAACAGGTATCAGGGTTGTAGAAAGCTTCAACCGGCAGGATGCCAACATGGAGCACTTTGACGAGCTGAACAGCGAACACCTAAACGCCAACATGGAAGCAAGCCGATACTCCGGTGCACTTCAGCCGTTCGTTGAGACCCTTATGGGTATCGGCATGGGTTTCGGCGTTATCTTAGTGGGCGGAATAATGGTCAAGGGAGGAGATTTAGATTGGGCAGTACTAGTAGCTTTCGCCCTCTGGATCCAACGATTTTTTGAACCGGTTCGCCATCTAACCATGCAGTACAGCCAGCTCCAACGTGCCATGGCGGCTGGAGTCCGTATATTTGAGGTTCTCGACCTAAAGCCAGAGGTAGTGGATAAGGAAGGCGCTACCACCCTGCCAGAAATACAGGGCACTATCAAGTTTGAAGACGTAAATTTCGAATACGTAAAGGGTGTTCCTGTACTGAAAGACATCAACCTACACATCAACCCTGGTGAGAACGTGGCATTAGTCGGTTCCACTGGCGCCGGGAAGAGCACATTGGTCACGCTGATACACCGGTTCGCCGACGTTACAAATGGCCGCATCACCGTAGATGGACACGACATACGAGATGTCACGCGCCATTCGTTAGCCAGCCAAATGAGCATGGTCTTGCAAGAACCATACCTATTTTCAGGGACAGTAGCCGACAACATACGATACAACAATGAAAGCCTCAGTGACGACGAAGTGGTCACTGCAGCGAAAACCGTCGGCGCACATGACTTCATCATGTCGCTTGACCTTAGTTATAGCACGGTATTAGCTGAGCGAGGTATTAATCTAAGCGTGGGGCAACGTCAATTGCTCAGCTTTGCACGGGCCGTTGCAGGCGATCCCAGAGTCATCATCCTAGACGAGGCAACCGCGAATATCGACACCCACACAGAAGTCCTGATTCAGCAGGCACTGCAAGAGGTTCTGAGGGGCCGTACATCGATTGTCATCGCACATCGCCTCTCAACAGTCCGAAACGCGGATAACATCGTGGTTCTAGATCAAGGCAGACTGGTGGAACAAGGTAACCATGATGAATTACTCGCTAAAAAAGGTGGAATCTACGCCAGGCTATACGCGGTTAACTACGGGTTACCAGTGGACGATGAAGGCAATGCTGTTAAAGGCGACTCTCCCAGCATGACACCAACACCCGCCGGAGATTAACAGTAAGGCTTCGGCATAAGCAAAAAAGGCCCGCTCTCGAACGAGCCTTTTTCCCACACGTCAGCAGCGGTTACTCTTCAGACGAGGAAGGGACACCCTCGCTTAAAAAACGCTCCATGGCCATCTTGAACGTTTCGTATGGCTGTGCCCCAGTGAAGAGCAAGTTTCCGACCAAGAAAGTCGGAATACCGCTGATACCATAACCAAGAGCTTCTTGGTATTGGGCCATGACTTCCTTGGCGTAGATCCCTTCTTCCAGACTCTTCACCATATCATCTGCGTCCAAACCTACTTCATGGCCCACCTTATGGAGAATCTCCATCTCGCCAATGTCCTGTCGGTCCTCCCAGAACGCCTTATAGGCAGCGTGGTGAAACTCCAAGAATTTCCCATGCTGTTGAGCATATTCTGTGGCTTCCAGGGCATAAAGGGTATTAGGAGTCCTTCTAGCTGGTCGCATGATGAGACCAGCATCCTTGGCCTGGCTTCTTAGTGGCTCGGATAACTCATCTTCGGTCTCTCCTGGCCGCTGGGGACGCTCTCTGCCCTCTTTTGGGGTGTCTGGACGCAGTAGGTAGGCCCGGCCTTGCACGGCTATCTCATACTCGCTCGCCAACTTGTCGACTCTCTCCAGGCCGACGTAACACCAGGGTCAAATGTAATCGTACCAAACCGAAATATTTACCGGCCGGTTATATTGGTTGGTGGTCTGAGTATTTTCCTCCATATGGACCCTCCAATATGAAATAGACTGTTGGAATCCGCCACTAGTGGACATTTCTCGAAATCATTGCCACAGGGTACCATTTACCGAGGTAAAGTCACCACAGGAGAGTCGGCCTAACTAGAAGATGCTTAGGCCAAATCCTCCAGAACCTGGAGCAACTCAGATAAGCTGGAAATAGTCAAGCAGCCTTCGGATTCTGGAGTGTGACCAGTCCGATCGATCAAGACCGCTTTCATACCAACTCTCTGAGCGCCCATAACATCAGACCGAACCTGGTCGCCGACGTGGAGAATCTCATCGAGTCTGGTACCGACCTTTTCGGCGGCAGCAATGAAGATTGGCGGATGAGGCTTTTCGATTCCAACTTCTCCAGAACCGACGGCGAAATCCAAGTAAGGCGCCAGGCCGACCCGCTGGCAGAGTTCTCCTAGGTCCTGTCGTAGATTGGTGATTATCCCAACCTGGTAGCCGGACTCCCTCAACTGCTCCAGCGCAGTGACAGAATCGTCGAACGGCACGAAATCCTTAGGGACTGACATGGCCATCTTCCAAACCCGCTGCGCCAAATCCATAGATACTTCGATACCGGCGGTCGCTAATATCAACTGCTCATATCGACCAAAGAATTCCAAACGCTCCTTATCAGAACGTTTGGAGAGGGGCCGGTCCTCATTCTCGCGGTTGAAGAGCACATCAGCCACCGCATAACCGTGAATGATCTCTTCTTCTTGAACTGTCAGGCCAAGTTCGTGGCAGGCGGCCTGCTGTATCCCCTCCAATGGAGGCCAAAACCTGACCAGGGTATTGTAAAAATCGAAGGAGACCGCTTTGATCATGAACCCGCCCGTTGAACGGAATCTTGGGTAGCCGTGGGCCGTAGAAGCCTAGTCTTCCAGACACAAACGCAGTCCAATCAAGTCAATCTGGAATTTCGGCATTCTAGCATAAGAGGACTTTGATGGAAAACCTATTTGGCCATAAAAGTTCGATACCCCAAGCATTTTATTATCAATTAATCCTTTGTGTATTTCCTTGATCCTAAACACGAATAACCAACGTTAGTCTTGCGTGACTCGAGGCCAATGAGTATGCTTGGGGAACTTTCCGGTTGCCTAGAGTAGGGAGTAATTCAATGAAAGTCGCCGTTGGCGCGGACCATGCTGGTTTTGATCTCAAAGGCGAAATCGTGTCCTGGCTGCAGTCTCAAGGACATCAGGTTAGTGACGTCGGGGCCCACACCATGGATCCAAACGACGACTATCCGGATTTCGCCTTAGCCGTAGCTGATTCGGTCCTCGCTGGTAATACAGAAAGGGGCATTGTGGTCTGTGGGAGCGGAGTCGGTGCCAGCATCACTGCCAACAAGGTTAAAGGTATCCGAGCTTGTCTCTGCCACGACTCATACACGGCTCGACAAGGTGTGGAACACGACAGCATGAACGTTATTTGCATTGGCGGTCGTGTTATAGGTATAGAGCTAACAAAAGTTGTGATAGAAGCTTTCCTAGGAGCTAGTTTCATCAAGGAAGAACGGTTCCAACGCCGCCTTAACAAGTTAATCCGAGTGGAGCATAACGAACTGCCCTAACCATGTTGGCTAACTTTTCTAAAGCTGGGTCAAAAGAGTAAGCGCCTGCTCCACCTCGGTCGGCGACTCCAGTTGATGGAGTGCTGTGGTATTCTGCCGGGTACCTCCGATGTATACCGCTACCCCCCCAACGTTCTGCACAGCAACGAATCCATCTTCGTCCATTTGATCGTCACCAAAAAAAATAGGAATCGGGTTGTCACCGCAACCTCGGCGTATCTGCTCAATCGCTCGGCCCTTACCCCATGAGATATTAGGCATAATCTCGGCCACATTTGTGCCCCGGGTTATCTTCATCTGCCCGGATTCCACATAGGGTTTTACAGTGGCGATTAACATTTCGTCCACCTGTGCACTGTAATGGTCCGGAGTGTTTCTAAAATGTACGGTCAAAATCAAGCGTTTGTTGTCGATAACTATTTCGGGAACATCAGACAACTCTTGCTGCAACTTCCTTGCAATTTCCGACAGAGAATCGGAAAAATCGGAAGCTCCGCAATGCACAAAATCCACTCCTAATCCACTAATCTCAAGACCATCATTACCTGCATATACCAGGCCTGGAACTGCCACCATGGACTCAAGATCCGGCAAGCTCCTGCCGCTGATAACACCCACCACGAACCGATCCATGTTAGCAAGTATCGAGAGCAGACAACGTGTTTTCTCGGTGAGAATGGCAGTCTCTGGGCGGGCGACGATCGGCGTGAGGGTACCGTCGTAATCGCAGACCAACAGAACGCGATCGGCGGCCAATAGTTTGCGGCTTACAGACGGCCAAACATTCAGTAGATGCGGCATAAGTTCAGACTACCAGAAGACAGATACTAGAAACTGTGAATTAAACGACGAGAACGGCTACTTCCGTGAGTCATATCAACGAACAGGAAGTGTCCGCGCTAGTCTTTTTCGGTCAGCCAGAACATTCGGGGTATGCTGCTCTAACTGGCAAGCCACAATCCGATTATTTGAATCCTCCATCAGCCAGCCCCCAACCGCTGTCGTAAGCGACCAAGGTATCACCGCATTCCTACATCAAAGAATTGTTGGCTGTAGTCAGATCGCCGGGTGGGTCTAAGTTACCTCTATCAAAGTTCGCCCGAGTCCAAGTAGTTCCGGCCTTCACCCCACCTGTAATGGCCTTTGGGTTACTGTGGGCCGGTGCCACAGATTCTGGGTTATGGAACGAACGGAAACCTGAGCTGGCATTCAGGATGGCATAATCAATGCAACAACACGTCAGATTCTCTTCCCTGATTCTTCCACGCTAGGCGTCACATCAAATCAGAATCGCTATCCGAATCAAATTGACAGCCAGGCTAACGGTTAGTAACATACCCGCCTGACACGCCAATGTTGCATCAAATGTAATGCAAATCAGCCTAGGAGATTGGCTCAATGTTCGTACGTCGTGATCTAACAGATACCGTACCCACACCATCGGGAAACATGCACTTCGTAAAAAAAGGGAGTGGCTATCCCGTTGTTCTCCTCCACCCTCTCGGCACATCTACTTGGACGTGGGAAGGTGTAATTGACAGAATCAGCCAAAATTACACCTGTTACGCTTTCGACATGCTGGGACACGGCAATTCCGACAAACCGAACCGACACTTCAACTTGCCAGATTACGCCCAAGCTTTAGACCATGCCTGTCAGGTTCTGAACATCCACAGAGCCCACTTAGTAGGTAACTCTGTGGGCGCAGTATTGGCCACGGAGACTGCCGCTAGTTTCCCGGAACGCGTGGACAAAATGGTGCTAGTGGGATGCCCTGTCTATGACCCTCATACCGCAAAAGACCGATTGAAGGCAGGTGCAAACCAGTTCGACCCCAATGGTATTCCAAAGCCAAGAACCCTAAAGGGCCTGAAAGAGGCCACAACCTTTGCCAATCCTCGCCAAGAATGGCTTGATGCCAACAACCAGAGTCGCGCCAAAGCGGGAGTATGGGTCAGTAAGCTGACTGAGGCTCTATCATACTACGACCTTAAGTCACGACTCCCCATGGTCAAAGCTTCATCCACTATGGTGCTCTACGGCGAGGTTGACCGGCTGGGTGAGGGAGCTGGATTGTTGGTGAACAACATCACCAACGCACAATCGGTGGTTCTACCTGGTGTTGGGCACATCCCTCAAGTGGAAGACCCAGAAGCATTCCTAGAAGTAGTCTTGCCCTTTCTTGAGGCCTAGAAGAAACTAGAGCTTATTATTTTCATTGAACACGGTCACAAAAAGGAGATACGTTGGCTTCCAAGAGTAACAAGCAGCCCCTGAGGCTACTGGAGGTCATACGAACTCTGTTCTACACTCCTATCTACGTCTCAGTGGCTGGCGGATTCCTTGAGAAAGAGGGATTGGACGTAGACTTTAAGACCTGCCCTCAAGAGTTTGGTCATCCCATAAACGCCCTGAACATAGGGCAAGCGGACATCGTGCAAAGCGGTGTGATGCGCTGCATTATCGCCTCCGATTGGGGTGCAGAGACGGTTCCTAAACACTTCGCCGAGGTTAATTCGAGAGACGGGTTCTTTGTCATCAGCCGGACCAAACAGGATCCGTTCCTATGGGAGTCTCTGAAAGGCGCAAATCTCATCCCGGTAGATTTCTCCCCTATGCCATGGGGCTCGTTGCAAACCGCGCTACGCAGGCACAACATCAACCCTGCCGACATCAACCTACTCACGGGGCTAAACATCAACGACGCCATGGCTGCGTTCCGGGCCGGTGAAGCCGAGTTTATCCACCTGCCCCAACCATTTGCGGAAGAGATACTAGAAGAGGGTTCAGGCCACGTCGTCATAGCAGTCGGTCCGGAAAATGGACACGTATGCTTCAGTTCCTTCGCCGCGACAAACCACTACCTAGACACCCATCCGGATACCGTGCACCGGTTCACCGTAGGCTACGCCAATGCATTAAAATGGCTGACTGCTCATGATCCTTCAGAGGTTGGGACTGCCGTAAAAGAATTCTTCCCAGACGTCAGCTTGGAATTGGTCATCAAGTCTGTAACCAGGCTGAAAAATCAAGACAATTGGCCCTCCGATCCAACCATCACCGAGGCCTCCTACCAAGGCTTACACGACATTTTACTCAATTCCGGAATGGCCAAGTTGCAACAACCTTATAGCAAGGTTATTCGCACTGACATCGCGGAAACAGCGCTGGCTTCCCGTAAGTAAACAGCGCACCCAAACTCCATTGAGGAAGCATGCAAGTCGTCTTGGTGGCCCAGGTTTCTGGCAAACATCTAATGGTGTAAGATAGATTCCCAGGTTAGTTGGCGAACTTATCCCATTCTACGCTGGCTCGCCCCGTATCCACTGGGGATCACCGGAGGACCATTTGACTACCATAACCATCGTCGGCACAGGACTTATGGGCACATCCCTTGCCCTGGCAATTAAAAACTCAAACCTTGAAGTAGACGTAGTCGGCACAGACTACGATAGTTCCGCACGTTCCGGCGCTCAGAAATCCGGTGGATTCAACAAAGTTGAATCCCAACTCTCCAATGCTATCAGAGGGGCCGACGTGGTGGTATTTGCCACCCCGGTTATGGCAATGAAAGAGATGATGGAAGCCGCCTCAGAAGACTTTGAACAAGGTTGTGTTGTAACAGACATCGGCAGTTCCAAAAAGGCAGTATTAGAGTGGGCGGAGGAAGTCCTACCAGAACACGTAAGTTTTGTAGGCGGTCACCCAATGGCGGGCAGAGAAAAATCGGGTCCTCAGAATGCAGACCCCACCATGTTCAAAGGCAAACCCTACTGCATCATTCCCAGCGTCACTGCCCAAAAATCAGCAGTTTCCTCAATTACTACCTTGGCTGAATCCATCGGAGCCAAACCCTTCTTTATTGGCGTTGAAGAGCATGACAGTTTTGTAGCCGCTGCCAGCCATCTGCCTTTTATGATGTCTGTGGCATTGATGAATTGCACCTCTAGCAGCGCAAACTGGGAAGACATTGGCCCACTGGCTTCTACTGGATTTGGTGACCTTTCGCGCTTAGCCTCTGGCGACCCCATAATGCACCGGGACATCTGCATGACCAACGCCGAACCCATTGCCGCCTGGATCGACACCTACATCAGAGAATTGTACGACCTCCGGAATATGCTGACCAAGGAAGGCGGCCCAGACCCCGACGTCATTCAAAATATGTTTACTGAAGCCATGAATTCCCGATCCAGATGGCAGGCAGGAATATTCTCTACCATCGACCGAATACACGGCCCATCCCCAGACATCCCCACCTTTGCCGAGAGCATGGGAGAAATGTTCGTCGGCCGCCGAGGCATAGACGCTCAAAAGAAGATTCTTCAAGGTCTAAAGAATGACCCAGCCAAAAAAGATTAACAGGATAACCACTCACCTGTCACAACGGCTGATTGCGAGTCACAGACCCACATGACGACTGCTCCCATATCAAGTACATCGAGCGCCCCCCTGAGCATCAACCGTCCCGCATCGTTGGGAGGAGTCATATCCGTCCCTGGGGACAAGTCCATCTCTCATCGATCTATGATTCTAAACTCCATCGCCAATGGTGAGGCACTCATCCAGGGACTTTCCGACGGACAAGATGTGCTTTCCACCATGCACTGTCTCCAAGCCATGGGCGTCAGCATAGAACCCACCGGAATAACGGGAAGCTACACAGTGAAAGGTAGGGGCTCACAGCTGGAAGAACCATCCAATATCTTGGACGCTGGCAACAGTGGAACTTCCATGAGACTCCTTTCAGGGATTCTCGCATCCCAGTCTTTCATATCAATCATCACTGGTGACGGTTCCCTGAGAAGCCGTCCCATGCAACGAATCGTCCAACCCCTGCAACACATGGGCGCTCAGATATTCGGCAGACAGAATGATACCCTGGCACCATTGGTCGTACGCGGCGGCAGTCTCCAAGGGATCGACTACGACTTACCAATGGCCAGCGCCCAAGTGAAATCGGCCATAATTCTGGCAGGCCTTTCCGCAACCAGCGACACTGTTATCCACCAACCGGCTCTTTCACGCGACCACACCGAACGCATGATCTCAGCAATGGGCGGTAAGATTGAAGCGCATGGATTAGATCTAGTCATTCATCCGTCTGATTTAAAAGCAGTAGATATCACGGTCCCTGGAGATATCAGTTCGGCGGCATTCTGGATGGTGGCGGGTCTCTGCCACCCCTCTGCCCGAATCTTGATTAAAGGTGTGGGTCTCAACCCTAGCCGGACAGGCATAGTAGATGTACTTACGCAGATGGGCGCAGCTGACTCTCTCAAGCTTGTTGACGAGCGTATTGAGGGCGGCGAACCAGTAGCAGACATCCTGGTTACCTCCACAGAACTTCACGGCATTGAAATTGGTGGAGATATGATTCCCCGTATGCTAGACGAAGTGCCGATTCTAGCAGTAGCCGCCTGTTTCGCCACAGGGAATACGGTGATTCGCGATGCTACTGAGTTGCGAGTGAAGGAAACTGACCGCATCTACACAACGGTAACCGAGTTAACCCGCTTGGGAGCAGATATCAAGGCACAGGAAGACGGCATGGTTATCCGTGGCAAAGGCGCTAGAAACAGTGATATAGTCGGCGCCGAATGCCAAAGCCACGGCGACCACCGGTTAGCCATGTCCATGGCAGTCGCTGGGTTGATTGGCAATGGAGAGGTCATTATCCACGGCGCAGCCGACGCATCAGTCTCCTACCCAGAGTTCTGGCAGCACCTGGAACTACTCACACAGGAACTCAAGTAAGCCGAATGACCAATGAACCGGATAACGAATTCCCACCTCTATTGGTCGTTCTTTCCGGACCGTCAGGGGTTGGAAAAGACGCAGCCCTGAAAGAACTTCGCAAACTAAACCGACCCTGGCACTTCGTAGTCACTGCTACCACAAGGGACATTCGCCCAGGCGAGACGGACGGCGTAGACTACATTTTCTTGGATAAATCAACTTTTCTCAGAATGCGGGACAACAACGAGTTCATTGAGTGTGCCGAGGTTTACGGAAACTGGTACGGTGTTCCTAGAAGCCAGGTCACAAACGCTTTGAAAGTAGGCAAAGATGTAATTCTTAAGATAGATGTTCAAGGCGCAGCCACAGTTAGGGAAATGTGCGCCGGTGCTCTATTTATATTTATGGTTCCAGGCTCTTTTCAAGAACTGCACAACCGCCTGTCCCAGCGTATGACCGAATCCACGACTCAGATGGAATTAAGACTAAAGACCGCGGCTGACGAGATTGAGCAGGCCGGATTATTCAACGTCGAGGTGGTCAACAGCGAAAACCATCTTGACTTGGCGGTAGCTGATATCGACGCAGCAATCTCCGCCGAAAAACAGAGATTTAACCGCGTCCCCGCCAAACTCCTTTAGTCGCTTTCCCAACACACAGACTTCCATGGCTATCGCCATCGAGATATAATCCCATAATCTCAGATTCAAGTGAACGGAGTCCTCATGGATCAACAGCCTCAAAAATTAGAGGTTCGACCGCGCCTTCCCGAATGGCTGAAGGTTAAGATGCCGGGTAGCCAGCGTTATCTTGAATTGCAAAAAATCATGCGCGGCCAGCGACTCCACACCGTCTGTGAAGAGGCCCACTGCCCAAACATTGGCGAATGCTGGGACCGTGGTACAGCTACCTTCATGATTCTAGGCGATATATGCACCAGGAGTTGTCGATACTGTGCGGTTACTACCGGCCGACCCAGAGGGCTAGACCTAGAGGAGCCAAAACGGTTGGCCGAAACTGTCAAATCCATGGGCCTGCGTTACTGCGTAATCACATCGGTCAACCGGGATGATCTACCGGACGGCGGAGCTTACATTTTCGCCTCTTGCATCACCAAGATCAAAGAATCCAGCCCTGATTGCCGTGTTGAAGTCCTAATACCCGACTTCGCCGGGTCTTGGCCAGCCCTAAAACAGGTTATCGATGCTGATCCTGCCGTGTTGAACCACAACATAGAATCAACCGTACGCATCTTCCCCAAGGTCCGCCCCAAGGGCGATTATCAACTATCTCTCGAACTATTGTCCAAATGCAAAAGTATGAACCCAAACACTGTGACCAAGTCTGGAATTATTGTTGGGATGGGGGAGAAGGTGGAAGAAGTCTTGGAAACGATGTCCGACCTCAGGAAGGTAGATTGCGATCTCCTGACCATCGGACAATACTTGCGCCCATCGGCTCGTCATATCGCGATGGACAGATTCTACCGGCCCGAAGAATTTGAAGAACTGCGCAAAGCGGGAGAGGCCATGGGATTCAAACACGTTGCATCAGGGCCATTGGTTCGTAGCTCATACCACGCGGACGAACAACACGATGCAGCTGCTATAGGCCTACCAATCTGACACATCAAGATTCCAATTAAAAACAAAAAGAAGGCTCTTGTTTTAACACAAGAGCCTTCTTTTTATGTGAATTTAGGTGGGCTAATCGCCTGTATAGGCGGCAAAGGTCTGAAATTTAATCTTCCCGTTTTGGACTATGAATGTGCCTGTACCAAGAGGGATTTCATCTCCGGCGTTCCAAATAATGTACGCCAATTCATCATGAATAGCTGCTCGATCCACAGCAAAATTCGCCATTATTCCCGGTGTGAGGCCTGGTAAAAAAGCTTCGAAAAAGCCTCTGATCCCATCCAACCCTTCTATGGAAACATCTGGAGTGACAAGAATCGAATCTTCGTCGTAGTCTTGCATTATTGCGTCCAAATTCTTGGTCTCTACGCTCTCAAGGTGGTGGTTCAATACGCCTTCCGTCTGGTCACCGGTATCGGTGGACATATATTGCTCCTAGTGTGTTTTTGTATCACGTTAAATACATTCTTGCGACTTATAGATATGCCTAATCTACGAGTCTAGATACAGTGTGCCTTTCGATGCTAAAACCGAAGAAGAATTTTTGGAGCCCCAAGCGGCCTGGTAACTAAATCGGGACGATGGTTGACCACACATTCATCCACCCAGTATATTCCCATTACCTCAAAGGGATAGACCTAAGGGGTTGGTCTTAATCAATAACCCCACCGGAAAAGCCCCAGAGTTCTTCAACAGAAGCATATCCGCAGTCCTCGAACCAGTACTCCTTCTCAAAGAACACTAAATTTGGTAAGTCCAACGGTTATATGCAGATAACACCTTCCCTTCACTACAGATAAATTATAGAGGAAGATCAAATGGTTAACCCATTCTTGTTTAAAATACTTTGAGGAACATTGCCAAATATACTGCAGAAACCAGACCTCATTATCAAAAACGTCATAGCATTGACCATGGACCCTTCTCAACCAAAAGCTGACGCGGTTGCGGTTGGTCAAGACCGCATTTTGGCAGTAGGGGAATCGCTAGAAATTCAAGGGCTTGCAGGACCGGACACGCACATCGTAGACGGCCAAGGGCTGGCATTGCTTCCCGGGTTTATTGACTCCCACATGCACCTACTATCGCTAGCTCGCACCACTCAGGAACTAGATTGTCGTCCAGACAAAGCACCATCCGTAGCATCCATCGCTTTCCGGGTGTTCGAGTGGGCAAGAATCGTACCTCCAGGGGAATGGGTTCGCTGTTACGGGTATGACGATCTGGCGTTAGAAGAACAGAGACACCCGAATCGTCACGACCTAGATGAGATATCCCCGAAACACCCCGTACGTGTCGATCACCGCTCAGGGCATGCGACTGTGCTGAACAGTCTGGGTTTAAGGATAGCTGGAATCAATGCTAATACCCCAGACCCTGTGGATGGGGTGATTGAACGGGACTCCAACGGCGAACCCACCGGTGTGCTGTTTGAGATGTATGGATTTTTGGCTGAAAGAGTGGACTTTGGACGAAGCCGTAACAAGCTATTGCAAGGTGTAACAGCAGCCAACAGGTTACTGTTGAGCTACGGCATCACATCACTGCAAGACGCAGGGCCAAATAACGGAATAGAAAGATGGCGGGGATTCCAAGAACTAGTTGATGATAAAACCCTACAAACCAGAATTACGATGATGGCTGGAGTCAGGCACCTTACTGACGTTATCGCATCAGGTTTTTCTTTTGGTGCCGGAAACGAAAAACTGCGGCTCGGCCACGTTAAATTAATGCTGAACGTCATCACCGGATCTCTACAACCCAGCATGGAGGAATTACTACACTTAGCCACCGAGGCGACGCAATCCGGTTTTCCAGTGGCCATTCACTGCGTTGAACAAGAAGCAGTAGCGGCTGCCACCAAGGTAATAACAAATTTGCCATCGCTGCCAGACGGAGTGCCACCCCACCGGATTGAACACTGCTCTGAATGCCCACCTGGTCTGCAAGACTTGGTGCGGCATAGCAGCGCAACCGTGGTTACCAACCCAGGTTTCATCCACTGGAACGGTCCCAGCTACAACAAGAACGTCGAAGTAGACTTGCAGCCCTACCTTTACCCTATCGGCCCGCTGGATGCAGCTGGAGTAAGCATTGCGTTTGGCTCCGACGCGCCAGTAATCGATCCGAACCCCTGGCCCGCGATATACAGCGCAGTGACGCGCAAAGACTATAAAGGCGACCCTTTCCCTAAGTCTGGCGGACAGGCCGGCATACGCATAGAGTCGACAATTCGCATGCACACCATATCAGGTGCTCAGTCCGAAGGCACACAATCTTATAAAGGGTCAATTGCTCCCGGTAAACTAGCCGACTTAGTCTTAGTCGACGCAAACCCATTGACCATCCATCCTGAAGGCCTAAAAGAAATCAAGCCAAAGATGACCATCGTAGGAGGAAATATAGCCTGGGAAGGCCGCTAAAAAAACGGAGCTTTACCGGCCTACGAACCAGCACTGGTGCTGGATGAATTATCCGTACAAAACTCTACTACGGTAGCTAGCGGCGACGGGCCGTTAGGTAGTCCGCCAGATCAAGCAGTGATTGCTTTGAAGCACAGTCAGGGAGTTTATCCAACGCGTGGCAGGCCTTGCCAATGTAGTCTTGAACTACCGATTCGCAGTCGGACATGATAGTCGAGTCGTTAATCACGTGGATGACTTTTTGCAGCTTGGCATCATTCGTCCGGTCATTAAACAACGCCTGCACCAGATTATCATTCGGGTAACGCTCCATTAGCATGATAGTCGGCAAAGTCAGTACCCCGTTCTTGAGGTCGTTCCCCACCGGCTTGCCCAGGTCCGACGAATCACCCTGAAAATCCAAAAGATCGTCCCGAACCTGAAACGCCATGCCAACGTTATAACCAAAGTCCCTAAGAGCCTTAACTTCCGTTTCAGAAGATTCTCCAAGAATGGCGCCAGACTCACTAGCGGTACAGAAAAGGGAAGCCGTCTTACGGTAGATACGGTCGTTATATAGCGTTCTGGCTTGGGAGGGGTCGTAAGCCGTAAAGTACTCCATCAGCTGCCCGCCGGCCAGCTCCATGATGGTCTCGGAGAAACGCCGAATAACCCTGATATTATATGTGTCACAGACAAAGGTAGCCGAAGTCGCAAAAACATAATCTCCAAATAACACCGCCACGTAAGGGCTCCAGGTGTTACTAACTGTAGCTCTACCGCGCCGAGTAGGCGAGTTATCCACCGTGTCATCGTGAATCAGTGTGGCCAGGTGCAGGAGCTCAACAGCGCTGGCCATGATGATAGGGCGATCCGAGTCATGGTCGTGGAATTGCGCCGCCAACAAGGTGATAGCGGGGCGCACCCGTTTGCCGCCAACTTCAGTAACGTATTTAATCAATGGCTGGACAGCAGAAGTCTCAGTCTTTGACAGATTACGAAGCCTATCGTCTACTCGCAATAGGCCCTCTTGGATCGGGGAATAGATAGCTGCTGTGCGTTCGTCTAACCCGTGGAGCATATTATTCGCCAGAGATTCCGATACCAAGTTTGTGGATCTCTTCATCGATTAATTCAGGATCCAACTTAGTATACAGAGGAGATGGCTGCCTCAAGTTAGCACCCGCTTTTATCTGGCCAACGGCCGCGTCAAAGTCCCAAGAGCACTGCTCCACCGGTCCATCAAATCCCAGAAACTCATGCACCTTCTGCGAACTGAATGGCATGAATGGATATAGGATTGCCTTGAGGCAATTGATGGTCTGCATCGCCACCGTCAGGCTAGAACCAGCCAACTCCCGATCTTCTTTGATTGACTTCCACGGAGCCTTGGTATCCAGGTAGCGGTTAGCCTCTTGCGCCAAACCAAAGGCCTGGGTAACTGCCACCTTAAACTTGCAGTTGTACAGATTGTCGCTTACCGAGTCCATCGTCTCACTAGCCGTACGGAGCAGTCGCTCATCCACTTCATCCATGGACTCAACCCCGGGCACTTTTCCGTCAAAATTCCGGAATGTGAACGACAGCACTCGATTCACCAGATTGCCATAAGTGGCTACAAGTTCTTCGTTGTTCCGTCGCACGAACTCGGACCAAGAGAAATCCGAGTCCCCAGACTCTGGCATATTGATAGACAATAGATATCGCAGCGGGTCGGGGTCGTACTTATCCAGGTAGTCCGGCACCCATACGGCCCAGTTCTGGCTGGTGGAGAACTTCTGGTTCTCCAGACTCAAAAACTCGTTGGCTGGAACGTCATAGGGGAGGTTTAATCCTTGGTCATAAGCCATAATTATGGCTGGCCAGATTATACTGTGGAAAGGGATGTTATCCTTGCCTATAAAGTAGTAGCTCTTGGTCTCTGGGTCCTTCCAGAAATCTTCCCAGTTGGTTCCATTTTCATCAGCCCACTGCACTGCTGCTGACAGGTATCCGATTACGGCCTCGAACCAAACGTAAATGCGCTTGCCTTCGTAGCCATCAACAGGCAAATGCACTCCCCAAGACAGGTCACGGGAAATTGCCCTATCCTTGAGGCCATCTCGGAGGAACTGTCTGGTGAAGTTCTTGACGTTGCTACGCCAATGTACCTGTTTCTCGACCCACTCCAACAGCGGTTTCTCGAAGGCTGACAGCTTCAGAAAGAAATGTTCCGATTCCCGAAATTCGGGCGTTGTTCCACAGATAGAGCAGTGGGGTTCCACCAAGTCTTGTGGATCGAGGGTTCGCCCACAGGCGTCACATTGGTCGCCACGAGCGCGGCCGTTATTGCAATTTGGGCAGGTTCCCTCTACGTATCGGTCAGGCAGATATCGGTCACATCGGGAGCAGTAGGCTAACAGCATGTTGTCGGTGTAGATAAAACCTTTTTCGTACAGGGCATCGAAAACGTCGTGAACCACCTTTGCATGGTTTGCGGTCTCGGTCGATGTAAATAGATCAAACGAGATACCCAACTTATCCCACGAATCAATGAACATTGCATGGTATCGATCCACAACCTGCTCTGGGGTTATACCTTCCTGGTCGGCGCGAATAGTTATAGGAGTGCCATGGGTATCGCTACCCGAGACCATAAGGACTTCATTGCCCTTCATGCGATGATAACGGGCGAAGATATCGGCGCTCAGATAGCAACCGGCTACATGACCAAGGTGGAGTGGACCATTGGCATAAGGCCAGGCCACGGCCACAAATATGCGTTCAGACAATGGGAAACTACTCGTTATGATTTATGGATTTGGGCGCAAATGATTCTATCACAGTGCGAGTGCTGCACATGCTTAAATACTATATGTCAATTGGAAGACCCAAGACGACAAAATCTAACCGACCGAGAATCTACTAAGATAAACTAATAATCCGAATACATCGTGGAATCAAACGCCGGCCGTTTTGAAAATCAGAAGAGAACCGCTATGAAATACAGCGAACATGCCAATGTTATCGGCCAGGATCAGAGCCGGTGCGAAGCCGACACACTGAACGGGGAAGACCTGACCACCTGGCAGGTACACGTCACAGGACTACGTGAGTATGATACCTTTCTTAACCTGGCCATGAAGTTCACCTACGTTTGTATGGTAGTCGCATCACCTTTGTCAAAGGTATTTTATGTCCTGGGAACTCCCTTGAGGTTGGTTGGATACGGTGGATCGGGGCTACTCCACGTATTGTTCCGACTGCTGCTAGCCCCCTTCTTCGGGACAGTCCTCTTAACCTCATCCATCTGGACCAACGTCAAACAACTAAGACCGATCCTCACGGTCATAGGCCCCATATTTGTGATTCTAACCCTCTGGTTATTAGCATTATTCCCAGAAGAATTGGAGACGAAAGAGACTAAGGAAAAACTATGTAAGAATTGGCCGCTGAGTAGGAGACGGTTGGAGTGGGAAAGGGGTCACTACTGAACGGAAAACCCAATTGCATATAAATGGACCTTAACCCACTTCATATTCTCAGACTTGAATTGGACAAAATATACTTGGCAAGCGCCTTGGGGCGCACGCGATGGCGTGGGCTATATAACTTTCCTATTACATTATGTTTGTTTGACAAGGCCTAAGCCCACTGATACCATTCTTTAGTTACATTACAAACTCCGCTGGGAATGGGAGTAGTACGGATACCCTGTCTGAGAGAGCCGGCGATTGGTGTGAATCCGGTGGCAGTAGGATCCCGAACTCGCCCAGGAGCGGCCCGCCCGAAATACCAGTAAGGCGCGGCGGTTGACACCGATAAAATGTCTTCGAGTGGCCAAGCGGCATAAACCGACTTTAGATGAGGTCTAACGCAAGGCCAGAAGAAGGGTGGTACCACGGACCTATCGGCCCGTCCCTTCCATATGGGATGGGTTTTTTTTATGGGATTTTTCGTTCTAGACTCTTACGGACGTCCTAATCGGACCTGAGCTTAAAAAATGGAATTAACCGGCGCTGAAATAGTCTGCGAAAGCCTTCTGAAAGAGGGCGCTGATGTAATCTTTGGACTGCCTGGTGGTGCGGTGCTTCCCCTATATGGGGCTCTCGCCAACTACCCGAAAATACGCCACATCTTAGTCCGCCACGAACAGGCCGCTGCCATGGCTGCAGACGGATACGCCCGCGCCACCGGCAAGGCTGGAGTCTGCGTCGCAACGTCTGGCCCAGGAGCGACCAACCTAGTCACCGGCATCGCCGCAGCCCAAATGGACTCGGTACCTATGGTCGCCATTACCGGCCAAGTCCCCAGGCCTTACATAGGCACAGACGCCTTCCAAGAGACCGATGTTACCGGCGTGACGCTCCCAATCACCAAGCACAACATCCTGGTCATGAAAGTAGAAGACGTAGCTCAGGCTATCCATGACGCTTTCTACATAGCCAACAGCGGACGTCCTGGCCCAGTACTCGTGGACATTCCTCGAGACGTTTTACTAGGTGCAAAGACCGAGTTTATATGGCCTGAAACCCACAAACTTCCCGGCTATAGGATTCCAGGTCCAGCCGACGAAACCGAGGTAATCGCCGCCGCTGCATTAATCAACCAGTCCCAACGTCCATTAATCATGGCTGGTCACGGTATGCTGATATCCCATGCATATTCTCTGATGACCGAGATGGCCGAGAAGGCCCAAATTCCGGTTATCACAACATTACTCGGAATCAGCTCTATTGCATCAGATCATGAACTTAATCTGGGTATGTCCGGTATGCACGGCATGGCCTACGCCAACTTGGCCATTGATGAGGCCGACCTGATCATTGGTTTGGGTATGCGGTTCGACGACCGCGTTACAGGAAGGATTTCAGCCTTTGCGCCCAACGCCAAATTCGTCCACGTGGACATCGACGCATCGGAGATTGACAAAAATGTCCAGACCGACATTGGTGTCTGCGGTGACCTGAAATCAGTCATGGAACAATTGCTTCCCAAGGTGGAGCCGAACGTTCATATTGACTGGCTCAGGCACATCCAGGAATTGAAGGATCAACATCCGTCTCACATAGTTCGGCAATCAGAAGAGTTGCTACCTCAGTATGTTCTCCAACGTCTGACGGAAGTCACTCAAGGGCATGGCATAGTCGTAACGGGTGTAGGACAGCACCAGATGTGGGCCGCCCAGCATTGTCTCTTCAGGGAACCTAACACCTTCATAACCTCTGGCGGATTGGGAACCATGGGATTCGAAGTCCCCGCTGCCTTAGGGGCCCAGGTGGGCCGCCCCGATACCACTGTCTGGTCAGTCTGCGGCGACGGGGGGTTCCAAATGACCATGTGCGATATCGCTACTGCCGTTGAGAGCGGGGCAGACGTTAAGTTTGCCATATTGAACAATAAAAACTTAGGCATGGTTCACCAGTTGCAGGACGTGTTCTTCGAGAAAGATTACATGGCTAGCGAGTTCTCGGCCAACCCCGACTTCGTAAAAATTGCCGAAGCCTACGGAATCCGCGGCATCCGCGTCACTAAACAAGAAGAAGTGGTAGATGCGGTTCAACAAGCCATGGAGACCGCGGGTCCAGTAATTGTAGACTTTATGGTAAAAGAAGACGAGATTGTCTTCCCATTCATACCGTCCGGCCAATCAGTAAACGAGATGCTAGAAGAGCCAGCTCATAACGGGACTTCCTAGCATGGCCCAGATAAACGAGATAGAACAACACACGCTAATCGCCCTAGTCGAGGACAAACCAGGGGTATTGAACCGTGTTGCCAGCATGTTTCGACGCCGCGGGTTCAACATCATCAGCCTAGCCGTTGGAAACAGTGAACAAGCAGGTCTATCGCGCATGACCTTTGTGGTGAATGGTGACTACCGCACGGTCAGCCAGGTGGCTAAACAGTTGGACAAACTTATTGACGTCTTAGAAGTTGCCGACATATCCGAAGCGCGAATTGTTGCCCGAGAATTGGCCATGATCAAGGTCAGCACCACCCCGATGACCAGAGGCGAGATAATACAGATTGTAAACCTCTTCCGGGCCAACATAATAGATGTTGGTGGCGACTCGATGATCATTGAAATCACAGGCGAAGGGGACAAGATAGACGCTTTGTATGATCTGCTATCACCCTTTGGAATCACCGAAATGTCTCGTTCTGGAATCGTAGCCATGGAACGAGGAAAATCCAACGGCCTGACCGACGGACACAAGAACAATAATGTGCACTCCAATGGCACTGGCAGCTCGTGAGGTATTAATATCTGGCCAAGATGCCCTCGGCTTCAAATAAGAAGATAAATGGAAAGGAAAAACTAAAATGGTAGATGTTTATTACGACAAGGATGCAGACCTAAAGCACCTGGAAGGCAAGACAATCGGAATGGTCGGTTACGGCAGCCAGGGCCACGCCCACGCCCTCAACCTCAAGGACAACGGCCAAGACGTGGTCGTTGGACTATACCCTGAGAGCGGCAGTCGGGCCGTAGCCGAAGCAGCTGGTCTGCGTGTATCCGACGTCCCAGATGTGGCCAAAGAGGCCGACGTTTTGATGATGGTCATACCCGACCATATCCAGGGCCGTATCTACCGTGAGCAGATTGAGCCCAACCTTAGACCCGGCAGCGCCTTGATGGTGGCCCACGGTTTCAGTATCCATTACGGAGAGGTTGTGCCTCCGGCCAGCATGGATGTAATGATGGTCGCCCCCAAGGCTCCTGGTCACCGTATGCGTGAACTATTCACCGAAGGTGTAGGAGTACCAAGCCTATTAGCCGTCCACCAAGACGCCTCCGGAAACGCCAAAGACATTGGGCTGGCCTATGCTAAAGGCATAGGCAGCACAGGTTCTGGCGTGCTGATGACCACTCTACAATTTGAGACTGAGAGCGACCTCTTCGGCGAGCAGACAATACTATGCGGTGGTGTCAGCTCCCTAGTCAAAGCAGCTTTTGACACCCTGGTAGAAGGCGGATATCCCCCGGAGATCGCCTTCTTTGAATGTCTGCACGAGCTTAAGATGATCGTTGATCTGATGTACCAAGGCGGATTTAACTACATGCGATACTCCGTCAGCGACACCGCAGAGTACGGAGACCTGAGCCGCGGCCCACGCATCATTGACGAACACGTACGAGACAATATGCGCGCCGTGTTGAAAGAAATTCAAGACGGCACATTTGCGAAGGAATGGATTACCGAGAACGACGAAGGCCGACCGAGATTTAACGCTCTGCGGGAGCAAGCGCAACACAGTCAGATCGAAGACATCGGCAAGGAACTTAGGGCCATGATGCCCTGGATGGACCCGAAATAATTCGGCGTGATTCGACTGACCCAAATTTGGTAATACAAAGTTAGTGGAGTAATCTGATGAGTAATCCGGAGGCGTTGAGTGTAGTCAATCATCGCCCGCTGGTCCTGGCAGGGCTGGCGGCGGTTGACTACATGCACCTTGGGCCCCTTTCCTAACACCATAGTTAGCGGAAAACCAGCAACCCAAAACATAAGCCAATCGGAAAGGGATTAGGTAGATAAAATGGCTAAAGAAAAAGTATTACTCTTGGACACCACCCTCCGTGACGGAGAACAATCGGCCGGTATAGGTATGACCGGTGACGAAAAGATGGAGATAGCCCGCCAATTGCAAAAGATGCAGGTGGACATCATAGAGGCTGGCTTTGCAGCCAGTTCTCCCGGAGACTTTGAAGCAGTATCCAACATCGCCAAAGAAGTCGACGGACCTATCATCGCATCTTTGGCACGAGCCGTTGCCGACGACGTGGACCAGGCCGCAAAAGCAGTTGAAAGTTCCAAGCGGCCCCGCATCCACGTGTTCCTATCATCATCAGAGATTCACCAAATGCACCAACTTCGGAAGAACAGGGAAGATGTACTTGAGATGGCCATCAAAAGCGTTGAGCGGGCTAAAAGCTACTGTGACGACGTGGAATTCTCTCCCATGGACGCAACCCGAACCAACCCTGAGTACCTTTTCCACATGCTGGAAGAGGTCATTAAGGCAGGTGCAACCACCATCAACATAGCTGATACCGTGGGCTACGCCATACCATCAGCAACTGGATTCGGCCAGTTGCTGAAAGATGTACAGGCCAACGTTAATGGAATAAACGACATTACTCTAAGCGTACACTGCCACAACGACCTAGGCTTGGCCGTGGCCAACAGCCTAATCGCCGTTGAGTTTGGCGCCCGGCAAGTGGAAGGCTGCATCAACGGCATCGGCGAACGCGCTGGCAACGCCTCCATTGAGGAGATCATTATGGGTCTAGACACCAGAAAAGACCACTTCGGTATCGAGATCGGCGCAGACACCACCCAGATCTATGGGGCCAGCCGTATGGTTAGCCGAATCACCGGCATGAACGTACAATCCAATAAAGCTATCGTCGGTGAGAATGCCTTCAGGCACGCTTCCGGTATCCACCAGGACGGAGTACTAAAAGACCGTTCCACCTATGAAGTCATGCAGCCAGAGCGCGTCGGCGTTCCGGGCAACAGCATGGTACTGGGCAAGCTAAGCGGGCGTTCCGGACTACAATCAAGGTTGGAAGACCTTGGTTACAACCTGACTCGCGAGGACATGGCCAAAGTCTTCGAGTCATTTAAGGACCTGGCAGACAAAAAGCGAGAGGTCACGGATCGCGACTTGGAAATTCTCATGGACGAGGAAAAACGAACGGCCTCGGAGCCCATCAGCTACACCATCGACCATGTTCAATTCACTGGCGGAGACCAGGGTATTCCCACCGCCACCGTTAAACTAATCGGTCCTGATGGAAATGACATTATAGACTCTTGCACTGGCAACGGCCCGGTGGACGCGGTCTGTAATGCGATTGATCGAGCCATCGGCTCCGAGTCCAAACTGGTTGATTTCAACGTTCAGGCGGTAACTGAAGGTATCGATTCCCAGGGTACCGTCACCATCCGGATAGAGAAGGATGGCCGCACATACACTGGCCGCGGCGCAGACACCGACATTATAGTAGCGAGCGCCAAGGCCTATCTGAGCGCGGTAAACCGCCAACTAGCAGCGGATGACGAATCAAACGTACCTGCCCTGGGCAGCACTCCCGATTAGCTATTACGGACTTTCAAATTAAAAGGCCACACTGAATCATCAGTGTGGCCTTTTATATTCCATCCGCAGAGCCTCAAGTTTTCTAACGTGCCCAAATTACGACAATCACTTTTCCATAACGTTGGATATTGCCCCTTGGACGTGAGTCTATTTGGAACGCACGGGCCAGACAGGATCATGGTAACCCAAGGGCACAGACGGTCTGGACCAACGAGGCGCGCTTTCTGACAGACCAATGACCGGGCTCAGATGCCCCAGGTTTCCCATAGGTGTCTCGCTGACCATGAGCCAGCTGGCAATTTCCTCAGGAGTGAACTCTGCTGCCACGTCCTTGAGCTGAGTCTCGGGTATCTCACCCTGGCTGACCAGCCACCGACCCACCTGCGCCAGAGAGATGCGAACCAGCCAACTTCCTCCCTCGTGGATTCTCTTGTTCAGGGCCACAATTCCGCCAAAAGCCATCAAATACCCAGTGAGGTAATCTATGGCAGACACCGGGTAAAACTGGGGTCCGGGAATCGCTCCTGGAAATAGCTCACCTTGGCGCTGGGTGATACCGCTGACCGTCTGTACAACGGTGTCAAATCCTCGACGTGACGCCCACGGTCCCTCATGGCTGAAGGCGGACAAGGAAATATAGACGATTCCCGGGCGAAGTTCCGCCAATTCTTCCGGAGACAGGCCTCTTCCGCCAAGCGTACCCGGCCGGTAGCCCTGGGAGAACACGTCAGTTTGACGTACCAATCCGCGCAGAGTTTCCATCTGACGACCATCCCGCAAGTCCAACGTAGCGTTCAACTTACCATGGCCGGTGTCATATTCCTGATAACCGATGTTAGGGAGATGCCCAGCAGTTATCTTCATGACATCTGCACCATGCTCAGCTAGAGTCCGAGCACAAGTCGGCCCGGCCAGTACCCGCGTTAGGTCCAGAACCCTGACGCCAGACAGGGGTCTGGAACCGTCAGGTAGCGGTTCGGGCGGGCTATCAGCAATCTTCACGATATCCATCAGTGGCAATGAAGCGATCGCAGCTGCCTGAGGATGTATCGCCCACTCCTCCATACTGCGAACCATTCCACCTGCGCCTCTGGCTTCTATGATCGCCTCTTCCAGATCAAATGCGTCCCACTTAGCCACTGCCTTAGTTACTTCATCCCGATCTTCATTCACACCAAGCACGCTGAGTGCAGCCGCCCGGTGGTTAGGAAAATTGCAGTGAAGATAACTCCACCGGCCGTCCTTGGTGGGATAAGTACCCATCACCATATTCCGCTCGGTTGAAACTCCTGCACCATCCATCTGCATGTACTTTCCGCTGCGCAGAGATGCGGTTGCACGTCGAGCGTCTACAGACACTCGCTGTTTACGCCCCGTCTTGGACTCCCAAAGATCAGAAACTGCCAGGCCCACGGCGCTAAGCGCGGCGGTGCTGGTATCTCCGATTCTAAATGATGTGGGCAGAATCGGATCACTGCCGCCGGTTATCGTAAGATCGTCTAAGCGATCCTCATTCCACCCAGCCAAAGGTAAGAGTCCGCGCAAAATTTCATTATTCATAACTGGAAACTCTCCTTAATTTAAGGGCTTGGCAAAATGATCATTGTAGAAACTATATTACCTTAACTATCTGCTTTCCATTCCAAATGCACTAACGAGCGATAGATACCCGAGCAGTACTAACAGGCACCTAATGTTAAATTCGAAGACCACATGTGAAATAACTCTGGTTCGCAAAGAGACACACGGGAGACCTATTTCTCCTTCATAATACCAGGATAGCTGTCCGGACTGGGTTCCCCACCCGAGAGTTCGAATTCGAAAATGGAGACCCAGCCTACCGTTCCAATATTTCATTTACATTGGAGGATTTATTACTGTTGGCCAAGTGATTATCTTGCTGATTGATTTCACCTAGTAATCAGCCATGATAAGACTAAACTAGCTTCATCTGGAAACCGCTATCTTGCCGCTGGCTCTTGGTGTTCAGATGCACCGCAGGATAACCCAACTCACGAAGGCGGCCTGACAACTCAGGGAACCCATTCACCGTATAAACATGATTTGGTGAAACAGCCTGAACATATTCCACCAACTCGTTAAAATCGGGATGATCACTATAAGGCAGACTGGCGTCGGCTGACCTGCCCCAAGGCATACTGCCAGAGGTCGCCCAGCCGGTCATCTCCAAAGTGCGCTTGCCACGGAATTCTTTCAGGGCTTCACGCCGTTTCCCTGGGGGGAACATCAGGATCCAACCTTCCGGCCATATACCTTCAAACAGATTCACCTGGCCGGGAAATTTCACCCCTGATTCCAAATATATCTGGGTTCCCAGATATATACTTTTTTCCACCATAACATCAAAACCCTCACCCAACAGATGGTGCAGCAATTCTTGCGATTTGCCCAAGCGCCAGCCCTTGATCACCGGTCGGTACCCTTGAGAAAGCCACATCCTCAATGTGTTGTAGGCTGTCTCAAGAACTTGTTCTTCAGGAGGGAACACATACTCCGGGCGTCCATAAGTAGACTCAATTACCAATGTGTCGCAATGAACTGCCTCCAGCGGTTCATTGACCGGGCTTCTGCGGCTCTTGATATCTCCGGTATACAGGAGCCTTTCACCTGTCTCTTTAGATACCACTAACGCCTGAGCCGAACCAAGGCAGTGTCCAGCTGGATACAGTGTCATGGTGTAAGAAGTGGTCTCATACGGTTCATGATAGGTAAGTAGAATCGGGTCGGATTTTTTAAGGTAATCGCCAAGCAGATTAGCGGTTTCGCGTGTGAGAACTGGTCGATTATGGCGTGCAGTGTGATCGGAATGGGCATGGGAAATCAGGCTGAATTCACGCTTCCTGGTTGAATCCATCCAAAGATCCAAATCAGGCAAATAGACTCCGCTTCTGAACTCTGCCTGCACTACACACCCCCCATCAGTGATTCTAGTGAACACCCAATAAGAATCTCTGAAGACAACTCAGCCGAGTATATCATGGTGTTCTTGGTTTCCAATCCGTCCCACGTGTCACAAATATTGGTGTCTAGTGGTCAATTGTGAGGTATAATCTGCGCGCATGGGCTCTATATCTATGACGCTCAAATCTTAATTAAAAGGGTGAGAATATGCCGGGTCAAGTTGGCGAAGTAGCTCCCGAATTTAAACTCCCTTCCGGTGATGGGGATATATCACTAAGTGATTACAGGGGCAAGAAGATAGTTGTCCTATCTTTCCACGTGTTCGATTTCACCGCTGGTTGAACGACACAAGCAACTTCGTTTCGTTCAGAGTACAAACGGTACGAGGATAGTAATGCCCAGGTTCTGGGCATAAGCTGCGATACAGTCCCTTCACACAAAGCATGGAGCACAGCAATGGGTGGTCTTCCCTACCCTGAATTGTCCGACTTTCACCCTAAGGGTGAAGCGAGTAAGGCTTACGATCTTTACAACGAAGAAAGGGGAGCTAGCAAGCGGGCCGTTATCATCATTGATAAAGAAGGCGTGGTTCAGTTCCGCGAGGAATATGAACCAGGGACTCTGCCAGACCCGGTTGATATATTTGAGGTAGTTGACAATCTAAACAAATAACCAGTTCAGTAATTCCAGAGGCCCCAGTAAGCAAAAGGCGCCCCAAAACATAAGGCGCCTTTTAGTTGCCATTTTTGAACTCATGATTTATGTAAAGTCATTCACTAGTCATGCGACTGCTCATAATTCAGTAAAAACAGCCGCTCCCTAATTGGAGCGGCTGTTTTAAGATCTAAGCCCCACATCCGATCAGTTACCTAACCAGTTATACGTTGAACCAGATACCGGAGGGTGCCTTTGGGAACATTGATGGTAACTTCCTCACCGACCGTTCGGTCAAGTAATGCCTGACCAACTGGAGAAGTGGTGGAAATCTTACCTTCCGAGACATCAGCTTCGCGGACGTCAACAAGCGTATAAGCCACAGTTTTACCGGAGTTGGTATCCTTCAGAGTCACCTTGGCACCGACTGCCGAGCGAGCCACCTTAGATGAAACCCCCTCTGGTAGTATTTGAGCATTGTTAATGCTAGCTTCCAGCTCACGGATACGGAGTTCAACGATGCCTTGTTGGTCTTTGGCGGCGTCCAAGGGTGCATTTTCACGGAAATCCTTGTCCGCCATGGCCCTTTTAATATCCTCCAAAACCAGGGCTCGCTGATCCTTGAGGTCATCCAATTGGCTGACTAGCCGGTCGTACCCCTCTTGACTCAATTGGCTGCCAGTGGAACCGGCGCGGGAGTTTGTGCGGGTAGTAGTCTTAGTAGTCGTGGCCGTGCGTCGAGTGCGAGGGACTCTGAGGTGGGATGCCAGTCCGTTTTCAATCCACCCTTGATCCTTCCAGTAGGCAAGGAAGACCTTCACAGGGCCTAAACGACTGGCAGATTCGGCTCCACCAAGGCCTATTTGTTGCGCATATTCAGCAACTTCCGACGGGGCGAGCTCGGAGACTTTACGCTCTCGTCCGCACCAGGCAACAAAACGGCCTAGCTCTTGATGACTCTGCTGACCTGTTTTGGGGGATTTCTTAGCGGCCACGAAATGGGTCAGTGCTTCAGAAATTAATGGAATCTGCTCGGTCGTCACTCAAGTACCTCCACCTTCAGTAAGTCTTCCAGTTAAGTCTTCAGTCGATAATCGCTATCGTAAATGCTCGCCATGATGCCATTAGATATGCAGGGATTGGCCGAAGTGCCGAAAATGATTTGAGGATGCATCCGGGGGTCGTAATCAAAGACCTTGTCCCCAGACTGTTCACAGGTTACGAATCAAATAGAACCGGGTTAATCGCGCTCCTATGTCCCATTGCGATGATGCGTAAGACACCAAGAAATCATAACAGTAACCCAAAGCAAAGGCAATTATAGTTTTTAGATAACGACCATTGATTCATCGTGTAATTGGAGCTAATAGGACCACATCCAAGGCCTGTTCAAAAACAAATCTACTTCAAATATCTTCTGCCATGATGCCACGCTTGCCACCGTCTAAACGCTAAACCAGCCCCAGACCCATCGAAAAGATTACCTGAAATACACTCTTCTATGTGGTCATATACGCCTCCTAACAACAAATACAAAGCGGCTAGCCATCGATTCTTAATATTTACACTGTGCCAGGCACGAAAATTGGGCCACCAGATTTTGACTCCAGGATAGGTAGGATGTAGCATACTGTCGGCTATGTGCATTATGCCTGCCAAGTTACCAGTGCAAGCCCAACATATGGCGGCACAGTAACGTATCTTACTTGATAGGTAATCGGAATAGATGAGTCCAAATAGACAACCCCCTGCTGGCTCCTCCCTCGCTGGCCCAACGTCTGTACCAGCATTCGTAAAAGAACTAGACCGTTTGGTTAGCTTGGCCCAGCAGGGCCACAAAGCTGACTCAGCATTTAACAATCCTTCCCAAGAATGGCTAGTTGACCATATGAACGTGCTCCAAGACCTTTCAGAGGTGGAGCAGCAAGCTTTCTTGACGGAAGCAGAAATCATAGACAAAGAAGCAGAAGTAGCGAATGCAGCTGGAAGAGCAGCTAAGCGTGCCTGGCCTGGAGTGGTCATCAGACTAGACACCGGTGGCTACGCATTCTTTAGTCAATTGGGTGTGGTACGCCGACCAGACCTCACAATGTACTTCATAGACGGGTTCGCCAAGAACCGCGATGGTGTCGTATTCAGTAGCGAAAACCAGGAGTTATTCACAGAGGTTTTTGCCTACATCAATAAATATATGGAAGCAAAACTTGCCGCGGGTGACACAATCGTTCAGTCAGATCGCCAGGTGGCCGATGCACCCGGACGATCATTCCATGCTCGCCAGATGCTATTTGGCACCAAATACATGCAGATTCCCATGATGTGGCGGCAGCTTACATTCCCAGGCACTGAAGAGATGAAAGGACAGAAGCCAGACATCCTCGAGGTTTCCTTACCTCACTGGATGGAAGACCTGGGATTACCGGAAGAGCTGAAGAAACGACTTACTGACGAAGGATTCACCCAATTGGTCTTCAAAGCCCCCACCCGCGGACTCTCACTTCACTTAGGCTTTGACTATGTTGGCGAACACAAGATGGGTCCTTTGTCCATCGCCATGTTCCTAGTCAAAGAGAAAAATGGTTTGGCGATACAAGCAGCCCTGAGCATGGCTAGGGCCAAGACCCTAGCAGGCCAAACCAAGAACACCGCTCTGATTACCGTTGGGCCATCCCTTCACGGAAAGAGCACACTGACCATCATGCTGGAATTGGCCAACAGCGAGTTGGCTAAGAAACTTAGCTTGAAGACCGACGCAGATGAAGGCGTCTACCCGATGAACGATGACATTGTCCTGCTGCAAGAATTAAAAGACCCCATAAAAGTCACTAAGGACGGCAAACAGGCCACTATTTACTACGGCATCGACGGCACAGAAAACAATATGTACGCCATGCCGTTTGGCCTCAACCACGCAGAAGACCCCATCACGTTTGAGTCAGTTCGAGGGACAGCCCCAGACCCCAACACTGAGGAGACGTTGGAAAACGTGCCGATCGACATGTCTTCATACAGGCCCAATTTCATGGAGAACCCTGTGCGCAACATGCGGGTGACCCTCTCCCGTAGTCGACTGGTGACCAGGAAGGGCGCCAATGACATCCTCGGGAGGATAACCGGAGGCAGAGAGACTGCCGGCGTTCATGTACCGATGGAAGATACCGACCAAGTATTCTGGCAGGCTGTGATGCGCCAAAACACAGTTGTGCCGCCGCTCCGTCGACTGTCTGCAAATCAATACATCAGGAGTCTAATGTACGGTGAAGCGGTTCAAATGGGTGCCGCGATTGGTGTGATTGGCCAGCCTTATGTTGAGTACTTTTCTGACCCGTTCATCATCGGCCTAGAAGACGAGAACGCCAACAACCTATACCACATCGTCAAGAAGATTGAAGAAGGTGGACTGGATCAACAGTACTTCGTATTCAACACCGGTGGAGTGGGCGCTGACAGTAATGACGCGGCTACAGGTGACAGATACAAGAAAATCCCACGGGACCTGACACTGATGCTTCAAGAAGCGTTACTCCGAGACGCTGTAAAATTCGAGTACGAAACTGAATTGGGTTCTGACGCCGCCGTTGCCATAGTCGATGAAAACGGCAATGAGGTGGTTGACCTGCGCAACGAGTGGCTGCCAAAGAACATCTACGGAGACTCCGATTACGCCCAACGCATCACTGAGTTAAGCCGCCGGAGGTTCTACGGAGAGAGTTCTGCAGATAAGGCCGGAATCCTCAGGTACACCAAGGTATTAAATAACCTATACGACCTCTCGGATATCCCAATCCCCAACAATGAACGTGAGTTAAGCTGGCTACTTTCTTTCTACTGGAATGTGGATCAGCCTTATGACACTCTGTCGGACTTAGAAGCCCACCTCAACGAAGGTACTCAACCTGATACGGCCGTGTCGCAGAAGCTTGAAGAGATGTTTAGAGCATCTGGGGTCAGAGTACCAAGCAGTGGCCCGGCCCTATCCGCTCTGGGGCTCTCGTCCTAACAAACACCGGTTCTAAATGGCTGGGCTGTTGACATGCCCAGCCATTCATACATCTCCCTCTGCTGCCTACACTTGTCTTTTAAATCTTTGGCTTCGTAGGTCACTGACCGAACCCGCTCTCGTGTTAGCAAGTCAGGTGTATACTAACCGGCATTCGTCAGGCGTCAGGCAATCGTAGAATTAACGCTCAAGTTCCCCACAGATAAAATCAGGAGGGCTCAACATGAAAGCAGCACAGATTACTGAATTTGGCGGCCCAGATGTTATGAAATATGTGGACGTAGCCGACCCAACTCCCGGAGAGGGAGAAGCGGTAGTAAGAATTGAAGCGGCTGGAGTGAACTTTACCGATGTCTACAGCCGCCAAGGAGTGAACCCCGGACCACCATTGCCTCGCATCATTGGAGTAGAAGGAGCGGGAGTGGTACAGTCGGTTGGACCAGGCGTAACCGAGGTACAAGTAGGAGACGCAGTCACATATTGCACAGCCCCTGGAACCTATGCTGAATTGGCAATCGTACCCGCTTGGAGATTAATTAAACGGCCTTCGGGCGTAGATGCCAAAGCTGGAGCTGCGGCTATTCTGCAGGGTATGACCGCTCACTATCTCTGCCATTCTACCTACCCTGTGCAAAAAGGCGACAGGGTCATCGTCCACGCCGGAGCCGGTGGAATGGGACTACTCTTAACCCAGATGATAAAACGTCTAGGCGGGTACGTGTTTTCCACCGTTTCCACTGAGGACAAAGCCGAGCTTTCCAAGGGAGCCGGCGCAGACCACGTGATCCTTTATACCAAACAGGACTTCGCCGAAGAGATCAAGAAGGCCACCGACGGTGAAGGGGTCAACGCGGTTTACGACGGAGTCGGTAAAACCACCTTCAACCAGAGTATCGCCAGCCTTGGGCGCCGCGGACACATGGTCCTCTATGGCGCGGCCAGCGGAGCTCCAGACCCAATCAGCCCTAGCATCCTCGGCTCAGGGTCTCTCTCCCTCACCCGTCCAGGACTTGGTGACTACACCGTCAACAGAGCTGAGTTAGAAAAACGAGCCGGCGATGTGCTGGGCTGGGTGAATTCCGGCGAGCTGAAACTCAAAATCAGCGAAGAATTCCCGTTGTCTGACGCCCCAGAAGCGCACCGACGGTTGGAGAGTAGGGCCACCACAGGCAAACTATTGCTTATACCTTGAGAGACTCCTACAAGATAGCTTTAACCCAACGGATGAGCTGCCGTAGGTGCGGTATCCACTGCCTATCTGGTAACCCGTAGGATGGCACTTAAACCATCAGCTGATAATTATTGACCACCTTACTCGACTTCAATATAATCGTTTCAGTCCATTCCCGTTAGGAGATAATCATGACCGAGGCCGTAAACACAGAAGCGATCTACGAAGCTTTAAAAACTGTGTATGATCCGGAAATACCGGTAAACATCGTAGACCTCGGCTTGGTCTACGATGTCCAGGTAAAAGACTCGGACGTCTACGTCCAAATGACCCTCACCTTCCCCGGCTGCGGCATGGGACCGTACATCGGACAACAGGCTGAATGGGCAGTACAAGAGTTGGACGGGGTCGAAGAAGTCGAGATCGAGATGGTGTTCGACCCGCCCTGGTCGCCTGAGTTGATCAGCGAAGAAGCCCGTTCCCAATTGGGCATATAAGCCGTCGAATATCTAAAATATCTCCAGCTTCTAATCTAGATATTCGACTTAGAACTTGGATGTGACCCAACACCACGAATCACTTAAC
>JAKUNL010000021.1:45661-61442 GCA_022451925.1 Dehalococcoidia bacterium
GATACGTCCGTCGAATCGGAATTCCTGTCTGTTGCTACAGAAATGAAGAAAAGTCTCAAGGAATTTGGATCAGAAGCAACCTAAAGATTCAGATAATGACAAATTCCACCAGACTGGACTTTTAATTATCTGAATCTTTATCAATCAGATTGTCAGGAAGTTACCTAAAAAGAAAACTCTAGTCGTCTGAAGTTGTTTGCGCCTTAACAGGTTCCTCTGCCTGGCCTTTTTTCTTCTGCCTCCGGGGCGCCCGTTCAGGATGAGCATCTCCCGAGGTAATGCTCATCAAAAGATTGACCTCTCGGCCCATTGCCTCCTGGGAATGTTCACTTCCCTCACCCATCCGGCGGAACTTATGGTAGCGTTTCTTCAGAAGCTTGCCTTCAGACATCCTGGCCAAATGGGCTATGTTGGTGAGGATGGCATTTTGCAGAACTGAGGCCGCCTCTCGAGGATCAACATGGGCACCACCTTCCGGTTCAGGAACGATCTCATCGGCGATGCCAAGTTCCTGGCAGTCGTAGGCCGTCAGCATCAGGGCTTCAGCCGCCTCCCTGTCAAGTGTGTGATCATGGTGGGCATTGCCGATCGTATGATTCACCGACATCGGTGAATACACGGCATATTGCTGTATAAGTATGCGGTCAGACAAGCTCAAAGCCAAAGCGCCCTCGCTACCGCCTTCACCTATGACCACTGACACCATTGGAGTCGGCACAGTTAGCATCGAAGATAGTGTCCTGGCGATGGCATTCCCAATCCCCTGTTCCTCTGCTTCTAAACCTGGGTCAGCACCCTGGGTATCAATCAATGTAACCAACGGCAACTTGAAACGGCAGGCGAGGTCGATGACACGCTGTGCTTTACGCAAGCCATCAGGGAACACATGGTACCGCTCTCCTTCCACTAACTGCCGCCGTTGCTGACCAATAACAGCCATCGGTTGCCCGTCCATAAAACCTAATCCAGCGATTATAGACCGGTCGTCACTGTTAAGTCGGTCACCACGTAGTTCGATGAAAGGGTCCATCATTGACCTGAAATAAGCTATTGCCAATGGACGCTCAGAATTCCTGGCAGCAGTAACTGCTTCCCACGGTTCCACGGCCTCACATTCAACGGGGCCCGACTTGAGCAGGTGTTTATGGTTGGGCTTTCCATGCTTATGGGAGGTGAGTATTTCCAACAAAGACGAAATGCGCAACCGCAGGTTCTCCCGATCAACCACATTATCGAGTAGACCATGGCCAACGTGAGCCTCTGCTGTGTGAGCATCCAAAGGCAAGGGCATCTTAGACACTTCACGTAGGGTCCGCAGCGGCGAAAGTCCAATCAAAGAACCTGGCTCGGCCAGTATCACATCAGCCAGATTGGCAAAGCTCGCGTAAGCCTGACCTGTTGAGGGGTTTGCCAGCACCACGACGAAAGGAACTTCCTCATCCCTCAGCCGATTGGCGGCGGTAACGGTCTTAGCCATCTGCATTAAAGACAGTACGCCTTCTTGGATCCTGACTCCACCACCTGAAACGACAGCCACGGCAGGGATACCACGGCGAGCCGCATTCTCAAATGCCATTGAGACCTTCTCGCCGACCACACTGCCCATGGTCCCACCCATGAAACCGAAATCCAAGACGATGAGCATAGTCTCGGTGTCACCGATTCGACATACTCCGGTAACCGCCGCTTCAGTGAGACCTGTTCTATTCTGATCTTGGGAAAAGAACTTTCGGTAACGGGAGCGCCGGGAAAATGACAATGGCTCCATCGAGCTGATGTATTTGTAGGACTCTTTGAAAGTCCCTTTATCAGCCAACAGATCAATCCGCTGTCTTGCGGTTACCGTATAGTGGAACCTGCAAAAAGGGCAGACCCGGTAGGCCAAATAGGAAGGAGAATCGCTGATTGGTTCTTCACAGAACAAACACCGGTCATGAATTACAGACAGATAGGCCCGATCAGGTTCGCCGTCGCGGTTAAAAAGATGGACTAGGAAGTTCGCCAGGTTCCGCAAGTCTGCCTCCCGAGTAATTCTGAGGGCAGGTTGCTTCACTAAAATAACCGGCCCTTCTCCTTAACGATGACTCACCAATCATACAAAACCTACACCGGTTTTGGAATCCTGAAAACCTCTAAATGTCAGGGATTACGAATTTGATGTTTACAGTACACACAATCCATATTAAGAGAGGATACACCCTCATTCGGACTGTTATCCCTGATGCACTTGGAGGAGGTGTAATGAGCATCTACATTACAGACAACAGGTACTCCCATAGGCGTCCTGACTACCAGTTTTCCACCACATCTAGAGTCTCGATAGATCTTACAAGTCATTACTTCGCTGAACGTGGCTACTGTGCTTTTCATACATAATTTTTCCAAAGACCCAGGCAACCAGCATATAAACCGGTTACATCACCGACCTCACTACACCGCCATCCACCAATATGGTCGCTCCGGTGGTGTAGCTATTCTTCTCTGAGGACAGGAATGTGACCAAATCCCCAAGTTCCTCGGGTCGCCCCAAACGACCCAAAGGAATGGTGGACGAATGGTCCTGGAGCAGCTCTTCCACGTTCGTCCCAGTATCTTCCGAACGAACCTCAAAAATATGCATCATCCGATCGGTCATCAGATAGCCAGGAGCGACATTGTTGACCAGGATATTATCCCGCCCTACTTCGTCAGCTAGGCTCTTGGCAAAGGCCACTGCACCCAGCCTAGTAACACCGGAGGTCACCAGGTTATCGATGGGTTGGTAGACGGAACTTGCCAGTACATTGACTATGCGTCCCCAGCCACCTTCTTTCATATGGGGCACGACCTCTCGACTCATCCGGATAAAGAACAAAAGAGCCATCTCCACCGACTGATACCACACTTCCTCGGTCGTGGTGGCTGCGCGACCTGCAGGCGGGCCGCCAGTGTTGTTGACCAGGATATCCAAACGCCCAAAGTGATCCTTAGTCTTTTTAACTAAGGACTGGATATCATCCAGTTGTGATAGGTCAGCAGGCAGAGCTAAGACTTCTACCCCGGTAGCCGCCTTTATCTCTCCAGCGGCTTGATTCAATCCATCTGAATTTCGGCTGCAGATCACTATGTTGGCCCCTTCTTGTGCTAACGAGTCAGCACAGGCACGCCCCAACCCTTTACTCCCGCCGCCGACAATTGCCACCCGGCCTCTAACTCCCAGATCCATGATTACCTCCTGGGTGGAAATGCCACCATGCTAACAACCTGACTCGCCCCTAGCAACCGCGGTTGACGTGCCAAACTATTCCGTATAGGCCATTTACGTTGACACGTATAGACGCCTGTTTAAGCTTGCGCCACCTTGAAAACAGGCGTGTTTAAACCTCATTCATCACCATTCATATCTCATCCTTTAGACCTCTATTCAGTGACATGGTGAGACCTTGGGCAATGTAGACCGCATCTTGGAAGGCACCCTGGATCCACACGTGCATTTCGGCCCAGACCAGAAGGTAGAGCGACGGGCGGGCCCAGTGGAAATTACACTACAAGCCAAAGAACTTGGTATGCAAGGAATGGTACTAAAAATTCACGAATACCCCACCCAGTAGCTGCGACCACCAGTGACCTGTCAACAGACGTCAACGTCCTGGGCGGTATCGCCCAGGATTACGAAATAGGTGGACTCAACCCTCAGCCGTAAAGGCCACCGCAAAAATTGGAGGCCGAGTAGTTCGGACGCCGACATACTTTGAAAATCTGCCAAATAATCCAAAGGATTAGACAACGGAATCTCACCACTAAACAGCTCAGGTTATCTCGTGCTCGCAATCGATTTGATCTTGGATATTATTGAACCCTATGACATGGTATTGGCTATGGGACACATATCCATCTCAGAAAGCAAACCCTGTTCGCCGAAGCACGAAACATTGGAATCCAACATGTCGGAGTAACACATGCTACAACCATGTCTTACTGGACCAGTATGACCTTAGAAGACGTGAAGGAGGTAGCTGAAATGGTAGCGTTCATAGATCAGTGGCTCTACGTGGTGATGCCCACCACTCACCGCATGAATCCTAAAGACCCCGCCAAAACGACCTTGGACATTGGGCCCGAAAAATGCTCAGTGCCCGTTGAGGCGATGCGCATGGAATCACCACCATACTGCGTTCAGGACTAGAAGTAGTTGAAGTGGGAATGCTGGTGAATGGCAACGCCTAATGGGAACCTAATCCAGACCGTCGAAAAACCCAACGGAGGATTCTCCCTGATTTTGGCTGAACCTCACCCAAAGAACCGGGTCATCAGGATTGGAGCTTATCTTTGCCCAGTCAGACATCCGATGGCCAACCACCCAAGCAATTCCCTTTTCGGTTTCCAACAATGGCACCCTATCCCGCCATGGTCGAGGCACTCGCAAGTCGGTGAATAAGTCCTGTAATTTCTTATGACCTTCCATTCCCAAGGGCTGTATGCGGTCGCCCGACTGCCACCCTCGCATTGATACTACATCGCCAATAGACTTCAGATTAAAGCACTGGGTCCAATTATCTCCCGATTGGATACTCTCCCAATCAGGCTTTTGATCGGCAGTCCCAGCGTACATCGTAACGATCCAGCTGCCAGCAATCGTCGAGGTTTGCACACCACATTCTGATGGGAAGATTATTTCGTGGGTACCGTTTATCTCGGGATAAGGAGATTCTTGCCCAGGGCTTAACGTCAGAACCAGATGCCTGTATTCTTCGCGTAGTAACACCCGTCCAGGCAACTCCAAGAATCGACCGCCCCGGCCACTCGACGACATACGTTCCATAGCCACGAGATGAGTCTCTCTCAACTTGGTGGAGTCTCCAGCGACTAAAACGTATCCGCGCCTCAATGCCAAGCGCTGCAACAGCGGATGAAGCTTTCTCATAGCTGGTCTGGAAAAACGTATCTCGTCTGCACCTATCTCAACCGCAACATCTGACCATATTTTGTCCAGCTCTTGCTCTACGAAATCCAGTTCCTCGGCTGCAGTCCGAGCCAACCTCACTAAGGCATCTCTGACCTGTGGGTTGTAGTCCTCAGCCAGTCGCGGCATCAGGTCCTGCCGAACCTTGTTGCGAGTAAACCGCCACATGTAATTCCCAGAGTCAATGCGGTAGGTACGGCCAATCTCCCGACAATACTCGGCAGTCTGAGCTTTGGTTACATCCAACAAAGGCCTGAATATTTTCAACTCACCGGCATCGGCTGGCCAGGGCCAATAAGAGACCTCGCCCATCCCTCGCAATCCGTATAACCCTGATCCACGGAGCACGTGGAGCATCACCGTCTCCGCCAGATCATCAGAGGTATGGCCAACAGACACAGCCTGGGCTCTAATAGCTGTCGCCACTCGGGCCATGAATGCGTACCGCATCTCCCGAGCGCCTTGTTCAAATGAAGATATCCCTCGCACCCTTTGGTACTCATGGGGATCCTCTTTGACCACAGTGTATGGCAAACCCAACTCTGTAGCGACATCTGCCGCAAAAACCGCATCGTCCTCGGCTTCCTGTCCCCTAAAATTATGGTTCAGATGAGCGACATGCAGCGATAGACCATGAGCGTCTTTGAGACGGTGTAAGACGTACAAAAGAGCCGAAGAATCAGGCCCACCGGAGACACCAACAACCAAGGTTACGCCTGAATTAGAGTAACCGGCTCGCTGCAAAGCGGCTGCAACCTTTCGTTCGAGTTCGGCAGCAATCGCCAAGATATCCTCCGGTTACCTATTTTCAGGAGACAGGTGGCTGGTGGAGTTATACCCTGTAAGACGGCGACCACGCTCATCACTGTCGAAGGTACACACAGACGCCAAATTAAGAGACATTCGGTGGAAATAAGCCAACGGCATACCGAGCAGCTCATTAACGATAGATCGGATAGCAAAATTATGGGATATCACGACAATGGAATCATCTGATGAGTGTTTCTGTTCAATATCCAAGATTACCTGCCAAGTCCGATCACGGAGTTCACCCAGAGATTCCCCGTTGGGCATAGACATTTTCTCGGGCTCTGTCCGCCATGCCGCAAATAAATCTGGCCAGTCGTTACGCATCTCTTCTCCAGTAACCCCTTCCAAATCACCCAAGCTGAGCTCTTTTAGTCCTGGTTCCTGGCTGACTAGCATAGGAGTAACTTTGGCAATCTCCTCTGCCACTTGAACGGTCCTGACCAATGGGCTTGAATATATGGCTGTGTAGCCCCAATCTTCGGAAGCAACGGCTGTTTCCCTAGCCTGGGAGAGGCCTCGGTCATTCAAACTGATATCAGTATGGCCCTGAAAACGACCTAGCTTGTTCCAGTCGGTCTCACCATGCCGCACTACAAAGAATTTCACTATTTAAGTGACACTCCCGTTGATAGCAGACCCAGAGCCAGAATCGGCTTCGCTTCCAGAGCTTAGACGTCTCAATTCCACTTCCTCGATTTTCACTCTCTCCATAGCTTTGATGGTGATGCGTAAGTTTTCGAACTCCATCACGTCGCCAACCTCAGGTATCCTGCCAAGGCGATCTAAAATGAAACCTGCTAAGGTCTGATAATCACCGTCTGGGATTTCCAGCTCGAGCTCTTCATTTATGTCGGATATAGCCATACTAGCATCCATGCGGAAAGCGTCACGCCCTAGTGCAGTTACTGACTCTTCTGGAGCCACTCCCTCTTCACCCATCTGCCCTACAATCACGGCCATCATTTGCTTCAGAGTGGCCAATCCGGCAATACCGCCGAACTCATCCACAGTCAGAACCATACTGTGGCCCCCTTCCCGCATAACATTGAAGGTTTCACTAACACTTTTGGTCTCGGGGACAAACAATGCCGGCCGCAAATATGCCGTCACGGCTAATGCAGAATTTGATTCCTGTTCTGCCATACCAGACAGAACATCCTTCACGGATAATACACCTCGGACATTTTCCATGGACCCTTCAAAGACAGGGAACCGAGTATGAGTGTTTTCTGAATATACGGTCAGGAACGCATCCAGGTTATCACCCTGCTCGACCCAAACAATCTCCGGACGGGGAGTCATAATCTCTCGCATCTGGCGATCACCAAAACGAAACACCTTTTCCAAAAGAGCGGCTTCACCTGCTTCCACGGTACCTGTCTGTGCCCCGGCAGCAATCATCGTCCGTATCTCTTCCTCACCCATCTGAGATGTTACATCGGAGATACCAAGAACCCTATTAATAAACGTGCTAAATAACTGGAGTAACGTAACCACTGGAGAGAGGGCAAATTCGACAATGCGGATGGGCCTAGAAACTTTAAGAGCAACGCTCTCTGAACGACGCCAGGCAATGTTCTTAGGAGCCGTCTCGCAAAACAGCAATAGGAATGTGGTTACACCAAAAGTAGCGGCCAAAACGGAGAGTCCTGGATTCGATATCAAGCTTAATGCGAGGACCGTGGCCAAGGCGGCTGCAGCTGTATTGACCAGGTTATTACCCAAGAGCACAGTCGCTAGAAAGCGCTCCGGACGTTGGACTATGTGAGAGACCCTGTCTGCACCCGCCTTTCCACTCCGAACCAGGTGCAAGAGCCGTGCTCTGGGTAGAGCAATAAAAGCAGTTTCAGATGCGGAGAAAAATCCGGATAGGCCGAGACATACCACTAACAAAGCTAATCGCCATAAATCACCGGCATCCATCAGCGGAAGCCACCTCCAAAACCTCGAAAAGTTGCCCCCGGGCGATATCGAGTCTAACCAGGATGATAGCATTGGCCTTAAATTAGTGTAAAGTTGATAAGTAGATTGTATTCCAAACTATTTTCGCGAAGAGCGGAAACCTGCGTATTTTTAAAATCATCCCTTCAAGAAAGAGTAGCGATTCCAACATGTCAGTAAATATCCTAGGAATTGAAACGTCCTGCGATGAAACGGCAGCCGGAGTAGTGGCTGACGGCCGAGTCTTAATGTCTAACGTAATTTCGTCCCAGATTGACCTTCATGCCAAATACGGAGGAGTGGTTCCAGAACTCGCATCCCGTCAACACGTACGAGACCTAATCCCCGTCCTGGAACAGGCGGCTACTGATGCAGATTTAAGCCTAGAAGACATGGATGCCATTGCAGTGACCTATGGCCCAGGACTGGCGGGGTCACTTATCACTGGAGTGAACGCCGCTAAAGCCATATCATATTCGCTTGGTATCCCGTTAATTGGTGTGAACCACCTGGAAGGGCATATCTACGCCTCCTGGCTCACCAAGACAGAACTAGAAAAAGATCCAGGTTTCCCACTGGCGTGTCTAGTCGCATCAGGAGGGCATACAGACCTGCTCCTCATGGAGGGCCACGGCAAGTATAAACTGGTCGGACGCACCCGCGACGACGCCGCTGGTGAGGCTTTCGACAAGGCTGCCCGTATCCTAGGGTTGGGATTTCCAGGCGGGCCGGAGATACAGCGTGTGTCAGCGGGGGCGAACGGCGAAGAAGACCTACCCCGGGCATGGATGAAAGGCACTCTGGATTTTAGTTTCAGCGGGATAAAAACAGCTCTTTTGCACATTGCTCAGGACCGGGGGTTATACCCTTCTCCAGAAAACGGTGTTGACACGGAAAGACTGATTCGCGAGCTGGCGGCGGCGTTCCAAGAATCAGTAGTAGACGTTCTGTCGGCCAAACTAATTGAGATGGCATCGAAATACAAGGCAAATGGTCTGGTGTTGGGCGGTGGCGTTACGGCCAATGCTCGGCTGCGAAAGGAAATAACAAAGCGGTCACATCTGCCGGTGATAATCCCGCCGCCAATTTTGTGTACTGACAATGGGGCCATGATTGCGGCCTGCGGATACTTTCAATATGAGCGTGGAGACCAAACACCCATGAACATTGATGTAAATCCAGGACTGCCACTCGGCTAACCCACTGAATTAAAGAGACTAATCCGCGTCCAAGCCTGACAAGTCTGCCCTTGAACCGCGTAAACCGACCTTTGCCACCATCGTTTGTCTGGCAGCAAAGGCGGTATTGACCACTTCGAATACGTCTTCTTTCGAAGATTCGCCGTTAAAGCGGAACGTCAGACTTACACCGTCTCCCTGAAAGGTGACCTCGTCATCGGGTTTGCCAAAATATATTTGAGCCATCATGCCTACTCCGAACAAAACAGCCAAGAATACGATCAATGCCACCAAATCCATTCGTATGATTGGCACAGTTGGACCATCTATCTTCCCTGTCAGCCAATAGGATATAAGCACATAGAAAGTGACGGCGCCCACCATAATCAATGCACCCTGCAACATCGTTCCCTTGCTTCGAGCCCCCCTCTTGACCTCCACACCTTTGACCTCCTCCACAGGGATGATGACCGTTTCGCTCATACCTTCATTCTGCTCGAATGCTATAAGACGTTGGTTGGTCAAAACCAATAACCGATCTATTTCCAGTGGGGCTAAAACTAACCCCTCGTCAGGGGTGAAATGCAGGCTGGTCGACTCCCCAGGCAAAAGGGCTACGTTACGAACATACGGTTCAACCGAAACGGTCGCATCAGTAGCGTATGTCGGAGCTGCGACGGTATCAGAAGACAAACTACGTTCAGCAGTTGTGGATGGAAGAGGAGTTACATGAGATGTATTTACGAACCCGTCAAACAACCCAGAATATAAGTCTCGTTGCAGATTCTGGGTCAGGTTTTTAGTTAAGCCCGTGGCTCCAACAGCCGCAATGCCTATCAGACTCTGATGGCGTTTGGATCGCAATCGGACAGACGAGTTAACAGGCGAATTACCGTACAAAAGTCACTCCTATAGAGGCCAATGATAGCATAGCGTAGGCACACGATTAAACATAAAACAGCAATGTCTTGGTTTTCAATAGGAGATACTTTAATAACGGTTGAAATCAGACACACAATGTTGACACCATCGTCGCCCTTTGTTAGTCTTTATCCTAAGGGTGATGATGGAGACGAGTAGGCAGGGGTAGGTGCCTAGCGAGCCTGGTATGGTGAAAGCAGGCGCACCGAATCTGAACTGAAAATCCCTCCGGAGCCGCCAGTCGAAACCTCTCTGAAGATGAAAGAGGGTCAGTAAACCAGGCCGGGGTTCGTTCCCCCGTTAAGAAAGACGGGACATGTTGGTGTCCTGTAAGAGAGGTCCCGACTAACCTCGGGATAATTAGGGTGGTACCGCGAGCATTGAATGTCTCGTCCCTATGTTGGGATGAGGCTTTTTTTATGCCACACAGCGGATTTTCCGGCGCTTTTCTCTGCAGGAAGAAATTCACATTATCGATGGATGCTGCGGGGGCAACATGAAACTTAAAGGCGCTGAAATTATTTGCGAAAGTCTTCTCAGAGAAGGCGTAGATACGATTTTTGGCTATCCCGGCGGTGCGATTCTACCTTTCTACGACGCTCTCTGGTCGTATCCTCAATTACGCCACATTCTGGTACGTCACGAACAGTCTGCGGCCCATGCTGCCGACGGATACTCCAGAGTCACCGGCAAGGTAGGCGTCTGTGTCGCAACCTCCGGTCCAGGCGCAACTAACCTGGTCACCGGCATCATGGGAGCCAAAGCCGATTCCGTGCCCATGGTGGCAATCACTGGCCAAGTGGCTCGGGCATCACTGGGTAGCGAAGCGTTCCAAGAATGCGACATATGTTCAATAGCCGCATCGACCACCAAAAAGACATTCATGGTGATGAATCCCAACGACCTGGCCGAGACCATCCGTGAGGCGTTCTATGTGACCCAGGAAGGCCGCCCGGGTCCGGTGTTGATTGATATTCCTAGGGACGTACAGATGGAATTGACTGACGTTACCTTTCCTGATGTGGTTAGCGCCTCGGTTCCCGAAGTTTCAGAAGAAGCTTCAGAACGATTGAAAGAGGCCGCCCGTCTCATTAACGAGGCAGAACGCCCACTCATCATCAGTGGCCACGGTGTCATGACATCCGGAGGCAACAAAGAGATGCTGGCCCTTGCCGAGAAGTCCGGCATTCCTGTGATCACCACACTTCTTGGTCTGGGAAGCTTTCCAAGTGGTCATCCGTTGAGCATGGGTATGCTTGGGATGCATGGCATGTACTGGTCAAACCTGTCCGTTGATCAGGCCGACCTCATTGTTGGAGTCGGCATGAGATTTGACGACCGTGTGACAGGTAAGGTAGACACCTTCGCCCCTCACGCTAGAATCATCCACATGGACATCGACCCCTCACAAATCGGACGTAATGTACCTGTAGAAGTCGCCGTGGTCGGTGACGCCAAAGCCTTGCTCCAAGAATTGACCCCCATGGTCAACAACACCCCTCACCCCGATTGGATGCAGTTCATCTCAAACCTAAAACAGGATCATCCGTCTCTAGCCATCCCACCCAGCGACCAACTCCAGGCCCAGCAGGTAATGACGGCGCTGGATACGCTGCTTCGAGAAGACGAAGAAACCACAATCGTGACCGGCGTTGGCCAGCACCAGATGTGGGCGGCTCAATACCTCACCTTCAACGAAAGTGACTCTTTTGTCTCTTCAGGTGGACTGGGAGCTATGGGATTCGAACTTCCAGCAGCGCTTGGAGTCCAAGTTGCCAAGCCAGGCACGCCAGTATGGGCAGTGGCTGGAGACGGTGGATTCCAAATGACCCTCCAGGAACTGGTTACCCTCACCGAAGAGAAACTACCAGTGAAAATCGCCCTGATCAACAACGGATATCTGGGAATGGTTAAACAATGGCAGGAGATGTACTACGACGGCCACCTGAAGGCGGTTCCAGTAGACGGACCCGACTTCATAAAACTGTGTGAAGCCTACGGTGTGGGAGCTCTCAGAGTAACCGAACAAGAAGACGTTCTTCCTGCCCTACGCCAAGCGCAAGCCCATGATGGACCGTTCTTGATTGAATTCGTGGTAGACTCAAACACAAACGTATACCCCATGGTTCCACCCGGTGGTTCTCTAGCTGATACCATTGAAGACCCGGCAATCGCGCCAAACCCCACGAACTGACATATAGCCAGCATCAGGGGAGGTCAAATGAAGCCCATATGGAAAAACTAACGATACAAGACGCATCGCGCAAATTGAACATATCTCAACGTGACGTCCGGGAATATATCAGGAGCGGCGATCTCAAGGCGGAGAGAGACCCTAACTCGGAACATGGCCGATGGTTGGTAATAATGCCATCCGAGGGAGAATGGCAGGACAAGTTTAAAGCCTACCTAGATGAACTAGACGCTAGCATTACTCGCTGGTGGTGGGCTAACGAACACAGGCAAGGATACGTTCACTACCTTGAGAACACTGGGATAGAGAATGTGGAACCGAATTACTTGTGCGGTCACCGCTCTGAGAACCTCTGGTCATCAGCAGGCCACACCATAGAACAACGCTGTATGGAATGCCTGATGCAAGCTACCGAAAAAGGCCTACCGCTATTTGAAGACGAAATAAAAAAGGGCTAGCTCTGACTAGCCCTTTGATTAATATTAGTTATCCAAGGAAGCCTACCGATCAAGCTAACCACCACCACCTACTCCGCCGGCGCCGATTCCTGGCTCGGTCATACCCTCAGGCGCCAAAAGCCCATCCAACTCGGCGTCGGACAATTCCGTCTTCGCTTTCGCCATCTCGCGAATGGTCGTGCCCTTAGAGGAAGCCTCCTTAGCAATAGCTGCCGCAGCATCGTAACCAATTGCCGGAGCCAGGGCTGTTCCCAGCATCAGACCCTTTTCAACCATGTCCGGGCCCACATTAGTGGCAACGATTCCTTTTACACACTGCTCAGCGAAGTTGTGAGCCGATGCCGCCAGAAGTGATATGGACTGCAGGATGTTGTGGGCCGCCACTGGCATCATGGTATTCAACTCAAAATAACCACCCTGTCCGGCCAGGGTCACTGAGGCATCGTTGCCAACGACTTGGGCCACCACCTGAATCACAGATTCCGAAATCACCGGGTTAATCTTACCTGGCATTATGGAACTACCTGGCTGGACCTCTGGAAGAGAAATCTCGCCGAGTCCAGCTCGTGGGCCAGAAGCGATGAACCGAATATCGTTTGCAATCTTGTGCAGACTTATAGCAATAGTCTTCAGCTCTCCACTGGCCTCGACCAATCCATCCAAAGAAGCTTGAGCCTGGAAATGGTTTCCTGTTTCTTTTATCAAGACCCCGGAAGCATCAGATATCGTCTTGCAGGTACGAGAGGAGAATTCTTGATGGGTGTTGACTCCTGTTCCTACTGCCGTGCCACCCAGAGCAACTTCAGCCAGGGCCTCTTGGGCCCTTTTCAACCGTTGAACGCTGTATTCGGCCTGTCCGGCAAATCCTTTAAATTCCTGACCTAACCGGACAGGAGTAGCGTCCTGCAAGTGAGTCCGGCCTGTCTTGATTACAGGCCAAAACTCCTCAGATTTTTTGTTCAACTCCACCGCCAGGAACTCCAAAGATGGGATGAGATCTTCTTTAATGGAAAGCAAAGCCGCCAAATGGATGGAGGTGGGTATGACGTCATTGGATGACTGGCCCATATTCACGTGGTCGTTGGGGTGGACCAGCCTGGAACCCAAGTCTCCACCCAATAACTGGCTGGCACGATTGGCAATGACCTCATTGGCGTTAGTATTGGTGGATGTTCCAGACCCCGTTTGAAAAATATCCAGCACGAAGTGTTCATCCAATCTACCGTCAATCACCTCTTGGGCAGCAGCGACGATAGCGTCGCTGATCTTTTGTTCGAGCAGGCCCAGCGAGAGATTGGTCTTGGCTGCTGACTGTTTCACAAGGCCTAGGGCCCGGATGAACGATCGGGGGAAGCCCAGACCGCTAATTGGGAAGTTCAACACCGCCCGCATGGTGGACGCTCCATATAGGGCGTCGGCTGGGACTTCCATTTCGCCCATTGAGTCCCGTTCTATTCTTACCTTGGGGCGTGTGGACATTGTTATTACCGTCCTAATTGAAATCTGTTATTTGAATCCGATGAAAGCCAACACAGATTCTAGCCTTTAGAGACCTAGTTGGGTAGTCTAATGGCAGATTGATTGAAAATTTCGGATTAGATAGCGTGGAATCCCGTAAATTCATGGAAGAAGCGATTATTACTTTTTTTATTGAACGGTCGTCAAGATTTCCGTCAAATCTTCGACACTCTGAATCTTTCGGACGTTGCGGTGAAGTCCAAAATCCGTCATAGCATCGGCTGCAATAATATCGATACCCTGTTTAGAAACGCCTACCTCACTTAGCCGTACAGGCATCCCTAAATCTTTATAAAAAGTTTCAATGGCATCAGCAGCGATCCCGGAAGCTTGAACATCATCCATGCCACTGTGCTTGATGCCCATTGCCCGTGCAAAACTAGCCTGACCAGCCGCGTTTGCTTCAGCATTGAACCGCATTCCGGGGGCCGTCAAAATCGAATAGGCATCCCCGTGACCGCATTCAGGGAAACGAGTATCGAGAGAGTGAGCCAACGCAGTCACAACCCCCAGAGCACTGCCTCCGGCCCCAGCGTCGGTCGCACGGTTGTATAGAAACGCTGCCGCGCATAATCTGACTCTTATCGAAGGATTATCGGGTTGGGACTTTACCAACGGCAAGTTGTCCATCAACAATCGCAGGGCCTCTAACAGGTCGCTTTCGGCCAAAGGGTTTAGATCGGTTCGTTGCAACGCGGAAGCAACACCACTGAAACACCCGGCCGTGGCGTTCAAACACAACCAGGGCGATGCAGTCAGCAAAGCCTGATCGTCCCAGATCACTGCAGCGGGTCGTGTTTTGGGATCAAACAATTCCAGACGATGACCAGATTCCGAATCGATAAGCGCAGTTCCAGAACGGGTCATGGCAGTGGTGGCAGTGGTCAGTACGTTGAATATTGGTAGCTTAGGCTCCATCAAACGGGGGCTAACCGGAGGTTTTCCCACAGGATATTGAGTACAAAGTTCATTGGGAGTACCATTTTCAGCCAACAAGATGGCGATTCCCCGTGCGGTGACCACCGAGCTGCCACCGCCCACCGCCACGATACAATCGGCGTCTACGTCACGGGCAGCTGCAACACCTTCCAAAACCGAGGTCACCGGAGAGCCGGTCTGGCCGCCGGAAAACACTTTAACAACCCGGGTACCCAATACCAATTTGACACGGTCAACCAGATCGGTCTTGGTAAATATTGACTGACCACAGACCACTAGGACTCGCGTTGCCCTTATACGGTCAACCTCATCGGATAATTTTCGGATAGCATCCGGTCCGGCATGGACACGGGTTGGATAGCTGACAAAACGAAAGGAATCGGCGGTCAAGATCATCTCCATGAGAATCGATTCGGATAATCCGTCTGATCTAAAACAGTGACTAATGTTGACACTGGACGCATCTTTTGGCAACCGTTGAGAAAGCCGTGGGCCTTTCCGAAGCAAGAATGGTAAACTCAAAAATGGAATCATGTCAGATTTAATTAAAAAAGACGAAAACCTAATCATCCGCTACCGAAGCCAGAGCCTGCGTTTTCTACAAGACGCCATGGATCAGATACGCACTGGACGATGGGATCGCTGTGAAGAGTTCCTGTGGGGTAGCCTAACCCTGGCTGTAAAAGGAGTTGCCCTTGGGAGGGGGACGAAACTGGACTGCACGAAAGCCGTGGAAGACTATGCTTACGAACTCGGACAGGAGAACCATGACCGCCGTATCAGGGAAGCGTTCTTGAAGCTCAAAAATTTCGGAGAGACCGCGGAACTAGTCAACGAGTCCAGAATACGAGCAGACCATCTGGTGGCGTGCCTTGAGGAT
>JAKUNL010000022.1:0-22080 GCA_022451925.1 Dehalococcoidia bacterium
CCCAGATATACTGAGCAGTTTGGATATTGGGAGCGTCCAGTTATTGACTAATAACCCAGATAAAATACTTTCTTTAAAAAATTTAGGCGTAAATGTGATGGGAAGAATCCCAATCGAACCTGAACTTAAACCAGAATCTGCCGATTATATGCGGGCCAAGATGGAACGGATGGGCCATATTCTTTCGCCGATGGTCGTGGATCAAAATTCGGGCCAAGATGAAACGGATTGACCATATTCTTTTTGCGATGGTCGTGGATCAAAACCTTGGCTGTGCTGTGTAACTTAAAAACTGCAGAAATACTAGACGCAGTTTTGTGAATAACATCGAAATATCGAAAAATTCTGTGGATTCCTTGAGGACAGCAAGGCACTAAAAAGCCTCTCTACTTCTATGCAGAAAGCGTAAGGAATGTGGTAAAGCGCCATGACTTACTCGGAAGCAGGTGCGTAAGCAAATTAACTTATTTGCTTGTGTCTAGGTATATTAAGAATAGAACTTGCTAGTCAGACATGACTCGACGGAAGAATGACAAGGCGTTGCCTCCTGCAATTTTAAGAATGTCCGCGTCAGAATACCCACGAGAGATCAAACCACGGATGATGTTTTTCCCTTCGGCGGGAGTTTCTACACCCCTGACGAAGCCAGAGGCTCTCACATCGATACTTGAATCGGTTCCGATGGCCACATGGTCAATCCCGAGCAACTTCACCATGTAATCATAGTGGTCTAGTAGTCGATCAATGCTCAACTCGGTCCCCCAACTGCTGATTACGGATGGAGCGACAGTGACTCCGACGATACCACCTTTTCGTGCGCAGGCTAATAATTCTTCGTCCCTTCTGAGCCTCCCCGACGCATACTCGCCTCCGCCTTGCTGTTGGCCTAGTGTGTATGACCCGTCATGGCTAAACACGACTGGGGTTTGTGAGAATTCGATGGCATCCATTGCTGTTTTAAACGAAGCGTGGGATAAGTCGATTACCATGCCCAGGTCGTTCATCCTCTTGGTGACTTCGACTCCGAAAGTGCTTAGGCCACCGTCGTTTCGTTCTAGGTGACCGTCTCCGATATAGTTCTTACGACGATAGGTTAATCCGGCCAGTCTGACTCCGGCGTTGTAGAGCACATCAAGGCGTTCCAGTCGGTTTCCGATAGCCAAGTGTTCAACTGTGGGGAGAAACCCAATGTTGCCTTGCTGTTTGGCGGCCTCGATCTCACTGGGGTTGCTGAACTTGACTGCGCCGACATGCCGGCTGAGATCTGACAACATTAAGCTAATCTCATGTAAGAGGTCATCAAACCGGATGAAAGACATCTCGTCGGTGTTAAGCATACCGCGGTATACATTGGCTGTTCCAACTGCGGTGAAACCACCATGGCGTATCGCATCGAAACCCCATTCATGACTATCGCCCTGCAGATATTTCATCAATTGGGCCGGGTCTATGGGTTTCACAATGGGGTGCTCGTGGAGGTCAATCATTGTTGCCTTCTCCACCAGATCTCGGAAACGTTTTTCTTGACCGGCATCAAGGGCGACTGCTTCCGGTCTCTCGGAGATGACCTGCTTCGCTAATGGGATCGCATTTACCACCGCTCGAGCTCCTATGTATTTATGATTCATCTACCTGGGGGAGGAGAGACGCTGGAAGCCATGATAACCGATTAATGGTGTGATCCAAATATTGGTCTGGCTGGTCTTTGTGGGACATCGAGTACTGAAAAAGTCCTCCGGCAAATGGCCGGGGGACTTTTTGTTTGCCTTTTAACTAATATAGATTCGATCGGTTAGATGTTAGATTGCGTCGATAATCCCATTTAGAGTAGGGCTGGGACGCATTGCCTTGGAAGCCATCTCGTCGTTGGGCAGGTAGTAACCACCAATATCTACTGGTTGTCCTTGGGCATCGTTTAGCTCGTCGACAATTTTCCCCTCATTAGCGGTCATTTGTTCGGCGATACCAATGAAGCGAGCTTGCAGCTCGGTATCTTTTGTTTGTTTGGCGAGCGCTTGTGCCCAGTAGAGAGCCAGGTAGAAGTGACTTCCTCGAGTGTCGAGTTCCTTCACACGACGAGACGGTGCTCTGTCGTGTTCCAGGTGTTGCCCGATCGCTTGGTCCAACGTGTCGGCTAATAGTTGGGCTTTATCATTTGAGAATACTCGAGCCAGGTGTTCAAAAGATGCGACGAGAGCACAGAATTCTCCTAAGGAGTCCCAACGCAGGTGTCCTTCCTCGACGAACTGTTGGACGTGGCGGGGGGCAGATCCGCCCGCTCCCGTCTCGAACATTCCACCGCCCTTAAGGAGTGGGACGACAGAGAGCATCTTGGCGCTGGTTCCTAATTCCAGGATAGGGAAGAGGTCCGTTAAGTAGTCACGTAGGACGTTACCTGTCACGGAGATTGTGTCTAGTCCTGCTCGGCTACGATCCATAGAGTACTTGATCGCATCAATAGTGGTCATGGTGCGAATTTCCAGGCCGGAAATGTCGTGTTGCGGAAGGTATTTGTCCACTTTCTTGATCAGTTCAATGTCGTGGGCGCGGTTAGGGTCCAGCCAGAATATAGACGGAGCTCCCGTGATCCTGGCTCGGCTTACACCAAGTTTGACCCAGTCTTGGATCGGCTCGTCTTTGGTCTGGCACATACGGAAGATGTCGCCTTGTTCTACTAATTGCTCCATAAGGGTGGTGCCCGATTTGTCTACAACGCGAATCGTCCCGTTGCCAGGGGCACGGAATGTCTTATCGTGAGAGCCATATTCTTCGGCTTTTTGGGCCATCAATCCTACGTTTGAGACGCTGCCGATGGTACCCGGGTCAAATGCTCCGTTCTTCTTGCAGTCATCTATGACCGCCTGATAAAGCGTAGCGTAAGAGCGGTCTGGGATCATAGCGACCGTGTCGTGTAGTTCATTATCAGGGCCCCATGTGCGGCCCCCGTCTCGAATCATTACCGGCATGGTGGCATCGATTATCACGTCGCTCGGCACATGCAGGTTGGTGATGCCGCGGTTGGAATTGACCATGTACAACTCTGGGCGATCGTTGTATACCGCCTGGATGTCCGCCTCGATTTCCTCTCGTTTTTCGTCCGTTAATGATTGAATCTTGGTGTATAGTTCAGCGATGCCGTTGTCAGGGTTCACTGCTAACTCGTCCATTTCGGCAGCGTGCTTGGTAAATACGTCCTGGTAATAGACCGACACGCAATGGCCAAAGATGATCGGGTCAGAGATACGCATCATGGTTGACTTCACATGCAGTGACAGCAGAATGTTGTCTGCCTTGGCCTTTTCCATCTCTTCTGAATAAAACTCCCGAAGTTCCCGTACGTTCATGACTGCACAGTCGATGATTTCACTTGCGGTTAAAGGGATATTGTCTTTCAGAACAGTGGCTCGGCCGTCACGGGCGACATATTCAATCGAAGCTGTGCTATCCGCTTCAATCGTTACCGCTTGTTCGGTACCGTAAAAATCTCCGCCAGACATATGTGCGACTCGGGCTTTGGAGTTTTCTGGCCATTCTTGCATCATCTTGTGAGGATTGCGTTTGCCATGTTCTTTCACGGCGGTGGCAGATCTGCGGTCAGAGTTACCTTCCCTGAGCACGGGGTTTACTGCGCTTCCGAGTACCTTAGCGTATCGGTCAAACAGAACTTGCTGTTGTTCGGTTGCCGGGTCATCGGGATAGTCAGGGATATCGTAACCCTTCTCTTGTAGTTCGGCGATTGCACCTTTTAATTGGGGAATCGATGCGCTGATATTAGGCAGCTTTATGATGTTGGCTGTTGGGTCTTCACATAGGACACTGGACATTGTCAGATAATCAGGGACTTTCTGTTCATCGGTTAGTTTCTCAGGGAAATTAGCGATGATGCGACCAGTCAATGAGATGTCCCATGACTCTAACTGAATGCCGGATCCCTTGGTGAATGCCTTTAGTATCGGCAGTAACGAGTGAGTAGCTAGTGCCGGAGCCTCATCGATTTTTGTATAAACAATCTGGGACGCTTCTGGCATATTATTCCTCTTAATAAACAAGTTTCACGGTTCGCTAGAGTTGCCAATAGGTTATATGAATTTGATCTTAGCCTTATAAATCAACATCGATTATATGTTAGCTAATTAGTCATGCCTAGTCCTACATTTAAGCTGACCCAGCATTAAATCATCTAAAAATACAGGATACGGTTTAATCGCATCGGACTATAATCGCCTGTACTCTATGACTCCAGTGCTTTAGCTACAAGCTAGAACTAGGAGTGTGGGCCAATCTGCTGAGATGGAGCGGTAATAGGGATTATAGCCGGGAAACCATAATGCTTCGGTGGTAGTATTCAAATGCAGTAAAGATCAGGCAGTTGACGATACCAACAATAATTTGGCCTGTTTGCCTAGGGCTTTTATCTGGTTTTCACGTTTTGACGCGAAGCCTCGGTCCAAACAACATTCTTGATAGACTAGTTCCAATGGGCCTCGGCCTTTGGTATATTTTGCGCCATTACCAGACTGATGCTGGGCTAACCTACGCTCCAGATCGTTAGTGATGCCAGTGTACAGGGTTCCGTCGGCGCATTTGAGAATGTATACGATCCAGTCCAAAATAAAGTCCCTCGTTGATACCGCAGGTGATTCGTTCTGAAAGATGAAAGTTCATCTAATTTGCGAATAAAATACTTAACGAGAAATGGCTGATGTACGTAACTACTTCAAGTCTGACGTATCGTCGGAATGACTCCCTCTGAGGGCGCAGTGCCCGCACACTCTGCAAACTGGATGGAGGTTATTGTACTGAGGATGCTGCTGTTTGCAAAAACCTGCATCGTCATCTTTGCACCTAGGACATCCTTCACAGTATCGTCCGCCTGTGCCTTGTGATCGTTGAGTTTCTTTGTCTGTGATTGTAACCATTGGACCTCACCTGTATTTGGAACCAGCGCCGACTCTTACTTACATGAGAATAGCACAACGAAATCTGGTGCCATGTCTACGTATCTGAGTGGATGTTACTAGTTCATTTTGTTGATGGAAAAAGGGCTGCCAAGGGATGGTTATTGGGAATTGCATGTCCGATTTATGCGGCCAGTTAGACCTACATTCTGTATCTTTGCGGTCGTCTAGGCGCCGAAAATGAATAATCTCCGGGTTCAAGAAAGTCAAACATAAATCAGACACAACAATTAGTCGCTTGACTGAATAAGGGATTCTAAGGGTAGAATCGCAAGGTATTAGGTTTTTTAAGGTCGAAAGTATCTCGGGTTAGCCACCATGTTTAGTACGACTCAGTGAAATAGAACCAACTAAATCCAGCAAGGAAAGGGATAACATGACCAACCCAAACTATAACACCCTGAATAACGAAGAAAAGTACGTAATCGAGTACAAGGGGACCGAACGGCCTTTCACTGGAGAATATGATGACTTCTACGAGGATGGGTCATATATTTGCCGGCGGTGCAACGCTGAGCTCTACCGGTCAGTCGATAAATTCGATGCCCACTGCGGTTGGCCGGCTTTTGACAAAGAAGTGGAAGGAGCGGTTAATCACCTGCCAGATCCAGACGGTCATCGTACCGAGGTTGAGTGCGCAAACTGTAGCGGTCACCTGGGACATGTTTTCATGGGAGAGGGATTTACCCCAACCAACACTCGACACTGCATAAATTCCCTTTCGATGAAATTTGTTCCTGCGGAATAACGGGGTGCTGGATGGGGATATCCGTGTAGTACAACTTACTTGGATCCCAAATTATTTACTTGGATGGGACCTATTTTAAAGGTCTTTACCAGATATTATGGTGATTTGGAATGTCGAGGGAAAAAGGACGCGTACAAATAAAATTCCTTACGGAACGAGACTCAGACAGTCGGGTCGTACTTGTCTCCTTCTTGGCGACTGATGCGCCCAGATGCCATTAGCCACATGCGGGATATCTCTGGCCCCATGAATTTGAATGTGGAACGTAGTTCTTTTTGTAAAGATGGGTAGTCAGTTCCCTGCAACACATCGTAGAACCAGTTGCAGAAGCTGCGGTGTTGATTCTGGATACTCTGTACGACGCGCGCATTGGATATGACCGCTTGAATCTTCTGCCGATTGCGTATAATCCCTGGGTCCTCTCGCAAACGGGCTACATCGTCTGAATCCATATCTGCGACATCGTTAATTTTCCAGTTTGCGAAAGCAGTACGGAAACTATCACGCCTGGAAAGCACCATACGCCAGGTGAGACCTGCTTGGAACACCTGCAGACTCATCACCTCGAATAGGGTGTCATCGTTGGTGGCACGTTGGCCCCATATCTCCTTGGAGTACCATTCGCGGAGCGGGTCGCCTGATATCTTTTCGTGAGTTTCCCACTCCTTTGATGTTTCTTCGGGCATTCTGTTATCTCATGATTGAACTATTTGGGCATTGATTATCTGGGTACGAGGGCGAGGCTAACATAAGATGGGTGTTCACTGTCGTGGAACACTGTCTGGAGGGCAGGCCTAAGTTCTGTGTCCTCGGCGATTATGTTACCCGTGTTAGTGTTGCGATCAAACCTTGGGAAGTTGCTACTTGAGATCTCAAGCCTTATACGGTGGCCAGCCTTGAAAACATTGCTGGTTGCCCACAGATCTATGTCATAGCAGTAGGCCTTACCAGGTTCGACCAACGCTGGATTAGACATGGAGTTCCTATAACGGGCCCGGATAATTCCATCGGTTAGATTTCTAGCGCAACCCTCTTCGCACACATCGACCAATTTGGCGGTGAAGTCAGTGTCTGTCGCTGAGGTGGAAGCCCATAGTGACACTGTCACTGGCCCGGTGACTTCAACGTCTTGTGCCAGAACTGGTGTCGAGTAGACTAGCACATCTTGCCGGTCCTCCACCTGGTTCTGGTCGTAGGCGCCGTTGGCTGCGAAGTTGGGGTTACAGCAAAGCGCTCCACCTGTTGTGGGAACGGGGTCCGCCGGATTGTAGAGAAACACGTCTGTTTGTTCTGTTTTAGGTGCGTCTGTGTTAAGAGTGCCATCGCCGTTTTTTGAGTTAGCCTTTCCAGCGCTGTGAAGGTAGTATTTGGTCTCTACCGCCCTGGCCAGCGGCCATTCTTGTTCCTCCCGCCAGAGATTGTCTCCTAAGACAAAGATGCGCACGGGAGCTTCTTCTGTGATGCCGTTCTCATCATCTTTTAGCCAATGGTCGAACCAGCGGAGGTGAATGCCATCAACGTCAATGGCGGCGGGATCCGCCATGATTCCCGCGTAGTAGTTACCCGCCATCATGGATCCACGAGCGCCGTGGGCCCAGGGGCCAATCACTAATTTCTGTCCGGACTTNGCAATTTCATTCGCGCCGTACTTTTTCATTCCGAGGTAGTTCCTGATGGTGCCGCCTAAAAAGATGTCGTACCACCCGCCAAAGTGCAGGGCGGGGACGTCGATCTCAGAATGGCGATCCTCGATGCATAGCGCCTGCCAGTAGTCATCAAAATCGGGGTGGGCCAGCCAATCGTAGTAGTACTTGGCCATACCGGAATCCAAGCCCGGGAAATCTTTGGTCGGTAGGAATCCAAACCCCTCGGTCATATTGTCCACGTCATGGATTAGTTCTGCCCGTCTTTCTCGAGCCACGTTCTGAACTCTAGAGACGTTACTGAAATTGGATAGGGTTAATTGCAGCAATGTCCAGGACATGTTGAAGCCCAGTTCGAACGCTCCTCCCTGATAGGTCCAGCCATCGTGGTAGTTCGACGCCGTTACCGTCGGGGCGATAGTCACCAGATGGGGCGGTCTAGAAATTGCTGCTAGCCATTGAGTGGCCCCAACGTAAGATGCGCCAAACATGCCAACCTTGCCAGTTGACCAGTGTTGGGCTGCTGCCCACTCCACTGTGTCATAACCGTCATTGATGTCGTCGCGAAAGGCGTAGAATTCTCCTTCAGAGGAGTGCCGGCCGCGGGTGTCTTGTATTACCACCGCGAACCCTGCCTTGGCAGCCCGAATTGGGTCCAACATGGTATTGGTTAGGCTGGTGGTCTTATCGTAAGGCGTTCGTTGCAAGATGGTTGCGAATTGGCCGTTACCTTCTGGTCTATAGATGTCAGCGTACAAGGTAACACCGTCTCTCATTGGCACTGCGACGTTGCTTTCGATCTTCAAAGAAATGGCTTCGGGCATGATACCTCCCAAGTTGGATATTGGTTGGCTGAATCTTCTAGGCCTGGAATTGGGGCATAACGAGAGTTGCGAACATCTCCATTTGACGATAGAAATCGTCAGGTTCTGATGCTAGGAACCCCAGGTTAATGTGTTCTACACCGGCGTCGATGCGATCTTCTACTGCCTTGATGCAGTTCGCGGGAGTACCGGCGATGCATAGAGCCTGGGCGATACTCTCGGCGCTCCGGTCCGCAGTCACGTACCGCTCTCCCACGTTGGATACCGCTAGAGCCATGGCCTGAGAGGCGTCTTCAGATATAGCCGTTGGTTGGTTCAATCCCCATTTAAATCCGGTCAAGTCACGGCCTGATTCTGCGGCATATTGTCGAACCATTTCGTAACTAGCTTTGATGCGACGCACAGTAAACAGGTATGGGTACCACCCGTCTCCTGTCACGCCGGCCCTGCGCATGGCTGCTTCGCTACGTCCGGATACCCATATTGGGGGGTAAGGCTTCTGTGCGGGAAATGGCAGCAGCGTAACATCGTCAAAATCGAAGAACTCACCGTGATGGGAGACATGTTCCTCAGTCCATAGTTTCTTCATCACATCGATCATTTCGTCGGTGCGTTTGCCTCTGGTGTGGACATCAACCCCAACTGCATCGAACTCGATCTTAGTGCCCCTTTGGCCACTGATTCCGATTCCAAAGTCAAGTCGACCTCCGGATACTTGGTCGACACTCGCAACCATCTTGGCAAGTGTCACCGGATGGTATAGCGGCGCAACAACGATGCCGGTCATCACCCGCAGACGTTTCGTTGCTCCTGCTGCGGCGGCCATGGCTGGAAGATTCAGGACAGTTGGTCTAGGTGGGTTGCCGTCCATGATGTGCTCGCCCATGGTCACCCGTCCGTACCCCATGTCTTCAGCTCTACGTGCAAATTCAGGCACGTCCCAATAATTATCTACTGAGAGGTTTACGCCGAACGTGATGTTGTTACCAGCCATTGTTTATCTCCCATTTTATTCGTGATAAGGCATCCAAATTATGAGGGTGGTTAATAATTATTGGGATCCAAATCTAATGCGACTTTACCGATTATCTCTATGGCTTGGTTCCTGGCCCATGGTTGCATGAATTGGCCGGCCCGGACATCTCTGTACAACTTGGCCATAGGGTTGTCGGAAACGTATGCTCCACCTCCGTATAGGGTGACACAGCGATCGACTATGGTTGCTGCCGTTTCCATCACGAACTTCTTTGTGCAGGCACCGTTCTTAATCATCTTAAACGCCGTTTCAGGCGAGTTATCGATTTCGCCCACTGGGAATTCGACACCCGTCTGATAGAACTCATCGTAATATTGAGCCCCGCGGCTCAGGATGCCTCTCGCGGCTGCCAGGTCGATCTCATTTTCGGCGATGGTTGTTTGGTTCATTGGGTAGAGGCTACCGTCTCGTCTGTTGATGGCAGAGATCGCAAGCTCATGAGCTGTTTCCGCTATTCCAAGGAAGATGGAAGAAAGGCCCATGCTGGAGTTAGTTCCAAGGGCTAAAAATGGTGCGTTGAACTCTCCGTATTTGCCGGTGTCGTCGAATTCTTCATCGGAGACAAAATAATCGGTAAATACCACATCGTGACTGCCGGATGCACGCATACCTAGCCCGTCCCAATTGTTCATGATTTTGACACCGGGCCTATCAATGGGCGCGATAGTTGCCCCCATTCTCTCTTCACCGGATTCATTTATATATCTAGCCCTGACGGCCAGCACATCGGCGGCTGGTGAGCCGGTGGCAAAGGTCTTGGTACCATTGAATAACCAGCCGCCATCGGTTTTGGTAGCCAGTGTCTTAGATGTGCGAACGTCGGCGCCGCGTTCGGAGTTGGCCACGGTAATGAAAAGCTCGCCAGCGCCAATCTTTTTCAACATCTCTTCAGACCGCCGCCGCCTAGCTTGGTTTCCTGATGCTATAGCTAGACGTAGGGCCCTTGCGGTACTGAGTGTCCTGGAAAGGTGCATGGTGTAGGCTAATGGTGTTGACGCTTCACCTCGTCCCAGGCGGTTCAGGGCCACGATACAATCGTGTACAGAAGTGACCCCCATGCCGCCAAATTCTACTGGTACACCTGCTGCCGAGAAACCGCTCTTCTTCATTGCGGTCACGTTTTCAATCGGAAAGGTGCCCTCGCGGTCGTGTTCTGCTGCGGTAGCTGCAAAGTTAGCAGAGTGTTCTTCAGCTAAATCGACCATTCTCTTTCCGGGCTCGGTCAAAGCTTTTAACTCGAAATCCATTTAATATCTCCGGTTCGCCGTATCTAGAGGTGGAGCTTGACGATGGTTGTTTATGACTTCACCGAATACCAGATTACTCTCTGGGCTCGAGGGAATCAATTTGCTGTTCACCAAAAGGCCTTCCCTAACGCTGATGGTTGATTTGCAATATCGTCTGGATAACAGGTCACACTGTGGATAGGTTGGTTAGTTTAGAGGACTAGGTCTGGTCAAGCAGAACTCGGTTTTGTGGTTGTATTTGATCACGGTTTTCGAGACGATTAAGGAAGAATAAGCTGATCAGAGCGCTCGGAGAAGTCGTTGGCAGTAAGATTATCTTGTAGGTCACAGGAGATGTTGGGAAAGACATGTCTAGTCACCGGTGCCACAGGGGGTATCGGTCGTGTCACCGCCCTAGAGTTAGCTCACATGAGTGCAAATGTGATAATAGTCGGCCGCAACCCGGCTAAGTGCGCTGACACCGTGGTCGGGATACGAGAAGCGACGGGAAATCTGGCTGTCGAGTTCTTGGTGGCAGATCTTTCATCACAGCAACAGATATGGCAACTGGCTATGGACTTTCAAAAACGGCACACTAGATTGGACGTTTTGGTGAATAACGCAGGAGCTTTGTACTTCGGACGTGAGAAAAGCGTCGACGGCATAGAGAAGACCTTTGCCCTGAATCATTTAGGTTACTTCATGCTGACCAACCTTCTTCTGGATGTCATGATTGATTCCGCTCCGGCCAGGATTGTGAATGTGGCGTCATCTGCTCACAAATTAGGTCGGCTCAACGTCGAAGATGCTCATTCGCCCAACCGCTATTTCGGCTGGCGGGCTTATTCCAGGTCGAAATTGTGTAACGTCCTTTTCACCTACGAGCTTGCGCGCCGCCTCAAAAGCACAAACGTAACAGTCAATGCTCTTGATCCAGGATTGGTTGCTACAAATTTCCTGACCAATAATGGATTCTTGGGTCGCTTTGGGAATTTTCTGCTGAGGGTACGGGGTATCAGCGTTGAGGATGGTGCCCGAACCTCTGTATATACTGCATCCTCACCGGATATGGAGGGGCTCTCAGGCAAATACGTGGTTAAAAATCGCTGGGTCCGATCTTCAAAACAAAGTTACGATGAAGTCCAGCAGGCGGCGCTCTGGGAAGTGAGTGTTAACCTCACGGGGGTCGGTTTTAAGGGGGCTGTTTAGGCCTGATCTAATTTGGCGGCATATCAAACTCCTCAGATACCCACGCTTTTGCCGTCGCCCAACTGGCTTCGGACCGTGTTGACAGCTACACGTGCCCTCCGCATAATTCCTGGCATCCCCTAATCGGATAATCGGAGTCTAATTTCGTATGGCAGAGAAATTTGACGTAGTTGTCATCGGTGCGGGTGCAATCGGTTGCGCAATCGCTTATTACCTTGCGAGAGAAGGCATTAAAGTCGGTCTTTTGGAACGCGAATCCTTTGGTAGCGGATCTACCGCCCATGCCACCGGATTCATCAGCCTCCTGGGGACTGAATTTACGGTCGGATCTTCTTTTGAATTTGGACTGGAGAGTTATAACGCCTTCCAGACTTTGGTAGAAGAGTTACAATCAGCCACCGGTATGGACCTCCTTTATCAGCGTCGTCCTTCCTTACGTTTGGCCCTGGAAGAGAGTGAAGAAAAGCTCATAAAAGAGATGATGGTGTGGCAGAAAGAATATGTGGCCATGCATTGGATCGACGCCAAAGAAGTCCATGAACTTGAACCTAGGTTGACACAATCTCTGATTGGTGCAGTTTACGAAGACGAATCAGCGCAGCTTGACAGCTACCGCCTGAACTTGGCGCTTGGAGCTGCCTCAGAGATTCTAGGCACCCAGACAATCAACCGGAAGGCAACAGGTCTTATATCTGAAGGTAACAGGATTATTGGTGTTCATACCGAAGGGGATGATGTCCTCTGCGATACGGTGGTGGTGTCTGCGGGACTGTGGAGCCCGGGATTCCAGAAAGACCTAGATTTCCCTATTCCCGTGGGAGCACTCAAAGGCGAACGAGTCCTACTGAAATATGATGGTCAACCTCTTCAATTGCTGATCAGTTCACCCAAGCGGGGCCACATGATCAGTCGGATGGACGGGTTCTTAAGCGTGGGTAGTACTGGTGGACGTGACTATGACCAAGATCAGCTGTACCAGGGGGAAGACATGGACAGGGTTCCCACTGAAACTGCCAGACTTGAGATCATGCAGCGGGCGATAGATGTATTCCCAGATCTTGAGAATGCTGAACTGGTTGAGCAGTTGGCCGGTTCACGCCCGCTGAGCCCCGACCGTATGCCTATAATCGGCCCGGTGCCTGGTAAAGAAGGAGTAGTTCTGGCCACAGGCCATACAACTAAGGGAATCCACCTAGCTCCCGGAACAGCCAGGGCTGTGACCGAATTCATCCAAGGCGGCGGAAAGCAACTGCCTTCTGGCATCGACTTGTTCTTGCCGTCTAGGTTTGCCGACATGACTAGCGCTGACTTCCAAACTGCAGGTCTAGGTGTCGATGAGTAACTACTTTGTCTACAGGAATTAGCAAATGAAACGTGCGATTGAGTTCTACAGTGAAGGTTTCAAACTTCAGGGAGACGTTTACGTCCCTGACGATCTGGCAGCAGGAGAAACCCGGTCCGCTATACTTCTGTGCCATGGTTACACCGGAGTAAAGGACTTGTATCTTCCCGATAATGCCCGTGTCCTGAATGAGTCCGGATATGTTGTCATGACATTTGACTACAAGGGATGGGGCGAAAGCGAGGGCGTAGCCCCTAACCGATTGGCTCCGTACAGCCGTGTGGCCGACGTTCAAGCTGCCATGACGTATCTAGGTCTTCAACCCGAAGTAGATGAAGAACGTATCGGAATCTATGGCACTAGTTACGGCGGGGCCACAGTATCCTGGGTGGGGGCTGTCGATCAACGGGCTAAGGTCATCGTCAGCGTTGTTGGTATCGGCCATGGTGCACGTTGGATGAGTCGAGTGCGCCGAATGGACGAGTGGTTCGACCTCTTAGAGCATTCCAAGTCAGACAGGGAACAGCGTGCGCTCACTGGCCAATCTGAAATGGTCGAGCGGGCCGATATACTTCTGCCCGACCGACAATCGGCTGAGCTGGCCGCTGCGGCTCGTAAGCTTAATCCAGCCGCAGTGGGAACAATCCCTGTGGAATATGTTGATGACACTATTGGCTTTAATCCAGAGTGGATTGTGGGCCACATTTCTCCTAGACCTATCTTGTTCATCACCAGCGTAGATGACCGCTTGGTTCCCCCGGAAGAGTCAGAACAGCTTTATGCCAACGCTGGAGAACCCAAGAAGTTGGTTGTGCTTAATGGCGTGGGCCACTACGAGGTCTACGCCGAGCCAGCATTCACCCAAGTGATGGATGAAACCATTGCCTGGTACCAGAAATACCTGCCAGCCCGGAACTAGCAACAATACGAACAGGGAAAGGGTAGTGGACTATGGCGATATTACACACCAGGATTTTTCAAGCTAAACCAGGCCAAGCAGGACCGCTTGTGGACCATTTTAAAGCGGGTATTGAGCATATGAATACCTACGGGGTGGACTGGGAGACGCGGATTTGCACTGACTACTACAGCGGACGATCCGACAGAGTGTTGGTTGAATGGGTCGTGGAAGGTCTGGGTGATGTCGACGCTGATGTGGCCAAGGTAATGGAGATCCCGGAGGCTGCAGCGTTCTTAGGCGGTTGGTTTGAACAGCTCAACAACATGATTACTCATTCTGACGCGGACAACTGGACTATCGCAGATTAACGGAACTTGATAACCTCTTCTTGGTACTAAGAAGAGGCACCGCGCTCGAGGAAATCCCTTCCCAGAATTATAAATCCGTACCCATTTGGTGGCTAACCCCCGATGTCTTTGTTTACCTGATCGAAGACCTTATCCATAATGTTGATCAGGTCGTCAACTTCCCCTCTTGTTATGCAGAGTGGTGGAGCCACGTTCATGCGGTCACCACCACGTAGTAGTAGTCCGTTTTCAGCGAAGCCAGATGTGATGCGGCCAGCCACGTCGGCTTCCGATGGAAAGTACTCCTTGGTCTCTCGGTCGGCAACAATCTCCATGCCGCAGAACAGACCCAACCCACGAACATCTCCGATAATATGGTATTTCTCTTTCATCTCCTTAAGGCCATCAAGCAGGTATGTGCCCTGCTCGGCGGCGTTGGCCACCATGCCTTCGTTCTCCATAATCTCTATGTTCTTCAGGGCGGCTGCGGCTGCGACTGGGTGGCCTCCAAAGGTGATGACGTGCTTGAAAGAAGACTTGACGCTGCCGACAAAGGCGTCTGAAATTTCGCCGCGAGTAATGCACCCGCCCATGGGTATGTACCCACTGGTGATTCCCTTCGCCACGGTCATCATGTCTGGTACGACTCCCCAGTGTTCAGTCGCAAACATCTTTCCGGTTCGGCCAAATCCGGTGATCACTTCATCTGCGACCAGCAGAACACCATATTTGTCGCAGATCTCTCTTAGTCTGGGCCAGTAATTGTCGCCAGGCACTACGCAACCGAGAGGGCTCGAGATTGGCTCCGCAAATACGGCTGCGATAGTCTCTGGATCCTGGAATTTGATCATCTCCTCAACGGCATTGACGCAGAGTTCGGCGCACTCTTCAGGCGTTTGACCGCCGTATTCGCAACGGTAAGGGAGAGGTTGGGGAACATGGAAGACTCCAGGCATCAGCGGTTCGTAATCCAATTTGGGATAAAGATGCGAACCTCCCAAAGCCAACGCTCCCATGGTGGCGCCGTGGTAGGAGCCTCTGCGGCTGATGAACTTCGTTCGGTTGGGTTCGCCTACCCGCTTGAAGTAGGCACGACAGAGTTTGATTGCGGTCTCAACGGACTCTGACCCCCCGCTTGTGAAGAAAGATCGGGTCATGTCACCGGGCGCAATTTGCGATATTTTTTCGGCGAGTCTGATGGTTGGCTCGGTGGTCGTTCCCAATGGCATATAGGTTAATCCTAGCATCTGTTCATAAGCTGCATCGGCAATCTCTTTTCGACCATAGCCCACGTTCTTCAGCCATAGTCCGGACATACCGTCAATGGACGTTTTGCCGTTGGCGTCGGTTACGTGGACACCCTCGCCGCTGACAAAAATTGCCGGGTCTCCTTTCTCGGCCATGTCGGACGGCTCTCTCAGGTAGACCCAAAGGTGCTCTAGGGCCGATTCTTGTAGAGCTTTTACTTCTGCTGATGAGTGCGTGGTCATTGAGGCTCCTTAAGAACAACTGTTAGTTGACAGCCATTTGCTGTTAGCGTTGGACTGCGGGTAGTACGATTTCCGCCAGCATCTCCATGATAGGTTGGAGTTGGTCTTGATTTCGGGTGTTAGGCGAGACAACCAAGCGTTCTAGTCCCATTTCAGCATATTTTAAGGATCGTTCGATTATCTCTTCCGGTTCGTCACCCAGGGAATATCGGTTATGGTTATGGGTATTGCCCATGGCTGCGCTGACCGAGACACCAATCTCGGACGGGTCTCGGCCTATCTTCACCGCTTGGTTCTTTAGATAATCTATACCCTCGGCTAGGGTGTCTGGAGCCAGAGCAGTAGGATGCCAGACTGTCCCAATCCTTGCGGCACGCCGGATAGCTGCTCTGCTGGTGCCACCGATGATTATCGGTATATGGGGCTTTTGAACGGGCTTGGGTGTGAACTTCATGCCGGAGAATTGGTAATACTTTCCGTCATAAGCTGGATCGTCTTTGGTCCACAACTCAACCATGACATCTAGAATCTCATCGCTGATGGCGCCCCTTTCTGCGTAGGGACTGCCCATGGCTTCAAGTTCTTCTTCGATGACACCCACCCCCACGCCCAGCATGACCCTACCTTTGGAGAGTACGTCTAAAGTGGAGGCGACTTTAGCCAGGCGGATGGCATTGTGGTATGGAAGCACCAACACGCTGGTGCCGAGGCCGATGGTCGTTGTCATGGCTGCCACGTAGGTCAACACTGTTAGCGGTTCATAGTATGGTTTGGTGCCGATGCGATCATAGACATAGCTAACGTTAAACACGTGCTCGCTGGCCCATACCGAGTCGAATCCAAGTTGTTCGGCACGGATGGCCAGTTCTACCACGCCCTGTACATCCTCCATGCCCTGATTGTTTGATAAAGAATAACCGATTTTCAATTGTTGCTCCTAGAATGGAAGCTCCTCGGAGTATGAATGATGCACATCAGTTTACATGTCCTGGGTAAACGCTACAAATCGAAGATCTAACCAGAGGTCCAGGTTGAAGCCTAATCTTGATTCAGCTAAGCTGACCCTTGATAGCTTAAAGTTTAAGGCTACGGAGTAAAGACATGGCAACCACGGCAGCGAGAAGGGTGCACGCATCGGAAAGAGGCGACATCGAAGGGATGTTGCAAAGGCGAGTCTCGGGTGAGGTCAAGTTCGACCCGTTCTCAAGAGTCCTTTATAGCACCGACGCTAGTATCTACCAGATGGAGCCGGTGGGCGTGGTAATCCCGCGTAATGTGGATGATGTTCTTGCTGTGATAGATATTGCTAACGAGACAGGTGTCCCGGTACTACCGCGGGCCGGTGGTACTAGCCTGGCCGGACAGACCGTGAACCATGCCATTGTCACTGACTTTAGCAAGTATCTGAACCAGATAATCGAAGTAAATGAAGAAGAGATGTGGGCCAGGGTCCAACCCGGTATTGTGTTGGATGACTTAAATCGACAGCTGATTCCCTACGGTCTAATGTATGCTCCTGATCCGACCACGTCCAGCCGAGCCTGTGTCGGCGGCGGCGTGGGCAATAACACCTGCGGCGCCCACTCAGTAATCTACGGCAAGACCTTAGATCACATCAAAGAACTGGACGTGATTCTATCTGATGGTACACAGACCCACTTCCAGCCATTGGATTCTAGAGAGCTAGAAGCTAAATTAAATGGTGTTGGCTTGGAGTCGGACATCTATCGTGGCGTGCGCCGCCTCGCCCAGGAGAACGCTGCAGAGATAGAAGCCCGTTACCCGAATATCATGCGTCGGGTCAGCGGTTATAACTTAGATGAATTCGTTACCGATGCAGCGTTCAACATGTCCAAGATGATCGTCGGTTCTGAAGGGACTCTCTGCGTGGTTACCGAGGTTAAGATAAACCTGGTACCGCGGCCTATTATGACGGCACTGTCGGTCGTGCACTTTGAAGATATTTTTGGCGCCAGTGAGGCCGTGCAGCATATCTTGGAGCACAATCCATCTTCCATAGAGATCATGGATCGTAACGTGCTGGAACGCTCCAAAGCATCGACTGGATTAGGAAGTAACATGGCGTTCATTGAGGGAGCGCCCGGTGCAATTTTGGTGGTGGAGTTCTACGGAGAGACTGAAGTTGAACTGACGGATAAGGCAACCAAGCTGAAAGACGATATGGCCCGCTTGGGTCACGGCTATGCCACTGTGAACATGCTGGATCGTGCGGGTCAAGCTAGCGTTTGGGCAGTGCGCAAACAAGGCCTGGGTCTGCTGATGAGTATGCACGGCGATGCTAAGCCATTGCCTTTTGTAGAAGACACTGCTGTTGACCCAGGAAATATGGGAGACTTTGTCCGTCGGTTCGATGAGATCGTCCGGAACCATGAGACTGAAGCAGCCTACTACGGGCACGCCAGTGTTGGTTGTCTGCACATAAGACCGGTGGTTAGCCTCAAAAACCAGGAAGGGGTGGACAAAATGGTCTCTATAGCGGACGAGATCAGCGACTTGGTCAAAGATTTTGGAGGTACCCTCAGTGGAGAACACGGAGATGGGATCGTCCGTGGTGTGTGGAACGAAAAGATGTTTGGCCCTGATATATATAAACTGTTCCAGGAGCTGAAGGCCACGTTCGATCCCAACGGCCTAATGAACCCCAACAAGATTATCGACACGCCTCCTATGGATCAGAATCTACGCTACGGTCCTGATTACCGGGCAACTACCCAGCCAACCAAATTGGATTTTTCCATTGATACCGATTTTGCAGGCGCTATTGAGATGTGCAACGGCATGGGTGCCTGCCGAAAGATTGAAGGACACATGTGCCCTTCATATATCGCCACTCGAGACGAGGAGCATTCTACGAGAGGCCGCGCTAACCTTTTGCGAGCTGCGATGTCAGGCAAACTTCCAGAGGGTACCATGACCAGCAAGCGGCTCTGGGAAGCCATGGACTTGTGTCTGGAGTGTAAAGGATGCAAGGCCGAATGTGAGTCAGGCGTGGACATGGCCAAGATTAAGTACGAATACTTGGATCAGTACCACAAGGCTAACGGCGTTCCCTTACGAAATAGAGTATTTGGCCACATCGGTAGGCTGAGCGCTTGGGGCAGCCGAACGGCTCCGTTCTCCAATCTGATCGCCAGCAACCCAGTCGGCAAGATGATGTCTGAGATGTTTCTGGGTATTCACCCCAAACGTAATCCGCCAAAGTTCGTAAGAAGAACATTTGCTAAGTGGTTCAAGGCGCGCGGGGTTTCTGATGCCCAAACTACTAACACAGTAGTGTTACTAAACGACACCTACATGAACTATAACTACCCTGAAATCGGCCGAGCTGCTGTCGCGCTATTGGAAGCCGCGGGCCTGCATGTGGTCCTTTCTGGCACGCAGTGCTGTGGTCGTCCTATGATCTCCAAAGGACTTTTGGACGATGCCACGGTTAATGCTGTCGCAAACGTTGACCAGCTCTATAAGTATGCTGAACAGGGTATTCCTGTGATTGGTTGCGAACCAAGTTGTTTACTTACATTTCGGGATGAATACCCTGAATTGGTGCGTGATGAACGGGCCAAGAAGGTTGCTGACAACTCGTTCATGATTGATGAATTTCTGGTGAAATTGCAAGAAGAGGGCAAGTTGAACTTGAACCTGGGCAACCTGGAGAAGAATGTGCTGTTCCAGGCCCACTGCCATCAGAAGGCAGATATGGGCACCGCCACCTCTATGGCGGCTCTGCGCTTGGCTTCGGGGTACCAGGTAGAGCTGATCAACGCTGGATGTTGCGGTATGGCTGGGTCCTTTGGCTACGAGAAAGAACATTACGACTTGTCGATGAAGATTGGTGAGGAGTCTTTATTCCCTGCCATCAGAGCCAAGGACGAGAATTGGGAGATTGCGGTAATGGGCGTCTCATGCCGCCAGCAAGTGGCTGACGGCACTGGCCGGAAAGCCCGACACCTGGTGGAAGTGCTTGCTGACGCATTGGAATAAGCTTCCAGCCAACTGGCTGAATTGAGAAGCTAGAATCTCGCTTATTTATCTGTTTACTTGGATTCGCGTGGGAAGCTTATACGAAAGCCTAAATGCAGATGAGGATTTTGAGATTAATTCTATACACTTAACACTCTCCCATTTCCATAAGGCGACCTTCTCGCCAGGCGATCTGACCGCCTCGGACTGTTAAGAATGTATCCAGACGCACTTTGCCATCCTGAACGTTACCAGCTGAGTCGATCCACTTGAAGTTGCCCTCACGAAGATCGAATACCGCAGCATCTCCACACATCCCTGGCGCTAAAGAACCCAAGGTGTCGTCAAGGCCCAAGACATTGGCAGGAGTACTCGTGCTCGCGGCGATGGCGTCGGGAAGTGTCATACCCATGGCGTAGAACTTACTCACTAGGTCGTTCATTTTGTAGACTGTTCTGTCTGGTGGTGGGTTGTGTATATCCGTGCTTATAGTTGTCGGTGGCAACCCCTGTTCCAGTGCGTGTTTAACGACCTCAACGTCGCAATGGACTCCGGCGTGGGCAACATCCATAATCACGCCACGGTCAGCGGCAGCTTGGACCTCAGGCCTAATCTTGAAGTTACGGTCTAGCATGTTCTCTGGGTGACCGTTGAATGCATGCGTGCATATATCTCCCGGGCCCATGAACTCCAAGATATCGGGCAGCGGAATAGGTGTGCCACTGACGTGTACCATCAGTCTGGAACCAGACTGGTCTGCTACTGCTCTGGCTGATCTCATGGCTTCATGAGCGTTCCATGCAGCTACTGCATTTATGTGCATTCGGACCTTCACTCCGAAGCAGAATCCGGGGTTGCCTTTAATGGCATCAGAGGTTTGGTCTACATCTATCATTCTCATGTCGTGGAGTCCACCGCCTAGGAGCTTGTTGTTAGCCAGGCCCACTCCACTCACGTGGAGAAAGGCGAGTAAGCGGGTGCGGTGAGCCGGAAACACGTAGTCTCGCATGGCTTCATAGTTGATGAACCCAGCGCTTCCTGCATCGATGCCGGTGGTGGTTCCGGAAGACAGGCAGATCTCATCGGGGTGGACTGCGGTCTGGTTGCCTCCATGGTAGAAGTGTCCGTGGATGTCTATTAGGCCTGGGGTGACCAGTTTACCGGTTACATCTAGTGATGAGGTGGCGTTTGACGGGTCGATTCTGTCTGATACCTCAGCTACTAAGCCGTTTTTGAAGGCAATGTCCTTTCGCCCATCAATCCCTTGGGCAGGGTCTAGCACGGTTCCGCCGGTTAGCAGCAGGTCATAAGCGGGTGCGGTGGTCATTGGTACTTCTCTCTTAGTTATGTTGGTTGATTTTGATTGTATATATGGCTATTCCGAAGAGCCACTGGAATCAGGAGGAATCTCCCAACCCAGTTGGACGTTGGGAGATTGAGCTTCTGTGTATTCGATTCTCCTGAGGCGGGAGTACACCATGAGCTTTGGGTTTTCTAGGTCGGCGTCGGTGATTTCATTGGATTCTTCAAGCTCAAGGATGCCCCATTTCTCAATGGCTTCATCCACCATCTTTTGGACGATCTGGGGTGATCGGCCCTCCAGCCGGCCGAGATTGTAGGCTAGGGTAACAGCCAGTTGATTTTGAGTTATTTGTTCAAAGGCGTCGTCGGCTTTGAGGTCATTGGGCATACCGCCTGATTGCTCTAGGAAATCATCCAGCACCTGGCCAATGATATCGGTAAACCCGCCAAATTCAATTTCGTGCATGTATCCGGTCAGTTGATCAGTCAATTCTATGACGCCTTCGTCAGGTAGAACTCCGTATAGCTCTTCAGGTATATGTTCATGTGGGTGTTCTGCTGCCATGGATAGTAATCTCCCAGTCGGGGATTGATGGATACCATCTTAACATGGTAGTGACATGAGTTAATTCTGACTCAGTCAACGGAGCGGTTATTAATATCCAGTTGCGATGGAGGTTAGTGTCCGTACGACCGGACCAATGGTACCCCAAAGGACGCCGATGCCAAAGGCGTAGTCAATCATGATTATTGCCACCAATAAGCCGGGGCCGCTATGTTGCAGCTTGGCATAGTTAGCGGTGTGTGCTGGTGGCACCAAGCCGGCGATTATCTTTGATCCGTCTAAAGGCGCCAAAGGTATTAGATTGAACACGCCAAGCAGTAAATTGAAGAAGATAACCAAGGCTAGTATGTCTGCTATACCTTGACTGAAACCACCAGTCATCACGTGGGTTACCCTGTTTAATGACAATCCCGCAGGCACCAGAATTCCAGCTTTGAATGGGATGGCCAGAAGGAATGCGAAAATTAAATTGGAAAGAGGGCCGGCGACGGCCACTAATGCTAGGTCG
>JAKUNL010000022.1:22090-51937 GCA_022451925.1 Dehalococcoidia bacterium
GGAACCGGCTTTCCCCAGCCGAACCCTACTATGAACATCATGATACTTCCGCCGGGATCCAGGTGTCTCATGGGATTCAGGCTCAGCCGACCTAGATGGCGGGCAGTGGTGTCTCCTAGTTTGGTTGAGACCAATGCGTGACTGAATTCGTGGATCGTGACAGCTGAAACTAGGGCGAATACTGTCAGAGCCGCTAGGCGAAAGAAGCCTGACGGGTTATCTTGAAGAAGGTCAAGTGAGCCCAGCAGCATTGCCTAAGCCAACCCGATTGATGGTTGTATCAGGAGGCTACTCTTCGTCATCCTCTTCGTGTTCGGGTGACGGTGCATCCTCTTCTTGTGAGGAATAGGCCGCACCCGGCAGGATGGCATTAGAACGGCCTGATTTTTCTGGACCGGCCTTCGGCATGTCCATCAGAGTTTGTTTTAAGGATTCCAACGACTCTTTTCCAGCTGAGACGTTTAGAACCAATCCGTTGACGCCTGCGGTACGAAGGACTTTCAGATCGTCGGCAGAAGGAGCCTCGGTGATCTCAGCGAGGAGATACTTGCCCAAGCGGCCGTTGATACGGGCTACTTTGGCTAGATCGTCCAGGGTCCACGAGGTTGAAGCTCCGGGGAGTGGAAAGATAACTGCGTCTACTGGCAAAGAATTAATGTCCCGTAATTCTTCAATATCAACGTCTGTATCAATGCAGAGAACCTTGGCGGCGTTCTCTGAAGAGACTGCGCCGATGGAAGTTCCCTTAAGCTGGAATGCTAACACTCCGCTACCTGCTTCCTCGAAAGCTTTGGCGTCGTCGGTGCTTAATGAATCGGTACGTATTCCCCAGATGACATCAGATAGTGTGTCTTTGAGGTCATCGGCCTGGGTAGGTCCGGTCAGACCCGAGACCAATATACAGTCTGGGGAAACGCCAGTAGCGGTGGCGGCATCTGTTTTTCGGTTCCCGGAAATCTGAATTATCAGAGCCAACCCTGGGGTTTTCTCTGCCCTAGGGGGGCCGAATCCCATGCGAGCCGGAGCCCCTTCGATTATCTCGTCCAGTCGGTCAATAAACTTACTCATTTAATCCAGTCCCTGTAAATTTAGGCATCCTTGCCCGAAGGCAAGGAAATCCTTGCCAGTTAATTCGTGTCCGGTGGTTCTCGAATAATATCGAATTTATAACCACAGCCAAAGATTACAAACGAACCGCGTCGTAGTCGCACACTCGGCTGATTATACTCTATAGTCGATTCCAAGCGCAGTCATTATCCGTTGATATTCTGTTTTCTTGATACCTACCGGAAGCATTTTGAGTCATTGTGTCGTTGGTTCGGACGCTAAATTCCGGCCTTAAAACTCTGTCATATGGATGGCCTTTATGATGGAGGCGGTCATGTCTATGAATCCTGAACGAACTTTTCGGTAATCTCATAAATTTTTTGGACTCGTGGTGAGGCGTCTGATTAGGGAGAAGTTGTAGTGAGACGGGTAACAACAAACATTACTTGACGTACTGATTCTCCAGGATTGCCGCTAAGTGTATTTCGGTAAAGCTACTACAGCAGAATAAATAGAATAATCAATAGTGCCAAAGAGAGTTATTAGGACTGAACTGCAACCCTAATCTGTCTCAAACTAAATACAACGTCAGATGTTGTTAGGTTAGAGGCGTCGTTGCCCTGTTTTGCAGGCGTAGGTATAATTGCAACACAAATCATCACCGGCCAATTTCATGAAGAATTCGGATAGTATTGAGTAATGCTCCTAGCTGTAGATATTGGGAATAGTATGGTCAACCTGGGGGTGTTCAAATATGAATCCTTGGTGGCTAATCTAAGAGTCTCAACGGATTCAAGGCGGTCTTCAGACGAATATGGCCTGATGATTAGGGACCTACTAGCGCTGAACGGGGTTGAACGTTCAACCATCACGGATGTTTGTATATGCAGCGTGGTGCCACCATTGACCGGAGTGTTTGAAGAGCTCTCCGAAATTTATTTTGATGTGAAACCGCTGACGATTTCTGCCGGAGTACGTACTGGTTTGCAGATCAACTATGATAACCCTCGTGACGTTGGAGCGGACCGTATAGTAGATGCTGTCGCGGCTATTCATCTGTATGGTCAGCCGGTCATAATTGTTGATTTTGGTACTGCCACGGTATTTGATGCTATATCGAAAGATGGTGTTTATCTTGGCGGAGCGATCGCTCCAGGGATTAACGTTGCCGCTGAGGCGCTATTTTTGAATACATCTCAACTGCGTCGTGTTGAACTGGTGGCGCCCAAATCGGCCATCGGTCAAAACACCTCGAATGCGTTGCAAGCAGGACTTGTACTTGGTTACGCGGGTTTGGTGACCGGTCTGGTTGATCGGTTCAAGGTTGAGTTGGGGGGCAACTCAAAGGTCATAGGCACTGGTGGGCTAGCCACTACAATCTCTCAAGAAGCAGATGTATTTGACGATATCAATCAAGATCTAACACTGATAGGGCTCCGACTCATTTATAATATGAATAAGTCAAATGATAGATATTAAACTAACATCGTCGGAAGAGAATCGTGGCTGGACCATTAGCAGATAAACACGTTGTTCTGGGAGTGACTGGTAGTATCGCCTGTTACAAGGCACTGGACTTGGCCAGTAAACTGGTGCAGGCTGGTGCCTTGGTCGATGTCATAATGAGCCATGGCGCCACGCAGTTTGTCACTCCGCTGGCCTTCCGAAGTATCACTCACCGTGCCGTGGTGACAGACTCTTTTGACCCCGATTCTGAGTACAGCGTAGAACACGTCGCATTGGCCCAGCAAGCCGATGTAATAGTGATTGCTCCTGCCACAGTACATTGTATCGCCAAGTTGGCATTGGGGCTGGCTGACGATTCACTAACCACTACCGTAGTTGCTGCCAGATGCCCCCTGGTGGTGGCTCCCGCTATGGATGGGAACATGTACGACCATCCGACGACTCAGGAGAACTTGGCGACTCTGAAAGAGCGCGGCGTGGTTATTGCCGGGCCCGGGATTGGACGCTTTGCTTCTGGGTTGTCTGGGGTGGGCCGACTCTTAGAGACACCAGATTTACTAGGAAATATCTCCTACGCAATGGGTATCAATGGTGACCTGGCTGGAAAGACAGTGGTTGTTAGTGCTGGCGGTACGATGGAACCCATTGACCCAGTGCGGGTCATAACCAATCATTCTTCAGGTAAGATGGGCTATTCTTTGGCTGAAGCGGCACGAGATCGAGGTGCTAATGTTGTGCTGGTGACAGCGCCTACAAACTTAACGGCCCCTGCTTTGATTGACGTGGTCCAGGTAAACACAGCAGAGGAAATGAGAGTCGCAATACAGGCACGTACAGCAACAACTGATGCCCTCGTTATGGCCGCAGCCGTGGCTGATTACCGCCCAACAAAGGCAGAGGACCAGAAGATTAAGAAGACGGAAGATGATCTGAATATCCCATTGTCCAAGACCACGGACATCCTTAAGAACGCTACAGGGAATTTCGTGAGAGTAGGGTTTGCCGCTGAAAGCCAGAACTTGGTGGCGAATGCGAAGGCTAAAGTGGAAGCAAAGCAGTTGGATTTGATAGTGGCCAATGACATTACCGCTGAGGGCAGTGGTTTTGGTTCCGACACCAATCAGGTGACCTTGATCGATCGGGACTTAGGGGTTGAGGAACTGCCCCTCCTTTCGAAGTACGACGTAAGTAACCGTATATGGGATCGTGTTAAAGATTTTTTCCGGGATTGATTTTCGCCAATTTGATTGGATTAATTGGACGTTTATTTTGTATTAATCTTGATCCACGGCATGGTTAATGGACAGCCATCGATGTCTCAGAATGAACAGGATTGAGTGGTTTCGTTCCATGTTCGCGGTTGATTACCGCTAAGGCATGGAATCCATGCAATCATCGCTAGGACCGTCAATGCAGTGACACGTTTGGGCCACTGCAAGACGGTTCTGAAATGATTATTGTTCTAGTATGAGGACAAGGGTCTATCCAGAGACTGTCTCTTTAAAACGTTTGATGGCTTCTATATGTTGGTCAGGACCCTTTAGCCCGGCCTTCATGGTGTTGATGGAGAAGTGAGTAGCGCCAATCTCGTCCCAGGACGCGCCGATCTTCTCCCAGTCGGACTGGTCGTCTGTGGCCAGGGAGACACGGCCCTCAATGCCAATGGCCTTGGGGTCACGTCCGGCGTTTACGGCTGCCTCTCGCATAATACCGATCTTCTCCTGACCGGCACTGTTGGGCTGGAACTGAGGGAACCAGCCGTCGGCCATCTTGCCGATACGCTGGATAACACGATCCTCGCCCCCGCCTAACCAAATGGGGATTGGCCGCTGAATTGGCAGGGGATTGATTCCTGCATCGGACACCTTATGGTAACGCCCTTCAAAGTTCACCGATTCCTCTGTCCATAGCATACGTAGCAGATCGATCTGTTCCTCACTGCGGCGACCTCGGTTACTGAAACTCTGGCCCAATGCCTCGTACTCCACATCGTTCCATCCGATCCCGATACCCAAACGCAGACGGCCTCCCGTAAGAACATCAACCTCTGCCGCTTGCTTCGCTACTAGACCAGTCTGACGTTGTCCGAGGATCAGAACGCCAGTGGTAAATTCGATCTTCTCTGTGATGCCAGCCAGGTAACCGAACAGGACAAATGGTTCATGGAACATGTCATCTATGTTATATGGCCTGTCCCAGCTATCTCGCTTGGTCTGGTCCGCACCCAATACATGGTCAAATACCAGGATATGATCGTAGCCTAAGTCTTCTGCGGCCTGGGCAAAATCTTTGACGGCGGAGGGATCCGCACCAATCTCAGTCTGTGGGAATATGGCACCTAATCGCATGACAACCTCCAATGTTGAATGACGAGTCCTTAAATTAAGCTCAGTATCTAGGGTTGGCCAAGTCGAGTCAACCGGAACAAAACGCCCTACGGGGTAATGGAGTATACTCACGCAAATTTAGGCGAACGGACCTGCTTGGAATGTTGGCCAATCCACAGAGATTTTGTGAGGAAAGATCAGATGAAATTTGGACTTCTATTTGAAATGCAACGGCCTTATGAGGGGAACGACATCGACTGGAATGCCCTCTATCGGGAGACGTTAGATCAATGTGAACTGGCGGACCAGGTTGGTTTCGATAACCTTTGGTTCGTGGAGCATCACTTTTTGATGGGGTTTTCCGGTTCACCTTGTCCTGAGGTAATGTTTGGTGCCCTTAGCCAAAGGACAAAAAACATCCGCATCGGCTTTGGCGTGTCCGTTTTGCCAAATCATCATCCAATCCGAGTGGCCGAGCGGGTAGCGATGGTTGACCAGCTGACCAACGGACGAGTGGAACTGGGAACCGGTCGGTCTAACGCATACGAGCAGGTGGGCCAGGGAATTGACCCTCGCGAGACCAGAGAACGATGGGAAGAGTCTTTGACAATGCTGCCAAAAATCTGGCAGTCGGACGAGTTCTCCTGGGAAGGTAAATATTGGAACGTACCGGCTCGGAGGGTGCTGCCTAAGCCATTCCAGAAGCCGCACCCGCGCATGTATCTGGCTTGTACCCAAACCGAAAGCTTTAAGCTCGCGGCACAAAAAGGGATTGGCGTGCTGTCATCAGCCTCGTACGCGGTGGAAATTCTGAAGGAACATGTCCAAGTGTACCGAGACGCCATCAAAGACGCCGACCCGGTTGGCGCGGAGATCAACGAATTCTGGGGTAATAACGTGCATTCGTTCTGCTCCAAGGATGATCAAGCCGCCAAAGACCTATGCGCGGATTCCATGAAGACTTTCTTTGGACCTGATAAGCCTTATATCCAGGGTCGCATCAACGCATATGAGGAATTACTAGAATCCTGGGGAGGTGTGCCGGACAACCTGAAGGCGGACTTTGGGCGATGGCTGCGTCAGTCTGACGACGATCACAAGACGCAAGCCGCCGAGGCTGGTATTTCTCTGGACTCTGGCCCAGGTGCTGCTCGTGCCGCAGTTGCCGAGCTTGATTCAAATGTATTGGCTGACCGTGGTGTCATCATCGCCGGAAATCCTGAGAGTTGCATCAAGACCATAAAGATGTACGAAGACATCGGCGTTGATCAGGTCATGCTCATTATGCAGACTGAGACCATCCCTCATGAGAAGGTGATGGAGTCCATAGAACTGTACGGAAAAGAGGTGATTCCAGCATTTAACGAGGCCAAAGTCAGCTAGCTATAATCTATCTCGTAGGTGTTAAAACGCCCTGCCTTCATGTTTGAGAGCTGGGCGTTTTCTATTACATAATACAAGCAAATCAATTATGATAGTCGACCTTAGTTTGGAGAGTGTCGGCAATACGTTCTCCCTCGGCCACGCTGGTCACTTGATAACCGGGCGTTCTGCATTTGAGGCTGGCCTGGGCGGTAGCGAAACGGGAGCACCGTTCTAAATTCCATCCGCGGAGGCTCCCGTATATATAGCTGGCTGAGAAGCAAGACCCGGCCCCGTTACCGTCGACCACCCCTACTTTCGGTGCGGTGATCCTTACCTTTTGGCTAGAGTTTACCGACAGAGACCCATTGCTTCCACCCGTGATTAGCGCAGTGGGTATCCCAGAATGTAACAGGATACTGGATATGGATTCCATGTCGTAATTACTCTCGGGTTGATCCACCGAAACCTGGCAAACGTCGGTGTACGGAGCGAATTTTGCTAACACTTCTTTGTTTAAATATTGGCTTTCCAGGTTCATAAAGACCGGGATTTTCGACTGTGCTGCTGACTCCATTGCTCGTAGTATGTGGTCTCCGTCGTACCAATCTACATACAGGAAAGACGCGTTATCTAATGGGGAGAGGTCTGCGGAATCGAGGGTCGCCATCAGCTCCGGTGTTCGCTGGTAGAAATAAGTTCTGGCACCGCTGGGATCGGATATTGAGAGCTCAGCTACTGTGTCTACTGACGAGTCGATTCTTACATCTACTGGAATGCCTAACCTGCTGACAGTAGCTGTCACCTTTCTCCCTAAGTCATCGTCTCCCACAGCTGAGGGTATGAACTTGGATTTTTGTCCAAGTTGCTGGAGCATGCCGGATACTATTGCTGCGTCATCGCCATACGAGTCGGTCAATTGGCGGATGGTATTTCCTCCGTTGTGAATCGGAACCTGTTCCACCAACATCAATTGGAGATAGCTCAAAACGCCGAAGCAGACCACCGTGCCTTCTGGGCCTGTGAATCCATCGTTTTGATGAGTGGTCTGGTTATATATAGGTGTTGACATGGATCTAGGCAGTCTCGCTTGATGGCTATTATCCCACCATATTTCGCGAGACGTCATTATAACTAATTGGTCTTGTCTCAAGTCAGGGTAGCGTCTATGCGCGGCCGGAGGTTAGTCAACTTCCATTGACACTTATAATTGGCATTATTACAGTGGAATGCAGATAGTGTCCTCAAGCTCCACTGTTATTAGACTGTATTTGTGACTGTGCTATAACTTTGCCGCTTCCCTTACTAATGAACCGTGATGAGGATTTGAATGAAACAATTTTTCGCACTATTAGTGCTGCTTCTTGTGGTGGCAACCGCGTGTTCATCTGGCTCGGGGACCGATCCAATCTCCCCGTCTTCGGAAGGCTTGGAGCAGACTCCTGTTCTCTCTAGCTCTGGGTCATCGGGAAAGCTTTCCACCCCAACCGCTATCCCCGAGACTTCCGAATCTCCTATTGGATCTGCTAAAGGGGTGCAAGGCGGCACATTAGTGCTATTAGGTTCGGATCCTCCCACACTTGATCCTCATCTTAATTCAGATGCTACTTCGGCTATCTATGCCGTCGAAATTTTCGGCGGACTAATGACCATAGACCAGAACTTGGCAATCGTTGGTGACTTGGCAGAAAGCTGGGACATGAGCCCTGACGGCACGACTACAACCTTTAGGTTAAGGCCCGGTTCTTCTTTTCATAATGGTCGATTAGTCACGGCTACAGACGTTAAGTGGTCCATGGAGCGAGCGACTGACCCGATTACAGAATCTTATAACGCTAGTGTTTTTTTAAATGATATCGTCGGAGTTAGTGAAAGGCTGAGTGGATTATCCAACAACATATCTGGAATAACGATAATAAATGACCAAACGTTGACTATCAAAACCGATGCTCCCAAGGCTTATTTCCTGTCCAAACTCACCTATCCTGTTAGTTCTGTTTTGGACAGAGATAATGTGGGAATTGGAAAAGGATGGATTTTAGAACCAAATGGTACTGGTCCATTCAAACTTGCCGAATACCGGCCGGGTGAATTGCTGCGGCTGACCAGATTTGATGATTATCACCTTGGACCAGCCATATTGGATGAGGTGGAATTTCTCCTGAGTGGCGGAGACGGAATGCTGATGTACGAGAACGATGAGATTCACGCCACTGGCATTGGCCTCTCATTGCTAGAGGGAATACTAGACCCATCTAACGCGCTTAATTTAGAGGTTGTGCAAGCCCCGCCCCAATTCGGCGTGGACTACTTTGGGTTTAATACCTCTGAGCCGCCGTTTGACGATATAAAGGTTAGACAGGCGTTCAACTATGCCATTGATCGTCAGACCCTGGCTACCGCATTACTTCAAGACTTGGTGGTGCCGGCGTCTGGTATCCTCCCCCCTGGGTTTCCAGGCTACAATCCTGACTTGGAGGGATATGGCTATGACCCCGAAAAAGCAGTCCAACTGTTACAGGAATCTAGATATGGCGAGGCTGGTGAATTGCCTCGTATCACCCTAACGGTGCCGGGCAGCTTCGGAGCTGCCATCAGCCCTTCCATTGAGGCGATGCTTGCTATGTGGGAGGAGAACCTTGGCGCCGATATCTCCGTACTCCAAACTGAGTGGGCAATATTCCTGCAGGACCTTCATCAAAATCGGTTCCAAATGTTTGGCGGCCTTGGTTGGATTGCCGATTATCCGGACCCGGAAAACTTTTTGGATGTATTGTTCCACAGTGAGAGTACCAACAACCAGTCGGAATACATGAACCGGGAAGTGGACCGCTTACTGGAACAGGCCCGTGTAGAGCAGGACGAGACCGTTAGGTTTCAGCTGTATCACCAGCTGGAAGAGTTAATCGTTGAAGATGCCCCATGGGTTCCGCTGTGGCACTCCAACGGTGGTCATATTCTGGTGAAACCCAACGTTGAAGACTTCTTCGTGTTTCCGTTGATCATTCCAAAATACCGGTACGTCTATTTTACAGATTAATTACCAATAGGGCTTCAATTAGAGATAGATATTGGTATGGGAGGGCACTATGAATGTTCATTTGGTAGATGGTACTTACGAACTATTCCGGTCATATTTTGCTCTGCCTCCGATTTATGCCCCAGACGGTCGATCAGTGGGAGCGGTGCGCGGTATTGTACAAAGCCTGCTCTATCTACTCCGAGAAGACCAAGTTACTCACATTGGCTGTGCCTTTGACCACACGGTGTTGTCGTTCAGAAATGAGCTGTTCTCTGGGTACAAGACCGGAGACGGTACGCCGGAAGATTTGCTATCCCAGTTTGAATTGGCAGAAAAAGCCGTTGAGGCATTGGGGATATTGATTTGGCCGATGGTTGAGTACGAAGCAGATGATGCGCTGGCCACAGCCGCACTCAAGTGCAGTGCCATCCCCACGGTTGAGCAGGTTGTGATTTGCTCTGCTGATAAAGACCTTGCCCAGATGGTTAAGGGTGACTCTGTAGTCTGTTATGACCGGAGAAGGGGAATAGTGATTGATGAAGACGGCGTTGTCGAGAAATTTGGAGTTTCCCCCAGATCAATCCCGGACTTCCTAGCTTTAACCGGAGATGCCGCTGATGGGATTCCAGGCATTCCCAAATGGGGAGCGAAGACCTCTGCTCTGATGCTGTCTCATTATGGGCATATTGAACAAATACCAGCCGATGTGTCTGACTGGGCAGTAAAAGTGCGAGGAGCTACAACGGCAGCTGACAATCTGAATGCCCGACCTGATGAGGCTCGCCTGTACAAACAGCTGACTACGCTCCGGACAGACGTTCCAATTGAGACCTCCTTAACATCCTTAGAATGGCGAGGTGTAAAGCGGGAGAAATTTGAGACACTTTGTGATGACTTGGGGTTTGGGAGGTTGGCCGACCTACCGCATCGATGGTCTTGCGGCTCATAGAAGGTTCGTAGCTCTTAACCAATAAACACATCGCCTCACTAGGTCTCTATGCCGTAATTCCTAGTGTTAAATTGATTTTCCAGGTAACCCAATTAATGCTAGGAGCAACTCGAACGCGTCGAAGAAGAGAAATGGCTGGGGATGGAGGGTTCGAACCTCCGCTTCCTGATCCAGAGTCAGGCGTCCTACCACTGGACTAATCCCCAACGAGGTGGATGCTGTAATCGCAAAGCCACGACAGTGTATTCTATGGTATTGACGCGTCTGAACCGTGTCAAGGAGCCCGGGCACGGTCGTTTTTAAGCCAGTCACACTATATACATGGTAGCAACTTGACATGTCCTTAGCTTTGTAACAAAATCGGTCTGCTGAACACTAGCTTCAGATAATAAGCAGCCCGGGTTATGCGACTTTTCAATACAAATGTCGGGCAGTGAGTTCTGCGTTGAATAGCTGGCCATCTAGGCTACTGGTGAGGAAAAATTAATGACTTTAATGAAAACCGCAAACAGGTCCGAGGTAACGGTTTCCGGTCACAAGGTTGAGATTCATAAAGGCGGTTCAGGCCCCGCTCTGCTCTGGCTACACGGCGGCGAGGGTTTTGGTACCTACGATCCCACTACCAGCCCTCTAGCTGAGAAGTTCACCGTATACGCTCCTTCTCATCCAGGTTTCTTCGGTACGGAGCGTCCGGAATGGGTCTATACCATCAATGACGTGGCTCACTTCACTAAGGACTTGGTACAAGAACTGGGCCTCGACGACTACGTCCTGGTAGGCCATTCCATCGGTGGTTGGATCGCCGCCGAGATGGCTGCCATGGACCAGCATAACCTTAAGGGTCTAGTTATCATCGATTCGGCTGGCGTACGACCTGAGAAGGGCGAAATCACAGAGGTGTTTATGGTTTCGGACGATGCCCGCTTGAAGTTGGGGTTCCATAATATGGAGCAGGTACCAAATTTCGACGCCTTCACGGCAGAGCGTACCCCGGAAGAAGCGGCAGTGATTCACGGAAATAAAGAGATGCTTTCCAGGCTGAGCTGGAGGCCCTACCTTCATAATCCAAGCCTGCCGCACTTCCTCGGTGGCGTGAAGACCCCAACGCTGGTCATCTGGGGCAAGCAAGACGCCATATTTCCGTTGGAATGCGGAGAGATGTACGCCAGACTACTATCTAATGCAACGTTGAAGACAATCGACAATTGTGGTCACCGGCCTCAGATGGAGAAGCCCGACGACTTCAACGCAGCTATCACTAGCTTCTTAGCAGGCTTAAAGTAAGTCCCAAAACAATAAAGATAAAAAGAGGCTACGATTAATCGTAGCCTCTTTTTATCTTTATCTAACATCTGAATGTTTTCACCCAATCACCCCTTCATCCCGCCAGTCGTCAACCTCTTTTTTGGTAAAGCCTAAATCGTGCAGTATTTCGGCTGAGTGCTGACCCAGGGCTGGGGAAGCTGGGGGAGGTGTTGGAACGGTGCCCAGGAAATGGGCCAGCGGCCCCACCATCTTGACGGTTCCCTCAGTGCTGTGTTCAACGTCTGTCACCAGCCCGTTTGCCGTCACCTGAGGGTCATCGAACAACTCCTCAATAAATCTCACCGGTCCGGCGGGAATGGCATGTTCCTCGAAAATCCGTAGCCACTCGGAGCTGGGTTTGGAGGCGATTATCTTCTCGGCCTGTTGTTCCAAGGCTGTACTGTAGGCTCGAGATTCAGGTAATAAGGGGTCCCACCCTGGTTCTAGCCCGTCGTCCGTCATATCCAGAACATTCAGCAACCGACGGCGTAGCGGGTCGCTGAGACATCCTACGCCTATGGGCGCGTCCTTCGTGTAGTAGACTCTGTAATAGAGATTGCCGTGGTGTTCACGCCTGCGGCTACCTGGCGAAACAGCGACCATTTCGTCATAAGTTGCGCCATCTCGCCGCATTTTCTCTAGTTGTGCGATGGTCTTTTCCCGCGTTTCTTTGTCAAGGTTTTCCACGTGGAGAAACCTGGCGCCCATCAACGATAAGGCCGAGGCCAGCAGGCTAGTTTCAATCTTTTGACCCAATCCGGTGCGTTCTCTGGCGTAGAGTGCAGCACAGACGGCCCAGGCCATCGAGATACCGGCCGATGTGTCGATCAAAGGGCTGGACCAGACCCACGACGGGACTCCGTCCAGCGTCTTGGTTTCCGACGATACCATACCTGTCATGCCCTGGACTATCATGTCGTAGCCAGGCCGTTCAGCGTCAGGGCCTTCACGACCGTAAGCGGTCAACTCGCAGTAAATCAGCCGAGGGTTGAGTTCGGATAGGGTTTCGTAGTCTACGCCCAGTTTTGCCGCAACGTCGGGCCTGAAATTCACCAGGGCTATATCCATTTCTGGAATTAGCTTTTTTAATATTTCGGCGGAATCGTCTTTGGTGAGATTTATTGGAAGGCTACGCTTGCCACGATTATAGGTCATGAAGGTGCGGCTTTCTGTGGTTGTGAACCGCTGGGTTAGTCGCCAGGGTTCACCCCAAGGAGGTTCAACCTTTATTACATCGGAGCCTAGGTCTGCTAGTAACCGGCCAGCAAGAGGTCCTGCTATGATCTCGGTGAAGTCGATCACCTTGACTCCGTCCAGGGGTCCGGGCATTTGAGTGTTCCTCCAGTGGGGAGCTGTACGTTAACAGCTATTAATTTTCAGCCATTATGCCTAGTAGCGTGGTGGTGGTGCAACGTGGGAGACCAAAGATACAGCAGTGAATTAATAGATTTGGTCTTGACTATTTTCTCGAGACTTTGGCTGCGCTGGAGGTAAGTACAACCCTCGAAATCGATGGTTTTCAGGCCCAGGGATAAGGCGAGGAACGATACCCTTAGAGAACAGATATTTGTCTCATGTGACTCATAGTTTTGCAGCATTTAGGCATGAATCTGTAAGGTAATTTGGTATTCCATCGGAATATTCTCAATGAGAACTGATTAAAGGTTCTTGTCAAGAATTCAAAATGTGGGTCGAGAGATGCGCCTGCGATTGATCCCTAAAGATCTTGGTGTCTTGTAATTAGCCCTGGTTGTCCGTGTATGTGCAGTAAATTAGAATGAGAGAATTAAATAGTAGAAAATGTTTGGAATTGGAGCGTTTAGTGAATAAGCGCGAATGCCCTCAAAACAGTTGCCGGAGACCGCTGTCAGAATCGGACGATGCGGCTTTGCAAAACGTCATTAATACTACCTATAACGGCGAAAGCGTGGTCATGGGCGACTTAGAGCACGAGTTAGCATGCGGCCATAAAGTAAGATTCGGGGCGTCGAATATACAAGGCGTCATGGATTTTTGGCTAACCCCGGAATGATAGCAGTTTCTATTTTTCTTAACCCGACGGTATCAGGGTAACGCAAGTGGACTCCAATCTTTTGTATTGAGCCTTATTGTCGAATGGGCTTCTGACAATTTTAAAGACCCCCTGAGGCTGCCTAGGCGTGTTATAATTTTTATAGCGTCGGGGTGTGGCCCAGTCCGGCAGGGCACCTGCATGGGGTGTAGGGGGTCGTCGGTTCGAATCCGACCACCCCGACCAGAAAATAAAAAGAGCTGTTAACGCGTTAATAGAGACGAATGTTGACAGCTCTTTTGTATTAAAAGACCTGGTTGATGTAGGCGAAGTTCTCACTGCTTTTATATGCAGTAGCGCTCACAAGTCACCAAAGACTATAAAGATGCTGTACGAGACCCTAACTAGTAACGTCATAGAGGCGAACGGACTCCCTGTCTGCCTGTCACTGAAGGCTCTGAAGGAACTGAATGACACTCAAGGGACAAAGGCAGGAGGGTTCGCGCCCTTTATACCTCCGCCCCTATAACTCATTTTTGCCTTCAGTTCGTTCAGTATTTGTCTGCCCCGTCTCGACTTATAGTATTACAACAATTACAATGTACTGATGAGTCCGAGAACAGGCAGGCCACGAACAGGCCATACACCCAATATCAGCCTCAGAATCAATCCAGATGCCTACCATGCTGCCCGTATAGAGGCAGTTACTGCTAGGAAGACCGTGGGGCAGTGGATTGAAGAGGCTATAAACGAAAAGATCGATCGCGAGAAGGAGGTCGCTGCCGAAGCACGCCAAGCCGTCTATCGTTCTGTAGACCAGGATCAGGTAACTAGTAATCAAGCCAACCCACTGAGTATCTTGGCTCAACTCGGTAGTCAGGGCCTTCCAATTGATGAAAGCCACGCATCATTGGGCATGGTCTATACCAATCCTCCTGATAATGCGGCGGAAGATGCAGTTGAAGAAGAACCCGAACTTTTGGATGGAGCATACCGGGTTATTAGTGAGTCAACGACTGGGCAGATACTGAAACCACCGGAAGAGGAGACTAATGAACCTCTTTCCGAGGAGGAGATTCCTGAACAATTTTGGCCGCTTCTAGAGGCGCAAGGATGGAAACCTCCGGCGAAGGAAGTAGATGAAGAATAGGAATTCTAAGTTAAAAACCCAAGACTTAACCTTCGATTACAGTAAAAGCAACTACAGAATCAGGGTTTATGACAAATCAACCAGTAAACAAAAAAGCCCCTCTGATCAAGGAGCTTTGTAGGCTTTATTATTGGGCAAAAAAAGAGCGCCCTCAGAAACTTTTCTGAAAACGCTCCGCTATCATAGCATGCGGAATTTGGTTTTGTCAAGTGTTTGTGCCTAAATTGATAAAATACCTTGAAGTATTCACCTTTGATGTAATGGTGGTAGGCCTCAACAGGTTGGCCATCAGAAGATGCTAATAAACATTCTTCAGGACTGGTCGGCTACTGCTGATAGGAACCTCCGGGTCATGCAATCAAGTGGACTGAGCCAAGTTTCGGTACGGCTGGCACACGTTCCTAGTAAGTGTCCTAAATCGGAGTTCGACAATATTGATATGGACAGGTCCAAGGAAGGAGCGTAGAACATGGCTGACGCATATCCTGCACCTCCGCCCGGGTGGCCATAGGTGGATACCGAGGTTCCATCGGATAATAGGTGCTCTTTCTGGGCGATGTGAAATCCATATTTTTGAGGTGCTGCCGCGAGGGATATCGTCTCAGGACGAATAGAGCCAATTTGCTGTGAACGTACTTCAGGTTTAATTGCTGACCCTTTGGAACTGTATAGTTCGTAAGCCCACCGAGCCATGCTCTCCGCTGTTGAGACCGCGGATGCTCCCGGCCAAGAGACTCTACTATCAGCCTCATTGAAAGGGACTTTCGAGTACATTGGAATCTGGGTTAAGTCTCCAAAACCTCCGGAGCCGCCGTATTGTGATTGATTTCCGTACGGTGTCGCTACGGTTGATGGAGTATCGATTTCAGGTAAGAAAGCAGCTTTTATCGACAACGGTTCTAGGAACTCTGCTTGAATCAGTTCATTCAGATTATTACCGGCCATATGCTCAGCTATCAGGCCAAGCAGATATGAGTTGTCATTGCCATACAAGAATGCCCCCGAAGGACCATGCGGTTTATTCATCAACGGAAGCATGTCCGATTTCTCCCAACTAGAAGCCGTCATGATCATGTAAGGACCCATTCCCTGAATTGGAACATCTATAATTCCTGATGTCATTGTCAGGAGTTCTTCGACTGTCGCATCTGGTATTTGCGACGTGTCTAAAGACTGGTAGTCGTCATGGTCGGCCAGGAGAGTAGAGAGCCGATCGTTGAGACCATACAATCCGTCTTCGATCTGGGACAGAACTAGAGCTCCGACAAAAGTTCTAGAGGTGCTCATTACTCTTAAAGGAGTCGTAGGTGTCATAGGTCTGGACTCGTTAGCCAGGCCTAATGCCTGTGTCCATAGCAGGCCATTTTGGTATACCGCTGCCGATATTCCAACCTTTTGGGCAGATGCCTCGAATTCTTCTTCCAGTGCTTTTGAAAAGATTGCAGTCAGTGCGGCTGGGAACTCCGGGTAGGACGCTAGGTCACTGAAATCAGGTGTGGTTGTACGGTTTGTTAAGACTGGAGCCACTGTTGGCGTTAGTGCGGGAGTCTTTGTCGGTGTGGGAGCCACGTTTGGAGCTAGAGTAGCGCTAGCGTCTGGGCTATCCATTTCGGCAGTTATTGCTGTTGGTTCGGCGGTAGGTAAGGCTGCTATCGGAACAGTGGCACTGATTGTGGGCTTGGGTGATTGCGTTTGGGGGAGTGAGCCTGATGTCTTCGTTATAAGAGTCGGTTCCAAAGTAGGAAATACTTCTGGTGACTCCGACTCACTGCCGCAGGCTGCGATAAGGAAAACTAAACTGAGCCCGATTAAAAACCGTATTAATTTTGTTTGCCCTGCAGTAATCTCTGATTTATGTGACATTAAAAGGTTCTCTCTGCCCGATGGTCCTATTTTAGCCGAGTTGCCATTATATTAAGTGACACTCATATGCAATCTAAAGAACACTTATCATACCGCTTGCAATGATTGTTCCAGTAACTTTTAATCAGCAGCTATAAAGGCCAAAACTTCGGTATTGCGGTGGAATATTAATCGATAAAATATGGGGTGATATTTATCTGTCCTCACATGTGTCCCAGAGGCGAAGGGATTCGCAGGTATCTACCGATGGTTTCATATGCAGCTGTAATGAATCAACACCGATTGTAATTAAGGATGTCAGCAGCCTTTAATATTTGGCAAAAAAAGAGCGCCTTCAGAAACTTTCTGAAAACGCTCCGCTATTCTAGCATTCCGAACTTGGGTTTGTCAAGTGTTTGTGCCTAGATGCATAGAATATCTGTCTAGTATTGCGGGATTGGCGGAGTAGAATATTCTATTGATATCCGAGAGGGAACCAGCAAAATTTTGTTTGCTTATACCGGTCACTTAGTTTTGTTTACTGAACTGGGAATCGGTTTTCATTCTGAAGCCAGTATTCTAAGGGCTCCCATCTTGGTATATTTGCGGGTGGTTTTAAGGGCCAATTAGCTGGCAACTAGCTATCGAGTCCTCTCAAGATATCATTTAGAGCATCATCTAGAGCGGGGTCTATATCAACAGGTTCAACAAAAGGCGTGTAGACATAATCTTCCCGTATTCTGTCGATTAGCTGCTTAGCTTCGGCGTTGGCCTCGCCTATCTCTTCCAGTCTTTGCGCCAGTTGGTTGGATTCAGATTCGCCCATGGTTCGAAGTTCATTCAAGTCCAAGTCTAATTTGAACATAGACCTCACGCGGCGCATTATGTCGTAATAGGACTGATGGTCTATATTGATGCCTAATTGCTCGTTCTCTCTAGTCGCAAAAGGGTACAGGGGTGCCATCGCACCGAACCGGAACATCTCGACATCCGGATATTCATAATGGGCCAGGGTCACAAGAGCCATGGCTATGGTGGGTCCTCTTCGTCCTTCGCTGCCGTAACTGGAGAACTGAACGCCGTACCGTTCCAGGGTTTCTTTCATCTCTGCTTTGCTGTACACGCAGTTTATGCGACGTTCAAGATCGGGTGGAGCGCTTCCGTTGACACCCTCGACCGCAACCGTTTGGCTGATGCCTAGGTCATTGATCCCTTGAAAGAAGGCCCTGGCGTAGAGTTCTATCTGGTTCGAGGGCTCCTCTCCCAAAAAAATGATTAATCCGTTTCCGGCGTTGTAGAAGGAATTCTCACGCTGCAATGGGCCAGCAGGAAGCCCGTCCAGGTAGGAAGTTTTAGGCCTATAAGTGTCGTGCGTACCAGGCAACTGGAAAGGATAGCAGAGCTCGGAAACTGTCCGGTCCATCTCACCTATTTTTTCGGCTTCCAGTTTTTCGATCAAATATCTTGGTAGACCACTGGAGATTCTTCCCCCGTTGGACCACTGCCTCCGCCACCCCGCTAGTAAGTACCGTGCTTCTGGTCTGCTTTTAAAAGTGACTAGTGAGTCAGCCATTCTTGCCTCCTTAACGGCTATGAGGACTTCTGGGGAGTGTCCAATTTATAATCCTACCAATTCCCTGAAATTCTCGCCCAGCATGCGCTCTTTCGCAGCGTCAGGTATAGACAGGCTCTCAATAAACTGAGAGTCTTTTGCCATATCTGCCAATGGGAAGTCGGTTCCGAAACATACCTTGTCCGGACCGTGCTTGTTGACTATGTTGGTCAACGTGTCGCTGCCCAGTTCTTTAAGTGCCGGAGGCCATGTGGTGTCGATCAGGACATTGCTCTTACCAATCAGTTCGCGTTCGGCTTCGTCCAACATGTAGAACCCACCTAGGTGAAGGGCGACAACTTTCATTTTGGGGAATTGCCGAATCATATTCATGATTCGGTTTGGTGGCGAATAGATCGTCTCACCTGGTTTGGTGTGGTTGAACCTCCCTGAGTGTATCTCTAGTACCATATCCTCGCCTAGTTCCTCGTAGAGCGGGAACATTTTCGGATCATCCGGGTAAAACTTATTCATCATTGGGTGCAGTTTGATACCCTTGATTCCGGCTTCGCGAAGTCGGCGGGCTTCGCCGGCCATGTTTTCCATTTCTGGGTGGATGGCCCCGAATGGTACAAGCATGTCGTCTTGGATAGTGATGAGCCAATCGTTAGCTACTTGGACGTGTTCTACCCTGTCTACTACACCAAGTACTACCGACTTATCCACGCCGGAGGCTTTCATATGGGACTTGATTCCGTCAACGGTGTTGATTCCGACGGCCGGATAGCCAAAAGTTTCGGTCATGCCCTCTAACACTGGGGCAGCAATCCTGTCGGGAGAGATGTGCGTGTGAACGTCTATTCGCATGTTTATCTGCTTCGGGCTAACCGAGCATCTCCTCTGCGAGTTTCTCGAGGCCATCCATCACTTTATCGGGGTCAGTGGATTCCAGACGGACTGTGGCCATGTCAGCCCCGGCGTCTTCCATTTGCTTGATCTCCTCCCGGCTTGATGCACCGTAGATCAGGATTTGGATACTTTTGGGATCCCGACCGGCAGCATCGGACAGTTCATCCAATGCTGCGCGTCCCGCTCTTACTCCGTCTGGTGTGGCCCTGACAGGCATCCAGCCGTCGCCGTAGTTGACAACTCTCTTGAATACGTTTGCAGCAGCGCCGCCTAGGAATACGGGGGGGTAGGGTTTTTGAGCCGGTTTGGGGAAAACCCGCACCTTAGGAAAATCGAAGTAGTGGCCGTGGTACTCGGCCTCGTCCTTGGTCCACATTTCTTTCATGGCTTCAATTGCTTCTTTGGCTTGGGTCCATCGGTGATCAAAGTCGCCTCCCATGATCTCAGTCTCTTCCCTTAACCATCCGGTGCCGATTCCGAATATGAAACGCCCCCCTGAGTGGTAATCTAAGGCAGCGATTTGTTTGGCTTGGACCAACGGGTTGTGTTCCGGTATGAGACAGATACTAGTACCCAACTTAATTTTACTGGTTGTACCTGACGCGATGGCTAGGCTGATGAACGGGTCAGCCATGTCGCTCATGGCAGGTGGGATGCTTCCGTCCGGTGTGCCGCCATACTTTGATGTGGTATGTACCGGCATGATTGGGTGCTCTGCCATCCAGAGGGATTGGAACCCTAAGTCCTCGGCCTTCTTGGCAAATGCGCCTACGTCACCAGTATTGCTATTTACTGCCACATTTACGCCGACTTTCATCAGATCTCCTTTGGTCGTCTTGCCCGGTGGTGATTCGACAGAATATTTGGGCAAAAAGTGTCCCGATGTTACCACGCCCCACGCGGTTTGCTCCAGAGGCGAATTTTGATCGCAGACTAGTAGATGCAAAGATGATAATGCCTGAATCTACCATTATGGAACAATTGTATATTTATGACTATCATTGATGTAGAATCCCGATTTGGAGATAGCATCGGCAGATGACATTCACTCAAGCAATCGCCTCGGGGTTCCGCAGGTATTTGGATTTCAGGACAAGGTCTAGCCGGTCTGAGTATTGGTTCTGGACATTGTTTCTGATTTTCGTCTCCCTAGTCGCAACGATTCTAGATGAACTCTTGTTCGATGGAACTTCGATCTTCGACTCAATCAGCTCCGTTGCATTGTTCATACCAGGGCTGGCTGTGACGGTGCGGAGGCTTCATGATGTTAATCGGTCTGGATGGTGGATTTTGATTTCCTTTACTATTGTTGGAATCATATTTCCCCTACTCTATTGGCATATAAAGCCAGGATCTACTGGGTTGAATGAATACGGGGCCAATCCGTTGGCCGTGCAGACTGGCGGGGGCGGATCTAGATCCAGAATCGGTGCCTGTGTCGTTTGTGGTTCTACCTTGGAGCCGGGAGCTGGTTTTTGCGGGGATTGCGGGTCAAAGAATCTTGGCACCGAGTCAACTGGAAAATATTGCCCACAGTGCGGGTTAGTCTTGGGCACGGAAACGGATACCTGTTTCTCATGCGGTATATCTGTATGACGCGATTTCCGACTCAACGTTACAGTTCTTAGTCTGAAATGATGTGATAAGATAACCACCTATGGAACAGACACAAGAAGAACCCATTTATTGGGATAATCATAGAACTAAGATTAACTTAACCTTTATCTTTGCGTTGGTCGTCGCCTTCATTGGCGCTCTCGGTCAACCTGCTCTCTTCGTGATCGGCATTGGTGTTGCTATCTATAGCTGGTTGACCAATCCCAAGCAGTATTTGATCTACCGTGACTCACTGGTGATCATATATGGCCGGCCGCGAATTAAGACCTATCCTTTCGAAAGCATGGCTCATCTGGAATTGTTGACTTTACCCATTGGAGACCGACTTAGGGTACGCATGGCGAACGGTGCGCGGATAATGCTGCTACCCAAAGACTCTGATACTTTCAATGTAAAGTTGGACGCGGCTCTGGAAGCATTTCACGGAGGGCCGATGGGCTCTGGCTCAGAATCCAGCTACGGCCAGAACGGAGGGTCCAACTCTCAGATGAACGCTGGTACGATTATCGATGTTGAACCTAACCCGGAACAGCCTGATTCGGATATTGATGAACAAACGCCTCCGGATAAACGCCGGGGTGGGAGTTCCACTGAGAACGACGACGTACCGTACTAGCCTCTAAGGGAGCTGAACTTCTGCTGTCACTGATTTTGTGTCGCCGAAATTACCGGCGTAGAGCACGTGATATGGTTCGGGCCCACCGGAAACCACTACTATTATGTCCGCTGGTGACTGGCAGGGGCAGACCCTGTCCCCGTCCATGGCAAAGCCGTCTTCATATGTGATAACAGAAGTCTCTTTTGGAAATTTGTCCAGAGGCACCTTGCTACGTTCAAAAAGTTCTTCTTTGACTCTCTCTTTGGTATAACCGTGTTCTTTGAAGATTGATGCGTGACCAGGTGTTAATATCACGAGTGGATTGCCAGCGGCGAGCAGGTAGTTGTTGTCGCTTATATCTGCCATCGCGCTGGCAATCATAGTTAGAAAGCTCTCCGGTTCTTTGTAAAAAGTAAGGCAGTTGCTGAATCCCTGGGTACCCACGACTGTTACTGTGCTTTCGTTTGCAGCGAACCCCCTTTCAACGTTCAGAGGTTCCCAGACGCTTTCCTCCTCGTTTTCGCCCATGCAGGAAATATATTTGCCAGAACCGCCGTGGACTGCCATGTCTGTGGACCATGGCTTGGCTCCGCCGATGTTCATTAGCATGAGTCGGACGGCCCTGCCGATGGTGGCGTTGGCACGGTAGCCGGGCCCTAATGTGCCACGACCGCTGTTCAGCCGGATTAGTTCCCTGACGGGTCCATTTATGATTAGAAGCGGCGATACGGGGTTCGTAGTGGTCTGTATGCCGTGGATGTTGAAATCGGGCTCTGTGATGGCTTTGACTGCGGCAATGAGTACTGGCATGTATTCTGGAAGACACCCAGCCATGACAGCGTTCACAGCAATCTTTTCTATTGTAGCCGACCCTGCATCGGGGTTAATGTAGCCCACCAACTCGGATGCATCGCGTTGGGCGTAATTCAGCATGGCCCTAACTCTATCTGTGGTAGGAGGAATGACAGGTAGCCCGTCGGACCATCCCTGTTCCAGCATGAACGTAAAGACGGCGTCGGGCGAGTTTTTTATGTTGATAGGCGTCGAGCGTAGGTCATGTTTGAATCCCACGGGCTGCTCCTAGTTTGGGTCATCAAGAAAATCAAACGGCCCACAATCAAAATATGAAAGGATCGGTATTAAAGTGATCGTGCTTAATCTGCTAGGATTGTCCCAGAACCACGTAATTCGGCGATGATTAGATCGACCGCCTCTTTGGCTACCGATCGGACGACCTCTGGTTCTACGTACTCGGTCAATTCAGTTTTGGGCAGAACGACCATCGGTGCATCGGGGACACCGTTGCCTCGCATTGACGCCTTGGCAAGGGTGGTGAACCGTTCAGTAACTAGAACTACGGATGGTAGGCCTTTTTTGATCAGTTTAACGCTGTCGTGGACACTCCACGCTGTGCAGGAGCCTCAATTCGCTAGACCGACAATTGCCATATTGGCGCGCTGACCAACTTCGTCAAAGGTCTCCTGCGGTGCGGCTGATGCCAGCGGAATCAGCTTCTCAAATACTTCAGCAACTCCGTATTGTTCTTTAAGAATGATTGCAATCTGTTCAGCTATGATGCTCATGCTGGTCCAGCGGTTATTCAATATGGCCACTGTTGCGCCTTTAAGATCGGCAATGTGGGGAATGTCGTTTTCCATGGGACGCCATTCCTCGGCTGCTGGACTGAGTATGGACATTTTGCTGGCCATGTTGCTCTCCTTAACCTGTTCGATAGAATACCTAGCGTTGGGCCGCGGTTCCGGTGGCAGGATCGTAAACCGGGCGTACCATATCGTAGCGATCATTGGTCCGGCAATACATGTTGCCGGCCATTCGTCCGGTGGCCATCAGCTTATCTTGGTCTATACGGTGACCGTCAATTATGTCGTCACTTACGTGCATCAACAAGATGGACCCGATAACCAAACCGTGTTCATGGTTTCCGGATCCGATTTGAACTATCTGGTCAAGTTTGCATTCTATATTTACTGGAGACTCGGCAACCCTCGGGGCTTTCACAATCTGTGAAGTTGCATGAGTAAGTCCGGCAATGCCGAATTCGTCCTCTCCCTCGGGAAATTCAGCAGCTGTTTTGTTCATGGCTTCAGCTATCGGATCGACTACGATGTTGATTACGAATTCCCCGGTCTCTTCGATATTCCTAAGGGTGTCTTTACTTTTGTTTCCCACGTGGCGGGAAGATGAGAACATAACGTTTTTGTAGGACACGGCATTGAAGAACGAATAGGGAGCTAGGTTTACTTCTCCAGTGGGGGATACGGTTGAAACGAATGCGATAGGTCTAGGCACAATGACGCCGGTTAGTACCGCGTTAAATCTTTCAAAAGTGTTTGGATCGATTATCAATGAAAATCCTCCGTGGTTTGTGGTTTAACTAGAAATTGGTCAGGTTGATTAGAGAGATTATATCCTCCACTCAGCGGGCCGCCAAGGAGAGGTGATCAAGAGTTTTGACAATCCAAAGTCCCACTGTTATGTTGGTAGCCGCTCACGCCTGGGTCGAACCTGACTTAGTGTGAACATTGGCTTGGAATACAGGGCGAATATGGAGAAATCATTATGAATTGGGCTGAACAGATCGTTCAGACACTTAAGGAATGGGACACATCTCTGATTGTTTATGTGCCGGATACATCGATCCATCAGGTGACCAGCCTGATCGATGCGGACCCATACTTCAAGTTGGTCTCGGCGACTCGAGAAGAGGAAGCCATCGGAATTGCAGCGGGCTCTTACGCCGTGGGCCGTAACTCCGCCGTGTTCATGCAATCTAGTGGGTTTGGCAATGCGATCAATGGGATTGCCAGTTTGTGTATCCCCACTCGGACTCCCATCCCCATGTTTATCAACCTGCGTGGCGGGCTGGGTGAGTTCAACATCGCTCAAGTGCCCATGGGGCGGGCTGTGATTCCCATTCTCGATCAACTTGGGTTGCCCCATTACACCTTGGAGGACGATGGCAACATGGCCGCGTCGTTGACTGGTGCTATGAAACTCTGCCACGCGAACCGGCAACCCATGGGCATCTGTCTGACTCAACCGCTGCACGGAGGTAAAGTTGCGTAGATTTGAAGCCACTCAGCTAGTATTAAGGCTGGCAGGAGAATCGCCCATAGTAAGCAATTTGGGGCCGACTTCGAGTGAGCTATGGCATGCTGGACACCGAGATCGGAATTTCTATAATTACGGCAACATGGGCCTTTGCTCGTCCATTGCCTTGGGAATGGCGATGGGGACCGACGAACAGGTCATTTCTCTGGATGGGGATGGTTCATTGCTAATGAATCTGGGCACTGTGGCATCCATCGGTCGTGAACAGCCCAAAAACCTAACGGTCATAGTCTGGGACAACGAAAAATGGGGCCAGACCGGCGGTCAGACTAGTCATACTGCAACTGGCACCGACCTCGAGCAAGTTGCTCAGAGCTGCAGTATTACTCGTACCAAGACAGTGTCAGACCTTGAAGACTTGGAAGCCGCAATCACAGACGCCTTAGCGTCTTCCGAAGGGCCAAACTTTATAGTGGCTAAGATTGAAGACATCGGTGGATCAACGTCCGTAGCTCCAGTGGAACCGGAGCAAACTCTCTACCGCTTTCGCAATACATTCGTGGAGCCGAGGCAGCCAGGAGATTAGTCCATATTGCTTTTCGTTTTTGATTAGAGATTATTGGATTAGCCGCGCCTGGATTTAACAAGGCTGCGGTCAGATATATGTAGATGGGATGCTTGAATGCGGAATCAACATCTGCAGACAACAAAGGCCCTCCCTCAGAGTTTTTACTCAGGGAGGGCCTTTGTATCTGCTTAAGCTATCGTTTTACTTTACGTTGCTGTTGAAGAAAGCCAGGGTGCGAGAGAAGGCGTCCGTGGCGGCTGCCTCGTTATAGCTGCCTCGGTCGTCGCAATTGAAACCGTGGCCGGCTCCGGGATAGGATTTAAAGTCGTGGGTTACACCTGCAGCTGTCAGTGCGCTGTCGATAGTTGCTACATCTGCAGGGGATGGGTTTTCGTCATCATCCCCGAAGTTTCCCATGACTGGTATGGTGATGTTGCTGGTCAGATCGATGGGGGCAGGGCCATCACCGAACGGAACCAGGATTCTACCACCATAGTATACAGAAGCGGCACTTAGTCCTGGACAACTTGTAGCCGCCAGGTAAGCTATGCGCCCTCCGACGCAATAGCCCACGATTCCAATCTTCTGCCCAGCGGTGCGCTTGTATTTGTTCTGCAGATAATCTATTGCCACATTGACGTCTTCGATAATTTCGTTATCCTGTAGGGCTCCCATGTAGCCCTGAACCGCAGGCATCTCGTCGTATCCCAATTTGGGATTGGGGTGCTGGCGGTGATACAAAGCAGGAGCAATCGCAACGTACCCGTTGGCTGCGTATTGGTCACATACTTTCTCGATATGGCTTGTGACACCGAAGGCTTCCATGATTACGATTACTGCTGGGAAGCTACTGCCTTCCGATGGAGATGGGTGGCTAACGTAGCTAGCCATGTCTAGTCCCTGAGCGCCGTGTAAATCATCCATTTCCCGTTCACCGGGAAATCGTAGATTCTCCCAAAATGATGGCATATAGATACCTCCTAAAACCCTTCAGAACTCATACCCTTCTCGTCCGTTGCAATCCGGTAACGGTGGCCATCACGAGGCCGTGCTAAGGCCATTGTTACTAGGTAGCCTAAATCTTCGAACATTCGAGGGTCGTGAAGATTCTAGCAGAGGGCATACTGCCGCACAAGCGGCGATTTTCTTTGGTGCTTATCAAGTCCTTATCGGGAGCCAATTGTCGATCAGTTGGGACTTTGTTTATTGGCTTGTATATCGATGTTGTTCCTAGTACTGGAGTTAGGATTCTTCTAGGCTGGGAAGCTGATAGGTATTTTGTTTTCGTCGAACCCCGATTTGTGAAACTCTCTGCGAAACGGACAACTAAGTCAGTGATAGCAATAGTCAAAAGAGAATTGCTACAATGATAGTGTAATGCTATCACTGAGGAAGGACAATGGAATTCTCGCAATTGGAGGCGTTCTTGGAGGCGGCAAGTAGGGGTAGTTTTCGTAGGGCAGCAGACGCCTTGTACTTGTCTCAACCTTCAGTGAGTGCCCGAGTTCAAACCCTGGAAGATGAAGTGGGTGTAATCTTGTTCCACCGTACTGCACGGGGCGTTCGGTTGACGGATATGGGGCGCACTTTTCTGCCATTTGCTATGCGGTCTATGGAAACATTGCGGCGTGGCCGTGAAGTGTTGGAGAGCGTCCGCCAGACCTCGGCTGGAATTTTGAACATGGCTACTGCCAGAGTAATAGGCACCTACGTGCTTCCTGAAACACTCCACAAATTCCACCAATTGCATCCCGAGGCAAACCTGCACATAAAAGTGGGTGGGTCGTCAGATGTACTCCAGATGGTGGTGGACGAAGAAGTACAAGTCGGTCTTGCCAGGTTCATGCATCATCCGGATGTGGATGCCCTACACCTCTATGACGAAGAGGCAGTGTTGGTGGTGCATCCGGAACATCAATTTGCAAAGACACGAGTTGCCGCGATGTCCCAGGTGGCCCAAGAGCCACTCATAGTTTACGACCCAGGCGACCCTGGCTCGTCGTATTTCCAGTTCATCAACCGCGTCTGCCGGGATGCCGGAGTCAGCGCCAAAATTGAGATGAATCTGGATAGCGTTGAAGCTGCAAAGAACATGGTGGAATTGGGTTTGGGTGTTTCCTTTCTACCCCGTAGCGGGGTGCGAAGGGAATTGGATTCTGGCACTTTGACGTCAATCGCACTTGCTGAGGTGCCGCCTGTGATGCTACCTACATACGTTCTGCTGCGTCGAGGTCAACAACATGGGCCTACGGTGGTGGAATTTCTTAAATTGCTCCAATGCATCTATAACGTCAATATACCTATGCCTGATTCTGAACACTCAGAAGCCAACTGATCTTAAGATATTTTCTGATATTGACGCTGTTTATTAATCAGTTGGGCCGCTGGTCATCACTTTTCTCAAAGCTCTATCTAATTCGATCACCGTGGCGAAACCTTCAAAACGGTCGTCAATCTGCCCGTTGGAGTCCAGTATGAAAGTCCAACTTTCGTTGAAGTAGCCGTCTATGGATGTCAGGCCCCAATCTTCGACCACACTGAAAATCTCCGCACGATCCAAATTTCCTTGTATGGCAGCAGGATCGTCATAAATCTCTACGTGGATGTAGTTCGCCTGGTCAGGGTGCAGTTCTTTTAATTCGCTGACTGCATCAACTTGAGGCCCGCAGGTAGGGCTGGTACAGAAAGCAGGACTGGCAAAAACCACGACCGATGGCAAATGGTTTTCAATGGCGTCTTTGATCGTTAGTTGATATAAGTCTGGATCAGGGGAATAGTCAGTGGTGATCTCATGTAATGAGGAATAGTCCGCTAGGATTTTTGATAGGCTTGGCGGAGCCGAGTCGCCGATGCCTGGAACGAGTGATTTTTTCAACACTTCAACGTCAAATTGAACTCTATCATACCCACCGTTCCCGTTCACCTGAACTTCCAATCGCCACTGACCAGCGCGGTCGAATGTGAAGTAAGTGCTATAGGATCCACGGATGCCATATGGCCACAAGTTGAACTCCGCTACGCGACTGGTACTTTGGGTTCCATCACCGTCCATATAGAATGCTGTCACTAACGAATTTGGAGTTTTGATGATCCCCTCGGAGTCGGATAACAGGAAGGCCAGCCGTTGTTTACCGACCTCCAAAACCGTGGTGGCCAAGATAGGTTTGATCGCAGTGGAGTCTACCGGTACCGAAGCTGGCGTAATTATTGGAGTGGTCGTTGCTGATGAGCCGCATCCAATCACCAAAGCTATTGTTAGGACAGTCAGGCCCGATATGAACGGACCAGCCTTAGATGGATGCATGTTAATTATAAGGTTCATGGCCCTTCTGCGTAGGATCCGAATGTGAAGGAGTATATGGAAAAATCATCGGAGTTGGAACTCATAGTAAGCGTGTTGTCTTCGCTGTAATCAGGTTCCGAGATTATGTTGTACATACGGGGTTGGTGGACGGTTAGAAATGATTCCCCGATGGCAGATATATTTACGTCACTGCCCTTGTTCTCCTCGGTAAGGTATTCTCCATCCAACTTGATTAGCACCTGGTATGGTTCTCCGGAGTCAGAGGCCAGTACAGTGTTTACGCTACGGGCTGAGTAGACTAGTGAGATTGTGTCTTCGTACCCGGTGGTATTTTGGGCGTGACGAGTGTGCTCCGGCCACGCTATCCAGGTACCGTCAAAATAGATTACCCCGGCCTTTAATTTGTCTGGCCGTTCCAACTCAATGACGGAGCCGGTGTTCTTGAAAAAACCGGATTGCTGGACGTATTCTCCGAGTTCCGCCATTACAAAACCTGCGAACAATTCTCGTGTCGTCGTACTTCGGCCTGAGTCGAGGAAGGCCGGGTCCTCTACCTGGTCTCCCGTGGGGGTTAGAGGGTTGTCAGACAGATCGGCGCCGGCATCGATAAGCAGTTCTCTGATACGAATTTCTGTCTTGTCGTATCTCCCTTCGCCAAAATGTGAATACTGGACCGTGCCGTCTTTGTCTATTAGGTATTTCGCCGGCCAGAACTTATTACCCCATTTGTCCCAGGTCTTGAAATCGTTATCCTGTGCCACTGGCCAGTTGATGCCATTTTCCTGTGTCGCTTTGAGTACGTTTGAATAATCCTTTTCGAATTCAAATGCCGGAGAATGGACTCCTACTATCACGAGGCCATCGTTGGCGTACTTAGTGTTCCACTGTTGGAGGTACGGAACGGTACGGAGACAGCTCACGCAGGTGTAAGTCCAAAAATCTATTAAGACCACTTTGCCGCGTAGGTCTTCCAATGTTAGAGGCTCACTGTTGATCCAGGCCTTGATCCCCTTGAATTCTTGCGCTGGGAACGTGGTACAAGCAGTGGAGATGATGACAAAGACTAGTGTGGCTAACGCCAGTCTGATTTTGGGTGCAGATAAATTTGTCACTAAGGTCCTGTATCGTAAATTCCAAAGGTGAATGCAAAGAGTTCAAAGTCCGGTGAATTAGAAGACATATTCAGGGTCCCTCTTCGAACGTAAGAATCGTTGTTAATTACATTATAGAGGGTTGGGGTTGTGACCAAGAGATAGCTTTCTCCGTCTTCGCCAATCACGATGTCGCTGCCTTTGTTCTCGTCGGTCAGGTATTTATCTCCGGCGGTGACAAGGACCTTGTATGGTTCTCCTGATTTACCGTTCAGTACAACGTTTACGGATGTTGCCGAGTATACCAAGCTCAAATAATCTTCGTAATTGGCTGTCGTTCTACCATGGGTGGTACTCTCCGGGCCTACGAACCAGGAACCTTGAAAATTGATTTTATGGGGTTCAAGTTCCTTTTCTATGATGAACTCGCCAATCTGGTTCCTACTTTCAAGGTAACCCAGCTGTTGAACGTATCCGCCTTGACCGAAGAGGAAATCGGTTTCACCGCGTTCGAAACCGGCGTAAAGTTCCCGGGTAACTTCGCCGTCCTGTGAAGTTAGAAAGTTATGGTCCAGTGTTTGGTCCTTCGGTGGGAGCAGTGAAGTCTTTAGGAAGCTTGGATTTGCTTCCGCCAACAGTTCTCTTATTAGGGAT
>JAKUNL010000023.1:0-45283 GCA_022451925.1 Dehalococcoidia bacterium
CGAACTTGCGGCTAAGGTGAACTCCGTTGGTAATGCTAGGGTTTATATCCCCGTGAACCACGCCGCTTGTCGATTCACACCCCAAGATCTGATCAGCATGGGAGTCAACTACTGTTCTGTGGCGCCGGCTCCGCCGACGATCGTACTGAATGCGCTGAAGGCTACTGCAGCTAACATTAGAGAAGAAGTCAGCAAGAGATAGCTGTCATTTATTGAAGATTTAGCTAGGGAACGTAGCGGAAATTCAGAGTAATGTGCTCTCTAATTTGGTGGTGACTAGTGTGTCAAACCGCTATAATTTAAAGTGACTTTCGGTGGGATTAATTAGGCTTACAGAGCTGACCGTCGGAACCCTTAGAATCACGTGAGCCACAGGGGCCACGGGAGAGAATCATTAGTACAGAAAACATAATAGGTTCCGCAGTCGGAGTCACACCCAATGCTAGCGAAGATTTCGATTCTGCAGAACCCATCACCAGACGAGAACGCGACAGAGAATATCTAGAACTGAAACGGCGAGTCAGCGACGCAGGCCTCTTAGATCGGCAATATGGCTATTACGTATGGAAGATACCTAGCGTTGTGTTCATGGTAGCCATCAGTATTGCTGTGATGGTCATATTCAGTGGCACACTCTGGATTCAGATGCTGAATGCTGCATTTCTTGCGCTGACCTTCACGAACCTAGGGTTTCTAGGACATGACTCTGGACACCGCCAGATATTCAAAAAAGTCAGACACAACGACTGGGTGTTGTTGGGCGTCGGTTTCTTGACTGGCATGACCCCTAGTTGGTGGCAGGACAAGCATAATACTCATCATCGTGCGCCTAACCAGCTCGAGATTGATGGTGATATAGAAGTGTCGCTATTCGCCTTCACTCAAGAGCAGGCTATGGCTATGAAGGGTATCGGCCGGATTACTGTGAAGCATCAGGCAGTGTTGTTCTATCCGTTATTGATGTTGACGGCACTGAGCTTGCTGTTTGGTGGCATAGCCTATCAGATTCGAAAAGAGCGGATGCGGTACCCGGTTACCGAGCCAGTTCTGGTCGTCGCCGGGCTAGTCTCATACTTGGCAGTGATCTTCTTTTTCTTAGGCCCCTGGCATGGAATTGCATTCATAGCCGTTCACCGGGCGCTAGGCGGTATCTATATGGGATCCGTGTTTGCCCCAAATCATAAGGGTATGCCCATATTAGATAAAGAAGACGACATGGATTTCCTCCATCAACAGGTGTTGACAGCTAGGAACGTGGAGGGCAACCCAGTTGCAGATTTCTGGTATGGGGGACTGAACTATCAGATTGAACATCACTTGTTCCCAAACATGCCCCGAAACAACCTAAAAAAAGCCCAGGTTGTAGTAAAGTCATTTTGCGAAGAGAAAGGGATACCTTATCACCAAACTGGAGTCTGGCAGTCCCATGTGGAGATACTTAGCTTCCTCCATGAAGTGAGTGCTCCTCTGAGACAGAAGAAAGCGTAAGTCCTTCCAATGGACTATGTAAAAAGGCCGCCCGATCGGGCGGCCTTTTTTAATGGAGTTTAAGCCGTGTCTTACTAAGGTCTCGGCCGACTATAGAGTACAGATTAGGAACAAACAGAGACTTCGGTTTTACTGAAGACAGTAGGTGAAAGAGGTTTATTTGTATAGGATGTGTTGTATACCTAATCTGGGTTCATGTCTGAGAGCCTGGGCATTACTTCTTGGGCCAGCATCCGCATGGAATTCTCCCAGCCTTGCTGGTTATCTATGTTGTCATATACCAGAGACAGCAGAGTTCCGAAACCACCGCACATCTCATACAGGTCACGTATCTTTTTTTCAACGGTGTCCGCAGATCCGATTAGCCAAACATGCTCAGCCATGTATTCTGGAGTGACTGCTGAGTCTGGGATATCGGAGTCGTGTTTGATTACATGAAGCAGACTAAACTGGTCAAACAAAGGCAGTAGATATTCACCCCAGACCCGACCCAGCATGCCATTTACTGCTTTGTCGTAAGCTTCGTCATCGGAATTAGCAACCCAAACATCTCTGGTTATGCGCCAATCCCTGCGACTTGGAGTCCTGCCGCTACGATCTGCACCGTCTAGTACAGCTTCCCAGTGGCTGATCACGTATTCTTGGTTGAATGCTAGACTCATGGGTATGAACCCGCGCTCCCCAGCTATTTTGAGAGTCTCTGATGCGAAACTCACCGAGGCCACCCCGATGGGAGGATGGGGCGGTTGGAACGGTTTTATGTGGTGTTTCAGGGTGCCGTATTGAGGTTCCGGTAAATTGACGTTCCAGAACTCGCCTTTATACTCGAATGGTTCGTCCTCTGACCAGAGCCGTAGGATGATATCAATTGCCTCACGTGTCATATCTCGGTGCTGTCCGTTCATGCCGTCTACATCAAACATGGTGTAGTCCGTAGGTAGGCCACCCGAACCGATTCCGAACATAAACCGACCCTGCGCCAGATGGTCTAGGTACGCGACACGGCAGGCCAGTTCCGCGGGATGGTGATAAGGGAGCAAGTGTACTCCAGTGCCCAGGCGGATGTCCTTGGTAAGCATCAATGCCTGGGCTATCATTAGGTCCGGTGATGGAATAGGCTCCCAGGGTGCGGTGTAATGCTCTCCGATCCAAGCTTCTGAAAACCCCAATTTGTCCGCTAGAACCAGGCAGTCTAGATCCCATTTGTGGGCTTGGAACACCTCTCGCTCCGGAGGATGAGAAGGCATCATAAAGACTCCGTACTGCATAATCACTCCATAAACTGCTTTATCACCGCGCCTTGCGATGGAGAACCTATTCTAGCGTTCGAGAACCAAATGGCAAAGGGTAACGACTAGAAATAGGGTCTTGCCGATGTATATGAGCCTGAAACATGTCTGATTATAATAAAGATCCAGTAAGCATTAGACAGAGATGAATTGGTTAGATTTTTGAGTATAGGGAATCCTTGGGGTAATACCAGAAGCGTTTTTTACGGCTGGTGGATGGTAGCTGTCAGTGGTTTTATCATGATGATTACCTCTGTCCCGATTTTTCAGGCATCTGCGCTTTGGGCTGTTGCTTTGGAGTCGCACTTTGGGTGGAGTCGCACCCAGTTAGGGTTAGCCCTTAGCTTCACCCGCATTGAGGGAAGCCTAACAGGGCCGATAGCAGGCTACATGGTCGACCGCTTGGGTCCCAGGTTCATGGTTTTTACTGGGTTATCGATTCTTACCCTCGGGTTCGTATTATTCAGCCAGGTACAGAACCTTTGGATGTTCTACCTGGCTTATTTCATCATGTCGGTCGGTCAGGGGCAGGCGGGTTGGCTCACGGTGATGACGCTTCTAAACCACTGGTTCCTTCGCCACCGGGGTATGGCCATGGGACTAGCAATGGTTGGTATGGGGGTGGGCGGGTTAGTGTTAATGCCATTAATCGCTTGGCTGATCAACCCTGATGCTGATCGGATAGGCTGGCGTCATACGGCAGAGATATTTGCGGTAATCACTCTGATTTCAGCGTTGGTACTGCCTAAGATAATCCGAAACAAGCCCGAAGATATTGCAGATTATCCGGATGGACAGGCACCGGTGGTCGCTGATTCTGATTCGCAAGCGAGTGAGGTGGAGCAGAACCAAGAACTGGAATTGACCATCGGCCAAGCACTGCGCACCCAGGCTTTTTGGTGTATATCCTTTGGCCACGGGTTCGGTTCAATGGTAGTCTTGGCCATCATGTCCCACTTGGGATTGCTTATGAGTGATCTGGACTACGGATTGCAAACCGCTGCTTGGATCATTATGTTGCAGACGTCTGTCTCCATCGTATTTCAATTTCTTGGCGGTTGGATTGGGGATTTAATTCCTAAAAATGTGGCGCTTTTCATATTCACCACGATCCAGGGAATTGGCGTCGTCTTCCTGGTTATTGGTCCTGAGTTGATATATTTCTATGCATTTGCAGTACTGTTTGGCATTGGATTTGGTGGGCGGACACCGCTTACGACGGCGATTCGTGGCGATTATTTTGGCCGGGCTTCTTTTGGGAAGATACTGGGAATTTCGACTGTTCCTATGAATGTGCTACTGCTAGTTGCAGCGCCAATGGCTGGGTTTATGCGTGATGAACTTGGTGATTACGATCTGGCCTTCATCACCTTGGCTGGGCTTAATATGGTGGGTGCGATTCTGTTCTTGGTGGCGAGAAAACCTAAACTGACTGGAAATTTGTAAGTTGCAAGACCAATGCAAATTTGAACGATCTCGTTACCCAATAATGATGCCTGAAAAGACCTGGATATAAAACGCCAGAGAATATTAAATCCGGCGTCTGATAAGACTTAGTAAGTATATTAATAAGGGCTATTAATAGTCAGGACTAGGTAATACTGCTACTAAGCAATTCCTTCAGTTCCACTACAGTGGCATCGATCCAGTCTTGAGCCTTCTCAGCAAGGCGAGCGCGACGCTGTTGACCGAATTCCCTTTCCTCTATTGTCGGGTTCTCGTCCCTGATCGCTTTCTCAATCTCGCCTGTTTCTTTAATCGCAATAGCCGGTCTCTCTATCCAGTGGCAGATATATTTATGGTCAGTGGTGTAAAACACGGCTACTGGTATAGACAAGAACTCCCCCCTATTTAGGTATTCGTTCATGATGTCCATATGGCTGTCTCTGGGGAAAATGCTAATCGGAATGCCCGCAGCTTCTGCGACTCTAGCCAATACCGGTAGTCCACGTACTACATCCCCACACCAGTCTTCGCCAATAACCATCATCTTTGCTGGTCCATTGGGACGTTGAGATAGCTCTTTAAAGAAGGATACGTCTTCGGCGCTCAAGGTTAGGCCATCGTAGAACCCTTCAAATCGGGCTTTGTTCACTTTGATCTGGTCCATGTAATCAGGGTAGTTGAACCCCTGGGCATATCTTTCTGGAGTTACTACGCTATCTTCTCGGGCCATATCTCCTCCTAATCTAGTGCGGTATTTCACTACATAGTTATGGTCGGGAACTTTGTCGGGTCAACGACCCGTTAGCCAATCTCTCAACCGGTCTGGCCCTCGAATCCGACCTCCACGCGACCATCCGGATAAATGATTATTGGCACCGTGGCAGCGTAATCAAGGGCGGTGTCCAGGTCGTCTTGGCTCTGGTCCACCCGAATCTCTTGGTACTCGATACCGTCGCGCTTCCAAGCAGCCCTAAGGGCGTCGCAAGCAGGGCAGACAGTCAATGTGTATACGATTGGGATATCAGCCATGAAGAATGCTCCCTAGTCTTTAATAGGCGCCAGGTCAATCAATGGTCGATATTCTACAACCAGAGCTCACTGGTGTCATCTTGAGCTAGTAGATATGGCTCGACAGGGAACCTGTTGTCCGTCGATACCCACTTGGCTATAATGCCCAGGCGCATTATGGGTTAAGAGATAATATAAATGTTCATGGAGGAATAATGTTTGCACTATTCGTAACTGCCAAGATAAAACCTGGACATCGGGCCGAATTCATTGAGGCAACTATGGGTGATGCTGTTGGGTCTAACAATGACGAACCAGGCTGCTTGCAATTCGACGTCCACGCCGACCCCACCGATGAGAACACCGTATATCTGTATGAGGTCTACCAAGATAAAGATGCCTGGGAGACAGCGCACCGTTCGGCTCCACACTACACCAAGTGGCGCGAAACTGTATCCCCTTGGTTCGACGGTGATCCTACTCGAGTGGAGCTAAGTCCTATCTTCACTAAAGACAAAGGCAAGATATAGGTTTTACCAAATTCCCTTTTAACCGAAACTTAAAAGGCGTCCGAATCAACTCAGGGCGCCTTTTGTCTTTCTTCTCCCAGATTCCCCAACGCTACTGTCAGTTTCGTAGCAGACCGCTGCTTAATGAGGTTGCCCCAATAAGGGATCAGCCGCCGCGGAACTTGGGCGTGATCTTTTCGTTGAGCAGGCGAAGCGACTTAACCGTATTTTCCTTAGAGATCAATCCCCTGTTAGTCAACATCAGATTCTTGATACCCATGTCCCTCATCATTGCGATTTGATCTGCCACTCTCTCGGGCCCGCCAATCAACAATTCGCCAACGGACGGGTTAGGGATTTTGCCGTAGCCTTCTCGCTTCATGGGAGGGCGCTGGATATTCATCTCCATACCATCGGGGTTCCACTCTCTCCTCACAGCTTCCATGTGTTCGTAGGCTTTGTAGTGAGCAGGTAGATATTCGTCCCAAGCCTGGTCGTTTGTGTCGGCAATATGCATCTCCCGCCAGACCCAAATTTGGTCAAGATTATTCTGAACTGCCTCGTCGCTAAATCCGGATTCTGACATATTGTCGCGGTACGCTTCTATCTGTTCTGCAGTAGCATCAAATGTGCCGCCTCTAATCAGTACTGGACGCCCAATTTTGGCCATCTCGATGACGGATGGGAGGGTAGAGGCAGCCCGCGACAAAGGCGGATGTGGCTTCTGGAAAGGCCTGGGACGAACAGACGGGAACGCCACTTTCCAGAATTCACCATCGAACTTTACGTTGTCCGTAGTCCAAGCCTTGATTAGCAGTTCTTCGGCCTCTTCCAGTTGGCGTTTGCCGAGAGCAGGTTCGGTCCCAAACCCTACGTACTCGTAGGCGTTGTAGTTGGATCCGCGGCCAGTGCCGACCATCAGTCGCCCTTTGGATAGGTTATCCAGCAATGCCGTCTGATGGGCGATTCTAACCGGATTGTGGAGGGGCAGTTCGATGATTCCAAATCCCAGTTTGATCCTCGAAGTTTTGACAGCCACGGCGCTTGCGAAGACCAGTGGGTCGCCGTAGACACACTCGCCGGTGAAATAATGCTCGGCGAACCAGATGGCATCCATCCCCAATTTTTCGGCCAGTACAGCTTCGTCAAGACATTGGTCTATCTCTTGATCGTCTCGAGTGTCATCAAATTTCATTGGATACAAGAAATGGCCGAATTGCATGGCAGTTGGTACCCCTTTTTGGTGAGTGGTTAACGGAGGTTATTGTAATACTACCTTGGATTGGTTAGCGAAGGCGGCCGTTGAGAATATTGCTTTCAGGTGAGGCCCGTCACTTGGCCCAATGCGGCTGTAATATAGCGATTCGGCCATGCTGAATGTGACCGGAAAACGAGGTGAGTCGTTTGGAGTATCGCTAGGATGGTTCATACCATGTCCAATTTTAAACCCACCTACTCTTTCATACTCAACCCGATGCGCTTTCTTTCCATGTCCACTTCTAGAACTGTTACCCATACATGCTGTTGGACTTTTACTTCGTCGGCGGGGTTGCTTACATATTTATTGGCTAAGTTGCTGATGTGAACCAGGCCGTCGTGGTGGACGCCTACGTCTACGAATGCGCCGAATGCGGTGACATTGGTGATGATTCCGGGAAGCTTCATGCCAACGGACAGGTCTTCGATTTTTTGGATGTCCTCGGCGAAACTGAAAGATTTGTATTCCTCTCGGGGATCCCGGCCTGGCCGGGCGAGCTCTTCGATGATATCGGTTAAGGTGGGCAGGCCAAATTTGTCGGTCAAGTAGAGGTTAGGATCGATCTGGTGAGTGATGCTGGAATTGCCAACCATTTGGTCTAAGGTCTTTCCCAGGTCCTTAGCTATAGCCCGCACAACTTCGTAAGACTCTGGGTGAACAGCGCTAGAATCCAGCGGGTTATCCCCATCTCTGATGCGTAGAAACCCGGCTGCTTGTTCAAACACTTTGGGTCCAAGTCGAGGTACATTCTTTAAGGATTCTCGGTTGGAAAACGGCCCGTTTTCTTTCCGGTACTTCACGATGGCGTTGGCCAGTTTTGGCCCCAAGCCCGATACGTAAGACAGTAGCTCAGCGCTGGCGGTATTCAGTTCTACGCCCACATTGTTCACGCAGCTTCCCACTACTTCATCCAAACGTTCCTTAAGGGACTTCTGGTCGACGTCATGCTGGTACTGACCGACGCCAATGGATTTCGGGTCAATCTTAACCAGCTCAGACAAAGGATCCATCAGACGCCGGCCTATGGACACCGTGCCTCGGACAGTCAGGTCGTGGTCTGGGAACTCATTTCGGGCCACTTCGGAGGCTGAATATACAGACGCTCCATTCTCATTCACCATAACTATATCGATGTTGGAATCTAGTTCGAGTGTCTTGAGAAAGGCCTCTGTCTCGCGGCTAGCCGTACCATTACCAACCGCGATGGCCTCAACATCGTATAGGCGACACAGGTCGACTATCTTGTAGCCCGCTTCCTCTTCGGCCCGGTCTCCAGTGTGGGGGTAGACGGTGTCGTTGTGGAGTAGCTGCCCCTGACGGTCTAGACAGGCCACTTTGCAGCCTGAACGAAAGCCAGGGTCCAATGCGAGAACGTTTTTCTGTCCCAAGGCTGGAGCCATCAACAGTTCCCGTAGGTTGTCGGCAAATACGGCTATTGCAGTATCTTCGGCGCGAATCCGTGCCTCTTTTCGCACTTCCGTTTCCATAGATGATTCCAGGAGCGGCTTGTAACGGTCTTTTATAGCCTGATTGATCTCATCAGACGCTTGGGTTTCTCCAGTTATGAAAATATCTTGCAACAAGGCCACTGCTTGTACGGCAGGCGGCGAAATATTGATCGAGAGCATGGACTCTTTTTCTCCCCGAAGCATGGCCAATACTCTGTGGGACGGGACTTTTATCACAGGTTCTTTCCATTCGAAATAATCGCGATATTTTGATGCTTCCTCTCGCTTTCCGGAAATAACCGAAGAGGAGAAAGTTCCCTCGGACCAAAACAGCTTTCGGATCTCTCTCCTAGCAATTGTGTTCTCACTGACCCATTCGGCGATTATGTCGCGGGCGCCGGTTAGGGCGTCTTGGACGTTGTCCACCCCATTGACCGTGCCAGTGTTGGAGTCGACGTATTTAGCAGCGGCCTCGTTGACGTCAAAATCTTCTTGCCCCCAGATTTGGAGCGCCAATGGCTCTAATCTCTTTTCTTTGGCGATGGTTGCTCGAGTGCGACGCTTCGGACGATAAGGCAGATAGATGTCTTCCAAGGTTGACAAAGTCTCGGCACCGAGAATGGTTTTCTGTAATTCATTTGTAAGTAGTCCGCGTTTTTCGAGGGATTCAAGGATGACTCGACGGCGTTCTGTGAGTTCTCTGATCTGAAAGAGGCGATTGCGTATGCTGGTGATCTCCACTTCGTCCAGACTACCGGTGTTTTCCTTTCTGTAACGTGCAATGAAAGGAACGGTCCCGCCGCCATCTAGTAACGAAGCCGTTGCAGAAACTTGGCCCGGTCTGAGTCGTAGATCCTTAGCAATTTGAGATATTGGGTCATCAAGCATCGTTTTTAGGTTAATCCATTAATTAAATCGAAAGAGTCTGTTAACTTCCGGGATGACGACGTGTTCTGTTTAGATACGTTCGGCGATCCAGATGATGTTGTGGCCGCCCTTATTACCTCTACTGCGTACCTGAAATTCCTCCACGTCGAAACCCGCTTGTCCCAGTCGTTTGGCAAATGCCGCGTCCTGTTCTGAAGACCAGATGCCTAATATGCCGTGGGGTTTCAATGCCGTGTGGGCCGTCTCGAGTCCGGGAATACTGTAAAGCCAATCGTTGTCCATGGAGGTCAAGGCATTGGGGCCATTGTCCACATCGAGCAGTATAGCGCTATACGCTCCCCTGCCGCGCTTAATCATATTAGCTACGTCGCCTTCTTGGACCGATACCCGCTCATCATCTAGGGGATTGTCGGCAAGGTGAGCCAAGACTCCCCTGTTCCACCTGACCACAGCAGGCACCAGTTCCGCCACTCGAATCCGGGCGTTGATACCAAGTTCGTCGAGTGCGGATCTGACGGTGAATCCCATGCCCAGCCCGCCAATCAACACGCGAGGTTTAGCGTCGTCCGTGAGCTTCTGGCAGGCGAGGGTTGCCAACGCTTTTTCTGATCCGAATACCCGGCTGTTCATCAGTTCGATATCATCTGCCTGAATCGCGAATTCTTGGTCTCGTTGGTATAGGCAGAGTTCTGCGCCGTCGCCAGGGGTTTGTGCGGTGGCTAATAGTACCCAGGGTTTCAATTGAGCCTCATGTGACATTGCTTCAGTAAATGCCGGGAATCAGTCAGGTGGCATTTATCAACAGGCGTGATGATTTGTTATCCAAATATATGAGACTATTCTAAGGTCTCTGGATAACTGAGTGGTTGAAATCTTATATGAATAGTTGTCAGAAACAAAGAAAGACGTCTCGAAACGCTCGGGACGCCTTTCTTTGTTTCTGGCGGAAATCTGTCTAGTCTTCTAAGTGAACGGTGGCCGTGATGCGGGGAACGTCGCTAACGACACGGGTGGTGTGGCCAGCGCCAGTTAGATCCTCTGCCAGATTGACATCTCCGGCCCCTAGACGGTGGACTGTGCCGTCCTTCAAGCCGATCTCTGCTTCGCCGGACAGGGTGATGATGTATTGCCGACGGGGGGCGATGTGCCAGTCGCTGAAAAATCCGGGCTCCTGAGCTCTGAATACTATCTTTGATGCGTCATGCAGAGTGTTCCAGGAAGGGTGTTCGGAAGGGTTGATCTCCTCGATCTTGGTGGTGCCATCGTCGCCGGTGTACATTCTGATTGAACCCATTATTCATTCTCCTTTGTTTTGGAATGGCGTTTATTGAGATAAGAATTGTTTGATGGCTGTGTAAGACTCATCAGGCAGTTCTTCTGCTATGTAATGGCCACAGGGAAGAGAATTCCCTGTCACATTGGTTGCATAATCGCCCCATATCTTCAGTGGGTCTTGAGTTTTTCCGACAAAACCCGTTTGACTCCAGAGTGCCAGCATGGGGCAATCGACCTTCTGGTCGAAGTCAGCCTCGTCGTGGATCAGATCTATGCTCGCTCCGGCACGGTAGTCCTCGCATACAGCATGGATTGTGCCGGGGATACTGAAGCATCGTATGTAGTCGGCTAATGCCTCAGGGGTGAATACCTTTTCGGCGTCCTTGGTGCGTTCGAAACCACGTCTCGCGTAAAACTCGGGATTCCCTCCGATGACTTTCTCTGGGAAATCAAAGGGTTGAATCAAGAAGAACCAGTGCCAAGTGTTGGTGGCGAAATCTTTGTCGACTATCTGGAACATTGACCGTGTGGGGATTATATCCAGTGTCACTAGCTTCAGGACGCGGTCTGGATGGTCTTTGGTGAGGCGGTGAGAGACTCGTCCGCCTCGATCGTGTCCTACCAAGTAGAATTGTTCAAACCCCAAGGCCTTCATGACATCCACCTGGTCTTGTCCCATGGTTCGTTTGGAATAATTCATGTGATCGGCGTCGCCATCAACCTTAGCGCTGTCGCCATAACCACGCAGGTCAGGACAGACTACGGTGAAGTCCTCAGCTAGCCGAGGAGCGATCTTATTCCACATGGCGTGGGTCTGAGGGTAGCCATGGAGCATCAGTAGGGGCGGCCCGTTACCTCCCTTCACTAGGTTGATGGTGGTGCCGTTGGCCCCGATCTGAAGTTCTTCAAAATTATCGAACATTGTTTTTCCTTTGCCGGCCCTTATTGTTAATTCGCTTGGGCCAGGGCACGTTCCAATACTCGTCGTAGAGCTGCTGTGAAGGCGTCCATCTCTGTTATTCCGAGTTCGGTGGAGACTGCTCCTACCAGATTCGAGGCCATCAGAATGCCCTCGTTCAACATACCCAAAAAAACCTTGTGGCGGAATGCAGCATCCTCAGCCGCTATGTCCCGATAGCCTACCAATTCCTCACCGGTAAAGTGTATTCCGAAGAGCGATCCGATCCCAGTGACCTGAATCGGTATTTCTAGCTCCTTCCCTACTTTGAGAATCTCCGACTTCAAGTAGTCGGTCTTTTCGGCTAGTTCTTGGTAAACTGCCGGGGTTAGCTCGTCCAAGGTTGCGGCTCCTGCCAGCATGGTTACTGGGTTGGCATTGAATGTACCGGCGTGGGCAACTCGGGGGCCACCGGTTTGGGATGGATCGTATAGGTCCATGATGCTTTTCTTGCCGCCAAAGGCACCGATAGAGAACCCTCCGCCAATGATCTTTCCGAGGGAAGTCATATCCGGAGTGATACCATAGTACTCTTGGCAGCCGCCGGACGAAGCCCGGTAGCTGATGACCTCATCGAAGATCAAGATGATTCCATTGTCCGCGGTGAATTCCCTGAGCATACTCAGGAATTCAGAAGTGGCTGGCAGCATTCCCACCGAACCCAACATGGGTTCAATTATCACAGCCGCCAGGTCGTCTTTATTCTCTTCCAGCCTTCGTTTTGCGATAGTGGTCTCGTTGAAGGGAATCACCACGACTTGGTCCAGAGTCCCCTCGCCCAGACCTTCGGTTGCTGGCATAGCGTCGGGGCGTGTGCGCTCACCCGACTTTGCTGGATTGGTTCTCACGCTGACACTGACCTGGTCGTGACTGCCGTGATAACCGCCCTCAACCTTTGCAATCTTGCTCTTTCCCGTAACGGCCCTTGCCGCCCTGATGGTATTTAATGTGGCTTCTGTGCCTGAGTTGGTGAAACGAACTAGATCAAAACTGGGTATGCGCTCACATAGAAGCCTAGCCAGGCGTACCTGGTGGGCGCTGGGGGCGTTGTATACCATGCCCTTGCCTATCTGCTGGTCTACTGCATCTACCACCGGCTTGGGTGAATGGCCAAGTATTAAAGTTGTCATGGTGCCGATGAAATCTAGTCGGTCGGTACCGTCGGAATCGACCACATGAGCGCCTTTGGCGTGGTCCACGAAGATGGGGTATGGCGCCCAGAAGATGGAGTTCCGGCTGTCGCCGCCTGGAAGATAGTTCTTGGCGTCCTCCCAAAGGGCTTTCGACTTGGTAGTTGATGCCAGGTACTGATCTAGTTCGTTGGTGGTCTCTGCCATGATTAACTCCTAATTTATGGACCCCTTGCCGTTGCAATATAGAGGGGCCGGTTTACAGCTTCCGCTAATCTACTGCTGATCCTAGAGATACCGGTTCGTCGGTAGGGAAATAAAGTTTGCGAAGTGAGCCGCTGCCTAAGCTGAAGAATACGATGACCACGAAAGCTAGCCCCCCTGCCACGAGTACCGCTGAGGCATTGAATACATCGGCAATAGCGGCGTTGGCCATGTTGGTTACGGCCATGCTGCCTCCTACGTGAACGGAATAGACGCCGGAAACGCGGCCACGGACGTGATCCTCGGTCAGGGATTGAATGATGGTGTGGCTGATAGTCATGAATCCCGCCTGGCTGATGCCCATGAACACTGTAGCACCGATGGACAGAGTGGCGTTATCGGATAGAGCCAAAAGCACTGGGCCAACGCCGCTGCTAAAAGCAAAAAGCACGAACAGCTTTCCACGTATGGAAATACTTCTGACCCCGGCTAGAAAGACCGAAGATAGCAGCGCTCCACCACCTATGCCGGCGATCAGAAAACTGGCTCCAACCGAACCAGCGTCCAGTTTGTCTTCGGATATGGCTGGTAAGAGAGACTCGTAAGACATAGTAAAGGCACAGTGTGCCAATACCAGTAATACCATGGACATGATGAGAGGACGCCTGTAGACGTAAACAAACCCTTCGAACAGGTTGGCTAAGAAACTTTGGTTTTTATCTATGACTCCTGTGGATTTGGTCTTGATCCTGGAGACCTGTAAGAATCCAAACACATAGAAAGAACTGCAAAGCCAAAAGGCTGATTCAATGTTTACGAACCCTAAAAGAGGGACGATCGCCAGTGCTCCAGCCATCCGAGCACCCTGTTGGGTAGCTTGGTTTAGGGCGATAGCGTTCATTAGGTGTTCTTTGGCTACTAGGTTGGGTATCAACGCTGATGCCGTTGTCATCTGGCTGGCCCGTAGTGTTCCATTGACCAGCGCTAAGAAAGTCAACATCCATGGGCCTGCCTGCCCACTCATGACCAATAACGCTAAGAGAGAGTTATTGACCATATTGAGGGCAAAGATCCAGCGTAATAGATTCTGACGGTCTAATTTGTCTGCTAAGAATCCCGAGATAGGAGTCGAAAACACCCTTGGGACAATAGCCGCAAAGGTTACTATACCGACCCAGAGAGATCCGTCGGTTATCTCAAAGGCAAGCCACCCTCGGGCAATGATCAACGCCCACGCCGCGGAAGCGGAACAAGTAGTGGCTATCCAGAGGTTTCGGTAATCCTGGTATTGCAGAGCCAGGAGGAGGCGATCCCTGGTAGTCGAAAGTAAAACTCTCATATGCTTCCTGCGAAACTAATCAGACTGCGCGATTATAGCAGTAGCCGTAGCCGAGTTTGTAGGGGGCCTGATTTAGAAGTCCCGGTTTCCCATCGCTGATCTTGTCTTGACTGTCTTTAGTCGTATATCTACAATCCCCGAAGTTGCTCAGACAAGCTATATTTTCTGATCGAGTAGGAATGATATGCCCTTCCAAGCTCCGGCAGAAGGAGTCCTGCTGCCACCCTATCGCGTCTTAGATTTAACCGGGCCTGAAGGTGTTTTCTGCGGCAAATTACTGGCTGATTATGGAGCAGAGGTCATCAAGGTAGAACCTCCTACTGGTGACGTCACCCGCCAAAGACCTCCATTCATTTCTGATGTACCAGGAATCGAACGTAGCTCTTATTTCCTTTTCTATAACACCAATAAAAAATCCGTTACAGTAGATTTGGAGACTTCAGAAGGTCAGGTCGTCTTTAAGAAATTGGCGGCTTCGGCTGACGTTCTGATAGAGAGCTTCCCAGTGAACTACATGCAGTCACTTGGTCTTGATTACGACTCTCTACGACAAGTCAATCCAGGATTGATCATGGCGTCTATAACGCCCTTCGGTCAGACAGGACCGTGGAAAGATTACAAGTCCACGGATTTGATTTCTCTGGCCGCCAGCGGGTTTATGCAAATAACCGGTGACCCTGACGGCCCACCACTTCGCCAAGGTAATGAACAATCTCATTTTCCCGGGGCTCAGCATGCCGCCACGGCCATAATGGGCGCACTTTTTTACCGGGATATGCAGGATGGACGAGGACAATACATCGACGTTTCGATGCAAGAAGCAATGATCACTTACTATACCGACGCACATCCCGCTCTAGCCTATATCCAGAGGGGCGAAAACGTGACCAGAGTAGGTACCAACTCAACTCTGGTTATTCCGCTCGGCGCCTATCCGAGTAAGGACGGTTGGATATCAGCGGGTATAATCACACCTAGGGAGTGGGAGAACTTATCCAATTGGATGTTTGAAGTCACCGGCAACGAGGAGATTCTTAATGAAGACTATAAGGGCGGTAACCAGGACCGCGCACCTTATAACGACATCATCACAGCCCTAGTTATAGACTTCACCACTCGGTTCACGTCAGAAGAACTTTTCCACCAAGGTCAAGAACGTAACCTGGTTTTCATCCCTGTTAATACGGTATCAGACCTCCTCGTAGATCCCCAACTTGATGCCAGTAATTTCTGGTTCGATATTGACCATGCCGATGCTGGCAACCTTAAATATCCTTTGGGGGTCTTTGATAGCGAGGAGGTTACTCCAACGACCAATCCAGCTCCTTATCTAGGGCAGGACAACGAAGTGATATTTGGTGAGTTGGGCCTTGACGAAGCGGAACTGGCTTCACTTCGGACCCGGGGAGTGATATAGCATGGTTGAACGAAAGAAACCTCTTTCAGGAGTCCGTATCCTAGAGCTAGGTCCCTACGTAGCCCTGCCATTAACTGGTCGAATCTTGGCATCTCTTGGAGCTGAGGTCATCAAGGTAGAGACCAATAAAGTCCTTGACGAGATGAACTTCATACCCGCTTGGTCTCGCGGTGGTGGCCAGCCGGAGTTCCAGAGGGCAAAGAAACGGGTCACCATTGACGTTCGCACCCCTGGCGGTTTGGAGGTGTTCAAAGAGCTGGTGAAAGTCAGCGATGTGTTCATGTCGAACTTCCGTCGTAACATTCTGGATCGGTGGGGAGTCGATTTTCCTGAACTACGGAGACTCCGACAGGACATCATAATAATGTGGCAGACCGGACTGGGCGGAATCGGACCGTACTACACCTACAAGTCATACGGGATATTAGTGCAGCACATGGGCGGTGTCTCTTTGATGTCCGGAGAAGAAGGTGAGCCGCCTGCAACAATAAACACTTCGTATTCTGATTATCACACTGGGGTCTTTCAGCCGGTGGCCATCATGGGCGCGTTATTGCGCCGTGGGTTGACTGGCCAGCCTGCCACTATGGAGTCGTCTATATTCAAGTCGGGTGCCGTGACTGCTGGGCCGTCGCTGTTGGACTATCAGTCCACTGGCAGACTGCCGGAACGCATCGGCAATCGGGATCGGTTCGCCTCACCTCATGGTGTGTACCAGTGTCTGGGAGAAGACCGTTGGTGTGCGATAGCAGTACAGACAGAAGATCAGTGGGTCGATTTTTGTAAGGCCATTGGCAATCCTAACTGGTGCTCTGAGGATTCTTTTTCTACTATGACGGCTCGCTTGGAGAACCAAAACAGGTTGGATGATCTTGTTGGGGGGTGGACCTTAACTCGAACGGCTGAGGATGTGATGGAATGCCTCCAAGGTGTCGGAGTGCCGGCTAGTGTGGTGTCTCAGGGTAAGGACCTCAACGAAAGCCTTCACCTTAAGGCTCGTGGTTTCTACCAGAAGACCCCATATTATCTTGCAGATCGTGGAAACCCTGCTTACGACTGGGAGCAGTTTGAAGGGATAGCTTCTGCCAACCCACCCAAGATGTCTGAAACCCCGATGGATTTCGGGCACTACAGCAACATTGGTGAGGACAACGACTATGTATTTAAAGAGATCCTCGGCATGTCCCAATCAGACGTGGACAAGCTTACAGAAAATCAATCTCTTTACTAAACCAACACCTGATAGCTATACCAAAGAGGAACGATGTACGATTACAGCAAATATCAGCACATACTCTTCGACATAAACGATGGGGTTGCTCTGTTAACCATAAACCGCCCGGAGGTCTATAACGCCACCAACGTCAAACTGCATAACGAACTGAGTAAGGTCTGGCTCGACCTAGGTGAAGATGACGATGTGCGAGTTGTAGTGATTACCGGCGCTGGAACCGCATTCTCCGCTGGAGGAGATTTTGACTTGATTCAAGAGTCGATTGGCAATGCCAAGGTGATTGCAGGAACCATGGAAGAGGCCAGGGACATAGTCCACAATATGATTAACCTGGACAAGCCGGTGATTTCTGCCATCAACGGTGTGGCAGTCGGGGCAGGATTGGCGGTTGCTATGTTGGCTGATATTTCTATTGCGTCTGACAAGGCACGCTTTACTGATGGCCATGTTCGGTTGGGAGTCGCTGCAGGAGATCATGCTGCGGTGATTTGGCCGATGCTTATCGGTATGGCTAAGGCGAAGTATTACTTGCTGACCTGCGATTTTCTTGACGGTACGGAAGCGGAGCGTATCGGTTTGGTCAGCCAGGTTGTACCTCATGATGAGTTGATGGACACGGCGATGGGAGTTGCAAGCCGGCTTGCCGCTGGATCTCAACAGGCGCTTAAGTATACTAAGCGCTCCTTAAACCAGTGGCTGCGTCAGGCGGAGCACACGGCCTTTGACTACTCACTATCTTTAGAGATGCTTGGGTTCTTTGGCGAAGACGTGCAAGAAGGCCTTGATTCTGTGCGGGAACGTCGCGATCCTAAATTTCCATCGGTTCAGTAAGTGTGGTTGATTCTCTAGACGAATTATCGGAAGTTAGGTAATACTGAGATACAGGTCTCGGAGATATGCCCGAGGCCTCCATCCGGTTTGCGCTCAGTAACCCTGGCGTTCCCACAGTGCTCGTGGGCTATTCCGATATCGACCACCTGGAAAAGTCAGTGCAGTATGCATCTAGGGGTGTACTGCCTTCTGATGCCGCTTGCTCGATTGCCCGAAATCTGGGATGGATTTGTGAGATAACGATGAATGAGATACTTGGTAACTTAGATAGCCTGCGCAGCGCCATGGACACTGGTGAGTTCGATGCAATCATTGCCATGTCCCCAGAAAACGTGCCCTATACATCTGGGGTGGGTATCTGGTCTCAGAAGGTGATTCGTGACCGGCTGGCGTTAGTTGTTTGGCCTCGAGAGGGTGACCCAACTCTGATTGTTGCCACTAACGAGGAAGGTTATGTTAAGGAGAAGTCTTGGATAAGCGATGTGCGGGGTTATCGTCAACACGCTGACTCACCCATCAAGTTATTATCGGATGTACTCCAAGAGAAAGGGCTCAGTTCTGGCAGAATCGGATTTGAACCAGCGTACCTGACCACCGATTACTATTTGGAGCTTCTGGAAACTATGCCAGAGGCCGAATTTAAGTCCTGCGAACCTATGCTGCAAAGAGTAAGGATGATTAAGACCGATATCGAGATTGACATCCTAAGCCGTGGGGCAATGGCCACGGAAAGGGCTTTGATGGCAACATATTCTACTTCCCGGCCCGGGGAGAAGGAGAGAGATTTAGTGGCCCGGTTAGGAGCTAATATCATGCAGCCTGGGGCCGAGCTCCCGTCGTTCTTGTTCTTCACTGTTGGGCCGAATTCTGGTTATGCTCATCCAGACCCAACAGATATTGAACTCCAACCCAACGACATCCTCAAAGCAGATTGCGGAGGGTGGTTCAACGGGTATTTCTCTGATATCGGCCGTACGGTTGTTGTGGGCAAGGCGACTGATGAGCAACACTCCATCTATAACAGGTTGGCCGAGGTGCATCGCAAGACCATTGCTACTATGCAATGTGGCGTTAATGCCAATGAGGTCTATCGGCAGAATGTGGAGTTCTACAAAGAGGCGGACATAGAGTTCAGCTTGCCCTTTGCCGGGCACGGCTTGGGTTTATATATCCATGAGATGCCCATGTTGGCTGCCTATGATGACACGCCACTCGCTCCTAACATGGTATTTGCAGTAGAAACCAGAGTTCGGTGGCCTGGAGTCCAGGGTTTTCACATAGAAGATCTTGTAGTCATCCGTGAAGAAGGCCCTGAGATAATCACGACCTTCATGGACACCAGCCGCTTACTAGAACTGTAGACGAACGGGTGCGTAGTATTTTGGTGATTGGATTGGGTTTCTAGGGTGATATATCTCGTTGAATCACGACTATGGTTTCCTTACCAACTAGCCACTCAAGAAACCGAGGAATTTATTTGTACCCTGTAAAAATCAGAATGATCCATCTGATATCAGGTTTATTCTAACGGCCATGTGGGTCAGTTTGAGAGTCAATCTCTGACTTAGAACGTTACCTACAGTGTTTTCTCAAGAGTATTCCAGCGAGCTATGTCAAGATTGACAGTATACATATCACAACTACATGGTTACTGGGCCACGTATCCGCCGTCTACGGTCATGTTGTGTCCGGTGACGAATGATGCCGCGTCTGAAGAAAGCCACAAAACTGCAGATGCGATCTCATCAGGTTGGCCCAAACGTCCCAAGGGATGCCTTGATTCTAACGTCTCTTTATATCCTTCTACTTGGTCGAAAACACCTTCGATTAGCGGCGTTTCAATATAACCCGGACACACAGCGTTTACTCTAATGCCTGACTTGGCGTATTCCATTGCCGCTGCTTTGGTCAGTCCGGCGACTCCATGCTTAGCTGCGACATAGGCAACGGTTCCGGATAATCCCACCAGACCTGCGATCGAAGCTGTGTTCACGATGGCCCCTTTGCCCTGCTTTAACATCTGTGGTATCTCTGCCTTCATGCAGAGCCATACACCCTTCAGGTTGATAGCCATCACCCGATCCCAGTCCTCCTCCAGGTAGTCCGCTGTAAGATGACGGTCTCGTCCGCCGCCGATGCCTGCGTTATTGAAAGCATAATCAAGGCTGCCAAAAACTTTAACAGCCTGGCTGACCATGGCCTCGGTGTCTGTAGGTCTGGAGACATCGGCGTGGACCAAAATGGCCTCACCGCCTGATTCTTTAATCATTTGGACAGTCTCTTCTCCGCCCTCGATATTAACGTCAGTAACCACCACGCGAGCGCCGCTGTTGGCGTAGGCCAGAGAAGCAGCTCGACCGATACCAGATCCGCCACCGGTGACTAGAGCAGTTTTACCATCCAAGTTTTCGGCCATTTGAAGTCTCCTTTCTCTGGAGGTTGTCTGCCGGAATTATACCTATGTCCTTAGGTTTGGCAACTTCCTTCATACTTTTCCAGTATCGCCTCATCCGTGTAGAATAGGCCGATAATTCATCTAGGCTGAGAATGACTTATGACACACGTTGCCACCAACATGCCAGATTATGAATCCGCCTATAACAACGACCGATTGGACGTGCCGGAATTTTTTAATTTTGGATTAGACGTAGTGGATAAATGGGCCGAGGATCGTACCAAATTGGCTCTGATTTCCGTTGATTCTACAGGGGAGAATGTTCAGCATCACAGTTTCTGGGACTTAAAGATACTTTCCAATAAGTATGCGAATGCTCTTCGCGATAGGGGCGTGAAGAAAGGTGACCGAGTTTTCATTATGCTCCCTAGGATACCCGAATGGTATGTGGTCATGCTCGGGCTGATAAAACTTGGCGCCTTACCCATGCCTGGTACGACCTTACTGACATCCAAAGACATTGAATACCGTATCAACACTGCTGAAGCTGTGATGGCAATTACAGACGGGGAAAACGCTGACAAAATCGATGAAGCAGCTGGCGGGTGTCCGACCCTGCAACACCTGGTGGTTGTAGGGGCCGGAATAAGGGGGTGGGTTTCTTTTGAAGAAGAGATGGCCGAAGCATCGTCGGTGCTGGATGATCCTGAGCCTACACGGAGTGATGATCCGCTCCTGATTTATTTCACATCAGGCACCGTTGGGTATCCGAAAATGGTGCTACATACCCAAGCTTCCTATGGAATAGGCCATATCATTTCAGCTAAATATTGGCATGATCTGACTGCCACTGATCTGATGTGGACGCTTTCTGATACAGGGTGGGCTAAGGCTGCCTATGGCAAGCTGTTTGGACAATGGACGCTGGGCGCTGCGGTGATGCAACACGACGCTAGAGGCCGGTTTGATGCACCTTTAACATTGAGACTCTTGGAGAAGCATGGTGTAACTTCTTTTTGCGCCCCACCAACGGCCTACCGAATGTTAGTTCTAGAAGATTTGCGAAAGTACAGATTGGATAACCTGCGTCATTGTACCGGCGCAGGAGAACCTCTCAATCCAGAGGTTATGAAGCAGTGGCAGGATGGCACGGGACTAGTGATCTACGATGGGTATGGCCAGACTGAGACCGTCCTTATGGTGGGTAACTTCCGATGTAACGAAGTCCGTCCAGGATCGATGGGCAAACCAGCCCCTGGGTTCACTATTCGGGTAGTGGATGAACAAGGTAACGAAATGCCGGCTGGGGAGGAAGGGCAGATAGCAGTGAAGGTAAAACCAGAGCGTCCGGTGGGGCTCTTTAAGGAATACTGGAAAGATGCGGAAGAGATGGAGAGATCTTTTCTGGGCGATTGGTACCTGACGGGAGATAAAGCGTATATAGATGAGGATGGATATTTCTGGTTCGTTGGCCGGGCTGATGACGTTATCATATCGGCCGGGTATCGTATTGGGCCGTTTGAAGTGGAAAGCGCCTTGATCGAACATCCGGCTGTGGCTGAGTCTGCTGTGGTGGCCAGTCCGGATGACGTGCGCGGTGAGATTGTCAAGGCATTTGTAATTTTGGCACCTGATTACGTTGCTTCAGATGAGTTGATGATTAGTTTGCAGGACCACGTCCGGACCACCACTGCCCCTTATAAATATCCCAGGGCTGTTGAGTTCGTAACGGAATTGCCCAAAACCGTCAGTGGCAAGATACGACGAGTGGAACTCAGGCAAAGGGAACTCGATAAGGCCAACCGGGACTCCTAGGTTAAATTGGTTAATGCGTAGGGAGTTTCTCTATTTAAATCTATAGTGCCCTATAAATCGATGTCATATTCGTTCTGAAACGCGATACTAGGAGATTCCGATAGGCCGATTCGAATGGGCCAAAATAACCTGATTTATGTATACTGGCGGTCTAATACTCGTGAGAGAAACAAATCTGGACTAAATGGAGGCCAACCGTGCCCAAAGCACCGATAAACGGAATAGACCTTTACTACGAGTCTCATGGGGATGAATCGGCCCCGACGATCATATTTGCTCATGGGCGAGGCGGAAATCACATGAGTTGGTGGCAGCAGGTAGCTGCATTTTCCAGCGACTTTCGCTGTATCACATTTGACCACCGGGGTTGGGGGGACTCTATTGCCGAGCACGGTTCTCCTCTGAGAGAGAATTTCATCAGTGACCTAATAGCCTTGCTGGATTACCTCAAGGTTGACAAAGCATTCTTGGTAGCCCAATCCATGGGTGGATTTAGCTGCTTAGGATTTGCTCTGGCTCACCCAGAACGGACTCTTGGCCTGGTTTTGGGTGATACCACCGGTGGCGTGGCAACAGAAGGAACCCTCGCTGCTTTGGATGGAGCAACTCCTCCACCGGACGGCCCTGCGCGGTCATTGGCGGCCAGCTTTATTGATGAAAATCCAGCAATGACATTCTTATACATGCAGATCGGAGGATTGAACCCACCTAGGGGAGAAGATGGCGTTATTTCTGGATTCAGGCTTAAAGATGGACCTAATGTAGCAGAATTTGCCGGTTGGAAGATTCCTACAATGCTGATCGTTGGCAAGGAAGATGCCATATTCCCGCCAAATGTGATAGCTGAAGTACAAAAGGTGATTCCCGGGTCGCAAATGGAAATTGTTCCGGGCGCGGCACACTCCGCCCACTTTGAACAGGCGACTATCTTTAACAACCTTTTATCCGAATTCCTGAAGAGTGTTCTATCGGATAGTGCTGTTGGAGCTGTCGCTGGCTAGCGGTTAATCAGTATGAAAAATAAAAAAGGCCGTCTTGATTCGATCAAGGCGGCCTTTTTTATTGCAGCTTTCTGGTTATTACGGTGCGGTCGTACCAGGCCCCCAATTGTTGGGAATGTTAATCAAGGCTTCCTCAAGGTCTCCTACGTCGCTCTGGCCGCAGAAATCCATGACTCGTCCGACTTCTTCTCGGAGCAACTCGAGAACGTTATGGACTCCATCCTCTCCTTCGGTGGCCAGCCCCCAGTAGAGTGGACGGCCGATTCCGACGGCTTTGACTCCCATGGCCAGCGCCTTAAGCACATCGCTTCCACGGCGTACTCCAGAGTCTAGGTATACTTCGCAGTTACCATTCACGGCTGCTACGATCTCTGGAACCGTCTCTATTGAGCTGAGGGTTTGGTCCAACTGGCGGCCACCATGAGTAGAAACCAGTACACCTTCAACACCCATATCGGCGGCAATTTTGGCATCCTCCCCAACTCTAACTCCCTTTAGCACTAGTGGTAGGGATGTGAGGCTTCGGAGCCATTCCAAGTCCTTCCATGTGATGGGGTCAGCGCGCGAGACGTCCCAACCGGGGGTCTCGTCAGTGCCGCTGATTTCGTTGCGTGGTAGATTTAAGTCCCTGAAATTTCCGAGCTCTAATCCACGTTCGAATTTGTTACGTAGGTCGCGTTCCTTGGGACTAGGTACTGGCGTGTCGATTGTAAGAACAATCGCCTTAAATCCTGCGGCTTCGGCCCGATGAACGAGCATCTCGGTCAGCGCTTTACCACGGTGGTAAAGCTGGAACCATAGTGGGCCTGTGGCGGCTTCGGCAACTTCCTCCAAACTACAGTTGGAAGAAGTGCTGAGCATCATCAGCGTGTTTGACCGTCCTGCCGCCCTTGCGGTAGCAACCTCTGCTTCAGGATGAGCCAATCCGTGACTCCCGGCGGGGCAGACAAATACCGGCATGCTGATGTCAGTTCCGAGCATCGTGGTCGCAATCTTGCGTTCCTCCACGCTTCGCATGAATCGAGGGCGAATCGACAACGCATCGAATGCAGATCGGTTTCGCTTGGTAGTGATTTCGTCCATAGCGCCAGCGTCGATGAAGTCCCAGTTGTCGTGGGGCAAAGCGAGCTTGGCCCTGGCTTCGTAGTCGTAAAGATTTATGGGATCGTTTGCCATCGGGTCCTCCTAAATTTGTCAGTGCAGAATGAGTTGGGTGAGAACCGCCACCCGTAACCCCGTCCGTATCATAAACGGAGATAAAGAAGCGAGGTAGAAATCAAGTTTACTCTAACTCGAACTAAGAGAGCTGGCAAGTATTTGACAAATTCGATGGTTCCACAAATGAGAAAAGAGCGGGCGAATCAATTCGCCCGCTCTTTTTGTTATCCGGTCATTTGCAATATCTTGGCTTATTGTTCTTCGTCGGCCTCGTCTTCATCTGGTTGAGGAGTGATTGGAACCAAACCAGGAATCCACCATTTTTCCCATTGTTCATCAACTTTGTCTTGGAACACTTTGAGGTCTTGCGGAGTGAAGTGGGCAAACCGGCCTTGGCGTAGAAGATATTCTTCTACTGGCTTACGTTTGCGGATACCCTTTGCAATCGCCCGACTGGGTCCGTTAAGTTGGAGCTCACCTTCGATTATCTCGTATTGAATCCACAGACCGGTTTCGATGGAAAGCATCCCCAGCTCATGGGAGTATTTGGGATCGTAGTCCCAACCCTTGGGGCAGGGGTCTATGCAGTGTATGAAGGTGGGTCCGCCGGCGGTAAGGGCACGGCGAATCTTATTGTTGAAGTCCAATCCATATGAAGCACATGCCGTTGCCACATATTTCATGTTCGGGTGGCCGACAGCCATCATGGGCGTCATGTTCTTCTTCCACCGATTGTTCATGATGTGAATGTCTTTACCAACCGGACTGAAGGTGGTGTTGGCTCCCCAAGGAGTACTTCCAGAAGCCTGGATATCTGTGTTGGCATATGATTCGTTGTCATAGCAGACGATTAGCAGGTTGTACTCCTCGTGTTGCAACGCAGCGGACAGGGCTGATAATCCCATGTCCACTCCACCGCCGTCTCCGCAGAAAGCGATGACGTTTATCGGCTCGTTCTGCATCTTCCCCTTTCGCATCATAGCGGAGAGGCCAGCGGCCGTGCCCGTGGCGGCGGAACCTGCAGAACCTAATTGAGTGTGCATCCATGGCACCACCCAAGGTGTGCTGTAATATGTGGTGTTGGCCACGTACATGCAGCCTGTACTACCTAGCACTATAGTCCGTTGTCCGGCGGCTTTGATCATCAGACGCATCACCAAGGCTGATTCACAACCTTGACAGGTACGGTGTCCAGAAGAGTAGAACTCTTCTACGGGTATACTTTTAACTCCCCTTATCTGAGGAAGATCTTGTACTGTTGCCATGTCTCTTACTCCCTTACCGCGACCCACGTGGTCTCTTGGTCTATTTTACCAGTGTCGATGGCTTTCTGAGTAGTTTCAACCATTTCCTCTACGTCACTGACCATGACCTCGCGGCCACCTAATCCAGCGATGAAGTTCAACATGACGGGCCGTTCGTCAAGTGGATACATCGTAGAGCGGAGTTCGTGGAATAGGACTCCTCCGTATCCTGGGGAACCGTAGGAATAGTCGCGGTCGATGACTGCGATTCCCTTGGCTCCTTTTAGGGCTTCTTGAAGTTCTTCAGTTGGAAATGGCCTGAAGAACTTGACGCGTAGGAATCCAACTTTTTTACCGGTTTCCCGCATACGTCGGACGGCAACTCTGGTCGGCATAGCTAGTGTGCCCATGCCCACCAATATTACGTCCGCATCTTCACACATATATTGTTCGATGAAGGGGCTATCGTCACCACGTCCGAATACTTCTTTGAACTCTGCATATACCTCTTTGATTACTGCAGGTGTTCGACGCATGGCTTCATCAGTCTGTTTCCGAATTTCCATCAGCCAATCTTCGTTCGCTTGGGGGGCCACGGTGATGGGGTTGTCGGGATGGAGTTGGAGGCTGCCTCGGTTGTACGCAGGTAGAAACTTGTCTACTTGGTCTTGCGATGGCACCTGCACGATTGCTTGTGAGTGTGTGAGGAAAGAACCGTCGCAACTAAGAGCAAATGGCAGTAGGACTCGAGGGTCTTCGGCCACTTTGTAAGCAATTAGTGCCATATCGAGAGCTTCTTGAGCTGTGGCGACCCAGTAGAGGTGCCAGCCCAAATCCCTTACAGCCATGGCGTCGTTGTGTTCGACACCAAAGGCACCCGGGTCATCTAGTGCACGGTTGCCCACCATCGCTACTACAGGCATACGCAACCCTGCTGTAACTGTGATGGCCTCAAAAGCGTAGAACCAACCCACTCCACTGGAGCCAGTAAAGGTGCGTGCTCCAACGGAGGACGCGTGCTTTACAATCTCGAACTGGGAGTGTTCGCTTTCGGCAATGATGTAATCAAAGTCGAAAGCTCCGTCGGCCTTAAGGCGCGACACGTATTGCATGACCGTATCATAGGGACGGATGGGATATGCGGTGATAACATCAACATCGGCAAGTGCGCAGGCGATGCCGATTGCTTCACTACCGCTAATAAGCTCCTCTTTCGGCTCTTGATAGAGCTTTGTAGTTACGGTGGCCATTAGGCTTCCTCCGCTTTGATCTCTTCATCGTAGCCGCCGATGTGGTGGAACCCGTGGGAACGAGTTTCGGACTTAGCTTTGTCTACCAGTACCGTCATCCACTTGTTGTAAGTATCTTTGTCAGCTGTCCAAGCATCCCATTGGCTGTTGTTGTCGTTGAATTCCGGTTCCCCGACCATTGTCACACAGTCTGGAACTGGGCAAACAGCCTCGCAGACTCCGCAGCCGCAGCATGATTCCATGTTTGCGTCATAAAGGCCATCTGGGGTTATGTCGAAGCTTTCATCAGGGCACTGTAACCAGCATAATGTGCACTTGATGCAAGTGTCGAAATTGATCACCGGGCGCATCGATCGAGTGCTCCATTTTTTGAAGACTTCAGAGCGACCAGGTTGATAACCTTCTTCGCCACCTCGGAATCCGCCACCTTCAGGCAGCCCTCGGATGACTACGCCTTCTTCCATTGTTTTCCATCCAGGCATGTCGAAGCTAAACGGAGTTTCGGTATTTCCTTCCCCAGGCTCGACGAGTCGGCTGGTGAAACGGTCAAATGCCCGTTGAACTGATGCAACTTTTGTTTCGCTGCCCGTTTGTTCTTTGATGGATTCCAACATGGCATTGATGCTGACAAGTTCAGGGCAGGCTTTGCACAATGCTCCTAGTACCCGCATGTCAGTATGGTCATCTTTATAAACCCACAGTCCAGAGAAACTTACGGTACTGGGGATAATGGATAGGTTATAAGGGGCGTCCTTTTGGTGGATGTCCTCCAAAAGCGAATCGGCGTCTTGTCTCGAGGTCACGATCAGAGTTCCGCCAGACCGAGTCAGTTCGTTAATAGGTTGCAGACCGTACCAAGCCCACGATTCGATGCCTTTGCACATGGCATCGTCAACGTTGATGGTCACATCTACGTTGGAAGCTTCATAGACGGCCAGGCTTTCCTCTAGTTCTAATGCGGTGTCTGCAACGACTGCAAACTGCTTGGCCGGAATGCCATTCCGTTCAGGAGAGTCGCTGTACCGGCCAAATGCCGTGCCAATCTTGCCGTCTTTTCTGGCGGCGAAAACGATGTTTCGGACGATGTTACGGGCCATGGTCCGTTGGAATATGCCCCGGTACACTACCTCCACAGATCGGGTAGCCATAGGTCTCCTCCTCAGCTTTAGGGTCTCTAGCTTCTGATAACTATTCTATTTTAGATTTTGGATGTTTGGTCATCTGCTTGAACATAAACCAAACGATATTTTCTACTGTAACTTGCCATCTTAGGTCACCTGTTCTTGTGCGTGCGGGTTAATCGAAGATGGTTCAACTTCTGTTAGATGATGTTCCATGGCTGCCAGTGCTCCAAGATCATCCTTAGCTTGAATCATCTCGAGTATCCTTCGATGGGAGTTTAGTGATCTTTCTGGCCTACCTGGCTGCTGTAATGTTTGATCCCGAGACTGTCGGAGCACGTCTTCTACTGCGCTCACCACTTTTATCAATGCCGTGTTGTGGGTGGCAGTGGCCAGGGCAAAGTGGAACTCTGTGTCAGCATCCACTCCAGTCTCACCTTCCATGATTTGCCTTAGCTGTTCGACGAGTATGGCCGAAAGTCTCTCTTCGTCCTCTGGAGTTGCCCGTTGGGCGGCAAGTGCTGCAAGCTGGGGTTCAAGAAGATGACGAACTTCAAAGATGTCTTTGAGTTGAGCTTCGCCATCGCCGAGACTCTCAATTAATGAGAAAGTCATCAGTGAGGCAACGGCATTCAAGTTCTGAGTGTTTATGAACGTTCCTGACCCTTGTTTGCTCGTTACGAGGCCTTGTAGTTCCAAGGTCCTAATGGCCTCCCGTACTGAACCTCTACCGACCTTTAGTTGCTCGGCAAGAACCCGCTCCGCTGGCAATTTGGCTCCGTGTTCCAATATGCCCTTTTGGATCCAATAATGGAATTGTTCGACAATAGCCTCATGGAGACGTTTCCCATGGAGGTTGGTTAGTACTGATTGGTTCGCTTCTGATAGCAAAATAATAGCTTTATATGGGAGTATATATAATTGGTCATACCAATTTATGTGATCGCCGGATTATACACCCCAGTCAGGCGATGTCAAGGCGTGAAACGCGCCCAAAAATCAGTCGATTTTATGTCTTCTCATCCGTCTTGGCCTGATAGAATGACTGGGCTATGCTGAGTTAACGGCAGTCGGATTACCAGAATCCACGTCTTCTTAGCGTTTTCTGTGTAGCTAAAATTATAATTCCCGGTTGGAACATTAACTCTGGATTCAGAGCAATAGAGGTGTGCTCAACTTGCAAGATGTGATCGTTGTGGGGGCTGGTCCCGCTGGTAATAATGCTGCTCTCCTATTGGCGTCTAGTGGATTCAGTGTGACTGTCATCGATTCCAGAGTTAATATCGGCGATAAACTTTGTACTGGCCTGGTCGGAGAGGAATGTTTCCGTCGATATCCGATAGATCCACTTATGGTCCATCGTGAGGTCAACTCAGCGTGCGTTATATCCCCGTCCTCTGAGCTAGTTAGATTTGAGACACCCATGCCAGTAGCCAAAGTAGTTGACAGGGTTGCGTACGTCGCATCGTTTGCAGAGAAGGCGACGGCTAATGGGGCGGAATATCAGCTGGGTAACCGTGTTGTCAGATTGGAGCAATCCAAAGATCGGATTAGGGTGTTCACCGACGGTCAGAACGGTACGAGCCAGCTGGAGTCCAGGGCACTGGTTCTAGCGTCTGGATTTGGATCCCAATTGAATCGCCAACTAGGTCTTGGTGAACCGGCCGACTATGTAGTGGGAATTCAGGCTACCGTTAGGACCGAAGGAATTGAAGAGGTTGAGGTACACCTTGGCCGGGATGTAGCTCCTGGGTTTTTCGCCTGGTTGGTTCCAACTAAACCGGGATACGCATTGGCCGGTTTGATGGTACGCAAAAACGCGCCTGAGATGTTCTCTAGGTTTATGGCCGCTCGAAAATCTGAAGGAAAAGTCAGAGAAGAGGTGGAAAAGCCGATCTGTTGGGGGATACCGCTGCGGCCTCTTAAGAAAACCTTCACGGACCGCGTATTGGTGGTAGGGGATGCCGCTGGCCAAGTAAAACCGACCACTGGCGGCGGGATATTTTACTCACTGTTAGCCAGTGAGATTGCCTTTGGTGCGCTGAAACAATCCCTCGATGAAGACCAGTTATCTGCGAACAGGCTCGGAGCGTATCAGAAAGAATGGAAGAATCTGCTGTCAACGGAATTAGAGGTGGGCTACTCTGCGCGGCGGGTCTTTGAGTATCTGGGAGACAGCCACGTAAGCTCATTGATAAGTCAAGCAAGCAGTAGCGGATTCGCTGCCGAACTGGCTGCTTCACCGGAAGTATCATTTGATTGGCACAGTTCAATGATAGGCAAGATAACGCGCCATCCAACTTTGGGTGGAGTACTGAAGTTGGTGAATCCTCTGTTGTCGCGGATGGCAAAAGTGCCAGAGCCGGTGGAGATATTAGCCTCTGAATCCTCCATGTCAGAGTCCGGCACTCCGGTCTAGATTAAACTTCAAGGTAATCCTACCCACAGACTAACTAACGGTTCCTAAACCCGTAAGGTGGAGTGGATTTATGACTCAACGGTTCAGCCTGGTTCGTCTCTCCCTATCCTTGATATTCGTCGGAATGTTGGTCGTCGGTATGATGGGAACGGTGTTGGCAGAAGACAGCATACGCTCAGAACCCCACGCTCTGATTATGCAAGTAGATGGGGTCATCAATTCCGTCAACGGACGTTTCGTATCCCGGGCAATTGAACAATCTGAAGAAGATAGGGCCACTTTATTGATCATTGAGCTCGATACCCCTGGTGGTCTTCTTGGCTCTACTAGAGAGATAGTGCAACTGCTATTAGAATCGCCGATTCCTATTGCGGTGTTTGTTTCGCCAAAGGGAGCTAGAGCTGGTTCTGCGGGGACATTCATAACGGCAGCTGGCAACTTCGCGGTGATGGCTCCCGGGACAAACATTGGCGCTGCCGCTCCAATATCTTCTGATGGTGGTGACTTAGAAGATACTTTGGCGAGCAAAGTTGAAAATGATGCTGCGGCGCTGATTCGGAGTATTGCCCAGACTCGCGGTCGGAACCAGGATAAACTGGAAGCAACAGTTCGGTCTGCAGCCTCTTACTCTGCTCAAGAAGCCCTAGCAGACGACGTCGTGGATCTGATAGCAGAGAATGTGGATGAATTGCTATCTAAACTGGACGGTCTTAGCGTTCACACTTCTTTGGGGACGGTTGTTCTGGAAACTAATGGATTGGAGATTCGCTCTTTTAAGAAGAGTATCCTAGAGCACTTCTTGGAGGTCATATCTGATCCTAATGTCTCGTTTCTATTGTTGATGGTTGGTGGATTGGGAATCGTTGTCGAAATTTTTAACCCGGGGTTAGTTGGACCCGGTGTTATCGGAGTGATCTGTTTGCTGTTGGCCTTTTTGGCTTTGGGAAACCTGCCGGTCAACTGGGCTGGAGTTGTGTTTATTTTGCTTGCTGTGGTGTTGATTGTTCTGGAGATAGCTGTGTCGGGATTTGGAATTTTGGGTGTAGGCGCCACCGTTAGCCTAATAGTTGGTGGTTTTCTGTTATTCAATCAATTCGGAGATATATCGCCTTACCAGCCATTTTTTAATGTAAATCGATGGTTATTGTATGGGAGTAGTGGTGTTGTAGGAGTTGCAATGACCTATGTCGGACTGTCGTCATATCAATTACGGAGAGAAGTATCGCCTGAAAAATCGCGAAGTTTGATTGGAATGCAGGCCACAGTTACGGCAGAACTGTCGCCCCGTGGGATTGTCTTAGTCGGTAATGAAACGTGGACAGCTATAAGTGATGACGGACGGGTGATTACAACAGGAGAAGCTGTAGAAGTGCAAAGCGAGGATGGGCTAGTCTTAACAGTTTCACTATTTGTCAATCCAGAATAGCATTCATATGCGTATGTGATCTAGTTAGCTTTAAATTCGGCTCATACTCAGCTTTAGAGAGGTTAGCATGTCAGCAGGAATTGTAGTGGTTCAGCAGTATCAAAGATTGGTTGTACAGAAATTGGGTATCTATCAGGGTACACAGGGTCCAGGGTTGAAACTCTTGATTCCCATTCTTTACCATGCTACGAAAGTTGACTTACGGGAGAGAGTGACCCGTGTCCCGACACAGAAGTACATCACCGCCGACAACGTGGTGGTGGATATGGATTTTGTAATCTACTACCGAGTGATGGAGGAGCACGCCGAGCGGGCTGTCCTTGAGGTGCAAAACTTCGAATTAGCGGTGGTGAATTTGGCGTTTGCCACCCTTAGGGCCGTAATTGGCGCCACGACTCTATCCTCTGCATTGGCGGAAAGGGAACGAATCAGGGATGAAGTCCAAATCCGGATGGATGAGAATACCGAAAGGTGGGGTGTGAAAATATCTCAAGTAGAGATCAACGAGATTGACCCACCAGAAGGCGTCAAAGCGGCCATGGAACGAGAAAAATCAGCTGCGGCTATCAAGACCGCAGAGATTACAGAATCCGAAGGAGCTAGGCAGTCTCAGATTAACATCGCAGAGGGGGAGAAACAGGCAGCGATTTTATCTGCCGAAGGTAATCGACAGGCTGAGATTCTCAAGGCAGAAGGGGAACAGCAAGCCGCCGTGCTTCGGGCCTCGGGGTTCAGTGAGGCATTGGAACGTATCAATACCGTGGCGTCGGGTGCAGATGGCCGTACGATGAGTTTGCAGTATTTCGATACCCTGAAATCCATGGGCGATAGTCCTTCCACCAAATGGATATTCCCTATGGAATTCACGTCGATGCTGGGTAATTTCATGGGCATGGGCAGTAATAACGTTGATGATGGCAAGTCCGGTTAGATGAATTATAGGCCCAATCAAAAACCCGCTGTTCCTTAGTGGATTGGCGGCTCTTCTAAATCAAATGTATTTCAAATTTGATTGCATTATGTTTTTGTAATTCGGTTTGATTCCTGTTCCGGATCAGTTAGGTAGTTTGGGCAGCACTAGTATGCCTTCTTCAGGGTCGCCCAAGATGTCTGTGTTTGACTGAGCGTGTAGCTGACCTGTGTAGGCATTTATAATCGCATCGCACGTGTTGCGGTCAAGGTCGTCTGCATGCTCGTCCATTCCGGAGACCAGGGGCGTTAGATGGCCAATCATATATCTGACGCTGGAGGCGCTGTTTTTCGGGGGAACTTTATCGCCAAAGAGCAACATCTTCGTTGCGTGAGGGTAAACCTCGATGACCTTGTGGCCAGATTCTTGTAGGATGTTACTGAGGAGGATTCCTCTGTATATTAAGTCCCTAATGATGGAGCCTTTGTTGGTATAGAAACAGCTGATACCCATCTTGGCCAACTCCAGTTCGAATAGCCGCCCTTTCCTATTTGGAACAGAGAAATGGCACTCACAGGATTGGTCTAAGCAGCAGAAACCAGACGGTAAGTTCAACGGGGCACCAATGGCCACAATGTTGGGTTGTACTTCGTTGACCAACTTGACCAGGTCGTCATCTTCTAAGAAGCTGCCAAGTTGGGACAGATGGGATTGCTGATCTAAGATTGCTATGGAAGAGGGCTTTTTCTTAGATGCCCTTAAATCAACGCCTAATACTGACATTAAGAATCTCCACGTCCGTGAATCGGATAATTTGGTCTTCCTGTCCCACGTTGACCGGGGATTTCTCCAGGGAAGGTCCTGTGGAGTTAACTAGCTGCGATTGCGTATCACTCTTCTCTACGGGCGATACTAAGCTCGATGATACGTTTATTTTTATCTTGCGTTAAGCTAGTCTACCGAAAAAAAAGATGATTCCAGAAACCCCAGGGCAGCGGAGTACGGATCAGTCTCTTTCGTTGCTACCTTCTCCAAAGTAGCATTTAAGTTTGGGTCGTTTTCAACTTTATCGCGAAGACGTTGTACCAACACCTCTTCCACCGCCTCTAAGAACTCGCGTCTCCGCTGACTACCTCGGCGTTCATTGAGCTCGCCGCTCGTGGTGAGGAACTTCCGATGTTCCCCGACCTTTTCCCAGAGCTCGTCGATTCCTTGCCCTAGGTGGGCCGTGGTAAGCAGTACAGGGGGGGTCCACTTGGGATTATATGTGGCCATGTGGAGCATTCCCGTGATGGCCGTTGCCATGTGATTCGCTCCTTCACGGTCGGCCTTGTTAACTAGGTAAAGATCTGCGATCTCCATCACACCGGCTTTCAGTGTCTGAATGGTGTCTCCCGACTCCGGGTTTAATGCCACTAAGACAGTGTCTGCCACACTGATAATCCCTAGTTCTGTCTGCCCAACGCCTACGGTTTCAACCAATATTAGGTCTATTCCAGCGGCATCAAGTGCACGGACCATACTTTTGACTATCCGAGGTAATCCGCCGGATTGGCCCCGTGTTGCCACGCTGCGTATAAAAACCCCAGAATCCAAATAATGGCGCTGCATCCTAATGCGATCCCCCAGGATGGCACCGCCGCTAAATGGGCTAGTGGGATCGACTGCGATTATGCCTACTGTTTGGCCGGTCGATCGAACCAGCTGCGTTAGTTGGTCAACAATGGTGCTCTTACCTGCCCCCGGGGGGCCAGTAATCCCTACTGTGTAAGCCCTTCCAGTGTGGCTATCCACCGCTTTCATCGCTTCAGCAGCGGATGGGTCTCCACTTTCTAGGAGAGTTATCAGCCTTGATAGTGCCCTTTGTTCGCCTGCTAGCAGTCTTTCGGCAATCTCAGACATCAGTTAGGCGTTTCTACGGGCCATGGTACTGGTTTGAGTCTCCATTATTGAAACTGCCGCGAATCTAGCATCAGCTGAGAACGTCGTCAAGAATGAGTTTTGCATATTAGAAGATGATGAATATTCCTTATCAAATACCAAGCTATATTACGAGTCACTCAACTATTTAAAAGTGAAAGTAATGTAAACTAACGGTTTCTGTGTACTGTTATATCTAGAGTTGATGAAACTGGCTCTTTTTATGTACATTTTGGATATTTCATTTCCGTAGATTTCCAGTTTGATTTTCAAGATTTTGTGTTAGAAGTAGACGTCCGCTGACCTATGCATAATATCGATTTCATGAAAAATATCTCAACATCGGTTGAGCAGGTCAAGGAATTGGGGAGAGCGGAACGATTTTAGTAAGGAGGCCGAAACTGATTCTAAGTTAAAAGCTTTACCGTTGGGCTAATGGTGGAATTTTTGGTTGTCGAACCCGACCGCGTCAGCAGCAATCAGGAGGTCAGGCCGGTTTCCCCAGCGCTTTAGGAACCGACCAAAGTTCTTCCGGCTGAGTTCATCTCGCTGATTATCGTCCAGTTCCGTCCATTGCCGGTGTTCGTGGCGAACTAGCGGCAAGCTGGAGTCAGCTACGACCCTAAATCCCTTGTCCTTGAATTGGAAACAGTAGTCGATATCCAGGTTACGGTAGAATCGGAAACATTCTCTCATCAGTCCGACTTTGTTGACCTCTTCCCGACGGAACGCCATGCAATAGGCTTGCATGGCGTCGGCATCCCCATCATCCACTTCCTCATGGAAGTGCTGCATATCTGGAGTGCTTAGCCCCCACGGACCAAAGATGCCTATTGTAGGGTCGCTCAGTGTCTCAGATATTGAATCTAAGATGTTTCCGGTAATCTCCGCAGACCCGTCCATAACCACGATGTTTCGGCCACGGCTCTGCATCAATCCGATATTCTTGCTGGCGGCATCGCCAATCACGTGATCGGCATGAACTACTTTCAGCTCTGGAAGTTGGCTCTGCATCTCCTCTAAGAGTTCTCCAGTGCCATCCGTTGAACCATTGTCGATGACAATCGCCTCAACAGAATGATTGCCAGTATGTTGGAGCATCCCATCTATACATCGTTTAACGTCGCTGGGATACCCGTAGGCGTTCAATATAAAGGTGAAATCAAGGTCGGCAGGTTTATCCAGGTGGGATTCCACTTCGCGCGAGGATGACACGGAAGCCCATTTATCTTGTCGCAATTCCAACGGCGTCTTTGGACGGGCATGCGGGCCACTCCAAGTATCATGGACCACGTAACCATCCGACGTTAGTTGCCATCGTATAGAGTCGGCAGTTGCGTAATCTGATTGTTCTCGGTGTCCGCCTCTTATGGTGAGAGTCTCGGTGACATTGGCAGTTACCGCGTTTTCCGCTGGCGCTTTGTCCAGATCCAGGCCAAACATCTGGTCAAATTCCAGCAAGAGTGCCACTTTGGCCCGGTTGGGAATTTCCGAACGGACCATCTCCCAGGTCATGGCTAGGGCGCTAGGCAAGTCTAGGTCGGACTCAACCATATTCCAGAAGCGTTGACGATACTCTTCGGTCTCTGTCTCATGGCCGCTTGTCTCGGGTTCTTGACTCCAAAGCCATATTCTGTGTCTTAGACCGGTCAGGGCCTTTTCTGCGGCCTTGAGCGACGTGAAGGTAAAGTTCATGCGATGGCGGTATCGAACGGTCATGCACAGGTACCGGAATGACAAAGGAGAGAACCCGCGCTCAATCAACTCTTCTATTAAGAAGACGTTACCGGCTGACTTAGCCATTTTGGCGCCGTCGGCTAGGAGGTGTTGGGCGTGGACCCAGTAGTTCACGTGTTGTTTACCGAAAGCGGCTTCACTCTGGGCTATCTCATCTTCATGGTGGGGGAAAACGTTGTCGACGCCGCCGGTATGGATGTCGAAACTTTCGCCTAGGTACTTGGACGCCATTGCTGAACATTCGATATGCCATCCGGGGAAACCGGGTCCCCAAGGACTATCCCATTTAACGTCGCGCCCTGGTTCGGCAGCCTTCCAGAGAGTGAAATCTCTGGGATCGCGTTTCATCGGGTCGGCTTCAGATCGGACTCCCTCCAGAAGGTCTCCGCCAATGTTGTTGGAGAGTTTTCCGTAACTTTCGAATGATGGAACGTCAAAGTAGAGGTTACCGCCCTTCTCGTAAGCGTGACCGTTCGCAATCAGTTTTGTATTGATGTCCAGCATCTCTGCTATGTGGTGGCTGGCCCAGGGGAATACTGTCGCCTCCATGATGTTCAGACGGGCCTCGTCTCGGAAGAACCTACCGGCATAAACGTCGGCGATTTCCTGAATCGTCTTGCCTTCAGCGAGGGCCGCCATGATCATCTTATCGCCGCCGGCCTCCGCCAATTCCTGGCGCATATGACCAACGTCGGTGATGTTCTTGATGTGGATTACTTTGAGACCACTGTGAATCAGTGATCGACGGATCCAATCGGCCATTATGTAGGTGCGCATATTGCCTATATGGGCGTCGCGATACACGGTGGGGCCGCAGGTGTACATTTCGATAAGCCCTGGCGTGGCTGGTTGAATCTCTTCTACACGTTTTGCCAGGGTGTTGTAGATGTGGAGCAATGGGACCTCTTCTACCTGAGGTTACGCGCAAGCGCGATCAGATTGTGGCAAGTTTAGCACGTTCCTCCGGTGGCTGCCATAAGACTATTGGAGATGCTTTGATTAGGAGATTATCATCGAGCATCGATTCTCGGGTCTTAGGCATTGGCCGCGGTCACTTTATCGGGACTCCGCGAACCATAACGTACTGCAGTGCCCAATACATCACCGATGAATCACCTCATCATAATCTCTATTGCTTCTCAGGCCGTTAGTGTGAATATCCCTTCCAAATAACGGTTTCTCTATGCTTGGCGCTGTACCACCGCTCCGGAAAGCTTCATTGACTCAATCTGCTCCCCGGTATAACCTGCCTCGCTTAGGATATCGTCGGTCTCGGCTCCAAGCAGCGGGGTGGGGCGGCCAACTCGCATTGGTGTCTCAGATAGTTTGGCTACGCTTCCTAGATGTTCTGCTTGACCGAAGTCAGGATGTTCCCGTTTGACTATCAATCCAGCCTTGCGGATGTCTTCATCGTCCCGGAAATCTTCCACCAATCGGTTGGCCATGACGCTGACGCCGGTGGGGTTGATTAACTTGCTCCAATCGTCTATTGACTTGCTGGAAATCACGTCGGCAATGGATTGGGTTAAGGCGGCATCATCTCCAGCGGACAACTCTGAGAAATCTGCAAGACGAGTTAGGTTGCTCCACGCGAAGTCGTCGGGACAGTGGAAATACATCCAGCCGTCTGCTGCTTCGTAGAGGCGAGACTTGGCGTTGAAACCGCGCACTCCTAAACCCTCTGGTTCGTTTCTCTCGTATCCTTCATAGTCCAGGAAGTAAGGTGATTGCAGCAGTCCGGCCGTCAACGCTAGCCCGCTATTTACGGTCTGACCCTGCCCGGTGCGGTTGCGCTCGTGGACGGCCAAGGCTACAGCATAAGCGCCCATCAGTCCGGTGCCGTAGTCATTCATCGGGTAGGGCAGCAATTTGGGAGTACCATCCCGCCCTCCGCGTCGCACTTGAATGCCGGCGGTGGCTTGGGCCAATTGCTCCCAACCGGGGCGCTCGCTCCAGGGTCCGTCATAGCCAAATGCGTTGAGTGACGCATGGATGATGTCTGGCTTACGTGCCTTCATCTGCTCAAAGCTAATACCTAGTCTAGACAGGCTGCTCTTTCGGTTGTTCTCGACCACTATGTCGGCGGTTTCAAGCAACTTGTAGAAGACTTCTAAACCCTCAGGCGTTTTGAGATTGATCTGAATGCTGCGCTTGCCACGATTGACGTCAGTGTTGCCTGGAATGTTGTAGGGACGTGAGGGGTCGTCGATCTTGATAACATCTGCGCCGAACTCGCCCAGGGTGCGACCACATGTCGGGCCAGCCAATACGATGCAAAGGTCCAAGACTCTGAGCCCCTCTAATGCGTGCAATATGCTTTCGCTGCCGGACTTGGGAATAGCGGGCTTCTCTGTGTTGCTCTTTAACTCGGCGAGAATCTCATCGGTGTGTTCACCTAATGTTGGCGCGCGGAACTGAATGGCTCCAGGCGTGCCTCTCAGCCGTACCTGCACTCCAGGCTGTTTCATAATGCCGTATTGAGCATCGTCCACCTGTATGACCATTTTCCCTGCCAGGGCATGCTCATGGGATAGCCATTCTTCTACGGGTTTGCAGACCGTACCGACACCATTGGCAGCGGCGATATCGTCTTCCCATTGCTTTGCGTCCCGTTCCAAGAACATCTCCTCAAATCGTCTCTTCCACATCTGAATGACTTCTGGGTCGGTCTCTACGTTGTATAGGCTTTCCAATTCCTCAACCCATTCTGGACGCCCGGCAGCGGCCATCAATTGTCCGACAAATACCGCATAACCACCCTGAGATTGCAGGAATTTGCCGTCCTTGCATTCGTACTGGTGGGCCATGACATTACGGGGGAATTCGTCCAAATTAGGTGGGTCAATGTCGAACAATTTGACTAGATTGCGGCCGATGGCAGAGAACATTGCGCTGTGCATGGGAACTTCTATGTGCTGGCCTTTGCCGTTGCGGTCTCTGGCCACCACGGCCATGCCCACGGACACTGCAGAGACAATGGCGGCAAAGGTGCTGGCAGTGGGTAGCGGGAGGAACAATGGCTCCTCGGTCTCGTCATAGGGCTGGTAGGTGCCAGTGGATGCTGAAACGATGCCTTCCCACCCGCGTTCGTTTCGGTGGGGGCTGTCTTCACCAAATCCCGGGATGGAGCAGTAGAGCAACTGGGGGTTTGCTTTAGAGAGAGCCTTATACCCGATGCCCAGGCGGTCTGCCACTCCAGGTCGGTAGTTCTCAATCACTATGTCGGCCTGCTTGGCCAGGGCTACTGCATTGGCCTGGCCCTCCGGTGTTTTCAGGTCAAGGACAATGGAACGTTTGCCCCTGTTCCAGGTTGAGAAGGCAGGTTCTGTGCGAGCGGGGTCACCACCGGGTCGCTCAACCTTGATAACCTCGGCTCCCTGATCGCTGAGCAACATGCCCAACATAGGGCCGGGAATGTACTGGCCAAAATCCAAAACCTTTAAACCAACCAGCGCGCCTTGTGCCTGGTTCTGTTCTGTTGTCGTCATAGTGATGAGCCCTCAATTGTTTTGTTATGTTAGGCGTGGGAATCGTAGCAATGGCCCAGCCGACCGTCAACCACCATGCTGGAAGCCTAAAATGGCCGACGGTCAATCTTGACCGCACGGCCAGTCTTGGCGGATTCAATGACGGCTGAGTTTACTTCCGTGGAACGCAGACCGTCGGGTCCGGTCGCAGCAGGTTCCCGGTCTTCTTTTATAGCAGAGTGGAAGTCGGATAGCTCAGCCACAAAATTGGCCAGGTAGTCATATTCAAAGTCCTGGGTTTGGTTGACAGTTTCGCTCACCACCTCCAAGGAACCCATTCGGGCTTCCCAGACAGTGGCAGTGCCGGTAAATCGGCCATCCGTGCCGTAAACGGTGAAGTTATTCAGCGTGTCCGGCAACATTCGGCCGCAACTGACATTGGCAATTGTCCCATCCTCCAGGCGCAGAGCCATGCTGGCAATGTGTTCTAGAGGTTGGGTGTCAGTCTGGCCGTCGGTCATGGCTACCACTTCGGTAATCTCTTGTTCGGTGACAAATCGAATCAAGTCAAACACATGTACACCTAAACCCATGATAACGGACCCACCGCCCATGGCGACTGGGTCTTCCCACCAGCTACGCAGGCCAGTACGGGGCAGGTGATCGGGTTCGCCGCGTTCGCCGCGTCCCCAGTGACCCTGAAGCAGCCGTACGCGCCCCAACTTGCCTTGAGATACTAGGTCTTTGGCCAAGAGGTGGGCTGGATGGAATCGCAGTTCGAATCCCAGACCTAGCCTCACCCTGTTTTCCTGGCAGACTTGAATCATGGTTGCAGCATCATTGATGGAGGTCGCCATTGGCTTCTCGGACAAGACGTGCTTACCAGCATTCGCCACCTTGATCGTATGCTCAAGGTGCATCGAATTTGGTGAAGCCACGAATACTGCATCAACCCTCGAATCGGCCAGTAAATCGTCGATATTTGAGTATCCCACCTGCGCATCATGGTTTTCGGCGAACGAATCCGCTCTCCCTTGGTCACGGCTCAACACTGCAATCAATTCAGAGTTTGGTGTGAGTCCGATGGCTGGCGCTACTTTCTGCTGCGGGTGCATCCCTGCTCCGATAATTGCCCAACCTAATGCCACTGTTTGCCTCCTGAGTTCCGGTTTAGAACGTTAATTTGAACCTTTACTGTTCAACACGCGTATTGTGTAAAGCCGAGAGGCTACTATAATACCGCCAACGTTGAGTGGATTACAGAGAATAAAATCCAATTGTTTGGGATGGATTTAGGAGAGATCTGTATGGCTTCCATATTGGAGAAGGCTCAGTTGATCAAAGCTGAGTCGGATAGGATAGGCCAATTCCTAAAGGGACTGCCGTCAGAGGCTTGGTCGGTTAAGAGCGCCTGTGAGGCTTGGGAAGTAAGAGATGTAATCGCGCATTTAACCGGCGGCGTAGATCGGTTTGCACCCAACATCACCCGCGGTGCGGGTGGTGATGGATCCGCCCCAGATGGCGCTCCACCTGCAGGAGTGGGAGACATGGACGCCAGATTGAAAGCGAATGCCCAAGTGGCTATCGATTTTAGGGAGAGTTTGGGTGATGACCTGGTAAAAACATTTAACGAGAATTGTGCCAGGTTAAATGAAGTACTGGCTGAATTAGGAGAGGGTGATAACGATAAACCTTGTTACCATCCCGCGGGGACTATATCTGTTGGAACCTATCTAAACCTGCGTCTAACCGAATTAATAGTGCACGAGTGGGATTGCCGCTCGAGACTTGAACCATCGCCAGTGCTGTCAACAGAAAGCTTACCTTCGATTTTAGAGATGTTCCCGGTGTTTGTGGTGGGTCGCTTGTTCGATCCAGGTGTGAATATAGGCGCGCCAACTAGATTTAGGTTTGAGCTGACTGGAGCAGGGGCGGAGAGTTACGACATAGTGGCTGGAGGTGGACAGAAGGCCGTCATGGAACTGGCCAGCGACAAACGACCTGACGCAATAATTGGCTGTGATACCCAAACCTTCGTGCTGATAGTGTACGGACGGATAACCATTGAAGATCAGATATCCGATGGGCGTGCATTTGTATCCAAAGATACTACCGGGGTGATCAAACAGTTTGGGAAATAGCCTCTAATAGTTAGACAGCTTGAATAATAACAGAGCTTCCGGAAGAGACCTTCTTTAGGATAGTGGAGTCGCCTTTTATCTTTCCGATCACTGTTACTTCACTGGCGGCCCTGATCTCTTCACCTTGACTGGCTGGAGTAAGGCCGAAGAATAGGCAGAATGCGCTACCGGGGGGCCAATATCCCAGGTCTCCAATCTCTACTACTTCTTGAGGGGATTCTAGTTCGCCTTCAACCGGTATCCGGAAATATATTTCGTCACCCCATGTACTGATTCTCTCTTCAATCGGTAGAGCATCCCAAATTTCTTTGGCAGTTCGGGTATTGTTCAGTTCGGCTTCCACCACCACACTACCGGCTGTGATACGAATATTTCTTACCATATGATCCTTTAAGTGGTGCTTGGTTAGTCTAGGCGAGTGGCGAACCGCTCGGGAGAATAGCCTTGAATCGAAAGTGTGGTTTCGCCGGTGGTCATCAGATCGGCAACCGACTTTCCTATCCCAGTAGAGAGTAGGATTCCCTTTTTGCCTGCACCAGTGGCCAGATAGACGTTTTCCCACCCAGGGGCCTGACCCAGCACCGGTAGCCAGTCTGGTGTAACTGGTCGCAGGCAGGCAGTGTGCAATGCCAACTCAGCATTTTCTAAGGCCGGGAATACTCGACCAACTCGCTTTCGTATAAGCTTGGCCACATCTTCAGACAAATTCAGGTCAAAGCCCTTCCAGTCTTCGGTCGTGCCACACCAGTTAAGTCCGGTCAGCTTTGGGTAGATGGCTGCTCCTGCTCCCGAGATGTCATACTCGATTGGAGGGCCGTCCAGCTTCAACCGGAGTATCTCTCCCTTAAGTGGGTCTACTGGGATGTAGGTTCCAAGCCACGATTCGGCTCTACGTGACCAAGGCCCTAACGCCATCACAACCTGGCCACAGGAAATTTCGCCGTCTTCCAGGATGACCCGATCAATTTTGCCACTAGAGCCTTCCAGGCTTCGTACATTACCTTCACGGACGGTAGAACCGGATTTGTTACCAGCGGCTGCTGCAAAGGCGTTGGTCAGCCTGTGGCCATCGGCTGCGGTATTGCCGTAGTCGTATAGGCCGCCTATGATGTCTTTTGAGATCCTAGGCTCTAGCTTGGCCACGTCATCTGGTTCCAACCATTGGGCCTTGAACCCTTCTGCCGCGTCGATTCTAGACGCTGATTCTTTTAATACAGGGACATCAGACTCTTCTAAGGCTAGGTCTATCTTGGCCACGGTTCGGTGTTGGTAGTCGATTCCGGTGTCCTGGACCAGGCCTTCGTGTAGGTCGCTATGGAGTTCATAACACTCCCAGGCAAAGCTACCCAATGGTCCAGGTATTCCGACTCCAGTGAGAGGGTTTAGGCCGCCGGCGGCATTTCCTGAGGCTTGGTTTCCCACCCCAGCACGTTCTATGATGGTTGATTGCACTCCTGATTGAGCGAGGTAGTAGGCCACGGCGCAGCCCGCTGCTCCACCACCAATGATCACTACGTCTGCTGTTTCAGTCATGATATCTCCCCAGTTGGTTGATTATGGTTATACGTGGCGAAGGGTTGCCACTGGGTCTAAAATGAATCCATATGTAGGAGGTTTCCATGCCCATATATGAATACTACTGCACTGGTTGTGCGTTGGATTTTGAAGTTATGCGTCCGGTAACGAAGTCGGATGATCCCGCTGATTGCAAGCACTGCGGTAAACCGGCTGAACGCCAATTATCCAATTTTGCTTTCAAATCAAATACCTTTACAGCCCCCAAATTCAAGGCTTCGCTGGAAAAACCCCTTCGGGCTAGGGACAGTAAACCCTCCGAGGAATCCGGGTAGACCCGCCTTTAGTTATGTTGTTTAGGTGTTCCCACCTGGTACTGTCTCAATGTCTCCAGGCGAATTTCCGTTCACTTTGTCGGCTTTGGCCCTAGCCTCACTGCATATGATGCAGGGGCAGGCAGCCCGTAATACTTTGTAAGTGTAGATACCTGTGTAATGAGCATCGGACCAAAGGAACTGCACCCCGTATTTACCAGCGGGCATCTGGTCAACTGCTTTAACATCCTGTGGCACTGTGTCTGGATCTAGGGTGCGCTTACCGCTCATTTCGTCCACGCAGTTGGCACAGGGACATCTAAGTCGTAGATATCTATGAGGAAACGGGCTCCTATGGGCGTCTTCCCACAGAATCACCACTGCGTCGTCTTCCAGGTTTATGGCATCGGGTAGGACTATTTGTTCCATCTTTTATCTCTATAACTTTGTCTCTTGATCAATTGCGTCAAGTTGGGAAATCGGCAACCTTATTATTAGGCTATTTGGTTGGGCCCTGTACCTCGTTTAGGCGAGCAGGGCGGGGCATTTCATCCGGGTCCGTGGGTATTTCTATGATGCTGGGCTTGCCACAGTTCAGTGCTTCAATCATGGCGTTGCCGATATCTTCTGGGCGCTCTACGTAGAATCCCGCCCCTCCGAAGATCTCAGCGTATTTGTCGTACCGGGGGTTTGTAACATCAGCTCCTACGTAGCGTTCGTTGAAGGCGTAGCGTTGGTAGGCTTTCTCAGAACCCCAGACACCGTTATTCATGACGACAGTAACGACTGGCAGGTTGTTCTCTACCAATGTGGAGAACTCCTGTGCGTTGAACAGAAAGCCGCCGTCACCGTTGAAATTGATTACTGGCCTGTCTGGGGCGGCGAATTTTGCGCCTATGGATGCGGGGAAGCTGAAGCCCAAACCGCCCAGATCTAGAGAGGTGATCAGGCTCCTAGGCTCGTAGTAATTCAACCTGTCCTGTCCGTAGTTAGGGGCCAATCCGGCATCCAGGGCTACGATGGCATTACGGGGTATGACCTTCCGTAATTCGGCGTAGACCTTTTGGGGTTTCATGGGCATGGTCGTATCCTTGCCTTCATCGTCCAAACGGTTGGTGCGCCTTGTGGCGAGGTCGCCAATCTCAGCAATCCAGTCCGAGTTGGGTTTGGGTTCACCCTCCCTGACTTTCTCCAAGAGACCATCCATGACCGCCTTGGCGTCACCTTCGATCCCTACCGTTATGGGGTAGTTTCGCCCGATTTCCTGAGGGTCGATCTCGATTTGGACAATCTTGGCGTCTGCTGGGATGAATCTGTTGTCGTAGAAAGTGGTGGACTGGCTAAGTCGAGTACCCACGGCCAGTATGGTGTCGGCTTGACGCACTGCTTCGATTCCTTCTAGAGAACCCAATCGGCCAAGGTGGCCAAGGTAGGAGGGATGGTCGTTGGGCACCGCGTCTGCCCTTCCATACGACGTTACGATAGCAGCGCCGGTTAGTTCTGCCATCCGGCATACTTCTTCACCGGCGTCGCTCCATTGGACTCCCCCGCCAGCTATAATGACTGGACGCTGAGCTGCAGAAAGGACCGCTGCAGCCTTATCAATCAGGTCGCGATCTCCCCTGGAGCGAGTCTGGCCAGGTCGATAGTTGTCGGGAGTCATCAGGTCCAGGTCAATCTCGGCCCCAGGAAGCAGGTCTCGTGGGATGTCAATCATCACAGGACCCA
>JAKUNL010000023.1:45383-51842 GCA_022451925.1 Dehalococcoidia bacterium
ATCATAAGCAGGGAGAATATTAGCTGAAATTGACTGACTATCGCCCTAACCGTAAAATCTGAGAGAAAGTCTATTGACTGGAAAACCCGTTAATGTTGCCGAGGAAGGCTAACATCTGTGAGGGATGAATAATGGAATACGAACACGTTTCTGTTGAGAATGAAGCCGGTGTGGCGATCATTAGACTAAACCGACCTGAGGTTTTGAACGCTATGAACCACGTATTGAACGTGAACCTTCATGACGCAATGGTCGCAGCTAATGATGATGATGACATCGGATGTATTGTTATTACTGGCACCGGAGAGAAGGCATTTTCTGCTGGTGGAGACATCCATGAACAGCGTGAAGACGCGAGGAATCGTACCGAAGAGGAACGAGATGCGCGTCAAGCGGAGCACGCACGATGGATCTACGAACTTTCGGCCTCCCCGAAACCGGTTGTCGGAATGATGAACGGACTTGCCTATGGTGGAGGGGCTGTTCTGGCGTCTTGCTTAGACATCCGGGTCGGATGTGAAAACACCAAATTCCGTTTCCTTGCCGCAGCCTACGGCCGTATAAATTGCACCTGGACATTGCCTAACCAAGTTGGCTGGCCTAAAGCGAAAGAATTGCTGTTTACTGCGAGAGTGGTCGGAGCAGAAGAGGCCTTTCAGATCGGACTGTTGAATCATTTGGTTCCCGCCAATCAACTCCGGGCTAAGACCATGGAGGTCGCACAATTGATTGCCAGCAATCACAGGAGTTCAGTACAGGCAATCAAAGGTCTGTTGCTCCAAGATATGACCAAAGATCTCGATGGTCAGTTCGTGAATGAAAAAGATTACACCACTAACGTAGTCAAAGGATTCGGTGTTGAAGAAGCCTTTCCAGAATTCCTAGCAAGAAAAGGTCGTTAATCTAAGGCTCATCCGAGTGATTTTCCAGCACGAGCTTAATAAGCAATGGTTTGTCTGATTCCCTAGCGAGTCTCGGCGTAGCTGAATATGGGGAGAAATTTTCTGCAGTCCAACGCCAATAGACCTATAAAGAGGATAATTTGATTCCCTGGATACTGCTCGGCAGTGCGCAAACTTCAAGAAATGGATCCGAGTTAAGACTGTACCAACGTGATAACGAATTCTCCATAAAAGCCGACAGCCAGGAGCTTATGAACAGCCTGGTGCACGGCTCGGAAGATGACTTGGCTAAATTAGCGTGCGGGAAAATCGCCAATCACTGTGGAGTGCGGGTTTTGGTTGGTGGATTGGGTTTAGGTTATACACTGCGGGCGGCGTTAGATAGTCTGAAGCACGACGCTGAAGTGGTCGTTGCGGAGATTGTGCCGGAGGTGCTGGAGTGGAACCAGAAATTCCTTGGCCACTTGGCAGATTATCCGTTGGACGACGATCGCGTAACGGTTCGACTTGAAGATGTTGCCCAGGTAATCAGGGCAGGGAGAGGTGACTATGATGCAATCATGCTGGACGTCGATAATGGGCCTCAGGCTATGTTCCAAGAGGGCAATGATTGGATCTACAGCAACGATGGACTACAAACGTCGTTCAACTCTTTAAGGCCTCGGGGAGTGTTATCGATCTGGTCAACAAACCCTGACCCGCCCTTCACCAAAAGGTTGATACGGACCGGATTTAAAGTGGAAGAAGTAAAAGCGCGGGCCCGCCGTGGCCGGAAGGGCGGTGGCCACTACTACGTATGGGTGGCCACCCGGTCTTAGCCGCTAAGAGTGCCTTTGGTGCTTGGAATATCTGAGGGGCTTCGCGGGTCTGGCTCAAGTGCGTCGCGCAAAGACCGGGCTAGGGCTTTGCAGAGGGCCTCCGCTTTGTGGTGTGGGCTGACGCCAGCCATTATCTGGGCGTGAAGGTTAATCTTTCCTTCCAGAGCGAATGACTCAAGGAAGTGTTTCACCAACGCGCCCGGGAGAGTTTCTACCATGATATCGTCGAGGGTAGTGTCTATCACGGCATAACCACGTCCACTACAGTCGAGTGCCACCATGGCCAGGGTTTCGTCAAGTGGAACGATGGCGTGGCCCATGCGCCGGATGCCTCTAGCATCTCCTAGAGCTTCGTTGAAGGCCCTTCCCAGTGTGATGGCCACATCTTCAACCAGATGGTGCCATCCAACGTGTATATCACCTTTGGCTTTCAGGTCTATGTCAATCAACCCGTGGCGGGATATCTGACTGACCATATGGTCTAAAAACCCGTTACCCGTGTCCACATCGTAGACGCCGGTGCCGTCCAGGCTTATGGTTAGTTTGATATCTGTCTCGCTGGTCTTGCGCTCGATTTTTGCAGTTCGGCTTGTTGCCGAATTCTCAGCTGGCATCACTCCCTCCTCACCGATTAGTTGTGTAGTCTAGGCACACAACTCTCTAAATGCATCTACAACAGCATCAGTCTCATGGGGTAGGCCAATGCTGGTTCTGATGAAATTCTTTAATCGCCCGCTACTCCAGTAGCGTAGAAATATCCCTCGACTGCATAGACCGTCAAATATCTCCTGACCACGTCCGTCTGGAACTTCACACAAGATGAAATTCGCTCGTGAGGGCCAGGGAGTCAGATTCGGCACGTCTAGCAGTTGTTGCATCATCCGCTCGCGTTCTGCCACTATCTCGGCTACCCTTTCCAGCAATCCAGGTGTGTCTTCGAGAGAGGTCGTGAGCGCCACTTCAGCTGCCAGGTTAACGTTATATGGTGGCTTCATGGACATCATGGTGGCGGCTAGTCTGGAGTCCATGGCTCCGACTCCTATGCGCAGTCCGGCGAGTCCGGCCCACTTGCTGAAGGTCCGCAACACCACCAGGTTTTGGTACTCGGTAAGCAGTGGTATGGCGGTATCCCCGCAGAACTCAAAGTAGGCTTCGTCCATCACCACCAGTAGGCCCGTATCGAGTAAGGCGCGGGTTTGGTACTCCGGTACTATGTTTCCAGTAGGGTTGTTAGGTGAGGTTAAGAAGATAATCTTGCTCTTCGGGGTTATGGCCGCTTTCATGGCTGTCAGGTCGATCTCGTAGTTTTCATCTCGTTCCACCGAGATCGCTTCACCGCCGCATATCCCGGCCGAGAATGAATACATGCCGAAAGTTGGTGTTGGTATTATGACGTTATCACCGACACCAACGTACATACGGAGCAGCAGATCGATCAGTTCATCGCTGCCGTTGCCTGCGACAATCTTCTCCGGTTCAACATTCAGATAGCCCGAAAGGACACGGCGTAGGTTCCGTTGGCCAGGGTCGGGGTAGTAGTTGTAATTTTCATAATCGCCTAGGGCTGAAGCCACTTTAGGAGACGGGCCATAAGGATTTTCATTGCCGTTTAGCCGTATGATTTTGTCCGGCGAAATACCCGCCCGCTCGGCCATGACCTCCATAGGGTCTACACCCTCGTAGGTTTCAAGGGCTTGAATGTGGGGGAGCATTGATGGCATGTTGTTACGTTGAGTCATCGGTTTAGCTACTCTTGGCTATCTCGTCGAGTCTCACCTTTATCGCACTGGCATGTCCAGATAGGCCTTCAGCATCGGCGATGTGGACCGCTGCCGTACCCAGTTTCTGGAACTCCATCGGACTAAGGCCGACCACTGGCATAGTCCGCAGGAAGTGGTGCACGCTGAGAGCGGATCCAAACCTCGCCGTGCCGCCTGTGGGCATTACATGAGATGGCCCGGCTATATAATCGCCCATGACCTCTGGAGAGTATTCTCCAAGGAACAGGCCACCGGCGTGCTTGATTTTGTCGACCCAAGACCATGGATCGTCCAATAGCAGACATAGGTGTTCTGGTGCTATGTGGTTCACCAGGTCAACAGCTTCTTCCAGAGAATCCACCAAAACGACTTTGCCTTGTCGGTCTAGAGCAGTTTTAGCTACTTCGCCCCTTTCATGGTTGGTCAACATCCGGTCTACTTCAGTTTCTGTCGCGTCGATCAATTCCTGGCTGTTTGTGATTAGGATGGCAGTTGACAGGGGGTCGTGCTCCGCCTGAGCAATGAGGTCGGCTGCGCAGAAACTGGCGTTGGCCGTTTTGTCGGCCAGCACGATTGTCTCTGTGGGGCCGAATACACCGTCAATATCCACTGAGCCTTGGACAAGTTTTTTGGCGTAAGAGACGAATATGTTTCCAGGGCCGCAGATTTTATCGACCTTAGGAACCGATGATGTTCCAAAAGCCATGGCTGCAATGGCCGGCACTCCACCCACCTGATACAAAGCGTCTACACCGGCAATTTCGGCCGCTACCATCACTGCTGGGTTGAGAGATGCTCCCCGCTGAGGCGGCGTACACAGGATGACCTCACGAACACCAGCAACCCGGGCCGGTACTGCAGTCATCAAGACCGTGGAAGGGTAAGCGGCGCTTCCTCCAGGGGCGTAAAGACCAACTCTATCCAACGGGCGGATTAGTTCGCCGAGACCCTGATTACGGTCCACCCATTGGTCGGGCATAGTTGACTGGTGGAAAGCGCGCACTCTTTGCGCTGCCAACTCCAAGGATTCGTATAATTCCTTGCTGACGGAGTCTCTCGCTTGGGCCATCTGTTGTTCGGTAACCCGGAAGTCCTCTAAGTCGGAACTGTCCAGCAGTTTCGCGTAGCGCATAACTGCTGTGTCGCCATCTTTGCGGACGTCTTCAATCATCTGATGCACCGATTGAAGCGGTGTAGTCCCTTTACCGAAGGCTTCTTCGGTGCGGGCGAGTACCGACTCAGGAAGTGATTCTAGGTCTAATGGGTCGATTCGGACTAGAACGTTTTCGGCGTTCTGTACCCCTTTTATCACGTTAAGGGACAATTGGTTTCTCCATTTTTAACCGCGCTAGTTAATCGGCAATAAATTCTCGAATCTGGGATATAGTAGCGCCAAGCGCCCGTTCTTGATAGGCTGTAACCTCGGCCTCGGGTATCTTCTCGTAAAGTTTTTCCAGGGAACTAGGCATACGTTCAAGAAAACCTTCGACACTACGCTGTACATTATCATCATCACGATACAATCGGTTCAGTGCATTTTTCAATCGGTCCCAGGTAAACTCCCAAACCATAAACCGTCCTACACGGTCTTTCCACTCGGTAAGCAATCCCTCCTCGAAGAAAGGCATGGAAACGTCTTTGTCAGAGCAGCTTAGAAGTTCTCTAGGATGTCTCTCGGAGGGTAGTTGTGGTAGGGTTTGCCGGTCCATATTCAGTTGCATGGCTCGGTCCCAGATGTTTGCTTCCACTTCGTTATCCGTTAACCGGGTCTCCTTCAGCGATACATCGAAATTCGGCCTGAAAACACTGGTGATCCAGACCTCGTCCGCTGCCAGATGACAGATGTATCCGGCCAAGAACGCTTGAGATGCCGGTGACATCTCCTCAGTCAATTCGGGATGCATCTGGAACATATTCGCAGTTCCTGTGCCTACTTTTCCGACCGATAGTGGTGCAAAGTGGGTCAGCTCTCTGGGTTGTTTGGTCATAGCTCTTATGTCTGGGGCTGTTGAACCCAGATAGAAGCTGCCTCGGTGATCAAAAACGCAGCTAAGTTCCAGCTGCTCTGCAACTTGGTTCGCCAGATGAATGTGCATCGGTAAGTTTGGCATTGTTCCTAACCCGCAGTAGCCACGCGAGGCCCCGTCATTTAGTCTTTGATTGTAGCGTTCTTGCCAAACAGGGCTTCATAAGCCTCTGAGTGCCGGTCAAATAGATAGCTTAATTGAGAGGCAGCCACGTCTACTGCACCACAGTTACGCAGGTGGTCAACGACATCCAGCAATTTTCCCTTTTTTGTAAGTAGGCTTACGCTGAACCAGTCTTGTTCTTCAACGTTATATACCCTAGCAACAGTGGGGCCACGCAACCCGGATAGATCTGGTTGTGCCAGCACGGCGGAACTAACTTGCTCGGCTGTGCTGGCACGTACATTGGCGGTTACGCGATAGTACGGTTCTGCTCTCAGGTGGCCTTCCATGAGCTCTACGATGGACCGTGAGAGGGCCATGAATCTCTTGGACCTAGATAACGTTATTGGGTTGACTATAAGACACGACTGCGACGAGAGAATAGTGCCTCCGGCCAATTGTTTGAGTTGGTTTTCTCTAAGAGTTGTTCCAGTCGCTGTCACATCGGCAATCAAGTCTGCGTAGCCTGCTGCCGGGGCAGCTTCCATGGCGCCGCTGGCCGGTACCAACATAAAGTAATTGATTCCCCGATCGAATAGATATGAGCGCAGCAGCCGAGGATATTTAGTGGCAATGCGTAGCTGCTTTCCATCTTGTCGGAACTCCAACGCGAGGTCGGCTAGGTCGGTCAAAGATGTTACGTCCATCCATGAATTCGGTACCGCAATCACAAAATCGCAGCGCCCATATTCTAGATTTTCCATTAAAATTGATGCCCTGCGTTCATCGCTTCGGTATTCCAGGACACGGTCTAATCCGGTCACTCCCAATTCTGCGCTGCCTTCTTCTA
>JAKUNL010000024.1 GCA_022451925.1 Dehalococcoidia bacterium
ATCATGGTTAAAATGCGCCTTGTGCCCAAAATATACGCCCAGATAACAAAAAAAGAGGCCCGCTTTGATCCGGTCCTCTTCACTTTTCAATGGGATGACATTTAGGTTTTAGTCACCACTGAACGAACATCGGCATCACTACATGGATGTAATCGTCGGAGTCAGTGGGGCGGAAGACGCCTGGGCTGGATGACGTAGTGGTTTCCAAGGCTACCTTTCCTTTGTCCAATACTGCCAGTACATCCAAAAGATAACGGCTATTGAATGCTATTTTGCCTTCTTCGCCCTCGATTTCATCCAAGTCAACAACGTCTTTATTGTCGCCGACCTCTTCAGATCGTGCGGATATCTCCACTTTGGGCGGTTCCGAATCGGCTTCTGCAGGAAGCAAGTGCATCCTGATGATATTGCTGCCGTCGCGAGCGAAGATTGCAGCTGTCCGGGCGGACCGGAGTACAGTGGGCAAGTCCATGATCGCACGAGTCGTGTAACTTTGGGGGATGAGCTGTTCGTAATTGGGGAATGTACCTTGAAGCAATTGGGACACTATTTCGATTCGGTCGGCCCCCTGAACACGGAACATCACCTGTCCCTTAGCCGGAGTCATCAAAATCTCCACCGGTTCTTCCCGGTCACCAACGAGACGGTTCAGTTCATTCATGGTACGAGCAGGTATAATGACGCTCATTTCTTCGGAAACCGAATTGAGCAGGTCACCATGGTGTACCGCGAGACGGAACCCATCGGCCGCAGCCATGGTGAATTTTCCGGCATCGAGTTTCATCTCAACTCCAGTCAGAACCGGACGAGATTCTTCTGTTGCCGCGGCAAACGCTACACGGGTGATTGCGGATTTAAGAACGAGCGGATCAACTTGAGCAGCAATGCCATCATCAACGGTGGGTATCGGCGGGAATTCCGATGCTTCGGTGGTATTGATATGGGCGTTGGAATTCCCTGAAGATATTTCCAAGAGACCGGAGCCTTGATCCAATGTCAAGTCGATGGTGTCATTTGGGAGAGAGTTAACGAATTCTGTGAGCAAACGGGCTGGCACCGTTATGGAACCTTCTTCTTGTATGCTTGCGCCAACCCAGGTGGTCATTGCTATCTCTAGATTGGTAGCCGATAATTTGAGCATAGATTGCTCAACGCTTAGCAACACATTTTGTGTCACTGGCAGGGTCGCCCGACTGGCCACTGCTCGGCCAACCACAGCCAACCCTCTGCTTAGGTTCTCTTGCAAGCACGAAATCTTCATCTTCCGCCCACCTGATAGTCCGCTTTTAGTTTTGAGTAATCGCCTAAATAGTCTTACACTCGAGCCTTCCGAGAGGTAGTCTACTCACCTCTACTGGGAAGCTCGATTATTATGTCATTAGGCCTGTTGAAAAACAACCGAATCAAACCTAGGATTAAAAGCTTTTAGGCTCATATCTACCCTGTGATCTTACCCTGGCGGGTTGGATTCTTGGGAATTTGTGTCTGCTATAATGGGGCCGCACGAAAATTGCGGTCGTTTTACGCACGATGAGGCTTCGAAATCAATCGTTATTTCTGAAACCTCTATATCAACCAATCAGCCTGGATAATGTGATGACAGACCTCCTCTATCACAATGAAAGCTACCTCAGGGAATTCGATGCCACTGTAACGGACGTGGTTGATGGTGGTGTGGTTTTAAACCAGACCGCTTTTTACATTGGAGGTGGAGGGCAACCAAGCGACTCTGGTCTTCTACTGTCGGGAGGTCAAAAATACCAAGTAACTGGAATCAAGCGATCTGATGGAAACATAGTTCACCAGATAACAGGTGACCGACCTTCAAAAGGGACGACCGTGGTTGGCGTGATCGACTGGGAACGACGTTATCTTCTTATGCGAACGCATACCGCACTCCACATCCTCTGTGGCGTTGTTTGGCGCGATTACGGGGCTATGGTCACTGGGGGAGATATGAAACCCGGTGAAGGTCGGATGGACTTTGAATTTGAGAATTTCTCTGCAGAATTTGTAGAAGAATTGGAAACGAAGGTTAACGTGGAAGTTGCGCAGAACCGAGCCATCCACGCTCACAACCTCTCGAGAGAAGAAGCTGACCAAGTGCCAGATTTGATACGCACTAAAATCAACTTACTTCCAACAACGATTCAAGAGATTCGCACTATCGATATTACTGGATTAGACCTACAAGCGGATGGCGGTACACACGTTGCAAACACTAGCGAAGTTGGAGTCATCAGAGTTGTAGGCCACGAAAGCAAAGGTCGCATCAATAAAAGGATCAGGATAGCCTTAGCAGACTAGAACGCTAGAGGCACATTAAGCCTTGAGCTAAATCCCCGGAGTAATACTGTCCTATGCCCAATAAGCCCAATGCTGAGCCCAGTGTGCCCCCCCGTGTAGTAGGTATAGACGTGGGAGGTACCTTTACAGATATTGCAGTCTTGGAAGATGGGAAGCTATCCGTCCACAAACTCCCATCAACTCCGGCAAACCCGTCAGAGGGTATTCTCCAAGGCATCAAAGAAACAGGGGTCACCTCCGCGGAATTCGTTCACGGTTCTACGGTTGCTACCAACGCCTTGTTGGAGAAAAAGGGTTCGCGTACAGCGCTAGTCACAACCATGGGATTTGAAGACGTTCTGGAGATTGGACGGCAGGCTCGCGCCGAACTCTATAACCTCGAAATGGATCGCCCCCCAGCCTTGGCGCCAACCGAGTTACGATTTGGTGTGTCAGAACGGATTGACCATACTGGGTCAATTGTTGAGGATCTCACAGCAGAAACTATCAATACCTTGATCGGATTGCTGGAGGAGAGCCAAGCTGAAGCGGTGGCCGTCTCTTTTCTGTTTTCGTTTTTGAATACAGCGCATGAAGACATGCTTCTTACCGCGCTCAAAAAGATGAAAAATACTCCATATATCACTATATCCTCTCAGGTATTGCCGGAATTCCGTGAGTTTGAACGGGCAAGTACCGTTGTAGTTAACGCTTATGTGGGCCACGCTATGAGCTCATACTTGGGAGAACTTGAAGGACCATTGGGCAATGGGCTCCGCATTATGCAGTCTTCTGGCGGGAGCATTACAGCTAGGCTAGCTTCTGAGCAACCGGTTCGAACCATCCTAAGCGGCCCAGCCGGCGGAGTTGTCGGCGCCTTTCACACCGCCGTACAGGCAGGTTTCCCAGATATTATCACCGTTGATATGGGAGGCACCTCAACGGATGTCTCCTTATGTCCTGGTGAAATTAAAGAAACGACTTCAGCCAACGTTGGCGGTTATCCCATCGGCGTTCCAATGATTGATATCCAAACGGTTGGCGCCGGTGGAGGTTCTATTGCTAGAGTCGATACCGGGGGTGCCTTGGTAGTGGGACCGGAATCAGCAGGTGCTGACCCAGGACCTGCTTGTTACGGTAAAGGGGATCAGCTTACGGTAACCGATGCTAACCTCCTACTTGGACGGCTTCTACCGGATCGTTTCTTGGGCGGTCGAATGACTCTCGATCGAGATCGGGTTGGCCGTCTAATGAGCGATTTAGCTATCCAAATAAACTCGGATGGCATCCAGACAGCCCTAGGCATCAATAGGGTGGTAAACGCAAATATGGAACGGGCTATCCGATCTATCTCTCTGGAAAGAGGATACGACCCACGATTATTTACTCTGGTTCCCTTCGGGGGTGCCGGAGCGATGCACGCCTGTGAGTTAGCACAAGAATTGGGTATACCTCGGATCCTGGTACCTTCGACTCCTGGAATTTTATCAGCCCTTGGTGTTGCCATCGCCGATATCGTCAAAGACTATTCACGGACTGTCATGCTACGCGGGGCGGATTTAGAACGTAGTCGCCTAGACGAAGAGTTCATTGGTATGGAAAGCCAGGCCAGAAACGATATGGCTAGAGAAGGGCTGGACGTAGGCAAAATGGTGGCTCGGCGTTTCTTAGACGTGCGGTATGTCGGTCAATCTTTTGAACTAACAGTAGACTATCCATCTGGAAATTCCAGGGCTCCGCTGGCGAGATTGATCGGTGATAGCTTCTATAAAGCACATCTGCGTAGGTTTGGATACGCAGATCGAGAAGAACCTGTGCAGGTGGTTAACCTGCGGCTCAAAATGAATGTGGCAATGGAAAAACCAACAATAGTACCCCAGGTTCAGGGGGACAGTAATCCAGATTCAGCATTTATAGGTGAGGCTGAACTCGTATTCCAGCAAGGCGTGATTCTTTCGCCGTTGTACCAGAGAGAGGAGCTGTCCTGCGGGAACCAAATATTAGGACCGGCTCTCGTGATACAGATGGACGCCACTACTGTGGTTGCCCCGGGATGGGAAGGCTCAGTAGATCCATTCGGTAACCTGATCCTAGAACCCACATAACCTCTCCTTTCTCTTATAGGAACAGCTACATGACGCAAGAAGCAAAACTAAAAGTTGTATGTTTTTTCGCTCATCCAGACGATGAGGCATTTGGTTCCGGCGGAACTCTAGCGGAGTTGGTGCTAAAAGGTCATCATGTAACCACTGTATGTGCTACCAACGGGGACGTGGGAGAGATCAGCGACCCGTCTTTGGCCACTCGCGAAAACTTGTGGAAAGTCCGACAGAATGAATTGAGATCGGCTATGGAAATCACAGGGGTTCCAGATGTTCGCTTCCTCGGCTACAGAGACTCAGGGATGGACGGCACGGAGGATAACAATAATCCAGCTAGCTTGTACCAGTCAGAACCTGCTGATGTTGAAAACCGGATTACGTCCATAATAAATGAATTAAAACCAAATCTAATTCTCACACATGATCCGACGGGTGGGTATGGCCATCCCGATCATTTAACGGTGCATAGGCGCGTCACCTCGGTAGTAAATTCAATGAATTCCGACCGTCCTTATTTATATTATGTCTGTTTTCCTAAAAGTAATTTTAGGAAACTATGGCAACAGATGACAGACGCGGGAATTACACCACCTTTTGCCAAGGAACAATTAGAAAACATAGGATCTCCCGACGATTACGTTACCACTGTACGTGACGTCTCTAATTATGTGGATGTCAAGAAAGCCTCTTTGAACTGCCACCAGACTCAACTGGACCCTACAGGACCTTTCAGCAAAATGGCGCCCGAATCTTTGTCAGAATGGATGAGCACGGAATACTTTTATCTCACCACGCCATCTAGCAAGGCAAGCCAACATGACATCCTGCTAAATTTGTCCTAAAACTACCCTTCCATGGAAGTTCCACTTTGAACCCAAGAGGAAAGAGATGCCGGTAGATCCAATCAGCCTACAAGTCTTCAAAAGTAAATTTGAGTCGGTTGCCGAAGAGATGGGAGTGGCTCTACAACGCACCGCCTATTCGCCTAACATTAAGGAACGTCGAGATTTTTCCTGTGCTGTATTTGATCCCGAAGGGAACATGGTCGCCCAGGCAGCCGATATACCAGTACATTTAGGTGCTATGCCTGCATCGGTCAAGGCCGCGCTTCAAGTATTTCCGAACGCACTCAACCCGGGGGATATCGTGATTCTGAACGATCCCTACCAGGGTGGAAGTCATCTACCTGATATCACCATGGTTGCGCCAATCTACTCAGAACAAGATGGGAAGAGAGAACTAGTAGGATTTGTAGCTAACCGAGGCCACCATGCAGATGTCGGCGGTATGACGCCCGGCTCTCTGCCACTCTCCACAGAACTCTATCAGGAAGGTACGATCATCCCTCCTATCAAGCTGGCTCGGAGAGGCCGGTTAAACCAAGAGATAATTCAATTGATCTGCCGAAATTCCCGGACTCCTGAGGAACGAAAAGGTGATCTTGCAGCTCAAACTGCCGCCATAAAAGTCGGCGAGCAGCGAATGCGAGACGTTACTGAGCGGTATGGTTTACCCGACACCTTAGCTCATATGTCAGCCTTACTTGATTACTCGGAACGGGTTACCAGACGGGCGATAAGCAAAATACCTGACGGCCATTACGAACTCCTAGATCACATGGATGATGATGGTCTGACCCAAGAAAATGTTCCTATAAAGGTAGCTATCACAATCTCCGGAGAGGAGATGCAAATAGACTTCACGGGGACATCTGCGCAAAGACCCGGATGTATCAACGCGCCAGTAGCGGTCACAGTATCGGCATGTCTGTATGTAGTGCGCTGTCTATTAGACGAACAAGCTCCCGCCAACCAAGGCTGTCTCCGTCCGTTAACTATCATCACCCCGTTGGGCAGCCTCGTTAATCCTGAACCTCAACGGGGAGTCGCTGCTGGTAACGTAGAGACCTCTCAGAGAATCACGGACGTATTACTGGGAGCGATGGCTCAAGCCCTTCCGGATGTAATACCGGCCGCCAGCCAGGGGACTATGAATAACATGATAATCGGCGGCCATGACCCTGTACGTGACAAACCTTTTGTCTACTACGAAACCATTGCAGGCGGGATGGGTGGCCGACCGGACAAGGACGGCATATCGGCAATACACACCCATATGACGAACACCATGAACACCCCTGTTGAAGCTATGGAGTTCGCCTTTCCCTTGAGGCTTAAACGCTACGCGGTACGCAGAGGTTCCGGGGGCGACGGAAAGTTCAAGGGTGGCGATGGTGTCATCCGTGAGGTGGAGTTCCTGTCTTCAGCCCGGGTCACATTAATGTCCGAGAGGAGAAAACTTCCCCCACCTGGTTATCATGGCGGTCACCATGGCGAACCAGGAGAGAATGTCCTGTTCCGAGGGGGGTACGAAGAAGTTACCCTCGCGGGTAAAGAGTTGGTCGACGTAGAGGCTGGCGATGTAATCAGCATCAGAACGCCCGGTGCGGGCGGTTGGGGGGCGCCTGAAGGTGAAAATTCATCATCATGAAACTCCAATCTCATTTGTTTGAGAAATTAAAAAATCCGATTAATCTCTGTTTGGTTTTAGGCACGCTTTTAGCAATTGCAGCATGCACGGGCGGATCTACTCCCCCACGGGATCTGTTATTACATCCAAGTGATTTTCCCGACCAATCATTAACTCAATCACTAGAAACAATCGATGATTCCCTTCTTGATGGACCAGCTGTTTTAGTAAAATTGAACGGCCCCGTTTTCAACATTCTAGAGAGCTTAGTGCTTTTTGAATCCGAGGTACTCGCATTGAACGTACTTGCCGAAATAAAGCAAGATCAGCTTACGCAAGGAGTCTTCTCGAACCCCGAAAAAGGGTTTGATGATCACTCAGGAATTATGTATGAAACCTTAAACGGCGAAGACGGTTCTACTTTGTTCTTCGTAGAGGGAAGAGCGTTGGTCCGGATTGCAGTAACTGGTGAAAATCACCCAGATAAAATCTGGGAAATCGCCCGGATCGCTCGTAAAAAGTCTGCGAACTGATAAATACGAATGGTTTACCTGTGGACGAGTTGAGTTCTGTCGAGTAAACTAGGGCCGATTGCAGTGAAACGACATGGCAGGAAATCAAGATTCCAGAGCCAGGGCTTTCGCGTAATTAGCAAAAATATCGCCAGGTTGTGGCCTGACTAAAATAAGTCGAGTCAAAAACGGGAGGAGATTAAAATGGTCAGATTCGTACGTTGCAACGCTCTTTTATCATTAGCTTTAGATTCCGCTGGAAAGGGCTGCAGATACATTGCAAAAGCAGACACCGACGACGGCGTTGTTAAAGACATGAGTGAGCATATGAATTCAGTCCACGGCGTCGATGTTAATGGTCAGAGAGAGACTATCTTACTTTCCACTAAAACCCACGGCAGCTAGGTTTTTAGAGGCTGATACTAAAAATAGAAAAAGCCCAGGCAGTGCCTGGGCTTTTTCTATTTTCCGAAATCGAGCTTCCCTTTTTGTTTAAGATGGGAAGGAAGCTCTTCCTCGTTTGGATGTTCGGTAAATAGACAGAATGTAGGCAGCCTTTCCCGGGTAACTAGCGGCAGTCTACTTTTCCACAAACTTGCCAATCAGAAGCCTTCTTACCCAAAGACACGAATCCTGCTTAGCAACCTGGATAGAACACGGCCAGGATGTGGCTTTCACAATTCAAGTCACTTCTTAATAACGATAGCCCGAGTCCCCAGCCGCCTACAGTATTGACATTTCACAAAATGACCTTCAGGTAGTCCCCGATTCTCACCATCAACAACTTGATTTGTCCGCTAATAGTGGAATTCATACCTGGAAGCTGATTAATAATACCCAACGCTCTGGTTCCTCCAGGAAGGGACAGACCGGTACCGATTTACTTTCCATCGTCGAAAAGAACGAAGATTACCGCGTTGGCAATAAGCATTCCATCGTTGCCTTCCGCGCTCGCAATCTCTAGGCCGCCTTGAACTGCAGTGCAAGTGCCTCGACCGTTACCGTGGGGAAGTGTAGCAAGAACTGCAGCTGTATCAACTTTGTCCGGTTGAGAAACACCTATGGTTACCTGGACCGTCATATCGTCGGCAGTCTTACCAAGCATTCGCTGGAATCCCAAGCTGCTGTGATGAATCGCGTCAAAAACGGCTCGCGTTGCCGCCTTGGTGAAATCCAGTCCGTGGACATCAACGCCCATTCCCATCTCTGTGACGCAGCGTACCATTGCCATAATCAATCTCCAATGCATGGTCGGACACCGTTCTACGGCATCCGCCTTTTAGCCGAATAATTACAACTCAGTCAGGTGGTGACGTCAAGTATAGCGCGTAAAGGACAGTTAAATTGAGGTCTGTTGGATGCCCATTTCCGAGATGTCATATCCACCAAGGCTCTCGACTCTGCGATGTAACACGGATTGACGTAATAGATCTAATAAGACTTGTATTGGAGGTTCGTCTAAAAAGTGATTAGGGATAACAAGGTCGTAACGTTCTTCTTCTATCGGCATGAAATCTAATCCCATGGCCACGGCAGCAGCTTTAACTCCGACACCAACGTCCGCACTCCCGGCTGCCACCGCAGCGGCAACACCTAGATGCCCGTATTCTTCCTTCTTGTATCCTAAAATGTTCTTGCCTGGAATTTTAGCCTTTGCCAGTAATCGATCCAACAAATCCCTGCTTCCGGAACCCACTTGTCGGTTAATCAATGTGGTTCCAGGTTGGATGAGGTCGGCCACGCTATGCAAATGTTTTGGGTTTCCATATGGAACTATTAAACCCTGCTGCCATGATGCGAACGTTACTAAGGTACATGGAAATGGCACCAGTCTTGCTACCCACGGGCTGTTGTACACTCCGGTAATGTGATCCAACAAGTGGCATCCAGCGACATGGGCTTCGCCATTCGCCAGCCCAATCAAAGCCTGGTGACTGCTCTCTTCGCCCGATACAAGGGAGATTCCCTTCGCTTGCAGCCCTCTTTCCAAAAGTCCAACTGCCGGGTCACAGCCTAGCATGGACAGAGTGGGTGCCTCCACCTCGTCGGCGTCAAATGGTAGCACCGTTACACCGCGTTCCCCTTCGGATGAGTCTGTTGGAACGACAATTAGCCCTTCTGCAGCCACAACACAGTGGCGAGTGTTCTCTGATCCAGCCAAGGGACGGGCCAATAACTTCTCCCCGACCCTAAATAATCGCGCCCTTTGGTTTGGGAATGAAGTAGACGTTGCACCAAAGACCAGTTCGGCTTCTACGGTGGTAAAAGACTCTTCGGGAAAGTAGAAGAGCGACTCGACTCTTTCCTTTAGAGTCCGAGCAAGCTGAATTGCAACGTCGGTCGACGGAGTGGTGACACCAGCCTCAAGCGACGAATAAGCCTGGCGGCTGATTCCAGCTTTTGCGGCCAGTACACTTTGAGTCAAACCAGCTCTAGTTCTCGCCCGTTTTAGATTGTTTTGCAAGATGCTTGAATGTCGGGCCATAGCATTAATGTAAATTACAATTGATATAATATCAAGTGTACTTTACACTAAGTTAGTTATCACCTAATGCCTAATCATTTCAGCCAAATTCCGTTTTTTAGGCGGATCACCACACTATGCTGTTGCATGTTGTTGTTCATGGCTGCTTGCAATGGTGACAGCGAACAAACGTTGCAGGTGTTAGCAGCTGCTTCGCTTACAGAAGCGTTTATTAATATTGCCGAGGAGTTTGAAGCCCAAAATCCTGGAGTGAAAGTGGAGTTGAATTTTGGGGGTAGTCAACGGCTTCGCTCCCAAATCGAATTCGGAGCGAAAGTCGATGTTTTTGCTTCAGCGGATCAAAGGCAAATAGAGCTTCTAGAGGATCAGGGCTATGTACACAATCTACCAGTAATTTTCGCATCCAACCAACTGGTTGTGGTTTCTTCGGGCAATGGACGCGTGCAAAGGATTGAAGACTTGGCCAAACCCGGAAGGCGATTGGTTATTGCCCAGAAGAACGTACCAGTAGGAGCATACTCCCGCGAAGTATTGTCATATTTATCAGGAGAAACTATGTTTGGGTTGAAACCTAGTTTTAAGGAAGAAGTTCTTCGAAATCTGGTTTCTGAAGAACCGAATGTCAAATTCGTAGTTCAAAAAGTCGCTTTGGGTGAAGTGGATGCTGGTATCGTCTATCAAACGGACGTCACGATTGCTAAAGAAGCTGGCTCATTCGCTGTAATTCCAATTCCCTCTTCAGCCAATGTGAAAGCTAAATACCCGATGGCGGTTCTCGAAGAGGCTCCAGAGAAAAAACTGGCACAATCATTCTTACAATTTGTGTTGTCGACGAAAGGCCAACTCGTGCTGACCGAACATGGCTTTACGGGTCCATGAACCGTTAAAAAAGAAAGATGCATTGCCACGTTTAAATTCAATTATCCGATTTGACAGTCTCCCGGTCGGTATACTCGGCGGCAGCGGGGCGTTCTTATATGTCCTATTCATTGGGTTACCGGTGCTTGCCCTCTTAGTACGATCGGCGCAACACGGCGATTTCCTTAACGCAGTTACCGGTGATGCCGCCCTCACTGCACTTCGGCTATCATTGGTAACCAGTATCATCAGCATGTCGATAATTATACTTCTAGGGACACCATTTGCTTACTCGTTGGCGAGGAGCAACAAGCTCTGGGCGAGACTTGTTGATAATTTGGTTGAGCTACCTTTGGTATTGCCGCCAGTGGTCGCTGGAGTCGCGATGCTAATGGCTTTCGGTCGCAATGGATTAGTCGGCTCAAACCTTGAAAGCCTCGGCATCATCATTCCATTTACCACAACCGCCGTAGTCTTTGCTCAGATATTCGTTGCGGCACCATTCTTTATTCGGTCTGCCAAGTTGGGGTTTCAATCGGTTGATAAGAATTATGAAGATGTGGCTCAAACCTTGGGGATCTCGCCCCGGCGTACTTTCTTTCGCATAACCTTGCCATTGGCAGCGCCTGCAATGTTCACTGGTTTGGGATTGGCTTGGGCCCGGGCACTATCCGAATTCGGAGCAACCATGATGTTCGCTGGGAATTTGACTGGTGAAACGCAAACTATGCCGTTGGCCATAATGTCGGCAATGGAGACAAGTCTCGAAGGTGCACTGGCCCTATCAGTTGTATTACTTGCTGCTTCGATCCTCGTGTTAGCTCTTCTTGGATTACTAACCAGACGTAGATGGCAAAACCTGTGAATCCTGAAAATCTCCCAGAGATGTCAGCCAAAGGCTCTATAGAATGCCAAATAGGAAGTTTCTCCTTATCTACAAGTTGGGAGATAGAGACGGGAGAAGTGTTAGTTCTTTTCGGGCCATCAGGCGCTGGTAAATCAACAATCCTTCGGTCAATAGCTGGGTTGCTACGTCCGTTGCGAGGTTATATTGAAGTAGGAGGCCAGGTCGTTTACGACAGTGATAACCGTATCTGCTTACCTGCCCACCAAAGGCGCGTCGGTTATTTGACACAGACGTATCACCTGTTTCCGCATTTAAAAGTAGCAGGGAATATCGCTTTCGGACTTTCAGATCAAAAATCTGAAGCTACCCATAATCGGGTTCAAGAATTAGTCCGGCTCCTTCAATTAGACGGCCTAGAAGACCGGTTTCCTTGGGAATTGTCTGGCGGGCAACAGCAGCGAGTAGCCTTGGCTAGGGCCCTAGCACCGTATCCGACGATGCTGTTATTGGATGAACCATTTGCGTCACTGGATTCGGAACTCCGCCGAAACTTGCATCGGGAACTGAGAGAGATGCTCATTCAAAATCCGGTGCCCGTGATGCTAGTCACTCATGATCGGGAAGAGGCATTAGCATTAGGGGACTCGGTTCAAGTGATTGACGATGGCCACGTACTAACAACAGGAAATCCTTTAAAGATGCTGGGGCAACCTGGCCAGGGACGTGTAGCCCGGATGGTGGGCGTTGAAAATACATTCGACCTTACGATCACACAGAGGAACCCCATCGACGGGACAATGACGTGTTCGGGCCAAGGCCTCAACCTTGAAGTTCCGTTAGATTCTCATACCACCGGAAACAACACACCGAACGGCGCACACAACCGTGTCACGGTCGGAATAAGAGCGTCGGATATCATCATCTCCAAAGATGATCTTATCGGTTCTTCAGCCAGAAACCGGATTGAAGGTCATGTTATCTCCGTCGAACCTCGCCCTCCGGGTTATACGGTGATCCTTAATTGTGGAACTGGTGATGTTGAATCACTATTGCATTGCCACATCACCGGTTCGGCATTAGAAGAACTCGAGATCAAACGTGGGCAGAAATTATGGGCTGTTTTTAAGGCATCTTCGTGTTTCCTAGTGGATGCGTATGAGCAGACTACTCCAATCTAACAATTTAAATATCGAATCATTTTAGCTTCGAAACAATTATTATCCGAAAATTAAACAAAAACCGGCTTTAAAATTGACCTCCAAAGAATATAAGGGCATACCGGTATTAGTTATGTTAATACGGGAACACAGCCAACTATTCGAATTCTTTGGATTGTAACTCGCCATCACGATTACGAAATCCGACTCTTATTTACCTTAACGATACTAAGATATGATAAGTCTTTAAATTAATGATAGACGTAAAATTGGATTGCAACCGCTTTTGTAATGGGTATAATGTGCTCCAAGCACGGCAGGCGTCGATTCGTCGTTTCAGTGAAATCAAATTCGAACATAAAAGATTAAAGATGAATTGACCTGTAGAACCAAATAGGGTGCAGACCAAGGAGGTCAACCATTGGCATTAACAGATAGAACCCTTAATTGTGTGGAGTGTGGAGGGGAATTTATCTTTACTGCGGGAGAACAAGAATTTTTTCAGGCAAGGGGCTTCGGAAACGAACCCAAACGCTGTCGCAGTTGCCGAGCAGTCCGGCGTTCTGAACAACGATCGGCCGGAACATATCAGGATGGCCCAAAAGAGATGTATCCAATAACCTGCGCAGAATGCGGCAATGATGCCATGGTGCCATTCCGCCCCCGTGGTGATAGACCGGTGTATTGCAGTGATTGCTTCACTAATATGCGTACGGAGTCCTCATCCAGTTTCTAGCCTACGTATCACATGAGTTCCTACAACAAATAAAAGGGCCGGCGAGTTGCCGGCCCTTTTATTTGTTGCCACGAGTTTCAAGAGGATACAATGAATATAGATTCTGTATTCACTCATGGCTGATCTCGCAGTCAGATCCGCGATAAGGCGTATATCTCCGATGAAATTTAAAGACCTAAGAGAGTTCATTCGTTTTCTGGAAGAAAAAGGTGAGCTTCGACGCATCACCACGCCCGTGACCCAGGAGCTTGAAATCACAGAAATCACCGATCGAGTGATCAAATCAGGTGGCCCGGCTCTATTATTTGAAAACGTTACCGGTTTCGACACCCCAGTCCTCATCAACATGTACGGTACTCACCAACGAACATCTTGGGCTCTGGGTGTTGAAAAAGTTGACGACTTAGTCAGTCGAATCGAAGGCCTATTAAACCTCATGCACGGACCACCAAAAGGCCTGATTAACAAGCTGCGGACATTGGGTCAGATTGTTCAACTTGGATCACATCAACCAAGAATAGTAAACAAAGCTCCCTGCCAAGACGTGGTTATCCAAGGTGATGACGTTGATTTATACAAATTCCCAATAGTTAAATGCTGGCCTCTAGACGGTGGCCCGTTTGTAACACTACCTTTAGTCATCACAAGGGACCCTGAAAGCGGTGTGCAGAACTACGGCACCTACCGCATGCAGGTCTACGACAGGCAAACCACTGGAATGCATTGGCAGACCCATAAAATTGGGACTCACCATTACCGCCTCAGCCACGATCTTGGTTTGGAAAAACTTGATGTAGCTGTCGCCTTAGGAGGTGACCCTGCAACCATTTGGACTGGCTCTGCCCCACTACCACCGGATATTGATGAGATGGTGATGGCCGGATTCATAAGAGAAGAAAGAGTCGACTTGGTAAAGGCTAAGACCAGTGGTTTAATGGTCCCGGCTCAGGCCGAAATTGTGCTAGAAGGCTACGTCATACCAGGAGAAGAACGTAACGAAGGCCCCTTTGGTGATCACACAGGATACTACTCAATGGAAGAGCCTTACCCTGTCTTTCATGTTACTTGTATTACTCACCGGAAAGACCCAATTTACCCAGCAGCACTAGTGGGGAGACCTCCGATGGAGGACTATTATATGGGAAAGGTTACAGAGCGAATTTTCTTACCGATGATGAAATTGGTTTTGCCCGAGTTAGTGGATATTAATATGCCTGCGGAAGGGTCGTTCCACAATCTGGTTATCGTTTCCATAAAAAAGGATTATCCAGGCCAAGGCAGGAAGGTTATGCATGGTCTCTGGGGTCTCGGGTTAATGAGCTTAACTAAAACAATCATTGTGGTAGATCATAACGTGGACGTCCAAAACATATCCGAAGTTGCTTGGCGGGTAACCAATAACGTTGATCCCGGTGAAGACCTAGTCTTTGCTGACGGACCAATTGACGACCTCGACATCGGATCGACATCTCCTAAGTTTGGGAAGAAAGTGGGAATCGACGCTACCATCAAAGGGCCTCTGGAAAGCGGACGACAGAAGGAATGGCCACCGGACATTGCAATGGATCCGGACATAAAAGCTTTGGTCGACCAGAAATGGGGCGATTACAACATCAATTAGGCCAAGGTAATTGCTGAGTGGAGTTGACAATGCTCCCGTTCACCACGGCGATGTGAGAAGATATAAATATGTCGGCCGCCAGTGTAATAACAACCCCTGCCGGGATCATCACAACGAGGATTCCCCGCTATCTAAGCACTATCCGCATCTGGGAATCTCTCTACGCCCTGCCATTTTGCTTCATGGGTATGATCTTAGCCTCAGATGGGTGGCCTGGTTGGGGTGTATTCATCTGGATAACCGTAGCTTTGACTGGGGCTAGGACTTTAGGCATGGCAGCCAACCGTGTACTCCATCGGAAAGAGGACGTACATAACCCAAGGACATCAAATCGACATCTACCAACCGGACTCTTAAAACCAGTTGAAGTGTTTGGGTTGATGGTATTCGGCGCTGGAGTTTTCTTTTTTGCGGCATCCCAATTAAATGGACTCGCTTTCGCTTTATCGCCATTCGCAGCTATATATGTTGTGGGGTATTCGTTCGCAAAATATTACACTTGGGCCTGTCATTTTTTTCTGGGCTGGGCATTGGCTATCTCGCCCTCAGCGGCTTGGATAGCCGTTACGGGCAGGCTCGACCTTGAGCCGGTGTTATTATCTGCAGTCGTCGCCCTCTGGGCAGGCGGCTTCGATATCATATATGGATGTGCTGACGTAGATTTCGATCGAAAATATGGGGTGAATTCCTTCCCCAAACGTTTTGGAATCCCAGTGGCCCTACGTACAACCAAGTTCATGCACACGTCTGCATCAGTTGCTTTACTTGCACTTGGATTCTGGATGGATTTGTCTTTCTTTTACTTTATAGGCTGGGCAATAGCCACCAGTCTTCTTGCATTAGAAAACAGTCTGATTAAGGCCGACGACCTATCCAAACTCCGATCTCCTCTATTCCAGTACAACAGTGTGATCTCCATGGTTTTGCTACTATTTACAATTTTGGCGGTGGCGTTATGACAGACCCAATAATTGTCGGAATAACCGGCGCTAGCGGCGCTATGATGGCCCGTACAATGGTCGATGCTCTCTTGCGTCGCGACATCCCCACAGTGGCTCTTTGTTCCAATGCGGGGCGTCTGGTTTGGCAGGAAGAGATGGGCGAAAACTTTAATGACACGTTGGTTGAATGGCAAGAACATCCGACTTTCTCTCATTATCCAATCAACGACTTACGGGCACCTGTGGCCAGTGGCACATATCCGACTTCTGGTATGGTGATGGTGCCGGCAAGCATGAACAGCATCGCGTCCTTGGCGAATGGGCTCTCTGGTAATCTGCTAATCAGGAGTGCAGACGTTTGTCTGAAAGAGAGGCGTCCTTTGGTCATTGTACCGAGAGAAACCCCACTGCATAGTATCCATTTGAACAATATGTTGACCCTAAGCCAGATAGGCGCAATTGTGGTGCCGCCGGAACCAGCTTTCTACCTAAAACCACAGGGGATCAGCGACATAGTAAATTTTGTGGTAGCCCGTGTATTTGTAGCTCTTGGTTTGGACCGAGACCTGCCAGACGAGATGCAGTATCAGGGCCCAGATGATGAATTAGCACCGTACCGTGGCTGAACTTCAAGGCGCCGAGAAACAGCGCTATGTCGCCAATCTCTTCTCTAGAATATCCGGTCGGTATGACCTTATGAACGACCTGATGACTCTCGGTATGCATCGTCGCTGGAAAAAGCAAACTGCAGAGTTGGCGTCGCAAGGCCAGAATGGCATGGCAATAGACGTTTCGTGTGGTACAGGTGACATCGCTATAGAATTGGCTTTCAAACCCAATATAGAACACACCGTTGGGTTGGACCTGCTGAACGAAATGGTTACCACGGCAGATACCAAAGCTAAAGCCGCACATAAAAGCACCTCGATTACCATGATGACCGGTGATGCTCTCTCGCTTCCCTTTTCCAATGATAGTTTTGCCTGCGCCACCGCCGGCTTTAGCCTGCGCAACATGCCCAGCATTGAGAAAGCCGTTTCTGAGATGATAAGAGTCATTAAGCCTGGTGGTCGCGTAGTAATCCTTGAGCTTTCCCCCATGGATCGAGGAATAAAATCGGTACTATTTAGACCAATATTTCACGGTATCGTTCCATTGATAGGACGCTTGGTTGCCGGCGATCGATCAGCGTATTCCTACTTGCCGAAATCGGTCGATTATTTTTATGAAGCAACACACCTGGCTGAAATGCTCTCAGCATTAGGATTAGAGAAGGTACAGTTCAAACGGCTCGGATTCGGAACTGTAGCTATGCATTGCGGCGTGAAATCTAACGCGTAAAACTGAAAATACGACCTATCTGGAACAAATGATTCCGGCTTAAAATCCTCCGATCCATCATTTTTAAAATTGCGCAATTGCGGTTGTTTCTCCATAACCCGTCGGTTAGACTGGATATGATATTACGGTATTCGCCGACGAAGAGAACCGGTAACCTAACCCGAGGCTTTTCAATAAAAGTTCCGCTATGGCCAGTATGCTCGACAAATTAGAACCGGTAATCAAACGGTACCATGAGATTGAAGAATCGATGGGAGACCCTGAAATTGCCGCAGATTTCGGCCGGGTTCAGGTTTTGGCGAGAGAACGGGCATCTCTAGAAAATCTTGTTGTGATTGGTGAAAAATACAAGGCGCTTTCGGAAGAGATAGAGGATCTTGAATCCCTGATCCGAGACGGCTCCGATACTGAATTGGTCTCAATGGCCAAGGATGAGATGGCCGAAGCCGAAGAAAAATTGGAAGAACTCACTCTGTCTTTGCGAGTGGCGCTGCTTCCTCAAAATCCCAATGATGAACGGGATGTGATAGTTGAGGTCCGAGCCGGAACTGGCGGAGGTGAAGCCGGGATATTTGCTTCCGATCTCTACCGGGCCTACTCAAGGTATGCGATCAACCAAGGTTGGAACGTTGAAGTGATGGATTCCAACCCTACAGAGGTTGGCGGCTTCAATAAAATTGTCTTCCAGATTGAAGGCAAAGGCGTGTTCAGCCGAATGAAATTCGAAAGCGGTGTTCACCGCGTGCAACGCATCCCCACCACGGAGACTCAGGGACGAATACATACATCCACTGCTACAGTAGTGGTGCTGCCGGTGGTTGACGAAGTAGAACTAAAGATTGACCCCAATGAGTTAAGGGTGGATATCTTCCACGCCGGTGGACATGGCGGCCAAAACGTAAATAAGGTGGCAACCGCGGTCCGGATAGTCCACGAGCCCAGCGGTGTGATGGTGGTATGTCAGGATGAGCGATCGCAACACAAGAACAAAGAACGCGCGATGTCTATGCTACGGTCACGACTCTATGAAGCAGAACAAGCAAGAAAAGACACTGAAGCCAGTGAAGCCCGTCGATCTCAAGTAGCCGGAGCAGAACGTTCTGAGAAGATTCGCACCTACAACTACCCACAAGACCGAGTAACTGACCATCGCAGCAACGTCAACTTCCACGGGATCCCACGACTTATGGACGGTGGTCTGGAAGACATGTTCGACCGTCTCAGCGCTTGGGAAGAAGAACGTCTCTTGGCCGAAACCACCACTTAAGCGGTCAACCTAAAACCTGATTGTTTTCCTAAAGGTTTCAAAATACTCGGAATCTTACAATCGCTAATATCCGGCTCTCACCCATAGGATAATAAAACGCCCATGGCAGTCCTTCGTACCGTCATTCAAGACACTCATCAAAAACTGGAGTCCGCAGGGATACCAGACGCGCGACTCGAGGCCGAAGTCATGGTTATGAACGTTTTGCGAATGCCTCGTCAGGCCATATTCGCAGAACAAGAGAGAGAGGTCTCAGAGCAGCAGCAAGTAGCCTTGGACGAACTTCTAAAGAGACGCTACACCAGAGAACCATTAGCCTATATACTAGGCCAACGTGAATTCTATGGCATCAATGTCGTCCTGACTCCAGCGGTACTTATCCCAAGACCCGAGTCGGAAGGTCTGGTAGAACACGCTCTTTTCATGGCGATGATGGGAATGGAGTCGACCGACCTGACCATCGCAGATGTTGGAACTGGTAGTGGGGCAATCGCCATAAACCTCGCCATGCACCTCCCAATGGGGCGAATCTTCGCGGTAGATATCTCCGATTCGGTTCTGGACGTGGCAGCGTACAACATCAGGGCCCATGGAGGGGGTGACCGGGGAAGTTTGGCCTTCGGTGAACTTTTGGACGCAGTGCCAGTTGCACTTGATCTGATTGTGGCGAATCTTCCTTATATCCCTACAGATCGCATCTCAACGTTGCAGCCAGAAGTTCAAAAAGAACCAGTGTTGGCATTAGACGGTGGAGCGGACGGACTGGACTTGATCCGACGCCTCTTGGTACAAGCCGAAAACAAACTCAAAAGCCACGGAATAATACTCCTCGAGATGGATCCGGACCAGGTACCGGTGGTAGCAGAGCTTGCTCTGCAGCACTTCCCTAAGGGATCAACTGACGTTGAGCAAGACCTTGCCGGGATGAACCGCATACTCGTAATCCACCGCCAAAAACCCCAGTAACAGTGCAATTGCTGAAGGGACGAATTGGCGTAAGAATCAGTTAGGTCCCATGTATCACCAGACGATTTATAGATTTAATTCAGTTTCCCATAAGGCAAATCATCGCTAGCGAAAACCTACCTTTCGTAAGGCAACCGAGTTAAAACCTCACTATTTCGATTCTATGACTTATATGCTGGAGCCATTGTGGTCAAAGTCCAGAAATTTTCAGCGTAGACACTTCTCCCGACCCTATATCTGCGACACGGATTACGTGATTGTTGGTATCGGCGATGTACATCTTGCCGTTGGCCCAGCTGATTCCGCTTGGTTCGGAGAACTGTGCTTGTGACGCCAGTCCGTCCATATTTCCGGATGCACCGGAACCCAACACGGTAAAAGAGCTCCGCGCTATCGGAGACACTCTTTTAATCTTGTGGTTGTAAGTGTCAGTGACATACAGGTCGCTGTCATAGTAGGTAATTCCAATTGGATGCTGGAGACGGACATTGTGGTCAGATCCATCAGCATCTCCGAACACAAATAAATCAAGGCCGACTATAGTGCGTACATTCCCCGTTGGGTCTATGTCTGCGCACCTTATAGAACTAGTCTCGCTATCCGCAAAATATAATCTCACACCGTCCGTAGTGATGCCGCACGGTTGGGCAAGCTGAGCTGATCCCAGTGGTCCATCTGTAATGGCTTCTCCTCCGTCCCCAGCAAACGGACCAATCAATCCTTCTTTCGCATCCAACGACCATAGTTGGTGAATCCCTGCCATAGCGATGTAAACCGTGCCGTTGTAATGGATCAGATCATAGGGGGAACATAAGTCAGAGCTTATGGCAGGGCCGCGTTTATTTCTGTTATGGCCTTGTTTTCCCGTTCCTGCAACCGTTTCTACTGTTCCAGACACCAAGTTTACTTTCCGTATGGCGTGATTCTCGGTATCCGCTACATAGAGAACCTCTCCGTCTAAAGTCATCCCCTGTGGGTGATTAAATGCTGATGCATTAGCAGGGCCATCAATAAGGGCTTCCTGTCCACTACCAAAAATTTGCCTCAGGTCACCATCCAGGCTAGTAACCACAATTCGGTTGTGGTTAGTATCTGCGATGAACAGACGATCGGACGACCCATCAGATAACACTTTGCCTGGAAAGCTCAGTTGAGTGTTTTCTGGTTTTCGAAAAGTAGTGGGAAAGGGTTTCCGATTGAGGGTTCCATCTTTTTCGAATTCGGCGACCATCTGGCTGATAAGATCGTCGAATTGATCAAATGACATCTCTCCTTCGTGCTTTCCGATGACATTACCTTGAGGGTCTATGAACATCAGCGTGGGCCAGGCCCGACAAGAGTATTGTTGCCAGACCTGAAACTTACTGTCGTTAATTACCGGATGTTCCAACTGGTAACGACGGACGGCGTTATGCAGATTGCCGGAGTCTTTCTCATTAGGGAATTTTGCCGAGTGAACTCCAACGACTACGAGTTCGTTAGCATATTTCTTTTCCAGTTTCCGCAACTGCGGAAATATATGGGCGCAGTTGATTCAACAATAGGTCCAGAAATCCAAGATAACTATCTTCCCTTGAAATTCCTGGATCGTCATCGGCCGGTCAGTATTAACCCAATCCACGTCTTCAGGAAACGCGGGGGCAGCTAACTTTCCAGCAAACGAACCACTGCTCATTGAGGCCTCCGTTATCTCTAGTTGGCCGGGGAGTAAATACCCCGGCCCGCACTAATCATTTTTATGATGGCGGAAGATTAAGTTCTTGATCCGGGAGCTGGTTCAAAAGCCAGTGTTGCATATCTCATAAAAATAGATCCCACCGGCGCTCCCAGTGGGGCATTGGCGACTAGAACCGCAACCGTGTGGGAGGTGCCCGGGACTGCAGGATCTTCAATCAAGATCCTTTTCGGGGTATTATTCCCGGTCACGACCCATTTGTCTCGGTCAATATGTCCATCGACGAAAACTTCACCGTAGTTATCAACATTTGTTTCGAACCATACCCGTCCACCGGCAACATTCTCACCCTTTACCTCTTCGGGTATGGTGAATTTGACGCGGTACCAGGCAAAAGTGAAACCTACGGAATGTCGTTCTTGGATGTCTGCGTTCTTTTCCCAACTTGAGTCATCGTAGTCCGCCAGGCGAGCCGGACTGTCGCCCATTTCGGCAACCAGTCCTTGATTTGGCTGACCTGGAACCATCCCGGGAGCGAATCTCCAACCATCAGAGTTTACGACCGCTAGGTCGGCAGGCAATTCCAAGTCTAATGATACTCGGGGCATAATTACTCCTAGTCCGATATAGATTTTAACTACAGGCCGGTTCGTCGTTGCCAGCTGACCTGGATAGACCAAGGTGTTTATCAAAAAAATCCAGTGTGCGGGGCCAAGACATCTCGGCGGCCGCTCTTTGATAACGGGCCGGGCTGGCCGGATTCATAAAAGCGTGATCAGCTCCAGGATATGTATAAAACTGGTGCGGGACACTATTGGCACTCAATTCCTTGTCCAAGATGAGCATGTCATCCTGGGAGGGATTCTCATCTATCTCGCCAAAGTGAAACAAAACCGGACATTTGATACCAGCTGTCATAGATAATGGGGATTGAGTGGTATTTCCCCAAGGAACCATAATGTTCCCGCCGTAGTAAGGCACAGCGGCCTTAAAAGCACTGTTAGTGGCGGCAGCCAACCAAGTAACCCGACCGCCCATGCAGAATCCAGTAACGCCTATGCGATCAGGGTCGATAGACGAGTTTCCCGCGAGAAAACCAACGGTAGCATCGATGTCTGTTGTTATCAACGAATCGTCCAGTTGATCCCGTTTACTCTTACCGGTACTCACCACCAATTCATCTGTGATTCGGTGGAACAAGTCCGGTGCTACTGCAGCGTAGCCCGAACTGGATAATTTATTGGTGATATCCTGCATGAACTTATCTACGCCAGGGGCGTGGTGAGCGACCACAACTGCCGGAAACGGTCCATCTCCTTCCGGCACACTGACGTAAGTATTCATCTCTATTCCATTAACGTCTATTGTTTCCCAAAAAGACGGCATATTCCCCTCTGAAATTGGTTAAATATTCTAGTAATCATTCGAGCCACGCTACCTCTTTACCTATCAGATCAAGCCATCGGCTCTCACGGCTTCCATTGTCGATTCAAACACTTCAATAGTCTTGTCGATATCCTTTTCCGAGTGCAAACCAGAAACAAGGAAAGTCTCTCGACTCATTATGTCAACACCTCTGTTTTGCAGGCCGCGCTTCATTGCTGTCACTGCTGAAGAACCATTGGCTTCGGTAATCTTGGCATGAGACATGGTGCATAACTCGCGGTCGCAATCACAGTCAGCCAAAATTACGTGAATCATAGAGGCAATGCCGTGAGCGTGCCCGGGAATCTCAAGATTACCCAAGGCTTCGTTGATACCCACTTTAAGTCTCGCGGCCATAGCATCTGCCTGTTGATTGATGGGTTGTGAAGCTATCATCTCGAGGGCGGTTGCCCCGGCGGCTGCGGAAAGGGGGTTTCCGTTGAAAGTACCCGGGTGGTAGACCCTGTGGTTGTTATCCCAGTCAGGTTCGTTTCGGTGAGCAATCATGTCGATTATATCGGCTTTTCCCCCAACTGCGCCCCCAGGAAGTCCGCCGGCGACGATTTTGGCTAACGTTGTCAAGTCAGGCCGGACGCTGTAACGTTCTTGGGCTCCACCTGGAGATGCTCTGAAACCAGTCACAACTTCGTCAAAAATCAGGATAACACCGGTCTCTTCGGTTAGTGCTCTCAGGCCCTTGAGATAGTTAGGTGCATCCAAAGGCAGTTGTCCGAAGTGAGCCCCTGTTGGCTCCAATATGACACCGGCGATGTCTGGATCTTTTTTGATCACGTCCTCAACGGCGGTCAAGTCGCCAGGCGGCACAACGAGCATGGTTCCCCAACTTGCTTCTGGTATTCCCGGCGCAGAATGATCAGACCCAGCCATAGCATAATCGTGCCACCCGTGAAAATGGTCTTGAAGTTTAATGATTTTCGTCTTGCCGGTATAGGCTCGTGCTAAGCGCATTGCCATTAGCGTGGCTTCTGTCCCAGAACTGTGAAACCGGAGTTTTTCGATGGAAGGCATCAAGGCTTTGATGGCATTAGCCCAGCGTATTTCGTCATCCGTGGAGGCGCCCAAATGAGTACCGCGAAGTATCTGTTTGGATACCGCATCGGCTATGGCCGGATGAGAGTGACCTAATAGCAGTGCTCCATGCCCCGATACGTAATCAATGTATTCCGTGCCATCTACATCCCATTTCTTAGAGCCTTCTCCATGGGTCATGTAGAGGGGAAAGGGTTGGGCATAACGCGTGTCATGGGTGACACCGCCCGGAAAAACCTTGGAAGCTTCTATGTACCGTTCAGCCGATCCGGGGTGCTTGGCGATGTAATCCTCTAGTATTGTTGCCATCGGGTCTCCTTGAATTGTCGTTTAGCGCACTATGCAAAGCCTGGAGATACGAGCATATTGTATATTGCGAACCTATCTCGCGCCATTCTCATTGAAATAGCGTAAAACGAAAATAGGCCGACCTGTTAATCAGATAACCCCCTTTTATTTAGCCCTATGAGTTCGTTTAATTGTTTACTATGGCAGGAGGTGTCTTTAAATCTACCGGTTCAACCCTAAAATCTGGGAGCCAATTTAGCCATCTCGGTAGATACCAGTTCCAGTCACCCAAGATTTTCATAGCAGCAGGAACCATCACTATCCGGATGATACTGGCATCAATGAGAATAGCCACACCAAGACCAAATCCCATCTGCTGCATACCCACCATTGAACCGGTTGCAAAACCCCAAAACACAGCTACCATAATCAGACCTGCTCCGGTAATCAAACGGCCAGTGGAACGGACACCGAACGAGACCGCTTCGTCATTATTTTTGGTCTGGTCGTACCGTTCTCTGATCCGAGAAAGAAGGAATACGTGGTAGTCCATCGACAATCCAAAGAGGATACTGAACAAAAACAATGGAATCCAAGACTCCACTGTGGGTGACTCTTCAAATCCAAAGGCCCCGGTCATAAATCCTTTTTGAAAAACCAATACTATTAGTCCGTAGGCAGCGCCGACCGCCAATAAATTCAAGATGATTGCCTTGATCGGTAGAATCAGTGATCGGAAAACCACCAGCAATAGCAGGAAGCTGATACCCAAAACAAACGGGAACACAATCCAGGCGGAGTCCTTTGATACGCTAAAGAACGCCATGTTAAACGCAGTTTCTCCCGTGATGAAGATATCAGCATTTACGCCTACAAATGCTGAGGGTACATATCTATCGCGGAGTCTTGTGACCGCTCCGATTGACGTGTCACCGGAAGAATCGCCTGAGACCGGCACTGCCAACAACGCTATTCGTCCGTCCTCGGAGACCTCCACATCACGAGGTTGACCAAAGGCATTATCATTGGCCATTAAAACCTTTAAGCTCTCAATTCCTCCTTGAACTTCGGCTGACGCTATATTCCCGCTAATCACTATTTCGGCAGGAGTAACCTCGCCAAATGAGAACTTCTCATCCAGAACTAGGAACGCTTGTTTAGATTCCAATTCATCAGGAAATGTGGAGATACCAGCGAACCCAGTGTGAATGCTAAAGAACGGCACTGTTGCGGCGACCAGCAGCCCAGCCGTAACCACTAAGCTAACTAGGGGTCGGGTAGTAACTTGTTGAACCAACCAATCCCAGAAGCCACCACTTGCCGTGTATGTTTGGGTGCCCTCGAACTTCCCGACGCCGACATCCGATATCCAGCGGAGATAATTAGTCTGGCCAAACGGCATATTTAACATGCATTTAATCAGGATCCAAATTCCGAGCACGACTGCCAGCAAAATAATAATGGCCACGAGAATTGGAGCCATCACGATTAGAGAAATTACCTTGGCTGCTATTATGACCCCTTGTTGGCGATTGTTCTCTCCAAGAGACCAACTGAGTGCAAACCTACTTAGCAGACCCATAACTAGATTGATAGAGAGCGAGACGGTAAATGGGGAGAAGAACACCACCAAGGATACTAAGAAGAACGATTTTGCAACCAATGCCCGAACGATTCTGAGCGGGTGAAGCACCATCGATAAAATTGGATTAAGGCCATTGCCAGTGGGAATCCATAAGAACCTAATAGATAGTAGTTCGCACCGCCATTTACCGGGTTCATCCGCCAAGCTTCGATACCAGTCCGCGAGACGGTCAAAGAAGATCAACATCGCAGGTAATAATGTCATCGCGGCTGCCATCGCCGCTACAACCACAAATATGGCACCAAGACCTATCGAAATAAATATGTTGAAGGGAATAAAAACCATTCCGACCAACGCCAATACCACGGTCATTCCACTAAAGACGACTGCTCTGCTCGCCGTTGCCCCCGCCTTACTTATGGCTTCGACCTTATCTAGTCCCTGACTCCGTTCCTCACGGTACCTGGTTAGCACGAACAGCGAATAGTCTATTCCAACGGCCAGGCCTATCATGGTAATGATGTTGGTCACAAAGAGCGACAATTCAAAGAATGTGCCAACTACTGCTGCAAGACCTACTGCCAGCACAATCGACACAATCGCCATAACCAAGGGCACCATCGCAACGAAGATAGCGCCTAAGACTACCATCAAGATCAACAACGCTATGGGTATGCCAAACGCTTCACCTTTCTCCAAATCTTCTTGGGTGATTTCACGGTTGTCTAAGCCAATCGTTGCCTGGCCTGCAATTTTTATGTCGAAGTCGTCTGCTTCTTCGAATGCGGTTTCATGAACTAGCTCAACTACGGCTGCAATGTTTTTAGAATTCGTATCAAAATCACCTGCCATGACAAACCCCATCAGGGTTGCCGTCCGGTCATCTGATACAAACGGAGGAGCGCCGGTGTTATAAAAGTTATCCAGAGTTTCAAGGCGAATGAACTCCGGTCCAAGTGCTACCAGTTCGGCCTCGAGGCCTTCTACGACTCGTTTGTATTCAGAATCGTCTACCGTAAATTTACTCGACTGAAACACGATTACTTCATTAGTTCCCTTAGGGCCTTTCATCTGTTCCAGTAGGTTTTCCCCTTTTTTGACCTCTGGGTTGTTGACGAATTCGAATTTAGTCGTCAGCCCCTCTTCTAAAAAATTAGTAATCATGAATATAGACCCGACCACAACGAACAGCCAGATCCAAACCACCCGCCATGGATGGGAAGCGCTCTCTCTCGCCAAGTTCTCCGTTGACAGATTCAGTGTCATTGAGCTTTTTCCTCTCCGTTACTTTCAAAACTTATATTATTCGTAACATAGACCGATTCTCCAGAAGTTCCCAATATGCCGAAGAACATTGCAGGCATCACATCACCACATCTACAAGACGCGCACATTTTTGATTGTAAGATCCAACATTTAGGCAATACCAAACTGGGGAACATGACCGGTAAAGCAACCACCACTGACAGAGTAGTCGGACTACCGTTGATTTCCCTGTCAATACCGATTGTTGGGTCAGATCATTGATTGGAGAGTAATAGGCGTTAAAATCAATTCCTTGATTTCGTCGCTGCCGACCACTTCAGAGTAAAAGAAGGCGGACATTAACCCAATTCTCTAAAACGGATCAGCGTACAGTATTTTCGAACTATGCTCTATTAATAATGCCATGCCTGAATTCGAGGCTAGTAGGGACTTCAATCTGTTTCTTACTCGATTAAGTACCGCCATGCTGTGCCAGGGTTTAGGCCGGCTTCTCCCTAGAGCTACAGAACTCTAATTGGCTGGCACCTCAGCCGAGCGAACCACATTCCATCAACGTCCAATAGATGTTGGCGTGGGAAGGCATATGGCCGCATTTATTTTAAACAATTGACGACCAATTTAACCGATCGATAGCTTTTTGAATCAACTGATCATTCATTGTCGAACCCTAAATCACACTCTGTCAACAAAAAAGTGCAATTTGACAATCAGCCCGATTGCCAGTGGTCTTGACTAGAATTCAATGAGAATCGCTGAATTTATCTAGCTGACCAACAATCCAAAGCACAGTAGAATAGGCAAGCATGCATAAGAATCGTGCACCGATGTGCTACTTCTTAGAGGTCTTGCCTGTTGCGCCATATCATTCACGCTGACCTAGACGCCTTTTACGCTGCCGTAGAACAGTTGGACAACCCTGATTTGGTTGGCAAACCGGTATTAGTTGGCGGACGTCCTGAAAATCGTGGCGTGGTGGCCACCGCGTCCTACGAGGCCCGAGCTTTCGGAATCCACTCTGCGATGCCCATGAAAACCGCTGCCTACAGATGTCCTCAAGGCATCATAATTACCCCCAGATTTAGCCGCTACAAGGAAAAGTCCCTCGAGGTCATGAGTATATTTAGAGATCTCACTGACTTAGTGGAGCCTCTTTCCATGGATGAGGCCTACTTGGATATTACAGCTGTAATTGAAAGCGGCCAGAAACCGCTTGCCGTAGCTTTGGACCTAAAACGCCGCATATTCGATGAAACCGGACTGGTGGTTTCCGTGGGAGTAGGAACAGGAAAGACCGTCGCCAAAATCGGTTCAGACCTAGATAAGCCAGATGGCCTAGTGGTTGTTCAACCCGGGGAGGAAGCTGATTTTCTAGCACCACTGGCGGTGAATAAACTCTGGGGTATCGGTCCCAAAACTGCGGAACGCTTGAATGATGAAGGGATTCAAACTATTGGAGACCTTGCCTGCCAATCGCTAGATTGGTTCACCAAGATGTTTGGTAAACGCGCCAATAATATACGTAACAAGGCCATGGGCCAGGATACTGACTCGGTGGATGTTCGCGGAGCCACAAAATCAATTTCCTCGGAAACGACATTCGCTGGAGACGTAGGTAACGAAGAGGTGCTAAGACACCTTGTAGAACAGAAGGCTGTGGGCGTTGCCCGTCAATTGGAAAGAAACGGCTTAAAAGGACGGACCGTGAAATTGAAGTTAAGATTGTCTGACTTCACAACCTTCACCAGGCAGACAACTCTACAATTTCACACAGATTCCGAAGAGCAAATCAAAAATGCAGCCTCGACGTTATTGGAATTAGAATTGGATCCAAACCGCACTTTCCGGCTTCTGGGCGTCGGGGTGGCGAACTTCGAATATGATTCTGAAACTTCGGAACCGACAGATATGAAAGAGAGACAACTTCCTCTATTCACTTATTAGTAACCTATTAGCAAAAAACATTGGAATCCAATCTTACGATTCTTAAGCCGATGTTTTTCTAAGGAATCCGACCTGGTTTGATCGAATTCACTCGAGCGTAAGTCAGCGCCATTCACTTAGCGGAACAGGTCTTTCTCCGCCCCTCTAACGATACGCTGTATGCTGGCATTTTCCATTGGCTGGTAATCGTAACCTCGAATAATGCTCACCGGGACCTGCGCCACTTTACCGCCTACCAACTCTCCAGCGGCTGCCAACTCATCGACCACAGCAATTTCAGTTGTGAACATCTCATGACCAAAGCTGTCCATCTGGCCAACGTAACTGTGGACAGGGTCTATCCCGGCAACGCCAATGGCAACGTCTGCGGCGGCATTTCGCCATGGTCTCCCAAAAGTGTCCGAGACAATAACAGCTACCGTTATGTCCAACCGATCTTTCACTGCTTGTCGGATTGCTAAGGCTGACGCATCTGAGTCGTCAGGCAACAATGCCAATGTGTCGTCACCAGGTATATTCGAGGCGTCGATACCGGCGTTGGCACAGTAAAACCCGTGTTTGGTCTCTGATATTATCACCCCACGATCCATCCGAACGATTCGTTTAGATTCGCGAAGCACCCATTCGGTATGCCTCGGGTCACGCCGATGTCCCTCAGTGATGGAAATGGCTAAAGGCGATGCTTCTATATCGCTAATGTTAACCACCTTACCTTCAACTTTGGAGATGATTTTCTGGGTAATCACAAGGATATCGGATTCTTGAATCGGTGTACCCTGGGCCTCAGCTGCATCCATCATTGAACCAGCTAAATCGTCGCCGTCCTTAAATTCGGGCATACCTTCAATGCCAATAATCCGCACTTCCGGCGGCATAGCGTTGCACCTCAATAAAAGTGGTGTCCCGGTGGTCGATAGTATACATGCTGTATCGGTAATTTGAATGAAACCGAGCTTGGCTAACCTAGCTCGCATAGCCGCGCACCGACTCCTATGCTACAATCTGGACGGCCGATGGCTCACGGATTTGGGATTTGTCACACTTGATTTCCGGTTTTTGCACCCCCTCAAAATCGTTATTCCGAAGGTTTTGCCCGTGTCTTCTTCATCTACGTCCGACGAGTTCAGGAAAAAGGTTTATACCAAGTTCGGTGATGCCGGCGAAACTAGTCTGCTCTACGGAGGCCGCGTCTCGAAAAACGGTCTCAACACAGAAGCCTATGGTATCACTGACGAGGCCGTATCCGTTATGGGATTGGCTCGTGCCATGACTAGGAACCCAAGGGTTAACGACCTCTTGCGGGATTTACAACGCGAACTGTTCACCATTGCCGCTGAATTGGCGACGGATCCTAACAAATATGAATTGTTCCAACAGCATTTCAAACCGGTAACTGAAGAGATGGTAAAGTCTCTTGAAACCGCAATCGACTCCTTGGAAGAGGAGTTTGAGATGCCTAAGGTGTTTATCCTGCCCGGCGGTTCCCAGGCGTCAGCCGCCATAGATTTGGCACGTTGCGTGATTCGCACCGCTGAGCGAAGGGTAGTCGCGATGGCTGAGTCGGATATCCTGACCAATGGGCTAATAATGAGTTACCTGAACCGGCTGGGAGACTTATTATTTGTTTTGGCTAGGTACGAGGACCGTGATATTCCAATTGAGCGTGCGACCTAATTACACCTATCATTTTCGAAATCCCGTTTTGGTCTTAGGTTAGTACGAGTGGACTAGCCGCCGGCGACGGTGAAAGGGCCTTATATTAGCCGCATGTTATTCGGCATCACCGCCTCCTCAAAACGGTTAAGGTCAAAAACACAGCAGAATGAAATTAGTGGTAATAGATTACGAGTCAGGGAATTTGCGAAGTGTCTCTCGGGCCCTGGAGTCTCATGGAGTTGCCCCTTTGGTCACAGATGATTCCTCGAACTTCGACGATGCCGACGCTATGGTTCTCCCCGGAGTCGGTTCTGGTCCCGCGGCGATGGATGCCTTAAGGCAACGAAAATTAATAGATCCCATCAAAAACTTCATAGCGTCAGGCCGACCGTTCCTAGGCGTATGCCTCGGGTTACAATTACTCATGGACTGCACCGAAGAGGGAGACGAAGCGTGCCTAGGTGTAGTCAAGGGAAGTGCTAAACACCTCCCGTCCGGTTTGAAAGTTCCTCATATGGGTTGGAACAGCGTTCGTTTCCAACACCAACATCCAGTACTAGATGGCATTCCTCAGGACAGTTACTTTTATTTTGTCCATAGCTACTATGCTTCACCAGAAGACCCAGCTGGCATCAGCGGGACCACGGAATACGGCATTTCATTTTGCAGTATTTACGCCAAAGACAATCTGATAGCCACTCAGTTTCATCCTGAAAAAAGTGGACCAGTCGGACTACGGTTTTATAAGAATTTTGTTAGTCTCGCATCAACTTAATTCCGCCAAGCCAATGTACCAATATCGGACTCAACTTGGATAAAACATGGAAGTAATCCCTGCTATCGACCTCAAAAATGGACGCTGCGTCCGCCTTTTCCAAGGTGATTTCAATCAAGAAACTGTGTTTTCAGACGACCCGTTAGCTACCGCATTGTCCTGGGAAGAACAAGGAGGGCATAGAATACATGTGGTAGATCTTGATGGTGCAATTCAGGGAAGACCTACACACCTAGAAGTTATCACATCTATCGTATCCACTTTGAGAATCCCAGTCCAAGTTGGTGGAGGCATTCGTGACTTAAGGTCAGCCGAGACCTGGTTAGATGCCGGGGTTGATAGAATTGTAATCGGCACCGCTGCTGTACGTGACCCCGATATGGTACAAGAGATATGCCGGAAGTTTGGTAGCGAACGAGTAGTCGTTTCCGTCGATGCCAAAGAAGGATTAGTTGCGTTACAGGGCTGGAAAGAAGCTAGCACCACAACAGTCTTTCAACTTGCTAGTCAAATGGCGCAGATAGGGGTCGTCAGGCTTCTCTACACCGATATTGCTCGCGATGGGGCTCTAAGCGGACCTGATTTCATTACAAATGAACGTCTGGTAATTGAAACTGGTCTGGCGATTCAAGCCTCGGGCGGAGTGGCATCCGTCGAACACATCAAAGACCTAGTACCAACTGGAGTTGACGGTGTAATAGTGGGGCGCGCAATCTATACGGGCGGCGTCAGTCTGTCGGAAGCAGTAGCAGCGGTTGCCTAAAAGCTCATATCCGGCTGTTTCGCGTAAGAAAGATCAAATGTCATTATTCACTGTTTGAAACGGGCTGCCAGCCGTTCTTCCACAGTGGCAAACCAATCCTCTCTCAGTACATCCATAAGCAAAAAATCATGCGCCATCCTGCGAACGGGCTTCACCGGGTTAAAGCCGCTTTTGCTGAAACTTTTCTGGGCTCTAGTATTCCATTCAAGCGTGTGTAAATAAACACGTTTCAAATTTCGAGCGTTAAACATGTGATCTAAAAGCGTGGTAACTGCGTCATAACCGTAGCCGTCGCTCCAGTAATCTCTGTCTCCAATCACTATGCCCAACTCAGCTTCTCGGTTAACCGTGTCTAAGTCGTAGTACATGCAATTCCCGATAAATAAACCTTCAAGAGTTTCAATCGAGTAATGATGAGAACCCGGAGTAGGATACTTCATCTGATCTTCAAAAAGTTTAAGGTACCGTTCAAATGACATGGTAAGTGGAATCGCAGCATCTAATCTGGCCAATTCAGGGTCACTGCGCCAACGATAATCGTTTTCGGCATCCTCGAATAGCTTGTCCCGCAGCACTATCCTTGCCCCTTGCAACCTTGAATAAGGGCCTGCCTCTGGTTCCGGCATTTATCTAAGTCCTCTCACTGGGTCCGGCCATATTTCGTTCCGCGATTATATCTAAGGCCTTTTGAAGGACATTTGCTTCGTTGGAATGGGCCAGCGCCTTAACCGCTTTTTCAGCATCAAACCATTGGACTACATCGAATTCCGGGTCATGCTGATCCGTAGCTCCGCCCACTGGAATCATTAGATAAAAATGAACGGTTTTGTGATAACGAACGTCTCTAGATCGATCGGCAAACCAGTAATCAATGCTGCCTAGTGATCCGTCAATCTCCACTTCCAGGCCCGTTTCCTCTCTGACCTCACGTAGGGCCGTCTCCTCCAGTGTCTCCCCAGGGTCCGGAGTACCTTTTGCGAGACTCCACCGAACCGGCTGGCTGCGTCCGCAGAGTACAGTTTCCAGGCGCCCCTCGTTCATCTGATATACTACGCCGCCAGCTGAGATTGGTGTCTCAACCCGGGTTTTCCCGTTCATATAATCGTTCCTTTCATGCAGTGAAGCCCCAGTTAAGCTCGGGCTGCAAGTGAGCCCAGTTAATAATTCTAATTGTCGAGATTCGAAGCAGTCAATGCAAACAGCCTTGCGTCGGTGCTTATATTCCTTAACTGCTGACTACCCCCCGCCCCCAATGGCAGGTACAAAATGGACTTCGCTTTGTTCACCAACTTTGGTAAGCATACCCATAACAGAAACGTCACCATCTACTACAACGGCTAGACCCTCGCGAATCTCATCGGCATCCAACAACCGTTCTTGAATCCCCGGATACGCCTTCTCCAGTTCATCAACTACCTGACGAACATTTCGGGCGTCCAATTCCAATTTTTTTATGCCGTGAGTTATTTCCTGGAGCATGGTCGGAATGAAAATCGTAGCCAATTCCAGCATCCTTTATCCGAGTGTTCTTCATCTTGGATTTATAAAGCCAGCAACTTCAGGTCCTGTTACGGCAGGACGCTTGTCAAGCCCAATGCGAAACAAAAAAGGCCGAGGGTGGTTGGAAATTTCCGTCCACATCCTCGGCCTCCATTTTACTATAAATGTCAGGGTTAGCTCTTACCGTTCTCCCAGCCGGCTTCCAGGATTTTACCAGGAGTGATAGGCAGGCTGTTCATACGATGACCGGTAACTCCAGTCACCGCATTCGCTACGGCGGCCATAGGTGGGCATATGGCGACTTCGCCCACTCCACGGACACCATATGGATGTCCAGGGTTTGCGACCTCCACAATGACTGTATCTATCATCGGCAGATCCAAGGTCGTGGGCATCCGGTAGTCCAGAAAACTAGAGTTCAACATCTTGCCAGTGTCGTCAAAGAAGTATTCTTCATTAAGAGCCCAACCGATCCCCTGTACCGCTCCGCCTTGCATCTGGCCTTCGACATAGCTGGGGTGAACTGCTTTACCTGCGTCTTGTATGGCGGTAAATCGGGTGACATCCGTCTTACCGGTCTCGGTGTCTACGGCAACATCTGCGATATGAACCGCGTAGCCATTGCCTTCTCCCGTGGGATCGACGCTAGATCGCCCTGAGATTGAACCACCCGTGGTGGCGGTCTGGCGAGCGAGGTCTTTGAATGACAGCTTTAGCTCTTCATCAGATTTGTGACTAATCATACCAGCCACAAATTCAATATCGTCTTCCGATGCGTCCCATATCTTTGCGGCTCTGGAGATCATTTGTTGCTTTACGTCCTCAGCGGCGCTAATGGCCGCTAAACCAGTAGCAAATGAGGTCCGGCTACCGCCGGTAATGAAGGTGTATCCAATAGAATCTGTATCGACAACGGTAGGTTTAACGTCTTCATAGGCTATTCCTAGTGTTTCAGCCGTCTGCTGAGCGATTGACGCTCGAGTCCCGCCAATATCGACCGACCCCATAATCAGGCTAACGACGCCGTCGTAATTGACGGTCATCACAACGCTGGATTGGAACCCCCGGTTCGGCCAGTAGCCGGCGGCCACTCCCCGTCCCGTGCCCTTTTCAACCTTGGATTTGTAATGGTCGTGGGTGCGCGCTGCTTCCAGGCATTCCACGAAACCGATCTTTCTGGCAACTAGTCCTTCGATACGCCGGGTACCTTCTTTAGCCGCATTTAACAGACGGAATTCAATCGGGTCGATTTTTAGATTCAGGCAAATCTCATCAATAAGAGATTCCACCGCAAAAGCTGCTTGGGGAGCCCCAGGCGCTCTGTAAGCTGCTGTCTTAGGTTTATTAACAACCACATCGTAGCCATCAATTCTGCCATTTTCGACATCGTAGCAAGCGAACGCGCAAACAATGGCTTGCATCACCGGGGAACCGGGATAAGCTCCAGCGTCCATAGCCATCTCTGTCTCAACAGCAGTCATTGTTCCATTATTCTTGACACCAATCTTGACTCTCATCCAAGATGCCGGCGCTGGCCCTGAAGCTTCGAAAACCTCCGTGCGAGACATTAGCGCTTTGACCGGAGTGCCAGTCTTTTTAGATAAGATGGAACAAATCGCATCGAGGTAGGCTGTGATCTTTCCACCGAAACCTCCTCCGATTTCCATTGGAGTCACTTTGACTTTGGAGATCGGTAACCTGAGGATATTAGAGACGGTTGCGCGAACCTGGAAAGAGCCTTGAGTACTTGTCCACAGATTGAGTTGCCCATCGGAATTCCAAAACGCTGTTGTGTTATGGGGTTCTATATAACCTTGGTGCACAGTGGCAGTTGTGAATTCCTTCTCCATCACCAGGTCTGCATCAGCGAACCCTTTGGTGACGTCACCAATTTCGTAACGCATGTGGGCAGCAATGTTGCTGGGTTGGTCGGCAGTCTCACCCATATCGTTGGTCCGTAGTTCATCGTGGATCAGCGTTGCACCGGGCTTCATTGCCTCTCTAACGTCAACAACAGAATCCAGGACTTCATAGTCAACGTCGATTAAGTCCATAGCCGACTGAGCTACGTGAGCATTGATGGCGGCGACGGCGGCAACAGGATGGCCTTTGAATAGAACCTTGTCGCTAGCCATCATGTGATCAGAAGCGAATTTCAGAGCCGTATAGTCTCCGCCCAACTCCTCTTTAGAAAGGGAGGCGAGAGGCAGGTCTTTCGCGGTTATGACAGCCCGTACGCCTGGGAAGCTTTCAGCTTTGCTCGTATCGATTGATTTAATGCGAGCGTGAGGATGCGGGCTGCGAAGCACTTTGGCTTGCAACGTCCCCGTCAAGTTTGTATCGCCGCCGTACTGAGCTCGCCCGGTTACTTTGTCTACACCATCGGGACGCACCGGTCGTTTTCCGACAACGTTAAATTCTACCTCTGAGAGAACTTGGTTTGAGGTCATTTCATTACCCCCACATAAATTAAAACCGGAGTCCTTAATTTAGCGTAAGAGACTCCGGTTGAATGGAATTGGTTCAATCCTTTTATTTAGCCTTACTTACCTGTAAGACTGCGCGTACAATTTTGTCATAACCGGTGCAGCGGCAAAGGTTACCAGCCAACCAGTGACGAATCCGACCTTCATCAGCATCAGGCTCTTTATCGAGCAGACCTTTGGAGGCCAACAGGAATCCAGGCGTGCAGATACCGCATTGCAACGCAGCGTTTTCAAGGAAGGACTGCTGTAGCGGGTGTAGTCCCTCGGGAGAGGCCATGCCCTCGATGGTAGTGATCTCTTTCCCTTCGGCCTCTACTCCGAGTACTAGGCATGAATTGACAATCCGTCCATCCATTATGAGGGTACAAGCACCGCAGTTGCCGTCATTGCAACCCTCTTTAGTTCCGGTCATTCCTAGAATGTCACGTAGACACTCCAAGAGGCTCTGGCGAGGCTCACACAGAAAGTTCACTACCTCGCCGTTCAAAGTGGTTTGTACTTGGGTTACTGTAGGCATTATTAAGCTCCCCTAGCTCTTTCAATGGCATTATTCAGGGTACGGCGAGTCAACACACCGATCAGGTGGGTGCGTTGTCTAACAGTTCCGCGCATGTCGGAAATTGGTTTGGCTGCCGACTGAGCGAGTTCAGAGGCAGCCTGTATGGTATCTTCGTTAACCGGCTTACCAGCCAGGCTATCGCCCGCTTCCTTCGCAAACACAGGTGTGGGCGCCACAGACGCCAGAGCGATGCGAGCCGATACGAAGTTTTGTCCCGATGCATCTAGTTGGACACTGGAGCCAACTCCGGCTACCGCAATATCCATCTCATTTCTGGGTATAAATCGTAGGTAGTTGGCTCCCGAATTGGCCTGAGGAGCAGGGAAGTGGATGGAGACCAGGAACTCCCCTTCTTCCAGGGCGTTACGCCCAGGAGCTGTGCACATCTCTTCAACCGGGAGTTGCCGGGTGCCGTTTGCACCGGCGATGTTACAAATCCCGCCCAAGGCGATCACGATGGGAATCGAATCACCGCTGGGGGCTGCGTTGCAAATATTTCCACCGATCGAGGCCCGACCTTGAATCTGGATTCCACCAATCAGCGAAGCCGCATCCATCAATCCTGGATAAGCGTCAGACAAAGTCTTGTCCTCATAAATCCGGTAACAGGGCACTGCTGCGCCGAGCGTTAGGCCTTTACTCGCGTCATACGAGACTTCATTCAGTTCAGGGATATCTTTGATGTCGACTACGAAAGGGGCGGTCCCTCGTCCGGCGCGCATCTGAACCAACATGTCAGTTCCACCGGCCATGATCCGGGCCTGGTTCCCCTTTGAAGCCAAAGTCTGGACGGCTTCATCAATACTACTAGGTGATAAAAAATCAAACGGTTCCAATAGGGCACCTCCTGCGCGTGGAATTATAGCATCGCTGGACACACGGTCAAGCTATAAGATTCAACTTGTAGATTCATGTTATATACAACACCTCATTTACTACGCTTGTTATAGGCTCGGTTCATGACATTTAGGGATTAAAAAAACAAACGGAGAATGAATCAACAAATCGGTTTACGCACGCCTTAACTGTTGGACAAGCGTGACATTCTTAGATTAAAGGAAAGGCTAAACAGGTTACAACTGCCAATCGGGTAATTTCCTTGGACATCAACCGTAAATAAAGATAAGTTACGCTACCTAGATAGAACCTTATGCTAAAGAGCGGAAGGCCGGCCACATCCGAATAGATTAAGCTGAAGCACGGAGACATCAAATCTGTCTATTCCAGACATCATCAATCTTTGTTACTGTAAATTACATGCGTGCAACATCTCTGAGTTATGAATTCCTAATTGAGTACTTCTCGCATTAACTAAACTCACAACACGTGATGGGCTACTTTACCGTCCCCATAATTTAGGAAAACCTGTATAAAACAATGCAAACTTCCTCACATATTGAATCAATAGTCAAACGTGATCGGTGGATCGTCATCTTTGGACTAGTAGCGCTAATAGCGATTGCTTGGTCCTATACGATCTGGGTGGCCCAAAGCAATACTGGCATGGATATGTCAATGGGAATGGACTCCGGCAATGTCAGACACTGGACCGGGATCGATTTTACTTTGATGTTCGCAATGTGGGTCGTGATGATGGTAGCTATGATGGTTCCCAGCGCGGCGCCCATGATCTTACTGTTTGCTACTGTTAACCGTAGGCGTCAGGAACAATCAGGCCCATTTGTTTCAACCGGCGTCTTTCTATCGGGTTACCTTGTGGTGTGGGGCGTATTTTCCTTTGGCGCGACCATGGCTAATTGGGGGTTACACCAGGCCTCACTATTAACATCCATGATGGGCAGCAGCTCAAATGATTATCTTGGCGGAGCTATGCTTGTGACTGCCGGTCTCTTCCAATGGAGCAGGCTGAAATACGTCTGCTTGACGCATTGCCGAAGCCCTATCAACTTCCTGATGTCTGGGTGGAAGGACGGGACCGCAGGAGCCCTAAAGATGGGATTGCAGCACGGGAAGTACTGCCTTGGTTGCTGTTGGATTCTAATGGCCTTGCTCTTTGTTCTAGGAGTTATGAACCTTGTTTGGATCGCCGCTCTAGCTGCTTTCGTGTTGTTAGAGAAAATCATCCCGGGTGGAGCGAAGGTCTCAAAACTTACCGGAGTTCTGCTGGTCGGTTGGGGCACTTGGGTCATTCTAGTAGCAGCATTCTGACGCCCAGGTTCTAGCCTAATGGCATTTCTTCCACCCGTTTTTTTACGGCCTCCAATATTTTCAGCAAAGAATAATCCGAACATTCCAGCCGTTTCAGACCTAAAACGTCATCCAATGAATTCACTTCTTTAGCGTGATAGGAATGCATAATCACGTCCAACGCTGCCCGCCAAGGTATGTCACTGTTGTCCTCCTCTAACGCTTCTCCTGTTAAGACACCGGTTGGGAGGGCAGTCGTATGAAAGACTATGCCATTCGTGTCTTTACTGTTAGTGATCAGAACGAGCGATGGCATTTGAATATGGGAAAGTCCAAGACCTCGGATAAGCTCCGAGCAAGTACTGGAAAGGCCATGTTGTCCGAAGATCACCAAATTATGGAAGCCAGCACCAATCTCTTCAAAAGCCGTTCGATAAACTCGGAATATGTTATGAGCTCTGTGGTCATTTCCGGAAGCAAGAAATAGGGCACAGACAGGGAAATCATCATTACACAGCGACTCCAATGCATTATGCCATTTGGTCAATTTTCCAAAATCGTGGGTATCGGGGGTTTCTTTGGAATCGGTTTTGGGCATCAGTTCGTTCCTTGCTGTAAATCATGAAGCGTCGCATAAATTACGTTATTTACTGGAGTTGCTACGCCACACCGTAAACCTGCTCTAATTACAGCACCGTTCAAAGCTTCGAGTTCCATCGGGCGGCCAGCCATAAGATCAGTGTGCATCGACGCTTGCAAGTCGGCCAAATGCTCATCAATGTAGCTCATTGTGTTCGAAAGCATGTCGGGAGGCAGAGCAACGCCGCTGGCGCGCCCTACAGCATCTATTTCGGTTAAACAATCCAGTACCACTTTCCGCCAATGACGTTGGGGCAACAACTCGGCCAAGGTCGCCCTAGCCAACGAAGTCACACCAGCCATCGTCGCGATGAACAGAAATTTCCCCCACAACCCTGCTGTAATATCGTGAAGCACCTCAGTCGGAATGCCTGCAGATGCAAATGTATCTTGAATCTCCAGGCACCGATCCGACTCATGTCCATCCGGTTCACCAAGTATAATGCGGACCAAACTTCCTGTTTGTTTAATCACTCCAGGTCCTAACATACTGGCTTCAATGAATGCGGCCCCGGGAAGCACAGAAGAATGGCCCAAGATTTCAGATGCGGATAAGTAACTATCGATACCGTTCTGCAGGCATAGCACAGTCGTATCGTCACCGACAAGAGGCCGCATGAACGGCAGGGCAACCTCACTTTGGTAAGTTTTCACGCAAATCAAGGCCAAATCTACGGCTCCGACTGATGTCGGGTCATCTGTGGCTAAACATTCGACTACGAAATGAGCATCATCCCGCACCACTTTCAACCCGTTCTCTCTGATGGCTTCTAGGTGGGGCCCTCTGGCGATTAGAGAAACCTCGTTACCGCCGCGAGCGAGCATCCCCCCAAAATACCCTCCCGTACTACCAGCGCCCATAACCGCAATTCGCATATAATCAAACCCTTCGTATTATTATGTTGCTTAACCCTATTTAGAGTCCAGAACACGTTACTAGACGCGTGAGCCAAGACGCAACATTTAGTCTTTTGAGGAACAATAAGCATTGATTTCAAGCTAGGCAAAAACTTCTTGACGCCTATGAGTTTTGTCCCTATTCTTTTGATGGCTTTCTCGTAGCATTGATCCAGAGTCGCCTGCAGGCTCGAACAACAGGAGTTGTACATGTCCCAACAGCAACAAGCTTCACCGCCGATTCCGGCACCAGTACCCCAACCCGAATCTGACTTTTATTGGGAAAAATGCAAAGAAGAAGAATTGTGGCTCCGCCATTGCAAGGCCTGTGATTCTTCATACTTCTACCCCAGGGACATTTGTCCTGGTTGTTTTTCGAGAGACACAGACTGGATCCAAAGCAGCGGTAAGGGAATCATCCATACATTTTCCATTGTCCACCGTGGCCCTACTCCTTCCTTCCGAGATAAAGCTCCCTATGTCCCAGTTATCATAGAGTTGGAAGAAGGTCCGAGGATGCCGAGTAATCTAGTGATTGATGACCCACAACCAGAAAAGATTAAGATCGGCATGGCCGTCGAAGTAGTCTTTGAGGTCTTAGATGACAAAATCTCCCTCCCTAAATTTAAATTAAGTTCATAATCTCCGCCCACAAATTCCAGAATTACGAGCGCGGATCTACGGAGTAAACATGGCTGCCACACGGGAACTACGAGGTAAAGTCGCCATCGTGACTGGCGCCAGCCGGGGTATCGGAAGGGCCATGTCACAGGCTTTTGCCTCTGCAGGCGCACAAGTGGTGGTGGCATCTCGTACTGAAAATGAAGCACCGCCGGATGCACCATATGCTAAATACGGTTCAGGAACCATCAACGACACCGCCCGCCGAATCGCCGAGGCTGGTGGTGAAGCACTACCCATCCCCTGCGACGTCACTAAAACAGACGACCTTCGTAATCTGGCAGAGAGGACGATAAAACACTTCGGCCGCATAGACATCGTCGTCTCAAATGCCGGAGTAGACTGTGAATCTCCGGTCGTTAATCTCGAAGAAGAACTATTGGATCGGTGTTTAACTGTCAACATCCGCGGACCTATTCTGCTATGCAAGTACGTCTTACCTCAAATGATCAAACAAAAGAGCGGTGGATCCATCTTTTGCATCACATCTGGTGCCGCCACGGGATACCGGGAAGGTCGTGTTGGATATTCGATGAGCAAAGCTGCATTGGACCGGGCTTATCTGAGCCTTGCCTCCGAAGTGCGGGAGCACAACATCGCAGTAAACGTGCTTAGCCCCGGAAGGGTCGACACCTGGATGAATCGCCGTGGTGATTGGCCTGGCACTGAGCACATACCTATGGAACAGCCGGAGTCCATCAATGAAGCTGCTGTTTGGCTGGCTGCTCAAAATGCCTCCACATTTACAGGACAGCGCATCGAACGATCAGAATTTGGCACCAACTGGGGACCGGGGATACCAGTATCAATGACATAGGCCATTTAAAACGATAGAAATCAAATTAATTACAAAGCGAGGAATAAAATGAGTACATCACGTAACGTCATGCAAGAAGTTTCACCTAAGCTAGCAGAATTGACAGCAGACATGCTGTTTGGCGATGTCTGGGAACGGCCAGAGTTGTCCAAGCGGGACCGCAGCTTGATCACTGTCGCCAACCTGGTAGCTCTTTACCGAACAGACCAATTGAGGGGCCACATCGGACGGGCTTTAGACAACGGAGTCACCAAAGCAGAAATCAGTGAAGTCATCCTTCACACAACTATGTACGCCGGCTGGCCAGTTGGCGCAAACGCAGTAAGGATTGCCAAGGAAGTGTTCGAAGAGCGAGGAATTTAACCCCCGCATGCCAAGTCAACTAACAATTAAACTGGAAATTGATGTCCGAGGGGTAAAATTATGCCTAAGATGACCGGGGCTAAATACCTGGCCGATACCCTAAAAGCCTATGGCGTTTCTCACGTGTTCTTTGTGCCCGCAGTTCTCAGGAAATCACTGGCCGAGATGGATATGGTCGGAATAAAACGTGTGGTTACTCACGGAGAGAAAGCCGCTGCCTATATGGCCGACGGTTACGCCAGAGCATCCAATAAAGTCGGAGTCTGCATGGCTCAGTCTGTAGGAGCAGTTAATTTAGCAGCTGGTTTGCAAGATGCCTACTTGGGCCTATCCCCCGTGCTGGCTCTCACAGGCCATAAATCAAACCTGCAACAATCTCGGAATGCATACCAGGAACTCGAACACTCTAAACCATTCGCGTCGGTGACGAAGTTCAGTGCCGAAGTCGACTCGGTTAATGATTTACCAGGACTACTACGGCAAGCCTTCCGAGAGGCCACGACCGGTGCGCCTGCTCCGGTTCATCTTGACTTCCAAGGAATCAGCGGTAACGTCGTTGAAGACGGTGAGGCTGATTTAGAAATTCTGTTAGAAGAATCTTTCACAGCGAGACCCGCTTTCAGACCTGAACCAGAACCAGAAAAGGTGCGGCAGGCCGCCCAGGTACTCGCAAACGCCCAACGTCCTGTGATCGTAGCCGGTGGTGGAGTTACTTCTTCAGGCGCCAAGCAAGAGGTGCTTGAACTAGCGGAACTGCTAAACATACCGGTTGCCACTTCCCTCAATGCCAAAAACACCATACCCGACAACCACCCTCTGGCTGTCGGAGTAGTTGGCTCCTACTCACGCTGGTGCGCAAATCGAGTCGTATACGAAGCTGACTTGGTACTCTACATCGGAAGCCATACCGGCAGTCAGGTCACCAATGAGTGGCAGGTACCCGCTATCGGCACTCCGGTGATTCAGATTGACATCGACCCGTCTGAATTGGGCCGCACCTATTCAGCACAAGTTGCTATGCAAGGCGACGCCAAAGCCAGCACCCGCCGTTTGATTGAAGCGTCAGAACCCGTGGGAGATCGTTCTGCATGGGTTTCCCGTGCCCAAGAATTGGTAAAGGAATGGAGAACCGAAGTGGCTCCATTAGCAAATTCAGAAGCCATACCAATCATCCCGCAGCGCCTCTGCACTGAGATATCAGCTTGGCTACCATCTGATGGAATGCTAGTAGCAGACACGGGTCACGCTGGTATCTGGACCGGATCCATGGTCGACATGAATGAGCCAGGACAAGGTTACATCCGTTGCGCAGGCTCCCTCGGTTGGGGTCTGTCTGCAGCCATGGGTGCTAAGTGCGCTGTTCCAGACCGTCCAGTGGTCTGTTTCAGCGGTGACGGTGGTTTCTGGTACCACATCGGAGAACTCGAAACTGCTGTTCGGAATAACATACCAGTCGTGACAGTGGTCAACAACAACCACGCATTGTCGCAAGACAGACGCGGCGATGAACGAGCTTACGCTAACATAGAAGGCGGCTCACCAGGGGATCTCTGGCAATTCACCGACACAGACCTCTCCAAGGTCGCCGAAGCTATGGGTGCGTTTGGTATCCGAGTCACCAAACCCGGTGACATACAAAGTGCTATCGAACAAGCCATTGCTTCCGGCAGACCGGCTGTGGTTGACGTTGTAACAGATCAATATAACAGTGAGGCACCGATTCCATGGGCACCGTAGAAACCAGGTAGCGGACATAGTAGTCAAAAAGATTGAAGCCCGCCATTTCACATAGCGGGCTTTTTAAATTCGGTTGGCTTTCTGTAAAAAATCTTTGACTGCTTTGTAGTCCCTTGCACCGCCACGTTTGATTGGCGGCATCAAGTATACGTTGTTCAATCTTGCAGCTTGGAAATTCTCATAAAGTTCCAGCGCTATATCCAAACCAGGGCGTCCTTTCTCTAATTCATCCTTGAGTGATTCAGGGACTGAGCTGAATAGAACACCGTCTTTTTCAAGGATTTGAAGGCCAAAATAAACTGGGTGGGTACCTGGTCGGTCCGCGTGATAGCCGTATGACTCTCGATAGCGCGCAACATGATCGACGTTGAAGACCGGCTGAGTGATCAAGAACTCTGCTCCAGCCTTGATTTTCCGCACCGCAAGTTTCACCTCGTCCTCAATAGGGTTGCCAAGATCGACTACCGCACCGACGCAGAAATCAGTAGGCGTTTCAAGCTTGCCTCCCTTGAAGTCTTGGCCTTTGTTCATATCAGAGATTGATGATATTAGTTCAGTTGGTTGGTAGTCGTTGACCGGCCTCACCAGCGATCGGTCATTCTTACCGAATGGATCGCCCTTCACCACCACCACGTTCTGTAGGCCAAGGATTTGAGCCCCCAACATTTGCGATTGCACAGCCAGTTTGTTCATATCTCTGGTAGCTAGAGTAAATACGGTTTCTCGGCCTTTCTGTTTAATGGCCGCGGCCAGCATGGCCGAATTGGTCCTGACTGACTTGCCTGGGTTGTACGCCACCGATATGAAGTCCACATCTATCTGGGATTGTTCAACAGAACCAGGATCACCCGAGCGCGGAGGGGAAAAATCACAGATTATCGAAGTGTGGCTCGTGGCTTCAAAACAGCCATCAATGATCTTCACCAATACCGAGCCTCCGGTGTGGTGTGTGGGTTAATTAGGCAGTTTAGATAGGTAGGATTTGAATAGATCGATGGATTTACGCTCGGATAAACCGACAAAATATCGATATCCAATGATATATTCAACGATATCACGCGCCATCATCAGGAGATGGTCTTTCGGCTCGGACACGTGGAACAGACTGTCCACTCCGTCTTCGAGGCCTACGTAAAGGGTGTCTTCAACGAGGAGTGTCTCATCTTCTGTCAAATCTTTGAGGCCCATCCAGCGGGCGAATATGAATGGCAAGTTTGTCAAACGGTGCCACTCCTCTCCTAAGTCATACCGGTGAGTGTACCCCCTTGATCCACGTCTTCGTCTAAGGGCGTCATCCCCAGAAATGACAAAGGCGTCATGTTCATCCTGCATCGCCACATAGGAACCGTGTTGACCTTGATACTTCTCTGAAAGCAAGACTTCATACAGTTTCTGGGTAGTGGTATCAGGTGTTGCAGCAGCTACGATGCCGCCTGATAGTTCCTCTATCGGTTTCTTTGAATAAAGAAGGTTGCTTCCGGCCTTGTTGGAAGCTGAAAGGCAGAAGCCTGCCACAGGATTGCAAATATCCTCAAGTGTAAAACTGTCCACCAGACTAACTGGGCCAGCGTTTATCTCACCATCCCGTAAAGCCTGGGGCATGTCCGCTAGTTTCACGTCTTGGAGGATTATCCCACGCCGCTCCATATCAATATAAAAGGGTTCAAAATTCAGGTCCGTGACCCGGCCGACGACAGTTGGCATTTATTTGCACCACGTAACATTGGAAATTTTAATGGAATCTCTGAAGGGTTTGCACGCCTAGAAGATTCGCCTTCTGATTTTAGGTCGATTGAAAAACACCGTCAAGGCAGGTAAACCACAATCAAACCAATCTTACAACCAACCTCAAAGTGCGTCCATGTAATCGACATCGGCGGCGCACTAACGTAAACTTTATTTGAGAGGGGCAATTGCATAATCTCGTATTCATTCCAACCTTGTTCATCCTCGCCGGATTGGCATTCTTGAGCGCAACCGCGACAATAACAGGCGCCGATGAAGGCAATATCAAAGTTGTCAAAGCCAAAGCCGAGAGCCAGTTTCCGGATGGAATCAAATTCTCCATCGAAGCCAATAGCGACTCCGAGATAGACGACATACGTGTTTTTTTTAGCAAAGTGGGCCAGGAAGGTCGCAGTGCCTATCGGTCCGTCACCTTTGAAGGTGAGCACAGTGTAATTGGCGAATCTTTCTTGCCAAGCGGTTCGGGAGGGGAATACTATCCACCTGGAACGAAAATAGAGTACGTGTTTGAAGTCCGTGATAAGGCAGGTTCTGTTGTTCGAACAGAACCTGCCGAATTCGTTTACGAAGATAATCGGTTTGAGTGGGACACGGTAGTAAAAGATCTTATTACGGTCTACTACTACGGCGAATACGTGCGTAATCGGGCAGAGGTTGTCCTTGAAGCCGCCCAGCAAAACCTAGAAAAAATGCTCCCAGTTCTTGGAATCACACCAACCGATCCATTGAGGATCGTCTCTTACAATAATTACCGGCATATGGCCGCAGCTCTGCCTTTCCGATCTCAAGCCGTCAGCGAGGGTTTACAAACCCAGGGCATGGCATTTGGTGACGAACGTGTCATCTTAGTACACGGTT
>JAKUNL010000025.1 GCA_022451925.1 Dehalococcoidia bacterium
AAAGTTGAACAAGAGGGGGACGTCAAGGTTCTTCCCTACGCTTTCAACCTCTTCTGAAGTTCGTAGCGCTTCGATGAACAAAGCATCTGCCCCGGCTTTTACGTAGGCATCGCAACGTTTCATAGCGTCATCCCATCCAGTTACAGCTATAGAATCGGTGCGAACTATGATTGTGAAATCGTCGTCGGTCCTGGCGTCCACTGCCGCCCGTATCTTTTGGACCATATCTTCGGTCGATACCACTTTTTTATCGTCCAAGTGACCGCAGCGTTTGGGCATCTCTTGGTCTTCTATGTGTATTGCTGCCACTCCAGCCCGTTCGTACTGCCTGATGGTACGTCTGACGTTCAAGATGCCCCCATAGCCGGTGTCCGCATCGGCAATTAAAGGGACATCAAGAATGTCAGCGATCGAACCTGCATTGGAAATCATATCTGACATGGTGGCGAGGCCTAAGTCGGCGTAGCCGAGCTGCGCAACCGAGGTTCCGGCTCCAGTCATGTAAACCGCCGGAAACCCTGCCTGTTGGATCAATTTTGCAGTTAAGCAGTCGTAAGCCCCAGGCGCTTGTATGATGCCTGGTTGTTGGAGTAGTTGTCGGAATTTGGTAGTGGTGCGCATACTGACCTCCGAGTTTGTAATGCGTAATAAATAGAGTTAGATCACAGATTACGTGGCGCCATTATACAGGGGGAAATCCTTGAGGACCTTGCTTCACTATAAGGTGCAGGGAGTCAGGCGATCATTCCGCCATCGATTGTGAGCACCTGTCCGGTGATGTAGCTGGCACCGTCACTGCACAGAAAAATCACGGCTTCAGCGACATCATCTGGAGTGCCGAACCGCCCCATGGGTATGTTGGCCAGTATCTGTGCCTGTTTGTCCTCTGGGATCTCTTCGACCATGGAAGTCGTGATGTATCCGGGAGCCAGGGCATTCACAGTCACGTTTCTAGACGCCACTTCTCGGGCGACAGCCTTAGTCAAACCCACCAGACCCGCCTTGGCTGCAGCGTAATTGGCTTGACCAGGGTTACCGGAGAGGCCCACCACCGATGACATATTAATTATCCTGCCAGAACGCTGCCTGATCAGGTGGGCCATAACATACCGGGTACAGAGGAAAGCACCTCTCAGATTCACACTCATGACGCTATCGAAGTCTTCGGGTTTCATCCGGATCAACAATTGGTCTTTATTGATGCCGGCGTTATTGATGAGGATATCGATGGTGCCAAAGTGTTCGATCATCGTTTTGATGACCGATTCAGCAGCTTCCTCTTGAGATACATCACCGCCAACTAGAAAGGCTTCCCCTCCGGTATTGTTGATTGAATCTACAATTACTGTCGCGGAATCCGGACTGGCGTGGTAATTAACCCCAACTCTGGCACCCGCCTGGGCCAAGCGACAGGCGACCACAGCTCCAATGCCTCTGGAGGCTCCAGTGACCAGTGCCACTTTGCCGGTTAGGTCGATACCTGTAATCAAATAACCTTACCTGCTTGCGCCACTTTCGCTTTTCGCGTTCATTGATGCCAGGTCAGCTCGCATGATGTCGACCATGCCCAGTTCAACGTAGCGGACAGAAGTGCTAATAGCAGCTAGTATCTCATCTGATTTGCTAGAACCATGTCCCAAGATCACCGGGCCGTTGACGCCAAAAAGTGGCCCGCCATTAGTACGAGTTCTATTGGTTAACTGGACCAACTCAGCCGCAAATTTACCAAGACTATTCTCGTCCAACAAAGAAGCCAGACGTTTCTTAGAATAGGCGGCAAACGCTGCGCCAAGGCCTTCTGTGAACTTAATCAAAATATTGCCAACAAATCCATCGCAGATTATGACTTCTGCTTTCTGTGTAAAGAAGTCCATACCCTCTACGTTACCGACGAAGTTCATGTTGCTATCTTCAAATACCTGGTAACTTTCCTGAACCTGCTTATTCCCTTTGGCTGATTCAGACCCAACGCTGAGCAGTGCCACTCTTGGATCCTCAATGCCCATGTATGTACGTGCCCAGGTAGACCCCAACGAGGCAAAGTTGAGCAACAGCCCTGGGCGGCAATCAATATTACTCCCAATATCCACCAAGACAGTGTTGGGTGCCAGTCCCAAAAATGGGCCTCCCAAACAGGGTCGCTCAAGACCTTCAAACAAACCCAGAGTCAGAACCGCACTGGCCATAGAACCACCCGTGGAGCCCATGGAAACAATTACGTCGGCATCGCCACTTTTTACAAGCTTGGTTGCCACCAAAACAGAAGACTTGGGCTTGGTACGCATCGCCTGCAACGGGTGTTCGTCGTCGCCTATCTTACCCTCTGAAGGCACAACATTTATTTTAATGTCAGATATATCGTGATTGTTCAACTCCTGTTCAATTGGCTCCTGGTCACCGACCAGAATGATCTCGGCGTTAGTCGCTTTGGCCGCGAGGATGGCTCCTTTTACCGTTTCAACAGGTCCATGGTCTCCACCCATTGCGTCCATCGCAACTCTAACTGGGTTTGATCCATTGTACGTATTATTCTGCATAGTATTCCTTTCCTCGCTTGGTCGGCATCCGGCGGGGTAACCTCGGGCCATTCGTCAAAGTTTCCTAACTCTCGTCCATATTAAAACTAGCAGTACCCGCAATCAGTTCCTGCCCGTTGACGGCATTCTGGACTCCAACCGAATAAGACCGAACTGAGTCTTGATTCTTGGAAAAATTACCCCAGGCAAACACCTTGGCCCCTAGATGAGCCGCCCCTTTGAACCGGACCCTCAGACCCGCTGATTCCAACCAAACTCTTCCATGTGATTGGGCCATCATCTCTGACACGAATGCCAAGGTCAGCATACCGTGGGCTATAACCCCTCCGAACTGGGTTTTTGCTGCGAATTCCGCATCCAAGTGCAAAGGGTTATCATCACCAGAAACCCTAGCATAGGCATGCAATTGCTCTTGGCTTATCTCTTTTGAGATAACAGCCAATTCACTGCTTATACTTGCTGAATCAGCCGCTTTCGGCTCGGCTGCTACAGTTCCGGAAACGTCTTTAGGCGGAACCAGTACGGTGCTCTTAGATATCAAAGCAACGTCTCCGTCTGACTTCATAGTGCATGTCACAGTAATAAATTCCAAACCAGCTCTACGGCGAGGTTTTTCTACGAATGCGGTTACTTTCACCTCGCTACCGATAGCCACAGGTTTTACGGTTTCGACTTCTTGAAGGCTGTGTATAGCACCATGAGGTAGAGCCAGCTCCCGCAACAGGAAGCCTAGGGCTGAGGCTGACGAATAAAGCGGCGGTGCAAGCCCTGTTTCCTGATAGATAGGAGTGGCGTCACCAACCGAGGCTAGATAATCATTGACTTTGTCATGTGTTGCATAAAACGAACCTAAGTCCAGATTACGCTCTGTCTCGAGCACCAACGCGGCCGGCCTCCTCGCCTTTGAAAGGTCTACCGCACGCAGACAGCGGTTGGAACCCTTTCTTGATTATCGGTATGGAACCAACCGAAGGTTCCCAATAGTATTGTTAATCCTGATAATCTCCAGCAGGGCAGATTATAACTACGGCCCGTAACTCCAGCAACATTATGTACACCCAGGTTGGTCAGCTTTGTCATGCATTACCCAAGCCTGATAGAGACCACTCAGCCAAAGTTCTCAACTGCCAGGCCAGCAATGTGCTCTCCTATTGCCAGAGAAGAAGTTGCGCCGGGAGATGGTGCGTTCAGCACATGGATAGCGTCTCTGCCTTGAATGATGCTGAAATCATCCAATAATGAACCGTCTCTTGCTACTGCCTGCGCACGTACACCAGATCCGCCGCCAGCCAGATCAGAATCTTGTATCTCCGGTATAAGGGTTTGTAGATCTCGCAAAAACACCCTCTTGTTGTAAGAACGCCATATCTCACCCATCCCGATCTTCCAATATTTGGCTGCCATCTTCCAGAAACCGGGATAACCCAAGTTCCCAAGGCTATCGCCAAGATTGAAGTCGCGTTTACGATAACCCTCTCGTTGCAGCGCCATCACTGCGTTTGGGCCAGCTTCCACATGGCCTTTTATATTGCGTGTAAAGTGTACGCCCAGAAACGGAAACTCCGGATTTGGAACAGGATAGATCAAACCGGACACCAGATGGTGGCTCTCAGGCCGCAAGGTGTAATACTCGCCCCTGAACGGGATGATCCGTACGCCGATTTTCTCGTCTGTCATAGACGCAATTTTGTCGGCGTGCAAACCGGCGCAGTTGATCAAATGTTTTGCCTGTAGGCTTCCCTTGGTAGTCTCCAAAGCCACTGAACCAGTGGTCTTGATTATGTTACGTACCGTTGCTCCGGTAAAAATGTCTCCGCCGGCCTGCTGGAATTTTTCGGCAAATGCAGTGGCCACCTTGGTGAAATCCACTATCCCAGTGTGGGGAGCCCACAAAGCCTTTACCCCTACCGTATGCGGTTCTATCTCTTTAAGACGTTCAGGACCGACCACCTCAAGATCTGGGACACCATTTGCAGTCCCTCGATCATGAAGATCCTGCAACCGCCCCAGTTCCGACTCGTGGGTGGCGACAATCACCTTGCCGCATTGCTGAAATTCAATCTCGTTTTCTTCGCAGAATTTGACCATGTTATTAAGGCCAGCAACGCAGAACTTGGCCTTATGCGACCCTGGTCGGTAATAGATTCCGGAGTGCATAACGCCGCTATTGTGGCCGGTCTGGTGCGTGGCTAACTGGTCTTCTTTTTCAACAACTGCCACCCGCCATTGAGGCGCCCGTTCAAGTAACTGCATGGCTGTGGACAGGCCAAGGATTCCGCCGCCGATGATTAAGATGTCATACTGACTGGATTCCATCTAATTGCCTCTAAATTTATTTGCTTTAGGATACATGAACGTATGTAAATGACCGTGCGCCTAATAATGCTTGCCAAGGTGAGCCTAAGGGTAGTCCGACGAGCTAGGTCGGTCAAGACAAGGTAGCCCAGGTAAAAGGCATCTTTCTTGACCCTTTGGCCTCTATGAAGTACTTTTGAACTCAGTTTGGACAGGGACTGCCATAGATATATGAACCTGATAACGGCCAAACCGGTAATTCAACGATACACTTAGAGGAAGAAACGCATGTTCTTCGGCGCATTTATGGAATTCGGTAACCGAGTTGGAGTCACAGAGTCTCAAGCTTTCCAGGAAGGGTTCCGCATGGTAGATGCCGCGGAAGAGCAGGGACTAGACGGTGTTTGGCTCGCTGAATTGCATTTCAACCCCACTCGATCAGTAATGTCATCGCCTATCGTCATTGCCAGTTCCATCGCCACCCGCACCAAACGTCTCAAAGTGGGCATGGCGGTCTATGTACTGCCCTTGAGTAACCCGCTTCGCATAGCTGAAGAAGTGGCAACCGTGGATCACATCAGCGAGGGCAGGTTCGAGTTCGGCATCGGACGTAGTGGATTCGCACGCTCCTACGATGTTTTCAGCATCCCTTACGAGGAAAGCCAAGAAAGGTTCGCAGAATCCTTGAAGATCATCCTACTCGCCTGGGAAGGCCAAGAATTTTCCTACAGCGGCAAGTACTATAACGTGGATAAGGCAGTCATATCCCCGGCGCCTTATCAACAACCTCATCCTCCGCTACGGATAGCGGCAAACTCCCCAGATACTTTCATTCGGCTGGGTGAGGCCGGACACCCGATATTCGTCGGACTACGCGGTATGGACATCCCGGAACTGCGTGAGAACGTCGATCAATACCGGAAGAGTTGGGAGAAAGCCGGACATCCTGGACGGGGAGATGTCTCCCTCCGCATACCTGTCTATGCAGGAGAAACCCAGGAGCAGGCGATAGACGAGCCATTCGAAAGTATCAGTGGGTATTTTGGTCGCATGGGCAGCCTTTACCGAGAACGGGCTGGAAAGTCCGGCATAGAGGCCACGGAACTGGCAGATGGCCGAGCTGAAAGGCTGGCCGCCCTCAGCTACGACGATATGTTAAAAACCAAGATCGCCTTCGGCACCGCCGATAGCCTGGTTGACCGATTTACCCAACTAAGAGAAGAACTTGGGCTGGATGGGGTTGTAGCCGAGTTGAACCCCGGCGGGCTTATCCCGGAAGAACGAGTGCTACGAAGCCTAAAGATCGTTACAGAAAAAGTCATGCCGGCCTTCAAGTAATCCTGTCTCCAACATATCGAAAAGAGCCGTATCCGACCAGTTTAGGAAGTGACCAAATTGAAACTAGCAGTATTGGACGATTACCAAGGGACAGCAAAAGATTTAGGCGACTGGTCCAGTCTTCCTCCTGGAACCACCGTTCAATTTTTCCAGGACCACATCGCCGATGAAGACAAATTAGTTGAACGCCTGAAGGGTTTTGACATGGTGATGGGTATGCGAGAGCGCACACCATTCACACGAACCATTCTCTCCAGATTGCCCAAACTGCGACTTCTGATAACGACTGGACTTAGGAATGCTTCATTCGATATGGATGCCGCCAGCGACCTAGGCATACCGGTGTGTGGTGCCAGAGGAGCCGGCGAAGGACCCACCGAGCTTACCTGGGGCCTGATTCTCTCTCTTCTGCGACACATCCACGAGGAAGACAAACGCTCAAGGGAAGGAACATGGGGCACCACGGTCGGGGTGGGATTGAAAGGTAAGACACTAGGTCTTATCGGCCTGGGCCACATCGGCTCGCTGGTCGCAAGGGTCGGCGCAGCCTTCGACATGAACATCATCGCTTGGAGTCAAAACATGACTGCCGACCGAGCCCAAGAATGTCAGGCCACGCTTGTAGACAAAGAGACCCTATTCAGAGAATCGGACATCGTATCGGTCCACCTTGTCTTGAGTGAGCGCAGCAGAGGTCTAGTGGGAGTCGAGGAACTCGAGATGATGAAACCCACCGCCTATCTGGTCAACATCTCCAGAGGACCTATCGTTGACGAGAAAGCCCTTATAGACGCGTTAGAACGGAAAGCTATTGCTGGCGCGGCTCTGGATACCTTCGACGTGGAACCGCTGCCTCCGAACCACCCGCTATTCAAAACGCCCAACACACTGATCTGCCCACATCTTGGTTACGTCACGGAAGAGAGTTATCGGGCGTTCTACTCTGGGGTTATAGAAAATGTTCGTGCTTTCACCAGTGGCGAACCCATAAACGTGATCAACGAAGACGTACTCACATCCACTGATTTCAGAGGCTACAACTAAGCCCCAACAAACGAGAAGCGTCTCGCCTTTTTCAATCGCAAATGAAACTATTTCTTCCCTTAACGTTTAACGTTGAAGGTCAGGATTCAGGTTGTAACTGTTAACGAATAAGCGCCAAGGAGAATCCCAAGATGAAAGCAGTCAGACTAAATGAGTTTGGTGATGTGGACGTCCTTAAAATTGAAGATATCGAAATGCCCATCCCACGTTCCCATCACGTTCTGATCAAAGTAGATTCCACAGGGGTGAACTATGCTGACGTCCTACGTAGAGGAGGTAACTACCCGGGTCCTGGCCTCCCGTCTTCAATGGGTCTAGAGTGCGCCGGGACAGTGACAGAAGTCGGGTCTGATGTTTCTGGGATCACGGTAGGCCAGAGGGTCATGGGCATGGGACCCGGCAGCCATGCTGAATACGCAGCTGTGAACGGTAATTTGGTTTTTCCATATCCAGCTTCCCTGGACCCCATAGTTGCTGGCGGTATGCCCATCGTGTTCCTAACTGCCTACCACATCCTACAATCCAGAGGCCACATGAAATCAGGAGACATCGTACTGGTGCAGGCAGGGGCTTCAGGTGTAGGCACAGTTCTCATTCAACTGGCGAAGGCCTGGGGAGCTAAGGTAATAGCCACCGCGTCCACCCAAGACAAACTAGACCTGTGCAAGTCACTAGGAGCAGACGTGACCATCAATTACACAGAGGCCGACTTTGAAGAAGTGGTCAAAGAGGAATCGGCCGGCGACGGCGTTCAAGTCATAGCGGAATGTGTTGGCGGAGAGATTTTAGAGAAAAGCGTGCGTTGCATCGCTCCATTCGGGACACTGGTCAGCTACGGCAATGCGTCACAGACCCCGACCAACCTGAAGGCCTCCGATATCACAACCATGAACAGGACGGTGGTCGGATTCAGCATGGGTCGATCTCCCAGAGGGTTATTAGATCACAAAGGCGCCATGGAGGAGATGTTTCCCATGATTGCCGAAGGCAAAGTCAAATTGGTAGTCGATCAGATCCTACCAATGGCAGAGATTGGCAAGGCCCATCAGCACCTGTCCAACCGAGGCGCCAAAGGCAAAGTGATTCTAACTCCGTAGTCGCAGTTTGCGCAGCCTATACATCGTTCAATCCCAACACATACGATTGAACAGGAGAGAACACTATGAAAATTCTGTTGATCGCCACAAATCGACACGGACGCTACATGAACAACATCCAGGCCCAACCGCTTCCATTGGGCCTGGCCTACATCGCAGGGTATCTTGATCCAGACCGCCACACAACAAAGATGCTTGACCTCATGTTTACCAATGACTACGCAAGCGAAGTGGAAAGTGTTGTTAGGGACTTCCAACCAGATCTCGTAGGCCTGTCCCTTCGCAACCTGGACAACGGCAGTAACCTGTACCCGGAGTCAGTGCTTCCTATCACCAAAGAGGTCACAGACTTGATCCGATCTATCAGTCATGCGACCATCGTCTGCGGCGGGCCAGCTTTCAGCATTTTCCCTTATGAGTGTTTTGATTACATCGGGCCTGATGTTGGCATTTCTGGCAACGGGGTCGACGTTTTTTCTGACCTGGCCAATCTTATAGATCAAGGGAAATCATATCGGGACTTACCGGGTCTGGTTTACCGGTCAGATGGTGAAATCACGATAACCGAACCAGTCACGACTTCCGGAGTAATGAAACCCCCTCGTCTGGAAGAACTGGACCTGGACAAATACGCTCAGGCAGGATTTGGCATTGGAGTTATCACCAAATGGTTCTCTAATAACGTGAGCCAGGGCGACGATGCGCACCGCCAGAATCTAAGACCTATCCAAGAAGTAATGACCGAAGTCAAAGACATGAAGCAGAGACTCGGTTTGAACAAATTCTTCTTCATTGCCAACGGCTTCAACATCCCTACGGACAACGCCAAAGCTTTTTGTCAGGCTCTTATCGACGCTGACCTAAAGATAGAATGGAATACCGGGCTGGTTCCCCGCGGATGCGACGGGGAGCTGATCAGCTTGATGAAACAATCAGGATGCGGGTTAGTGATAATCGGCGATTTGGTAGTTGACGCTCTACAACCGGACGACATGTCTACCAGACTAGATCAAATGCAGCAGGTTTGCCGCTTGTGCGAGGAAGAAGGCCTACCCTTCACGGTTGGTCAGACCTTCGGGGCACCAGGAGAAACCAGGAATACTGTAGAAAGAAAATTGATGTTTCTTCGAGATATAAAGCCTGAAGTAGCCAACCTGAGGGTTGGGATTCGGATGCTACCAGGTTCAAAGTCCTTGGAACAGGCGAGGTTAGAAGGACGGATATTTGAGGACAAAGACCTAATGATGCCCGCATTCTATGTCGCAGATTCGGTGAAAGACTGGATCGTTGATTATCTCCAATCCGAAGCTAGCCAGAACTCTAGTTGGAGTATCGACTGATGGGTTGGAACGATAACAATGGCGGTAAAACACCTACGCAGATTCTTTTTCCCAAAGGGCTTCAAGTACTGACCCGGGCGACATGGGAGTCTCGTTCATGCGGACTCCGATTGCCTGGTTAATAGCATTCGCTATTGCCGGAACCGGGGGGATGATTGAGACCTCACCGACCCCTCTAACTCCAGTAGGGTGCTCGGGATTGGGAACTTCCACAATCTGGGCGTCAATCATTGGCAGGTCTAATGCAGTGGGCATCCGGTAATCCAGCAGGCTGGAGTTCAACATCCGACCTTCTCCGTCAATGACGTATTCCTCGTTCAATGCCCATCCGATACCCTGTACAGCCCCTCCCTGGATCTGGCCTTCCACATATAGAGGATGTATAGAAGTACCAGGGTCCTGAAGAGCTGTGTATCGAATAATATCGGTCTTTCCGGTCTCTGGATCCACCTCAACATCCACTATGTGCACCGCAAAACCAGGGCTTTCTCCACCCCAAACTCCAGAAGCCCGACCGACCAGCGGGCCTCCAGTGGTGTTCTGACTTGCGGCTAACTCCTTCAAAGTCAGACGCGACTCTGGATTAGTGCGGTGAGAAAATATTCCATCGTTGATATCCACATCTTCTACTGGAACTCCCCAAAGCAGCGCCGCCCTAGCAGCCAACTGACGCTGGAGGTCTCGAGCTGCCTCAAAAGATGCCCAGCCGGTCTTATAGACCGCACTGCTGCCCGCACTGATGGCAGTATAGCCAATGGAATCAGTATCTCCGACGGAAGGGTGCACGTCCTCGGATCGGATACCCAAGACCTCAGCCACGTGCATGGCAGCGGCTGTGCGACTGCCAGCCAGGTCAGAAGAGCCCTCAACCAAGCCGATACTACCGTCAGATTGCATGCTGACCACGGCGCTTGCCGGACCAGTAATGTTATTGCAAACCGCAGTAGCGATACCTCTCCCCCTGTTTGGCGCACCAAGCGGCGATAAATAATGAGAATGGTCTTTCGCCGCATACAGCGCTTCCAGATAACCAATTTTCTTGTACGGAATGCCAGTTATCCGGCGGGTACCTTCCTTAGCAGCGTTCAGAATGCGGAACTCGATCGGATCCATAGACAGCTTAGTAGCCAGTTCGTCGATCAGTGTCTCACCGGCGAATCCGGCAGGAGGGCCCAGGGGTGCACGGTAAGGAGCGACCTTTGGTTTGTTGACTACCACGTCGTATCCCTCCACTCGAGCATTTTCAATATCGTACGGGGCGAATATCGTCAGCGAAGCCAAATTGACCAAGGCACCTGGAAAGGCACCAGACTCATAAACCAAACGAGCATCGGCCGCGGTTATTTTTCCGTCTTTAGTGGCTCCTATCTTGGCTTTGATGTACCCACCAGCAGTCGCTCCAGTGCCCTCAAAAACTTCAGTTCGAGTCATAGTTATCTTGACGGGATGGCCGGTCTTCCTAGACAGTAGCGCAGCAACTGGCTCTACATACACCACTAATTTCCCTCCGAAACCGCCGCCTACCTCCATAGGAATAACCTTCACTTGGGATATTGGGATGCCCATAACTAGAGCAGTGAAATCTCGGATGGCAAAGTGGCCCTGAGAGCTTCCCCAGATAATCACACGACCGTCGCGGCCCCAACGAGCCGTTGCGCTGTGTGGTTCGATGTATCCCTGATGGACTGGCTTGGTATGGAACTCCCGTTCCACCACTACGTCTGCTTCTTCAAAACCTCGTTCTTGGTTACCAATTTCGTATACAAAATGACTGGCCACGTTGGTAGGTTCGCTATTGTCATCATCATCTCTTAGACCTCCAGGTCGGAAGAACTCGCCCTCAGAGTGAAACAATCGGTCGTGGAGTATGGGTGCACCTGGTTCCATAGCCTCGTTGCCGTCGAGCACCGGAGTCAACACCTCGTAGTCGACCTCAATAAGGGACAGTGCTGCCTCGGCGATGTGGACACTAGTAGCCGCCACTCCCGCAACTGCATGACCCTTATATAGAACCTTACCGTTAGCCAGGACATTATTGCTCAGAAATCTTGGGTTCAGCGGAGCGCCCTCGGCCACATCTATCGGCCGGCCAGATAGAACAGGTAAGTCAGCGGAGGTTACAACTGCCTTCACGCCATCCAGAGCTAGGGCTTTCGTGGCGTCGATGGAGTTAATCTTGGCATGGGCGTAGGGACTCCGAAGTATCTTCCCGTAAAGGATTCCGGGCATAGTTACGTCAGCGCCATACCTAGCCTGTCCGGTGACTTTGTCTGTGGCGTCGTGGCGAATCGGCGTGGTGCCAATCACTCTGAATCCACTATTCTTGTTGGGTGATTTGGCGGTCATTACGGGTCTCCTCAGTTTTAAAAATTACTCGTATCGAAGTGCCTCGGCAGGATAGATGCGCGACGCCTGTCGTGACGGCATATAGGTAGTTACCAGAGAAAATACGTAAGCAATGGCCACGATAATACCTATCTGGAGCCAGGGAATAGAAAACCTGACTGTCTCCAAATCTTCTTGAATATCTTTGACTATGTTATAAGAGATGACAGTACCCAAACCGACTCCGATAGCAACACCCATGATTACAACGAACGAAGACTCAGTCAGGAAGCTCAACTGGACCATGCCCCGGCGGTAACCGATGGCCCTTAGTACACCGATCTGCTGGCGCCGCTCCACCACAGCACGTAGACTGACCACCCCCAGCGCCGCAATGCCAACCATCAGACCTAGGCCCATGAAGCTAGTGAATAGATAATTGAATGCCCGGTTGGCGCCGGCAATTTCATCCACCAACTCGGACAAAACGTCAGTCTCCATACCATTTTCGCGGAATTCCGACTCCAAGTCCCTGGAAAGGGAAGGCACGTCGACACCGTCGGCAACTTTGAACCGGTAAGTCGTGGTCGGTATTTGGAACGGTATGGCAGAATCGAGCTCTTTTCGAGAAGCGATTATCCCTCGACCCAGTTCACCAAATGCATCCGAAATGCGATCGGTAACAGCGATAATAGTTAGCGGAATCACTGTGCCAGTGCCAGGGTCTCTGACTTCTATATCGATGGGCTCCATCTCAGCGTCATCAAAATAGACACCTTCCAGTTCAAACTGAACTTCGTCATTACCAAACCGTTCTCGAGATGGAACAATGAACGAATCAGTGACGACTAGGTTCGAATCTTTCTGAACCGCCTTCCAGACATCATCCGGACTATCGTAGCCATTGGCTATCAACTTCAGCGTGGTGCCAGTTTGCTTTAGGTACTGGTCATCAGCGACCCGAATACCATATGGCCGCCACTGTTGTTCCTCAGCTCCAACCTGCCTGATTTCCACCGGAAATGCAGTGTAACCACCAATGGCAGTTATATCCCGATTATCCAAACCGGGTCGATCATCGATGGCAGTCCGAATATCATATATTGGAGTGTTGGCATTTACCGTTGCCTGAATATCCCACCCTCCGGCAACCTTCTCTGAATCACCCACAGCAGAGCTGAAAGCCTCGGTAAGTATGGACATGACTATAAGAGTGAATATCACTAGGGAGAACATAGCCAGGGTTAGGCCAGTACGGAATTTAGCGGCCATTGGGTAGGCTACTGCAGTAACCACGACCGGTCTGAACCAACCAAAGGGTTTGGCCACATAGGTCAGCACTACAAGCAAAAGGTCGGCGTTATACATCACAGTCCACACGGCGGCCGCCACCATCGCGACTCCAGATATGAAGAACATCTCAATACCGCCTTCAGTGTCGCCGAATATCCTTCTTAGCACACTGGAAGGTAGAATCCAGTACATCAGAGTGACCAATCCCATAAACGTATAGGCGATCCGATCTGCAACGTCCGCCTGAACTCCAATACGGTAAGAAATTGTTCTCAATGAAAGACCGATTCCGATGATTACCAAGGTGATCCCGACGCTCAGCGGTGCGACCTCCTTGGACGCGACCCCTATCCATACGAACAACCCGCCAGCAACCATTGTCATCCATCCGTGACTCATCGGCACCCAGATCGCTTGTCCAATTGTGATTATCAGCCTAACGGGTAGGATAACAGCGGCCCACGCCGAAGTTACTAATAAACCAAATCCTTTACTGATATCCATTCTAACCAAAGCCAACAGGCCAAATCCGAAGAGCAAAGCAGGTCTAACTAAAGCCTCACACGGGGCCAGAAGGCGTTTGTTATAGGGTATTTGAGATTGCTCCACCGGAGCAGGAAGCCCTCTAACAGCGGCCACTATGTTTAAACGGCTGACGCGATAAGCCGAGATAGCTACGGTAGCTAATGTGATCACCATACCCAAGCAATATGCAACGACCGCGCTTCTTGGATCAAAGTGAATAAACATGGTGAAACTCTCCGGTGCACCGGTACCTCCAGATTGAAAAATCCGGTTCGCCATGAAGACAATTATGGAACTTGCCCCCAGTCCAAGACCAACTCCAACCGCACCTGAGACCAGAGAATACGCGGTACCTTCAAATATGAACATCTGAACCAAATGTCGTTGCTTGGCCCCTACAGCTCGGGCCATACCCATCTCCGAGCGCCTAGCTGCAGCTAGCATCACAAATATCAAGAAGATCAGCAGAACGCCAACCATGATTGAGAATAATCCCATGACTATGAAAATACTGGTTACTCCAGAACCCGCCTGATCAGCCACCTCCAAGACCTGTTTCTTGATGGCATTGACGCGAAATTCGGCCAGTCCAGCGAACAACGTGCCAACCTCGGCTCCCACTTCGCCAATTCCTGCTTCGTGTACAGCGTTTAAAACTGCCTCCTGGACGTCCTCGTCTGCCAGCATAGCGATGAAATCATCAGTCAAGACGCTTTCAACTAGCCCACTCGTGACCACCGCCAAATCAGCAGCCAATTCCTTAGTGAGTGTTGCGCGTAGAGTTTCCAACTCACCGATAACGTCCTCCCGGTTGAGCAGGGTTTGGATATCTCTCGCAATTTCTCTGTCGGTGAACAACACCCTCAGAGCGTCTGTAACCTCATCGCTAACCTCCGCTCCGTCAATGACCCCACCTTGGTTGGAGACTGCGATGGAGTTGATTTGGTTTTCCCGTTCAAACATCTCCTGGGCCCGGTCCAACCTCACCAGCAGCGTGGGGCCAACTCCGGCCAGGCCGCCGCTATCCACGACTCCCTGAACTTTGAATGTAATGCTTAATCCGCCGACATAGGTGACTAGATCGTCGCCATACTGGGCATCCAACTCTTCCGCAGCATCTTCGTTGATCAAGGCATCGCCAGGTCCCAATGTCTCCAGATTTATCTCTTGTCCATTAACTAAATGGAACCGACCAAAACCATCAAGAGAATTGGGGTCCACTCCGGTTACCTGCATCTGCCCTTCGCTGAGAGCGGTCCTAATGTTCACAGTTGGCGCGAACTCACCTATCCCAGGGGCAAGGCCATCGACCAGATCAAACTCCGCCAACTCCACCTTCAGTTGCTCGTAACGGTCCAGTGAGAAGTAATTAAAGCTGCCTACAGTATCTGATTCATCTGCGCGAGCCGAAAATATGATCTGGTCGATGGGTCCCAGGGCGTCTGTGGCATTCTTACGGATAGAAAACGTGATGGAATCACCAGTGCCAAATGCAGCGGCCATAATCAGAGTGCTAATCATAATGCCGACTACTATCAGGCCGGTCTGGGATTTTCGTCGAGGTATGTTACGTAGGCCCAACTTGAGCATCACGCGGTTACGCCAGGCCATTATTGCCACGCCAGTTAACGCCGGTAAAAAAGCCGCCAAAAGGATGGCCATAATGACATCCATTGGGATGCCGAACAGTTCTTCCATGTTAGTCCTGGTCGTAATTTATGACCGGGTAGTTAAAAGTTAATATTAAGCTTCTGTAGCGTTTCCGTCGTCTACTATGGTGCCATCACGCATCCGAACAATTCGGTGGGCACGCTTTCCTACGTCATCAGAATGGGTGACCAGGACAAAGCTCTGACCGTTCTCAACATTGAGTTTGCACATAAGGTCCATAATGTCCGATGCCGTCTCGCTATCCAGATCACCAGTGGGTTCATCTGCCCAAACAATAGACGGATTATTAACCAGCGCTCTGGCGATGGTCACTCGTTGACGCTGACCGCCGGACAACTCACCGGGGAGGTGTTGAGCCCTATCACTCAGACCAACCAGTTCCAGTAGATCCATGGAGCGCGTACGGGCTTCCGCGGGTCGAACTCCCGATACCAACAACGGCAACTCCACGTTCTCCACTGCAGAGAGTACTGGAAGCAAGTTGTAGAGCTGGAATACAAAACCCATATTGCGCGCCCGGTAATCGCTACGATTATCATCGGGCAGGTCGTGAAGGACCACGCCGTCTATTACCACCTGACCAGACTCTATCTCATCCAGACCGGAAAGACAGTTCAACATAGTAGTCTTACCGCAGCCGCTTGGCCCCATAATTGCGACCATTTCACCGCGCTCCACGGTCAGGTTGACGCCTCTCAAGGCGTTTACCTTTACAGTGCCGGTGTCGTAAATTTTATGTATTCCGGTGGCAGTAATTATTGGTTCAGGCATTGTTATAGGCGGCGCATCAATTGGTTTCTACCAATGGTAAGTATATCTGAATACCTGTACCACCAACATGATCTGAAACGCTTATTTCGGAGTAAGGCTTGTCGTTGGACTGGCGACTTAAACAACCTATTGAACGCTGGAGCGCACCTGTTCCAGCCACCACCACATGCGACTCCAGACCAACCTTCTTTCCATATCATTAAGGTCACGCCCGGCTTGTTTACGGACCGAGGATACCGCCTGGCCAGCCAAAAAACCCCAAGATCCATGCTCATTCCTTAGCCAGCCAACGACTTTATCCCGATTTCCTTTCACCACGTCTGTCAATATGGGGTCAAGTACTTCGTTGGTAACCGAAAACACAACAGGATTTTTCTCCCCGCAACTTCCGACCAATCGAACAATCAAGACTCAAACAAGAAATCATCCGAAGGTCAATAGCAGAATAAAATCAGGATACTCCGAGTAAGTCCGGCAGATGAACCGTTGACATTACCCAGTAAAACAGAGTCGATATCATTATTCTTACTGTTCCCTTAGATGCACAGAAGAACAGCTTAGGCACAGAATACCGAATCAAACATGCGCAAACATGGGGCCATTTAGACTAGTTTCAGATAGGTTACATACGCAACTTTTATTAATTTTGTGTCAGATAAAGAAATTCAGGAGATTAGAGCTCGAATTCTTTCACATCTGGGGATATGGCCAATATGGCCCCTGTCAGCTGCTGCACCTCTTCTGGTGTCCAACCAGGGGCCACTTCTTTGAGGGTCAATCCATGTCCGTCGCATTCTATAACGGCTAGATCTGTAACGATCAGATAAACGCACCCTTTACCGGTCAGTGGAAAGGTACATTCCTGAACAATCTTTGGCTCGCCGTTGCGGTCTGTATGCTCCATAGCGACAATGACTCCAGACGCGCCAGTGGCGAGATCCATGGCTCCACCCACATTGCCAACGCCCCGCTGAGGCAACATCCAGTTAGCTAAGTCTCCAGTAGCAGACACTTGATGGGAACCCAGCACCGTAACGTCTACATGCCCACCCCTAATCATAGCAAACGCCTCAGCAGAGTCGAAAAATGACATGCCATCGATTATCTGCAAGTACTGACCACCTGCGTTGATTAGGTCGATGTCCTCATTCCCCTCTTCAGCCAGGGGGCCGCAATTCAATATACCGCTCTCGCTATGGTAGAAGACCGTACGACCCTCCGGCACAAAGCTAGAAACCATCGTGGGGATACCAATGCCCAGATTCACGTAGGAACCGTCGGGCAACTCTTTGGCAACGCGCATTGCCACGATATCCCGCGGCAGACGCTCTTTGTCAGCTAACGATTCCATCATTTGACCTTTTGTTCGCTCAATTAAATGTCCAAGTAGGCGGAAAAATCAGATGGCCTAACCACAATGCGGTCAACGAATAATCCGGGGGTAATAATCTCTTCTGGACCAAGCTGGCCTGGTTCCACAATCTCATCCACTTCTACCACTGTCACCTTAGCGGTAGTGGCCATCACTGGGTTGAAGTTTCGGGAAGTACCCTTGTAGACCACGTTGCCCAGGGTGTCTGCCTTGTGACCACGAATGATACAGTAGTCAGCCCGCAGCCCAGTTTCTAAGACGTAGTCTTTACCGTCAATCGTCCTGGTCTCTTTGTTATCGCCTAACAGTGTTCCAACCCCCGTCGGGGTGTAGAAAGCCGCCACTCCGGCACCACCGCTTCGAAGACGTTCAGCAAGAGTGCCTTGGGGCACTACTTCAAGGTCAGTTTCCCCCCTATTGTAAGCTTCCTCAAATGCGCTGGGACGAGACGCAGACGGAGAGACAGGGTAGGACGCCGTGGCTTTAACCACCTGATTATTTTCCACTAGTATACTGTGGTCAATGATATTGGGAGAACCAAAGGCGCTGACACGGGCCACACCAGCCGTGTTGCTGATCAACTGTAAGTTCTTAACACCTAAATCGCGTAGACCAACCATCAGGTAATGCGCCATGCCGCCGGGGCCAGCAAATCCATCAACGTTAATTACTGAGCCTTCTGGTACATCCAGAAGCGCATCCACAGCACTTGGATAGACTTTGTTGGGAGGGACAATGGCCGGAATATCAACGGTCAATTCCTTTAATCCAGATGAGACGGACAGCGGCGCATCGGTAATAGAGATTACGTCCTCAGCAGCCCAACCAGGGGCCGTCTCAATTAACTCCAGACCACTGGCAACTACTTTGATGACTGCAACATCGGTAATAATTAAGTCCAGCCGACCCGCTCCGTCCACAGGTAAAGTACATTTCTCTACTATGTTCGAGCGACCGCCTGGTCCCTGGTGGGGCATTACGGCAACCACGGTAGACGAACCGTAGGCCATGTCTACCGCTGAACCAGGGGCAAATAACCCTGCCGTCTTTTCCGTGGTCCAGTGAACGAAGTCTCCTTTTGTTGAGACTTGCGATGGCTCCAAAATCGCAACGTCAGTATGCCCACCCCGTAAAATACCGGCCACGTCAACCACGCCGGTAAATGAACCACCAGGGAGCATGGCTACAAGACTCCCACCAGCGTCTACCGAGACCCCATCGTTATCTTGGCCTGTATAACCCAGTGCCCCGCTATCCGCTATGAACCAGACACCTCCACTGGCCGGTAGTTCAAATGGCAAGTGACAAGGTAAACCCATTCCAAGGGCGACAACTGCACCTGGGAATAACTCTTGGGCGGCACGTAGCACCATGTTGGATGATTCTAGCCGATTGCCTGGCATTCCAAAATCTCCGATCGTCAGTCCGACAGGACAAGACGGTCAATGAATATCGCTTGGGTAATAACCAATTCAGGATCAATCCCTCCTGGCTCATGAACGGTGTCGACTTCGGCCACCGTGACTCCTGCGGCCATGGCCATTGTGGGGTTCCAATTACGACTGGTCGCTTGGTAAACCATGTTACCTAGAGTGTCGGCTACTTCAGCCCTAAGCAGGGCATAATCGGCCTTAAGGGCGAATTCCAACACGTGCTCTCTACCGTCGTATAGGCGCTTTTCTTTATCTTCTGCAAACCTTGTACCAGCACCACTGGGAAGAAATACCCCGCCGATCCCCGCGCCTCCGGCGCGGAGCCTCTCTGCCAAAACACCTTGTGGGACAATTTCAAGTTCCAAGTTGCCCGACTCCCAGGCCTTTTTTACCAAACCACCGTACACGGGATGAAACGGCATCGGAGAGATAATCTTCTTGATTTTTCCGGTCGCAACCAGGTCTGCAATAGTAAAGTCGGTAGATTCTTGAACCCACGCCCCCTGGCAAATCAATGTCAGTTCTGATACCTCAATTTCTGACAGTGCTTGTAGGAGTTTCTGCGGTATCCCACATCTAGCAAACCCAGCTACCAGTACTGTATCTCCAATGGAAATTCCCTCCAGAGCGTCTTTCCCCGACGGATAGAGTTTGCCATTTGTTGACGGATTATCTGGGACACTGATCATAGAGAATCCTGTTTCGCCCTTGAGTTTCAGGTGTAGGTGTGGTCATGCTGAGTTTCTCGGCAGCAACGCATTATAGCTGGACAAAGGCAAATGTTCCACGGGGAACCCACCGAGTGTAATTCGATAGATTTTTATCACAAAAAAGCCGCCCTTCGTAAAGAAGGGCGGCTTTTTTGTGATTGTTGCAGGAGATCCTGGAATGAAATTCCTAGAAATCCATACCGCCACCAGGAGGCATTGCCGGCATTGCCGGAGCTGCCTGTGGTATCTCGCTAATCACGGACTCAGTAGTAAGTACCATGGCCGCGACGCTAGCAGCATTTTGGAGAGCAGACCGGGTCACTTTGACCGGATCGACGATCCCACGTTCCATCATGGGGCCGTATTCACCGATGTCGGCGTCATAACCGTAGTCGTCTGCTTGTTGCTTGACTTGGTTGAGAACAACTGCTCCCTCGAATCCGGCATTCTCCACAATCAGCTTTAGGGGCTGATCAAGAGCGTGACGAATGATATTCACGCCAACCTGTTCATCAGAAGGAACTCCTGAGAGGCCTTCCACTCCGCGACTGGCACGGACCAGAGCAACTCCGCCTCCAGGTACAATGCCTTCTTCGACCGCAGATCGAGTCGCTGAAAGGGCATCTTCTACTCTGGCTTTCCGCTCTTTAAGTTCAATCTCGGTGGCAGCTCCCACCTTGATCACGGCGACGCCGCCGGACAGCTTGGCCATCCGTTCCTGGAGTTTTTCCCTATCGAACTCTGAGGTCGTATCTTCAATCTGGGCTTTAATCTGGGTGATGCGTCCCTGGATGGCGTCATCAGCACCCTTACCCTCTACGATGGTAGCCTCATCCTTGGTGGCCGTAATCGTGCGAGCAGATCCGAAGTCTTCCACAGTAGCTGCGTCCAACTTCTGACCGGTCTCCTCGCTAATGACAGTACCGCCGGTTAAGATGGCAATGTCTTCAAGCATAGCTTTTCGGCGATCGCCGAAGCCAGGCGCCTTGATAGCTAGGACACTGAGGGTACCGCGGAGCTTGTTGACCACCAAGGTGGCCAGCGCTTCTCCGTCCACATCCTCAGCGATGATTACCACGTTTTTCTTGCCGACCTGGAGCAGTTTCTCCAGAGCTGGAAGCATGTCGGCAACAGCCGAAATCTTCTTGTCAGTGATGATTACGGTAGGGTCTTCCATCACCGATTCCATTCTATCCGGATTGGTGATGAAGTAAGGAGAGATGTAGCCGCGATCAATCTGCATGCCGTCAACATACTCGATGTCGTCAGTCAGACCCTTAGACTCTTCAACCGTTATAACACCGTCTTTGCCGACCTTTTCCATGGCCTCGGCAATGGTCTCTCCTATGGCTTCTTCGTGGGCTGAGAGGCTGGCGACCTGGCCGATACGCTCTCTAGTCTCCACAATCTGGGCCATGGACTGTACTTCAGAAACCACAGCGCCAACTGCTTTCTCGATTCCCCGTTTGATAGCCATGGGATCGGCGCCTGCAGTGACGTTTTTAAACCCTTCGTTGATAATGGCCTGGGCCAAAACAACTGAAGTTGTGGTGCCGTCACCGGCCGCGTCGTTGGTCTTGGTGGCAGCTTCTTTCAAAAGCTGTGCGCCCATGTTTTCAAACTGGTCGGGAAGTTCAATCTCTTTTGCGATGGTAACGCCGTCGCTGCACACCTGAGGCGGGCCAAACGACTTATCCAACACCACGTTACGGCCCTTGGGACCGAGGGTGACTTTAACTGAATCAGCCAGAATGTCGATTCCAACACGTAGTGCTTTCCGCGCTTCCTCGGCGTAGGCCAACTTCTTTGCTGGCATCCTAATCCTCCTATAGGTCGGTCAAGAATGGGCTTTTACCTGCCCTGTTGAGTTGTTCCAAATGTATATCGCTAGTTAGCCGATCTTCGCTAGTATGTCACTTTCCCGAAGAATCAACAGTTCATCGTCGCCGTCTTTGTATTCCGTTCCGGCGAACTTAGAGTAAATCACACGGTCTCCCTTGGCGAGTTCCATGGGAATCCTGCTGCCATCCTCGCTGACCCGGCCGGGTCCAACGGCGATGACCTCACCCTCCTGGGGTTTTTCCTTGGCGGTATCCGGCAGGTAGATTCCACCCTTTGTAGTCTGTTCACCTTCGCTGGGCTTCACCACCACACGTTCTCCCAATGGCGTAAAGTTTGCCACCGCGGCCTCCTTCTAAATCTCCGGGACAATTTGGTAGCCCGGCATTATTCTTACGTGGGATAGCACTCCCAATTCAGAAGTGCCAATCCATGTTAGGCTTGGCACAACACCTTGTCAACATTCACGTGCCCGGCCTAGTATTTAATGGCAACTATTTATACGCTCAATTAACATTTATATCCATTTTATCTTGTTAGAAACGACACCACTTCTAGCTGTGCTCCATCCATTCTGACTAAAGAGGAACCAATATTACTGAAGACATCCTAGACCTCGGGCCGGTGACTGTAACTTTGGCTCAAAACGTGGCAACGGTCACAATGAACCAACCCGAGAATGGCAATCGAATCGACAGCGATATGGCTCGCGCTCTAGCCGAAACATACCGGTTAATCTCCGAATATGACGGTCTGAGGTTAGCCGTTCTATGCGCAAATGGTGACGTTTTCTCTGTCAATGATGGATGTGACCCACCCCAAACAGCGGGAGCAACGGCGGTAGCTGGCCTTAAGATTCCCTTATTAGCTGTGATAAATGGCGATGCGACCGGACTAGGATTAGAGCTGGCGCTGACAGCAGATCTCCGCATCAGCGTTACCGCCGCTAAGTTCGGGTTTCCAGACATGTCCAGGGGAGTCATCCCCAAAAACGGCGGCACACAACGGCTGCCCAGACTCGTAGGGCCGTCTTGGGCCAAAGACATGTTACTCACTGGGCGCATAGTGGACGCCACAGAGGCATTATCCATCGGTCTCGTAAATCGAGTCGAAGAGAGCCGCGGACAGTTGGCCGTATTAGCCTCTGAAATAACAGAACAGATATCAACGGCCAGCCCCATCAGCGCACGCTATGCCAAAGAAGCGGTCGGCCATGGAATGGATCTTTCTTTGGAACAGGGTTTAGGACTTGAAGCAGATTTGAACATTATATTGCAATCCACATCGGATAGGGCTGAAGGGGTAAAGTCCTTTTTGGAAAAACGCCCTCCCAAATTTGACGGCTCTTAGACGATGACTTATCAAGTGATATAAAAGGAATTCTTTTGAAATTAAAACTAGACCTCCATACCCATCCCTGGGAGGCTTTCAATTTTGTACCTCCAACAGTGGACATCGCGGAGAAAATTGTTAATCAAATCAAATCTCGGGGTATAGATGGAATCGGTATCACCGACCACCACAACAAGGAATGGGGAATGGAACTCCGGGAAATAGTGGAAAAGCACTTTCCGGGACAGGTCGTCATCCTGCCCGGGTGGGAGATCGAGATTCGCCCAAAGGCCAACCCATTCGCCGAGTACCAGGTGGCAGAACTCTACCTACCGGACGGCGGAGGGGTTTTCCGTACTTACTGCCATCCCGGCTATTACTCACCTGAGATATTAATCGAACCAAACATCCATGCGATTGAGATAGACAACTACATCCACAACTGGCACATCCGCAAAGACCAAGTCTCAGAAATAGCGTCAGAGCACGACCTGATATTGATGGAAGTGAGCGACGCCCACAACCTTGAGAATATCGGTCTACGCTACACCGAAATAGATCTAGACGAACTTTACGCCAGGGCTGTTCCGGAGGCCTAAGCCCATCTCATGTCGGATAAAGGCAGGTTCCAAACGCTCCTGTTCGAGAAAAAAGGAGCATTGGCCCATATCTCGTTAAACCGTCCTAGAGTAGTGAACGCCTACAACATCCAAATGCGGGATGATTTCTCAGAAGCATTATTTGCCGTTGAGTTAGATTCGGACGTGCGTGCACTATTGATAACCGGGCAAGGCCGTGGTTTCTGCGCTGGAGCAGACTTAACGGAGTTTGGTTCAGCACCATCTCAGGTGATTGCCCGTCAGGTGCGTTGGGAAAGAGACGTTTGGGGGCAACTGATAAACTTGAGCAAGCCTACAGTAGCCGCTCTGCATGGCTATTGCATCGGATCCGGCTTGGAGATAGCCCTTCTCTGCGACGTAAGGATCTCAGCCGCACGAACATTATTTGCGCTGCCGGAGATACAGTTGGGTATGATTCCAGCGGCAGGCGGCACCCAATCACTTCCCAGAACAATCGGCTCATCCCAGTCAATGGACCTGCTTCTGACCGGACGACGAATCCAAGCCGAAGAGGCCCTCGCACTGGGTCTGGTGACGCGTATAGTTTCTCCGGAATCACTTCTGGATGAAGCCTGGCTGCTAGCCAACAGATTAGCCGATCTACCAGTTGCACCAGTCGCCGCATTGAAACAGTTGCTGAGGCAGGGGATGGACTTAGACCTACCACAGGCGCTTGAATTAGAGAGTAGGGTAACCGCTAGGTTATCCACCTGAATAATCATGCTAGATACAAAAAGAAATAGACGGGAAATGAACTGATGAACACATCTGAATTCTTGACCATCGCAGGCGCCATAGTCCCCGAACGCGCCGCAGTGGTATTCGACGGCCAGACCATAACATTCGCAGACTTGGCGGAACGGGTCAACCGACTGGCCAACGGCCTATCTCGTTTAGGAGTTGGCCAAGGAGACCGAGTAGCCACCATGCAAGTTAACACCAACCAATGCATTGAGACGTATTTCGCAGCTGCACAGCTTGACGCCATATATGTGCCAATCAACTTTCGTGCCAAGACGGAAGAACTGGCCCAGATGCTGAAGATTTCAGAACCAACATGTCTCTTGCTAGGGGAACGTTACCTACCGTTGGTCCCAGAAAGCATGCAGTCCTCGGGGGAAATAATAATCCTAGACGGCGACCCAGTATCTAGCTCTACAAACTATGAAACCCTTCTTACTGAGTCATCTCCGGATCAACTACATTTCCCTGAGGCTGGAGATGAAGACACCACCGTAATCATGTTCACTGCAGGTACGACGGGCGTCCCCAAAGGTGTCATGCTTACCCACGCCAGCTTTTCTTCATACCTGTTAGCCACAGTCGAACCAGCCGATCCGGATATTGAAGAAAGCAACCTCATAACAGTCCCTTTCTACCACATCGCAGGACTACAGGCCGCTCTCGCGGCAGTTTACGGTGGACGCACATTGGTGGTTATGCGCCAGTTCGATGCCGGGGAGTGGCTGCATCTGGTCCAAGAAAACCAAGCCAACCGCGCCATGTTGGTGCCCACCATGTTGAAGCACCTGATGGAGCATCCCAAGTTCGAGGATTACGACCTATCATCTCTTGGAGTCATAACCTATGGTGCCGCTCCAATGCCATTGGAAGTCATACGAGAAGCCATTGGGAAATTCCCCGGCGTACGGTTCATCAACGCATTTGGTCAGACTGAGACCGCATCGACAATCACTATGTTACCTCCGGACGACCACGTACTAAACGGAAGCCAAACTGAGATAGAGACCAAACTGAAACGTCTTACATCCATCGGAAAACCGCTCGAAGATGTAGAAGTCGATATCGTGGATGAAGAAGGTCAGTCTGTTGCCGTTGGCGAAAACGGCGAGATCGTGGCAAGGGGATCGCGAATGATGGCGGGTTATTGGCACGAAGAATCAGCAACCCAAGAAACAATGCGGAGCGGCTGGATATATACCGGAGACCTAGGTTATCAAGACGAGGATGGTTACATATATCTATCAGGCCGAGCTAAAGATTTCATCAAGCGCGGAGGAGAGATGGTTTCTCCTGAGGAAGTGGAACAGGTACTCCGCTCCCATCCATTGTTGGACGACGCAGCCGTTATCGGAGTGCCCGACGTCGAATGGGGTGAGGAAGTCAGAGCAGTGGTGGTCAGCAATGCCGAAAACACAAACGAAGAACTGATCATAGAGTTCTGCCGAGACCGGTTAGCCGGGTTTAAGCGACCGCGTTCCGTTATCTTTGTTAGGGAGCTGCCTCGCAACGTCATGGGCAAGGTACTAAAGCGCGACCTCCGTGAAGAGTTCGGTTACCCGGTGGAAAACCGTGAATAGAGTATTATTCTTAACTGAAACAGCTAAAGGCAAATAATCAACTAGGGTTGGAGTTGGTTTACTGATGGGAATAGGATCTGGCGAAGACATGAAGGTGACGGTAGTCGGCACCGGTGGCGTAGGTGGTTATTTTGGAGGACTTTTGGCTCGGGCTGGTCATGAGGTGACGTTCATCGCCAGAGGATCCCATCTTGATGCCATCAAAGAGAATGGCCTTAGAGTAGAAAGCCAATTAGACGGTACATTCACCGTCCACGGGGCCGCCACAGATAACTCTTCCGAAATTGGGGAGCAAGACCTAGTTATATTCGCCGTGAAGATGTATCACAACTTAAACGCCATTAAGATCCTACCACCTTTGATTGGACCAGACACCATAGTCTTAACTCTGCAAAACGGCATCGATAACGGCGAGATACTATCCGAAGCCGTCGGTGACGAACACGTTATGATTGGATCTGCCTACATGGAGGGGCGAATCAGGGAGCCTGGTGTTATTACTCAAAACGGCCCAGGCATCGCAGCTTTCGGAGAGATGGACGTGGGCATCAGCCGCCGAGGCGAGAATCTACTCCAACGTTTTCAAGAAGCTGGTTGGCGAGTAAACCTGCATGAGAATATGCCAGGCATGCTCTGGAAAAAGTTTGCCTACATAGCAGGTTCAGCCGCGGTTTGCGCCGCAGCCAACTGCGTCTACGAAGAGATGCGCACAAAGCCAGAAACAAGACAGCTAATTAGTGACGCCATCGAAGAGGTTCTAGCCGTAGGTAAAGCTCGCGGAGCACCCATCATGACCGATTCCCTGGCCTGGGCCATGGACTCACTAGATCGGTTCCCAGGGCAGGGTCGGGCGTCGATGGCCAAAGATTTTACCGACCAACGTCCCGTTGAACTAGAAGGACTAACAGGAACCGTAGTCCGATGGGCCCGGGAATTGGAAGTGCCTACCCCAGCCAATGACTTTCTTTACGCCATACTGAAACCGAGCGCAGTCCGCATCGAAGAACTCAACCAGTCCACGGCGTAGGTCGGTGTGCCGGTCAACTAGTCCCCGTCCCATAGCATAGGACCCCAAGTTGGGTTGTTAAAGGCACACCTGCCGACTAGCTTCTATCCGATCGATCATGCTATGGCGATCTAAGCACCGGATTCGGTAAATTATTTGCTACAACCGTCACTTACGCGCACATTACAATAAGTCCATTGCGAATGACAGGAAGCATATCACCAATATAGACGCACATAGCCGCATTAGATCAAACCTACAGAGTTCCAGTCCGTCCAAATGCCGGTTTCCAAAACGAATACCGCTTCACGAGGGATAAATAGACATGTTATGTTAATGTCTTGACCCTTGGGCGATGATATACTCTCCGTGGCTAAAAACCCGACAGGGAATGAGCTCAAGTATCCCGAACCCATATCTTCGGATTGGTACGTGTTATCAGCAGTAAGCCCCTCTGGGTCTCACTTTAGCAATGACAGATTCCATAACTAAACAATACAGGAGGCGGCCCAATTGAACACAATTGAAGCCATCACAGAGATTTTGAAAAGGGAGGGTGTGCAATACCTCCCGTGTTTCCCCACAACCCCGGTAATTGAGGCCGCAGCCTTAGGTGGCATCCGGCCAATCATCTGTCGACAAGAAAGGGTTGGTGTGGGAATTGCCGACGGGCTCAGTCGGGTCAGCAACGGTGACCACATGGGCGTGTTTGCAATGCAATACGGGCCCGGCGCAGAGAACGCCTATCCCGGTATCGCAACCTCCTATTCAGATTCGGTGCCAATACTGCTGCTACCCCTAGGACATCCCAGAGACAAAGCTGGTATCAACCCCCACTACGACTCATTAAAGGGCTACGCCGATATAACCAAAGCCATCGAACAGGTGAACATGCCAGACCGCACCTCAGACATCATGCGTCGGGCGTTTGCTGGACTTCGACAGGGTCGCGGAGGCCCCATGGCAGTGGAGATTCCAGCCGACATTGCGCTGGAAGAAGTACGTGAAGAGAGTTTCTACTACGCTCCCAGCCGGCCAACCACCAGTCAGGGCAATCCCTCTGACATCGAAGCAGCTGCCAAGGCACTTTGCGCCGCACATTACCCGGTGATCATGGCTGGTCAGGGTGTTCTTTATGCCAAAGCTTCAGATGAACTACTAGAATTGGCAGAACTGCTCCAGGTGCCCGTGTGCAGTACTTTACTAGGTAAAAGTGCATTCCCAGAGGTCCATCCATTGGCCTTGGGGAGCACAGGCCCAACCATCTCCGGCCACGCCTACCATTTCATACGCCGTTCGGACCTCATATTCGGAATCGGAACCAGCTTTACCAAGCACGGTATGGTGATGAACATCCCTCCCGGAAAGACCCTGATGCAAGCTACCAATGACGCATCAGATATCAACAAAGATTACAACGTCGACCTACCGATTGTCGGAGACGCCAAATTGGTCCTGCGCCAGTTGATCGACTCCTGCAAGGAGATCGTTGGTAACAGCCGGAAGGACGACCAGTCCACAGCCAAAGAAGTGCAATCCGAGCGTGAAGGCTGGCTCGCTCAATGGCGAGCAAAGCTATCAGACAGTTCAACTCCCATGACTCCCTACCGTGTCATCTGGGATTTCATGCACACAATCCCGCCGGAAGACGCCATCGTGACCCACGACTCAGGCAGCCCGCGAGATCAGTTGACTCCATTCTATCGATCAAACGGCCCTCGCACCTACCTAGGATGGGGCAAATCCCACGGCCTAGGCACAGGTCTTGGGCTGACCATCGGAGCTAAATTAGCAGCTCCGGAAAAGGTCTGCGTCAACTTTATGGGTGATGCCGCTTTCGGTATGGTCGGATTGGACTTTGAAACGGCGGTTCGAAGCAATATCCCAATTATCACAGTAGTGCTGAACAACTCGTCCATGGCCGTTGAAACCAAGCAGATGGCCGACTCACACAATCTCTACGGAACCCGTGACTTAGGCGGCAACTACGCAGACTTGGGCAAGGCAATGGGCGGGTACGCTGAGCGCGTCACAGATCCCAACCAAATAAGTGCAGCCTTCACCAGGGCTCGCAAGGTCACTGAGGAAGAAGGTAAGGCGGTCCTATTGGAGTTCATCACCAACGAGGAAGTCGAGTTCTCTCACCGCCGACCTTTCTAGGGTCATAAATAGAAATCGCAGGAGGCTGGCCATGGACTCAAAATCGAAGTATCTCTTCATCGCAAGTATGGACGTTGAACCAGCCAAAGAGGCTTTGTTCAACGACGTATACAATTCCGAACACTGCCCTGAATTAGGCAAAATCTCCGGTGTAGGACCGATCACACGGTTCGAAGCGCAGGCATTTCAGGTGCTAATCGGAGGACAGATGCAAACTGTACAAACCGATGGCCAACCCAGGTTTCATGCGATGTATGAGCTAGAAAGCCCAGACATTCTCCGCTCACCCGAGTGGGGTGAGGCCGTTGAACTGGGCCGGTGGCCTGAACAGGTCAGACCTCATACAAGCAACCGACGCCACACACTGTTGCGTCTGACCTATCCCGAGGCTAATAACTAGGAGACCCTATGGACCCCGGTCTTAACAAACACCAACGAGAGTTGGTAAATACAGCGGAGCGGATCGCACACGAATGCCTAGCGCCCCGCGCTGCAGAAGTCGATGCCTCCGGAACCAATCCCCGGGAAAGCTGGCACGATGTCTGGCAGAACGGTCTTCTAACCATTGGCGTTCCCAAGAAATACGGCGGCCATGAGCTGGATATGCTCACCTACGTCATGGTGATCGAAAAGCTCGCTGCAGGCTGCACCAATACTGGAATGACAGTACACATGCATTCCACAGTCATGCGATTCATCAGCGCCCTTGGCACAGACCAACAAAAGGCTTTGTACTACCCAGAAATCGTCGACGATGGAAAACTCTTCGGAAGCTGGGGCAGCGAACCCGAAACACGTGGTGGATCTGCATTTCGCCACACTACCATAACTCCCGACGGTGAGGGTTACGTGCTGAACGGCGTTAAACACTTCTGCACTATGGCAGGGGGCGCCCATCGATACATGATTCACTGCAACGCCCAGAACACCACCGATCCCATTGGATCTCAATTACTGGCTTTGATCCCCCACGATGTAGCAGGCCTATCCCAATTAGACGTATGGAACACTCTAGGAATGCGGGGTACTGTTAGCCCCAGCATGAAGTTAGATAAGTGCGCTGTCACCAAAGACGGCGTACTCGGCGAACCCGGGCAGGGTTTTTACACAGGAGTTACTCAGGGGTTCAGCATCGGTTTCGCCGCAGCTTACATTGGCGCGGCCCAAGCCGCCTTGGACTTCACGAGAGAGTTCTGTCTTAATCAATCGTTTGCCCCCGATCCTGGCATGGTAGCCGACGGCCTTGTTGCCCAACGTACCATCGCCGAGATGACAATGGCGCTCAGTAGCGCACGAATGTCTCTTTACGATGCTGCCAGTCGATGGGAGGGAGCATCCGCGAACGAAAAGACAGCCATCGCGGCCAGGCCCAAATATATGGCGACGGTTGCAGCATTAGAAGTAACGGCCAAGGCAATCCAGATCACCGGAGGCCGAAGCGTCCATAAGAGTTGGCCTCTAGAACGCATATACCGTGACATCCGAACTTCAACCCTGATGCCGCCGACCCTTGACCGGTGCCTAGAATTAATTGGCCGAGCTGAATTCAACCTGGACACACCGTTAAATCGGGACGCTTAGCCCCCAATCTTTAGGAGCATCTCCTTGACTGATCGTGCGCTAGAAGGGATGAAAGTCTTAGACCTCACCCACCACCTTTCCGGACCATACTGCACCAAGTTGTTGGCCGACTTCGGGGCCGACGTGCTCAAGGTAGAGAAACCCGCCGGTGACCACACCAGGCGAGCCGGGCCGTTTCTGGAAGATGATATCGACCCTGAGAAAAGTCTGGTCTTCGCATATCTAAACACCAACAAACAGAGCATCACCCTGAACCTCAAGTCCGATAAGGGCATCAGTATGTTGACGTCGCTCATTGAAGAATCAGACGTACTGGTGGAAAATTTCGCACCCAGGGTCATGCCGTCTCTGGGCCTAGATTTCGAAACTCTTCAACAGATAAACCCACGTCTTATTCTTACTTCCATATCTAACTTTGGGCAGACCGGCCCTTACCGCGACTACAAGGCTGCAGACATCATCGAATATGCCATGGGTGGTTTAATGTACATCTCAGGTGCTTATGACAGAGAGCCTCTAAAACACGCTTTCAACCAAGCACAGTTCAAAGCTGGCACGGACGGTGCCTCCGCAACTTTGATGGCTATGTACCACCAACGGCTGACCGGCGAAGGCCAGCACGTTGATGTATCAATCCAGGAAGCGGTCGCTACCGGACTGAGAGACGTGGTCAATAACTTCACCTACACCGGCGCGGTCCGGCGGCGGCAGCCGAATCACAGCGGGGATTTAAGCAGGCTTCGAGCCAGCTCTGACGGCCACCTAATCCCTAACCCTGGCATCGGCGCTGGATTGAATTGGGATGTCATGGTCGATTTCATGGGCATTCCGGAACTAGGCGGCGACAAATTCAACACACCGTCAGCCAGACTGGTCAACGCCGAAGAACTGGGCCAGATACTAGACAACTACTTCATCAAACAGAATAAGTACGAGCGGTTCTACGCCGCCCACGAAAAGCGATTCATCTTCGGTGTAGTCCAATCTCCCAGTGAAGTCATGGCGGACCCACAGTTTGAAGCTCGGAACTTCTTCGTAGATATCGCGCATCCATCACTGGGAACGCTCAAGTACCCGGGCGCGCCGTTCGAAATGAGCAAAACACCATGGGCGGCACGAAGTCCAGCTCCAACGCTGGGTCAGCACAACCAAGAAATCATCGGCAAAAAGTTGGGGCACACCCGCGAAGAACTGGCCCAAATGCGAGCAGACTCAATCATATAACTGGGTTCGACCTTCAAACCCAGATCAACCAAACCTACCATTGGAGAACCTCTGAGACATGCAAGGTCCTTTAGCAGGCGTCCGAATAATCGAGATGGGTCAGCTTATCGCCATTCCGTTTTCCATGAAGATGCTGGCGGATATGGGAGCACAAGTGATCCGACTAGAATCCACTGGGCGCTTGGAGAGCTACCGCAGCGACTCTGTCTACAAGAACGACATATCCGGCGAGTTTTGGAACAAAGGCGCTAATTTCTACGAACAGAACCGAAACAAGCTGGGCGTCACCTTAGATCTAAGCAGGCCGGAAGGATTGGGAATCCTCAAAGAATTAATTCGGGTTTCGGATGTTTTCTCAGAGAATTTCACACCCCGTGTGATCAAGAACTTTGGACTCGAATACGAAGACATTAGAAAAATAAAACCCGACATTATAATGGTATCTTCCACCGGCTACGGGTTCTATGGACCTTGGGCCAACTACGGAGCCACTGGACCAGCCACTGAAGGTGCGGCTGGGCTTGCCTATCAGACAGGTTACACCGATAGAGACGCTCCAGTCATGTCCGAGATTCCCTACACCGACTACACTTCAGGTGAACACACTGTCTTTGCCGTGATGGCAGCCTTAATGCACAGACTGAGTACTGGGCAAGGGCAATTCGTAGACATATCCCAAACACAGGCCACCAGCGCCACAATACCCGAGATTCTGATGGACTATTCCGCCAACGGACGCACAGGTAATCGTATGGGGAATCAAGACACCGTAATGTCCCCTCACGGATGCTACCCGTGCCAGGGTGATGACCGTTGGATCACTATAGCCGTCTCCAATAACCAAGAATGGCAGACCCTCTGCAATGTTTTGAGACAAGGCGATTGGGCATCGAATTCCAGGTTCGAGGACGACCTCAGCCGTTGGCAAAACCGCGACGAATTGGATGGGCTAATAGGAACGGTCACTCACTCTTGGGATGCCCATGAGTTGATGACTGCCTTACAAAGCGCAGGTGTAGCAGCAGGTGTGGTCATGGACAGTCAAGACTTGCTTTTTGACCCGCACTTGGTAGAAAGAAACTTTTACGAAGTAGTCTCACACCATGACAGCACCGGCATCCCACCACTGCCCTACGCCGGCCGGCCTTGGAAACTTTCAAGAACACCGGCTGTTAAGGGCATGCCGGCCCCATTAATGGGTCAGCACAATTCTCTAATTCTAGAAAACATGCTAGGAAAGACTTCCGAAGAGGTTAAAGCGTTGGAGGAGTCTGGAATCATCGGTTATGGCCCCACGACGCCTCGCCCAGTTCAGCGCCCACCCATGGACGAACAGATTCGCCAAGGACGGATGCAGCGCTTCGAAAGCGACTTTGAAGAGCAAGTCAAACGGACGTTTCCAGCGTAGGCTGATATCAGTCAAGTTTGTAAAAATAAAACCTAGAATGAACTTCCGCCAACCTCAGCTGTTATAGGAATTTCCTTTTAACTCCTGAATGCTCTAACCAGCAGAGGTCTCCCTCAGTGGAGCAGACGGGTCACGATTAACTAGTTTGCCCCAGCTAAAATAAGATTATTTGACTCATACCTCAGAACGACACCGAATGACGGTTAATACATACTGGCGTCCATTGAGTTTAAGAGCCTGTAACTACAACCCGTGTTTGCTTTCGTAGTCTTCTATGTCGGTAGACATGCGTAGGGTCAATCCGATGTCATCCAGACCGTTTACCAGGGCATCTTTACGAGCAGCATCAATCTCAAACGAGATGGAAATTGCCTCGCTTTCGTCCCAGACCCGCTGACCAACTAGGTCCACGGTCAGCTCGATCCCTGGATCGCTTTCGGCCTTGTCCATGATCTCCCTAACCTGCTCCTCGGGGAGCACCAACGGTAACACGCCATTCTTGAAGCAGTTGTTATAGAAAATGTCAGCGAAGCTGGTAGAGATAATGCACTTTATACCGTAATCTCGGAGAGCCCACGGGGCATGCTCTCGCGAAGACCCGCAGCCAAAATTGGGACCAGCTACCAGAACGTTTGCGTTCCGGTAGCCTTCTTTATTGAGAACGAAATCTGGGTTATCCGTGCCGTCGGCATTGTAGCGCCACGACGAGAACAGCGCGTCCTGAAACCCGCTACGCTCGATACTTTTGAGGTATACCGCCGGAATGATCTGGTCAGTATCTATGTTAACGCGGTCGATGGGTGCGACCACGCCAGTTAATTTCGTAAATGCATCCATAGTTTACCCCCTGGAATTATGAGCGGAAAATCTATTGGCCTAAAGGTCTCTTACGTCGACGAAGTGTCCTGCGACGGCGGCGGCGGCGGCCATTGCAGGACTGACCAGATGAGTGCGGCCACCCTTGCCCTGGCGGCCCTCAAAGTTACGGTTGGATGTCGAGGCGCATCGCTCACCCGGCTTCAGTATGTCAGGGTTCATACCCAAACACATGGAACAGCCAGCTACTCGCCAATCAACCCCTGCTTCGATTAAGATCTTATCCAAGCCCTCATCCTCGGCCTCTTTCTTGATTTTAGCTGACCCGGGGACCATCATCGCATAAACGTCATCATGAACCTTCTTGCCCTTGACGACCTCAGCGGCAGCGCGGATATCGTCCAAACGTGAGTTAGTACAAGCGCCGATAAAGACTCGATCGAGCTTTATGTCCTGAATGGCCATACCAGGTTTGAGGTCCATATATTCTAGTGCTCGGGTGATAGCATCCTTGGCATTCTCATCTTCGGAGTCCGCTGGGTCGGGGATCTTCCCTGAGATCGGTGCCACCATTCCGGGGGTGGTTCCCCAAGTCACATGAGGTTCTATGTCAGCCGCGTTAAGTTCCACCACCTTGTCATACTTGGCTCCAGAATCAGTGGCCAAGGCCTTCCAACGTTCTACAGCGGCGTCAAAGTCGGCTCCTTGAGGAGCGAACTGGCGTCCCTTCAGATAGTCGAAAGTTGTCTGATCAGGGGCAATCATACCCGCCCTTGCACCAGCCTCTATGCTCATGTTACAGACAGTCATGCGGCCGTCCATGGACAAGTTCCTAATCGCTTCGCCTGTGTATTCAATTACGTGTCCGACGCCGCCGTAAACCCCAATCTTGCCGATAATGGCAAGAATGATATCTTTTGCGGTGACACCTGTAGGTAATTGCCCATTGACTCTTATTTCCATTGTGTCGGGTTTAAAAGAACGCAGAGTCTGGGTGGCCAACACGTGCTCAACCTCTGAAGTACCGATACCGATGGCAAAGGCGCCGAGGGCACCGTGAGTAGAGGTATGGCTATCGCCGCATACGACAGTCTTTCCAGGCTGGGTGTAACCAAGGTCTGGACCAATAACATGGACGATACCCTGTAACGGACTGAACCGATCGTACAATGTGACCCCGAACTCAGCGCAGTTCCGATCAAGGGCGTCCAACTGCTTCTTGGAAATCTCATCGGTTACCGGGAGTGATAGGTCCCATGTTGGAGTATTGTGATCAGCGGTGGCGATGGTAAGGTCCAATCGCCTAACCTTTCGACCTGCATCCCTAAGGCCGTCGAAGGCCTGAGGGGAAGTGACTTCGTGGACTAAGTGGAGGTCGATGTAGATAATCGGCGGCTCTCCTGGTTCTTCGGCGACCACATGGTCGTCCCAGATTTTCTCGAACATAGTCTTGGGAGGCATTTAGGTCTTCCTTATAAATAATTAATTGAATTACAACTACCGGTTATCACCGATAATTGCCTGTTCCACGCCTAAACAGGATGAAGAAAGTCGAAGCACATTATAGCACCAAGTGATCAGGTAGCCATGCTTATATTTTCAAAGGCAACCACTTAATCGGCGGGTAGAGCCTTCAGTGGGTTAATGGTACACTGGCGCTACGCCTAGACATCGGTGCCAAGTAGGACAATAAACTAGTCGGATCAATCAGCAATTCGACCGTTTAGCTTTTGATTTACTTCTATTTCGGTACTACTCCGCCGGAATTTAGCCTCAACATTATCCAGCATAAAACCCAGGGAGGAAGATAGCCATGCCCGCATCCGAAGTGGTGGTTCTACCCGAGACAGCCCGCCCCAGCAAGTACCGCATCAAACTGCAACCAGACCTTACGACGTTCACTTTCAGTGGAGAACAAAGCGTGGATCTTCAGATATTAGAGCCCACCACCTCCATCGTACTTAACGCGATTGACCTTGATATTAGTGTTGCCACCCTTCACGCCAACGGAGTAACGTTGTCCAACCCGGAAATTACCATCGATAAGGAATCCGAAACAGCGACTTTGGTTTTCAACGACACCATACAGCCAGGGGACGGCCGACTAGAAATGGTATTCAGCGGGGAACTTAATGACAAACTTATGGGCTTTTACCGCTCGGAATACACCGCCCAGGATGGCGAAACTCGCTACTTGGCCACCACCCAATTCGAGCCGACCGACGCCCGTCGAGCGTTCCCCTGCTGGGACGAACCTGCTAAAAAGGCCACCTTTGAAGTGACACTCGTCTTCGCAGATGAATACGAAGCCATTTCCAACACTCCGGCAGTTGACGAGGCTGTCCCAGGCCCAGGCTTGAAATCGGTCCGGTTTGCAGAGACTCCGGTAATGTCCACCTACCTATTGGCTTTCGTAGTCGGTAACCTGGTTTCAATAGACCAACGGGCCGAGGGCGGGACCAAAGTAGGCGTCTGGACCACACCGGGTAAGGAAAACCAGGCCACGTTCGCTCTGGATACGTCTGTAAAACTTCTGGGCTATTTCAACGAGTATTTTGGTATTCCGTACCCATTAGCAAAGCTCGACCACATCGCCATACCCGACTTCGCCGCAGGAGCCATGGAAAATTGGGGCGCCGTCACCTATCGTGAGACGGCCCTGCTCGTTGACCCAGACAACTCCTCTGCGGGAACCAGGCAACGGGTTGCTGAGGTAATTGCCCACGAAATGGCCCACATGTGGTTTGGAGACCTGGTAACCATGGAGTGGTGGGACGACCTCTGGCTCAATGAGAGTTTTGCATCCTGGATGGGAAACAAGGCAGTTGACTGGCTCTTCCCAGAGTGGGAGATGTGGACCCAGTTTGTAAACATGGACACCAATCGAGCGCTTAGCCTAGACGGGCTGAAAAACTCGCATCCCATAGAGCAGGCCGTCATGAACCCTGCAGAAGTCAGCCAACTATTTGACGCCATCAGCTACAGCAAGGGTGCGTCGGTTATCCGCATGCTAGAGAACTTCCTGGGCGAGGAGACTTTTCGAAGAGGCCTTAACCGGTACCTTTCCGGGCACATGTACGACAATGCTCGAACCCAAGACCTATGGTCGGCACTAGAGACTGAGTCCGGTCAACCCGTCACCGCCATAATGGATTCATGGGTTAAGCAGATGGGATATCCGGTCCTTCAGGTAGAGACGGATCGCAGCGACAGTAAGACACAGATATCCGTGAGCCAAGAGCGATTTGTCTACGATCGTCTATTGGGTGATAGTAAGGCAGACACTGAGGTCTGGCGAGTGCCAATCAGTGTTAGCCAAGGAGGCGAGGAGTCTCCCATCACTGTGATGGAGGGCAACCAAACTCAACTTGAGGTCCCAGGAAATACGACAAGTTGGGTCAAGTTGAACCCCCTCCAGACAGGTTTTTTCAGGGTCAACTACAGTGCAGAAGACTGGCAACGATTGGTTCCAGCCATCGAGTCATTGGAACTGCATGCCACCGACCGCCTGGGTATACAGAATGACGCTTATGCTTTATCCCGAGCAGGAATCCTACCGGTCACCCAGTTCATGTCGATGGCCAACGCCTATAAAAATGAGACGGACGCCTCGGTGTGGAGCGACCTTGCCAGTAACCTAAGGGACATTGAGCAGCTTATCGCCGAAGAGCCAGTCCACTCGGCCTACCAGAGGTTTGCCCGTGAACTCTTCTCTCCAGCAGCCGGGAAAATTGGCTGGGAACCTAAAGCCGATGAAGGTCACCTTGATGCCCTGCTCCGTTCCACGGTACTGAGTCAGGCTGGAAGCTATAACGACCCTGATGTGACTGCCGAGGCAACAGACCGATTCAAGAAATATATGCAAGACAGGGAAACGCTAACCCCTGATCTCCGTGGCATGGTCTTTGCTCTCGCAGCACAGTCCGGAGGCAAGGACGTTTACGACCAGATTTGGCACCTTGATAGCGAAACCGACCTGGCAGAGGAGAAGATCAGGCTTCTATTGTCTCTGAGCAGATTCCAAGACACAGACCTACTAACTTTAGCGTTAGAAGACTCTCTGTCCCCTAAAGTGCGATCCCAGGACACAATCACACTGGTGGCCAGCATAGCCGCCAACCCTAAAGGTCGGGACTTAGCCTGGGAATTCGTGAAGGCCAACTGGGGTGAATTCGATCGGCGCTACGGCGGTGGCGGATTCGGCCTCATGCGTCTGGTCTCCATTTGTAGCCACTTCAGTTCCCAAGAAAAAGCTGATGAGGTTGACAGTTTCTTCTCAGAACACCCGGCGCCAGCGGCAGAACGAACCATCCGCCAGGCTTTGGAAAGGGTACGTCTCAACATCAAATGGCTGGAGATTAACCGTCCGCTGCTAACCGACTGGTTCGACCGGTAGACTGAATCTGACTGGCAGTCATCCTGTGTTTCACGCCTGACCTACAGACAACCCCAATTCCAACATCAGTGAGCCGATGCTACAATAGCGAGTCGTGCAACAATCCAATCCTAAAAAAACTGGCGAACATTTATGTCAACTAGCTCACGTATTAATGAACTGAAACTGGCGCTCGCGCAACGCTTACTCGTGATGGACGGTGCAATGGGAACCGCCATCCAAAATAAAAACCTGGGCCCAAACGACTTTGGCGGTGAAGAATATGAAGGATGCAACGAGTACCTGATCATCACCAAGCCAGATGTAATCAAAGATATCCACCAAAGCTACCTACAGGCAGGCGCGGACATCATTGAGACGAATACCTTCGGAGGAACTCCGGTGGTTCTGGCAGAATACCATCTCGCCCACGAAGCTAGACGCATCAATAAAGAGGGAGCTGCCCTGGCCTTAGAAGCCGCCTTAGCAGAGTCCACTCCAGAGAAACCACGGTTCGTTGCTGGTTCAATGGGACCCACTACAAAGACGATCTCAGTCACAGGTGGTATCACATTTGAAGAACTGGCCAACGACTATCACATCCAGGCCTCGGGACTAATAGAAGGCGGCGTAGACGTACTCTTGCTGGAGACCAGCCAGGACACTTTGAATGTTAAAGCAGGGCTGGAAGGCATAGACCGAGCTTTCGCCGAACTGGGCATACAAGTGCCTGTCGCAGTCCAGGGCACAATAGAACCGATGGGAACACTATTGGCCGGCCAAGACGCCGAAGCTTTCTATACGTCCCTGGCCCACCGTGACCTGCTCTGGATCGGGATCAACTGCGCCACTGGTGCGAATTTCATGACCGACCACATTAGAACCCTCTCATCGCTTTCCAAGTTTCCGGTGGCCTGCCTTCCAAACGCTGGGATGCCTGATGAAGATGGTAACTACAACGAGACACCAGAGAACATGGCTGAGACCGTTGGTAGGTTCGCCGAATCCGGTTGGGTAAATATCGTCGGCGGTTGCTGCGGCACCGTTTCCGAGCACATCAAGCTGCTATCAGAGATGGCCGAGGGCAAGACTGTGCGCTCTGTTAATGAAATACCAGACAGCCGTGTCTCCGGGATCGAATCACTGCTGATCGACGACGATGTCCGGCCAGTCATTGTTGGTGAGCGCACCAACGTACTTGGCAGCAGGCAATTCCGCCGTCTAATCAAAGAAGGTTCATTTGAAGAGGCCGCCGAGGTTGGTCGTCGTCAGGTGAGAAACGGAGCCCATATCCTAGACGTATGCCTACAAGACCCAGACCGTGACGAATCTGCAGACGTCGCTGAGTTCCTGGACCTGGTGACCAAGAAAGTTAAAGCCCCTATTATGATTGACTCCACGGACGCATCAGTTATCGAACTAGCACTTACCAAGCTTCAGGGAAAATCCATAATCAACTCCATTAACCTGGAAGACGGTGAAGAACGTTTCCAGTCGGTAGTTCCGCTTGCCAAGCGATACGGCGCCTCTTTAGTCGTCGGGTGCATCGATGACGACAAAGAACAGGCTCAGGCCATCACCAAAGAGCGCAAACTCGAAGTGGCGATCCGATCTGCTACACTCCTTACTGAAAAATATGGGATACCGATAGAGGACATCGTATTCGACCCATTAGTCTTCCCTGTCGGAACCGGCGACGAGAACTACGTCGGTTCGGGCGCCGAGACGATAGAGGGTGTGCGCCTCATTAAAAAGGCGCTTCCGGGCGTCAAAACGGTACTCGGTATATCAAACGTGTCCTTCGGCCTGCCAGCAGCAGGAAGAGAAGTGCTTAACTCGGTTTTCCTTTACCACTGCGTTCAAGCCGGACTGGATATGGCCATCGTCAACTCCGAAGGGATGGAGCGTTACGCCACCATACCAGAGGAAGAAAGAAAGTTGGCCGAAGACCTCATCTGGTTCTCCGGGGAAGATCCGGTGGCGGCTTTCGCCGACCATTTCCGAGAAAAGGCGCCCAAAGCCTCATCAGAGGAGCGGCTGAACCTCCCACTGGATGAAAGACTTGCGCTGGCAATCATTGAAGGGTCCAAAGAAGGTCTGGCTGAAGACCTAGATGAAGCCCTTACCGGAAGGACTCCGCTTGAAATCATCAACGGCCCACTGATGGATGGTATGGCGGAGGTTGGTCGCCAGTTCAACGCCAACCAGTTAATTGTCGCAGAAGTATTACAATCGGCGGAGTCCATGAAGTTCTCAGTGTCCCACCTTGAACCTCACATGGAACAGGCCGACTCTGCGGTCAAAGGCAAAGTGGTTCTGGCCACTGTTAAGGGCGATGTCCACGACATCGGCAAGAATTTGGTGGAAATTATCCTGGGAAACAACGGTTATCAGGTAATAAACCTTGGCATTAAAGTTCCTCCGGAAGAACTGATCTCCGCTGTTAAAGAACATAAACCTGACATGGTTGGACTCTCTGGTCTACTGGTTAAATCGGCTAAAATGATGGTTGAGACTGCCCAAGACTTCAGTCAAGCCGGCATAACCACTCCGGTGCTAGTTGGCGGAGCGGCTCTATCCAACCGATTTACACGCCTCCGCATAGCACCCGAATACGACGGCATGGTCGCATATGCCCCTGACGCCATGTCAGGTCTGGCTCTGGCGAACACAATACAGGACGCCGATGAACGAGCCCAGTTAATAACGACTTTTGATGAAGAAGTTGAAGAGATGTTGGCAGCTGATGAAGCTTCCCGAGAGGGAGGATCTGAGCCTGGAGAAGACGTACCTCCAGCTCAGGTACGGCACGATTTTGACATACCAAACCCACCCGACCTGCGGTTACATGTAATCAACGACCATCCCTTGGAAGATATATTCCCCCTTATAAACCCACAGATGCTCTATGTAAGGCATCTAGGCTATAAAGGGCGGTTCGCAGATGACTTGGAGTCTGGAGTGCAATCAGCGATAGATCTCCGGGACTCCGTCAGAAATGTGGAAGATTTAATGCTTGCCCAAGCCAACATCAAGGCAAACGCGGTATTCAAATTCTTCCCGGCCAACTCAGACGGTCAACAAATACTGGTCCATGGGTCAGAAGACCGAAAAAGCTCCGAAAAATTTTACTTTGGGCGTCAGTCTCAACGAGACGGCCTATGCTTGGCCGACTACCTGTTACCCCAGAGCAGCGGGCAGGCCGATTACTTGGGCATGTTTCTTGTTTCAATCGGAACAGGGGTGCGGAAATTAGCCGAAACACTTATGGCTGACGGCCAGTTCTTGAACTCTCATATCCTATCGGCCTTGGCTCTGGAAAGCGCAGAGGCATTCGCGGAGCTGCTGCATCAACAGATGCGGCAGATGTGGGGTTATGGCGACAAACCCGGAACCACTCCCCAGGATTTATTCAGAACTCAATACAGAGGCAAACGGTTCTCCTTTGGCTATCCGGCCTGCCCTAGGCTGGAAGATCAAGAGCAGCTCTTCAGGTTGCTAGATGTATCAACCAACCTGGACGTTGAATTGACCGAAGGATTCATGATGGACCCTGAATCATCAGTATCGGCGCTGGTGTTCCATCACCCCGACGCCAAATATTTCAATCTAAGCGAGACAGACATCGAACGTCTGGAACAGTTACTTTCAAAATAATCACTGGCCCAATCCTGGCGCCTGGAGGTGACGTGGAGCCAATAACAAAAATCGCAAATGAACTTGGCCTAAATGAAGACCATTTGATCCCCTATGGTAGGCACAAGGCCAAGATTTCCCTGGAGGCCTTAAAAAAGCCAGACGATTACCGTGGCAAGCTGGTCGTGGTGACCGGTATAACGCCGACGCCGGCAGGAGAGGGCAAAACAACTACAGCTATCGGACTGACCCAAGGGATGGGCCGTTTAGGACACAAGGTCTCAGTCAACCTGCGAGAGCCAACCCTGGGACCAATATTTGGTATCAAGGGCGGGGGCACGGGCGGTGGTATGGCCCGAGTAGTGCCAGAAGACGAGATCAACATCCACTTCACAGGCGATGCCCATGCCGTAGGGTCCGCTCATAATCTACTCGCAGCACTGGTAGAAAACGAAGTGTTCCGCGGTTCCATACCGGGATTGGAATCCAGCGGCCTAATGTGGAACAGGGTCACAGATGCCTCTGATAGAGGATTACGCCAGGTGGTCTCTGGCATTGGTGGCGTCAACTTCGGCCCATTGCGCGAAGCTCGTTTCGACATCGTCTCCGCCTCTGAGATTATGGCTATATTAGCATTAGCGAGCGGCCTTGATGACTTGAGAGATAGGTTGAATCGTATCGTCATAGGCGAGACCTCTGAAGGGGAGCCAGTGAACGTTGAGCAACTCGGGTTCGCTGGTTCTTTGATGACGCTGTTACACCAAACAGTGATGCCCAACCTGGTACAGACAATGGAGGGACAGCCGTCCATTATCCACGCCGGTCCTTTTGGAAACATAGCCCATGGGTGTAGCTCAATCATTGCCGACAAGATGGCCCTGGGTTACGCCGATTATGTAATTACTGAGGCCGGTTTCGCATCGGACCTTGGATTTGAAAAATTCATGCACATCAAGACCCGCCAAAGCGGGCTGCTGCCGAGCTGCGCCGTGTTGGTAGCCTCCGCCCGTGCCCTGAAATGGCACGGAGGCATCAGAAGGAGAGACCTAGGTAACCCCGACCCGGACGCCGTAATCGCCGGAGCTGACAACCTGATCCATCACATCGGAATCGTCAGGAGTTTTGGGCTGCCATGCGTGGTCGCCATAAACCGATTCGGTACCGATAGCCCAGAGGAATTGGCCGCAGTCAAGAAGATCGCTATCGATGCAGGGGCTATCTCCGCAGTAGAATGCGATGGCTATGCCCAAGGCGGCGCCGGAGGTGAAGACCTGGCTCAGGCCGTGATCGACGCCTCTCAAGACACTACTACAATCACCTACGCCTATCCCACAAACGCGTCCGCCGAAGATAAGGTCTTAGCGCTCGCCCAAACGATTTATAACGCCTCAGACGTCAGTTGGTCGCCAGGGGCCCAAAGACGGTTACGGTACTTTGAGTCCAAAGGCTGGGGTGATTTGCCTATATGCATGGCCAAGACCCACCTTTCAATATCCCATGACCAGAGCCTCAAAGGGCGTCCAGGTAACTATACATTCCCGATCACTGACATCAGAGCCTCAGTTGGTGCAGGTTTCCTTTACGCCCTCGCGGGACCTATCCAAACTCTGCCAGGGCTGCCCACAAGGCCCAGGGCCTTAGATATGGATGTCACCCTGGACGGAGAGGTCATTGGTTTGAGTTAGAGATCATAGCTAACCTCTCGACCAATCACCACGTATCATTCAATCACTATACAGAATGACAAACGGACGAAGTCATCATGACAGTCACTAAGCGCTATTCCCATAATTTTAGGAAATTTTCCG
>JAKUNL010000026.1 GCA_022451925.1 Dehalococcoidia bacterium
AGCGAGACCTCGGGACAGAGCAGGCTGATAAAGTGCTTGAAGATGTTATCCAGTCCAGGGCTGCTTTGCAGTTGGAACTCACCAGCAAGGTGGAGCTGCTACCCAACGTGAAAGAACTGCTTCATTTATTGAAGGATAATAAATTTAAGTTGGCGATGGCTACAATGAGCAGTTGTGCTGTGGTGGATAGTGTCTTGGGCCATCACGGTCTCAACGGCTATTTTGATGCTGTTCTGACCATAGATGACGTTACTCAAGGAAAGCCAGACCCGGAGATATTGGTAAAGGCTGTAGGCCGGCTGGGCTCACAGGTAAACCAATCCTTATACGTCGGTGATTCTGGGCACGATCTTGAGGCCTCGGTCCGATTGGGAATGCCATTCTTGTTGGTCGACTCGGAACTATACGTCAGAGGCGATGCTCGACATAAACTTAGGTTAGAAGCTGAGCAGAACGGGTTTCCCATCGTCGCACCAGCGGAATTAACCAGCATATATGAAATAGCTTCTGCTTAATTGATATAGTCATATTTATTTATGCATTTGGTAGATTAATTTCCAGAATACATATGAGACTTTGACTCGTATAGACTCTTAGGTCGCTTTAGTGAACCGTTTTTGAAATGGGACGAGATAATAAATAAGATGCGGATATGCAAATATTAACCTGTGCAGATTTTTTGAATATGCGGAAAATATGTAGTTGTTTTTGAAAGGTTGATTAGCTCCAAAGGAATAAAAGTCTATGGATATACCTCGGAGTTCTAATTTTCACATTTTCAGTGAGATCAAAACCAGTGCGCCTGCATTAGTCGAACCCAGGTCATCTCGGAGATATCCATACGCCTGCTTCTGAGCGGTGATTCGTTTAGTCTTAGTTCCTGGTCAACGTCGGTCTGTTCCCGGCTGGTGACCCTTGTCTGCTCCCAGTGTGTTGGGCTGTGGTACCCGGTTAGAAGCAGTATCTCCATGGGTTGCGTGGTGGCGACTGTGCTCCATAAACCCAAGATGCAGGCTCCTTGAGACTCGATTCTGGGCCAAATTCCATTTTGAGAACTGTTAACGAAGTCCTGTAGGTCCGCAGGGTTGATTGTGAATCGACGGCATCCGTAAACTGCTCTCTGGTCTTCTGCGGAAACTTTACTTTTTGGTCTAGAGGCGATGGGCTTAATGAGCCGGACTGACTCTTTGATTACCATGCTGTTGGATAATGGGAGAACTTTGTCCTGAGTTGCTTCCCACACTGACATATCCTCAAACGCCGTAATTTGCAGGTGCTGGTTAGTTGGGTCACCGATCAGACCGCTGAGCAGGGAAATGGGATCGGCTCCCAAATGTCTGAGTTCTGGGAAGAGTTCCGTCTGGCAGAACTTGAGATAATCGTCGGCGGATTTGGGGTGAGCCAGAGTTCGTCTTTCCTCGTATATCATCTTGTAATCCCCTGTTTGGAATCTGTGGGCGGTTAGTTTGATATGTCAGTCAGCATTGATTGGAGTTTTCTCATCATATGCTATTATTAGACATAACTAAATTGCGTTAAGTGTTGTTATCTGACCCTGTTTACAAACACATGATTTGCACTTTCAATGCCGGCCGAAAGCATTGATTTATTTTATGAGGGAATCAAAATTAGTATTAAACTAAGAGTCCTCAATACCAAAGAGTAATATTTAAACCTTAATTCATCATAAAACTTAACGAAGAGACTGTTGGTAGAATATCCAATTACGCATTTATCCGTGATTGGTCTTTATTGAACAACCGACGCACCGACGTATTTGGCCTACGTTAGAGGTACAACTGACGCGCGGTGATTTGATTCCCCTCAACTAAGGCCCCGACCAAAGACGGGACAAACTTCCTCTGTTCTGTCCTGGTTTCTATCGACCAATTGATATAAACCCTAAGCTTTTTAAGCGTCGTTCCTATCCGACCGCTGTGGATCCTAATGGGTCACGTCTGCGTGGTTTTCCTCTTCCGCCGGTAACAATTATGAACGGAATATCAATGATTAACCTCGCGCGTCTAACACAGGTTCGCATCGAATCCTTAGCCGGACTCACCGTAGCGTTGGCATTGGTCCCAGAGGCTGTTGCTTTCGCTTTTGTAGTGGGCGTCCATCCTTTGGTGGGACTTTACGCTGCGTTTATCGTTGGGTTAATAACAGCGATGACAGGCGGTCGACCCGGCATGATCTCCGGAGCCACTGGGTCTCTGGCCGTAGTTATGGTTTCATTGGTCAGCGAAAATGGAATCGAATATCTATTCATTACAGTTGTGGCCATGGGCGTGATTCAGGTGGCAGTAGGAGCGCTCCGTCTGGGTAATCTGATACGTATGGTGCCCTTCCCTGTGATGCTGGGGTTTGTAAACGGACTGGCCATCGTGATTGGACTGGCCCAGCTTGAGAGTTTCAAGGTAGAGAACCATGATGGCACGCATTCCTGGCTTCCAATAGACGAACTAGGGGTTATGATTGGCCTGATTGCCGTGACAATGACTGTTATTTACCTGGTACCCAGGTTATCCAAGCGGGTACCAGCTGCTTTGGTCGGGATAGTCGTAGTGTCCACAGCTGTAATCCTAGGGGGGGTCAATACTCCTACTGTGGGTGATCTGGCCAGCATCTCAGGTGGCCTGCCAGAGTTCTCAGTCCCGGACGTCCCTTGGAATTTTGAGACTGTAAGGATTGTTCTACCATTCGCCTTCATACTGGCCGGAATAGGACTTATAGAATCACTGCTCACCCTTTCATTGATCGACGGTATCACTGAGAGCAGAGGCCAGAAGAACAGAGAGTGCATGTCCCAGGGGCTGGCCAACGTGGTCACCGGTTTCTTTGGTGGTATGGGAGGCTGCGCCATGATTGGTCAGAGCATGATTAACATCAAATCCGGTGCGCGTATGCGGCTTTCCGGCATACTGGCGGCACTATTCTTGCTACTGTTTATATTGTTTGCGTCGTCCCTGATCGAGCAGATTCCCATCGCTGCCTTGGTCGGTGTGATGTTTGTGGTGGTCGTCGGAACTTTCTCTTGGTCAAGCCTCCGTATCATTCGCAAAGTCCCGCTTTCCGATGCCATGGTGATGGTCATCGTTTCCGCGGTAACTGTGGTAACAGATTTGGCTATCGCTGTGGTTGTGGGGGTTATCGTATCGGCCCTGGTATTGGCCTGGAAGACAGCGCGCCATATATATGTCAGCCCTGGTTTTGGAACCACTTTGCACCGGAAGGTCTATAACCTCCACGGTCAGCTTTGTTTCGCATCTGTTAGCACCTTCCGAGACCTGTTTAATCCGTCTTCAGACCCTACGGAAGTTGTGATTGACTTCGGCAACTCGCGTGTCTGGGATCACTCTGGATTGGAAGCGATCGTTGACCTTGCCCAGAGGTATGGCCGATCTGGTACTAGATTGCATTTGTTGAACCTCAGTGAAAATTGTCAGGATATGCTCCATAAAGCGAATGTAATTGCACCGAAAGACGGCGCGTCTGAAGATTCCGGCTATAGAGTAACCATCTCAGATCTGGGTGAGACTGACTAAATATCGATCAATGTACGGCCCGGGTTCTGTCTGGTAAATCGTGTTCTGTGCGTGTTTGTGTAACATTGATTCCCTGAAACAAGACGGATTTCTTCGTGTATCATTACATTTCAGCCAAGTGTGCCAGCAAACGTTCTTAGGAATTACCGACCAAAATGACCACACCCGAAACCATTGCAAAAATACTCGAGTCCGAGGTAAACGCAGTTAGGGGGTACTTCGCCTCTCTTTCGGAATCTAACTTGCAGAAGCCCAGTGCTTGTGAAGGTTGGTCAGTTGCGGACGTGATGGCGCACCTTGCCGGGCAAGACCATGCGTTAAGGGTCAGAAGAGGCTTGGATGGGGATTACTCTCCGCCTGAAGGCTCGCCGCAGGTGTCCGACCATGATGAGGACAAGTTTGCAAAGAGCATTTTTGACCGGGCGCTGGCAACGAGGGAACAACATGGTGATGGCCTGACAGAATATTTAATTCGACGGCTGGATGAAGTCGTCACTGTCTTCAATAGCGTTGGTTCTGACAGCTGGGAGAAACTCTGTTACTGGCCTCCTGGACCTGAGATGGTTCAAACCTTGCTGAAGCAGCGCATCGCCGAATTGACTATGCATACTTGGGACATCAGGTCTGTCTTAGACGATCAATTCCACCTTTCTGACGATGCTGTTGCGATTTTGGTTGATGGTGTCGATCGTGCGGTGAGGCGGGCTTTTCGCCCTGACCCATCATTGAACGTACCCATTACCCACAGGTTTGTGGTCTCAGGCTCATCGTCTGTGAGGAAGGACATTGTTATAGGATTTGATGGCGTCCGTATTGTAGATGCAGGGGGCGAAGAGCCTGACGTTACGTTTGAGTGCGACGACGAGACTTATGTGTTAATCATGTATGGACGGCTCAAGATTGCGGACGCCCTGGCCGATGGCCAGTTGTACTTCGACGGCGACCCTTCTTTGGCGGTCGGATTTGGCCGTCGGTTCGTCGGTGGGTGAATCTACGGTGATGTGAGGATAAAGACCACTGTTCTGACTTGGTAGTATATGAGAATTCCATAAGTAAGGATTTATGGATTCAAGGATTGGTGTCGTACTCCTGAGTGCCTGTGACATGGCACCACCGGTCAAGTTTTATGAATATAACTGGTTTCACGAAGAAGGAATCTACTCCAACTGTGGCCTCTTAGTAAGAAATTTACGAGGCGATAGACAAGGCAAGGTCAGCCTGTGTCACACCGATCAACCCTCACTGTGAAGTCTTCTGGTGTTACTATTTCGTTTACTTCTACGACTCGGCCGATATATGTGAGAGGTTGTCCACGGCCGTTTCTTTTCGACCTGTCCGCTGTAGATTTAATTTGCCGCTAGAATAGCCGACCGAAGTTCTTCAAACCCGAGTGTACCCAAGTGTATATTGCTACCAATCTTGAATGACGGGGTCCGGGTTATTCCAGCAATAACTGCTGCTTCATGTTGCGCCAGAATCCCTTTGTGATAGTTGCCAGACTCCATATGCGGCCACATTTGTTCCCAGTTGAGACCGGTTGCAACAGAAAGCCGTCTAATGGAGTATAGATTTCCTAGGTCGGTGCCGGATTCCCAGTATTCTTTGGACGCCAGTGCGAAAAATTCGCCGTCTAATCCATGTTCCTTGGCGTAGGAGGTTGCGGCGTGAATTGCTAGTGTGCTAACCGATCGGTTAGACGCTGGTTCGGTATCCATACCAACCACGCCCAAGACCGAGCTGTAAAGCGGCTTTCGCCGACCAGTAAACTGTTCGCCGGTCATGTTATTTGGTACGACGCTCCTATCCAGAAAACCAGGGGAATTGAACCGTACCAAGAACGGTCTTCGGTCTATCTCAATATCTAATGATGAAGCCAGCTCTGAAAGTCGTTTCAATCCGATAAAAGAGTGTGGGCAGGAATAATCAAACCAAACTGTTACTGTTACAGACGGCATTGGATGGCACCTCAACTTTGGCTTAATTCTTTGGCTTTTTTAAGTACGTTTACCAATGCATCCTTTGTCAAAACGCCAGTGTTAGTGTTGCGTGGGCTGGGATGGTATGAAGCGATAATCATGGGCAGTGTATGACCGAATCGATAAACTTCACCGTGCATGAACTTACCTCGTAATTTTTCTTCCGCCATATCGCTTAATGTCTGCAGGGCGGCCCGAAAAGCTATGTGTCCTAAAGCCATGATTACCTTGAGATTGGGCAGTATGCGTAGTTCTTGTACAAGGTAGGGTAGGCAGGTTCGCTGTTCCTCTGCGGTTGGTTTATCGCCCGGAGGTACGCAGCGCACGGCAGTACCGATGTATACCCCATTCAGTTTTAGTCCATCCTCTCTGTGCTCTGAAGTTGGTTGATTAGCCAACCCAGCTTCATGCATAGCAGCGGTCAGGAAAGTTGCCGAAGGGTCGCCTGTGAAAACCCGACCCGTTCTGTTGCCTCCATGGGCAGCAGGAGCCAGACCAATCAGCACTAAGGATGCATCTGGGTCTCCAAAGCTGGGTATGGGTTTGGCCCAATAATCCCAGTCTTTATAAGATGCCCGCTTCTCCTTGCCGATTTTCTCTCGCCAATCCACTAATCGGGTGCACATCCGACACGCCACGATCTCATCGGTGAGGTCTGACAACTGTTTTATGTGATGATCTGACACGTATGACTCCGAGTTGTCTTTGGTATAAATACGGCTGATTTCGCCTGGCCCGGTGCTATACTTCTGCTCATGACAGCCTTATCCTTGGTCCTCGTCTTGCTTTCCGCTTTGGCACACGCATCTTGGAACCTGATGCTAAAGCGTGCTAAAGACCCTCAGATATTCGCCTGGTGGCTTGTGGTCGTTGCCAGCGTGTTGCTATTTCCACTTGGGGCAGCACTATTATGGTTTAATCCCGTGGGATTTCCAGGATTGTGGTTCGTCTTAGCCACAATAGGTCTCCACGTGTTCTATTTCAACCTTCTGCCCCGGGCCTACGATCAAGGCGACCTTTCTTTAGTTTATCCGGTGGCTCGTGGTATGGGGCCAATGCTGGTTCCAATCTTGGCTGTAATTCTCTTGGATGAGATTGTGGGGCCATTGGCTATCATTGGAATCGCCGCCATTATTAGCGGTATATACACAATCTCGTTGTGGGGTAATTTCAAACAAGTGCTTAGAAGTCCATTGCTATTCCTCAGATCAGCTGGGATGCGTTACGCACTACTTACCGGATTTACAATAGCCGTTTATTCTATTGTCGATAAAAAGGGAGTAAGCCACGTCCAACCGTTACTCTACATGTATTTTTTGACTATCGGTACCGCCATAGTATTGGCTCCTTACATTCTGGTCAGCAAAGGACCGGAAGCGGTTAAAACAGAGTGGAAGGCTAACTCTTGGCATATTACAGCGGCTGGATTGCTGACATTTATCGCATATGGCCTGGTTCTAACAGCATTTTCCCTTTCAAGGGTAAGCTACGTGGCACCAGCGCGAGAAGTCGGCATAGTGATAGGAGTGTTAATGGGCATCATCTTGCTTAAGGAACCGTTTGGGAAAGGGAGGTTGTTCGGGTCAATATTGATTGTCTCTGGGTTGGCTCTTATCTCCGTCTCTAAATAGTAGGTATAAGTAGTCGATCCGGTCTGTCATTGCAAGACATAATGTATAATACCGTGAGCCTGGGTCAGGCTGTGCATTTTAATTATAAATAGAGGGGATGATGATTAACCAGGAACGCTTGGTCAACGCATTCTGTGAGCTTGTGAAGATTGATAGCCCTTCGGATGAAGAGGAGGATGTGGCCAGGTATCTAACCGACCGGTTGGTCGGACTGGGCTTCACTGTTGCCAGAGATGCCCATGGGAACGTAATAGCGTCGGAGGACGGAGACAATCCTCTAATGCTTTCCGCACACATGGACACGGTTGATCCTGGCCGAAGCATCAAACCCCAGGTTAACGGCGACATCGTCCGTTCTGATGGCTCGACGATTCTTGGCGGGGATTGCAAGGCCGGAGTTGCCGCTATATTTGAGGCGTTAGAGTCGGCCAAGGAAGACGGAACTCCCAGGAGACCAGTTCAGGTGGTACTGACCAGAGGGGAGGAGATAGGACTGGTGGGCGCTGCCAATCTTGATTACTCAATGATTCAATGCAAAGAGGCGGTGGTTTTCGACGGCAACGGTCCAGTTAACACCATCACAGGAGCTAGCCCCACTTACATGAAATTCGATGTGACCGTTACTGGTCGGGGAGCCCATGCTGGAGTGGAACCGGAGAATGGTATATCGGCCATTCGTATCGCCTCTGAGATTATCAATGACATGCCAAACGGCCGTCTAGATGAGGAATCGACGTTCAATGTAGGTCTGATCTCTGGTGGAACTGTCCGTAATGCTGTTCCGGTGGAAGTCACGTTTGGCGGAGAGTTCCGCAGCCGGAATACCGAGACGGTGGACCTGTTGGGCTTGCAGGTGAAAGAGGCCTTGGACCGGGCCCGGTCCAAGTATCAGGAAGCCACTATCCGTGAAGAACTTGAGATGATGTTTCAGATGTATACGCTTGATCCCAACGAACCGGTGGTCCGGCTGGTTACAGGTATGCTAAAGGAAATGAAGTTGGTGCCAGACATTAAACCGTCTGGAGGTGGCACTGACGCCAATGCTATGCGTTTGAATGGTATTGATTGCATCGTGGTTGGGATGGCTACCAATGAGATGCATACGGTGAATGAATATGTGGTGATACCGGATTTGATGGCTACTGCACGACTTTGCCAGAGTGTGATGAGTCCCAACCAATAGGCCGACAATCAACCGACCGTTTTAGGGGCATTCCAACTACATTGGGATGCCCTTACGAGTTAATAGGAGGAAAATATGAACGGAGCTGAACTGAAGCAAACTCTAAAATCTGGTGGCCGCGTTTTTGGCACCATGATCTCCATCGCCAGGAACCCTAAATGGATACCCATATTGGACACGGTAGGACTTGATTATGTTGTGATTGACACCGAGCACAATTATCGTAGTCGTGGTGAGTTGGGCGATTTTTTGATTATGATGAATACCACGGGTGTGGTGCCTATCGTCCGGATTCCTATTCCAGATTCCCACTATGTGACCATGGCAATGGACGCTGGAGCTCAAGGTGTTTTGGCCCCGTATTGCGAGACCGTGGATCAGGTACGGGAGGTGGTCGCTGCTGCCAAATGGCGACCTCTGAAGGGTGAGGCTGCCGAACGGGTGGTACAGAACGGAGAGCACGTCAGTGACGCGACCCGTTCCTATTTGGAAGATCGGAATAAGAACAGTATCGCCATCATTGGAATCGAAAGTGAAGCTGCGGTGAACAATTTGGAGTCTATGCTTGAGGTCCCGGGAATAGATGGCATCTTTGTCGGCCCAAATGACATGAGCATTTCCTTAGGTATACCTGACCAATATAATCAAAAGATTTATCAAGACACGGTTAAGAAGGTCATTGACATGTCCGAGGCCAAAGGTATCGCCACGCTGGTTCACCAACAGACGCCGGATCTTTCCGAGTATTGGATCGCAGAGGGGGCGAGGTTCGTACTACACGGCACCGACCGCCGTGCCTTGACCGAGGGTTTCAAATCAGACTTCGGTCAACTTAGGGACTTCGCTAATACGCAGTAAGTACCACTAGCCTAAGCAAATAATAAAGGACGTAGCGGCGTTATCAGGAGGTCCTTTATTATTTGCTAATACGATTATTAAGGAATGTCGGTAGGCCGAGGTTTGGTTCGCCTGTCTTTCCCCTGAAATCGGTGAATTGCTGGATGGTACAACGAACGTTCCTACGGAAACGTGCTATATGGTTACTCGTCGTGACCCCTAATAAATTCCAGCACAAAGTCGTTCCAAACCTCAGACTGTTCCCAGAAGGCTGCGTGTCCGGCTTCTGGTACCACTGCAAACTGGCTGCCTGGTATGCGGTCAGCCACAATTTTCATCATTGCCGGGGGGGATAGTAAGTCAGCGCTGCCAGTCAGCATCAGGAGCGGTGTTTTCATGGCTTCTAATCGAGCAAAAGTCATGGGACTTCGGGCATTTTGTGCCTGCTCCGGAGTAATTTCATGGCGGCTTGCTTCTTCTATCTCTAGCCATTTGGATACTCCTTCGGGGTTGGATACCCGGTAAGACGGTCCAACTTCTCGTAAAACTATGGGTAGGTTGGATATCTCCGGTGGGCGCAACCTGTCTTGTACTTCCTTGTATGAAGAGTCCGAAACACCGGTGAAGCTACTGGAGACGGTCAAGCTGATTACTCGGTTTGGGTATTCCACGGTGTAATCCAGACCGACGATCCCGCCCAAAGCAGTGGCCACTAGGTGGAAGCGCTTCAGGCCTATATGGTTAACAAAAGCCTCCAGGTCGTCGGAAGCAGAACCCGGTTCGGCCTTATGGTCTGTCACCTCAGAGCGTCCCCAATTCCGCCGGTCGTATGCGACGCAGCGGTACCCTGCATCTGTGAAGGCCGGCTCCTGGTTCACCCAACAATCGGTTGTACCAGATGCGGCATGGAGGAAAATCACCGGAGTACGTGTGTCGTCGTCCATACCGGCGGTATCTGTAAACCAGAGTCTAACTCCGGGAATATCTGCGTATGGCATCTACGGGTTCACCCAGGTTTAATTATCTTCTAATCCGGTCATTATCTAATGAATGTCATCAGAGATCACGATCTGATATCTGGTTGGGATGGATTTTTCAAGTTAGTTTTATTGATTATCAACTCATTGGTCTCCCATTCGGTATCTATGGTAACTTCAGTCGCTTTCATTTCACAGTTTATCCATAGATGGGAACTGGGGTTTCGTCGTCTCAAGCTAATGCAGAAATCGACTCGGTAGGCTAGTCGGTCCCATAAGATTGCCTACGAGGTTCAGTACTGGATATTTAGAATCAATTACGAAGATTATCTGGCAATGATTGTTAAGATAATCCGGTGATTGAAATTTGTCGTAGAACTTCAACCGCTATCCTCTGCCCATCTGTTACGCAGGGTCTCGACGTAAATCCGTTCGTAGTCTCCTAGATGGCCGTTGGCTGAATCATCGGCTAGGCGTTCGGCCCAGAGGTATTCCACGTCGGCCCAGACTATTGGGTAGGGCGGTGCGTCGAAAAAAGAGGTCACAGCAGATATTGGGTCTGCTCCATCTGAGTACCCCATAAACTGAAAGTTGTCGTAGGTGTTGCCGATGTTGGATACGAAACGGCCTTGCATGGCGGCGAGCACTAGGTATGCTGGCATACGAGTTCTCAGCGTACAGCTTTCAGCACTCAGTTGTTTATTGGTATGGCTGATGCTGGCTGCGGCTTTCCATTCTCCTTAGTTAAGCTACTAGCATTTAGTCTTAGTATTTTTAACTGACGTATCCCAATTGTGTGTCACTTTATATACCAACCGCTGTCCGAGTTACTAGAGTTAGTCTTGGAATTCCGCTTAGGAAAAGCTGGCGGCCGATGTTTCTCAACTCTCGGATTAGGGGGCATTATCCCCGCTTGAGAATATGGACAGTTGTTACGTCTCCGGCCCCTGAGCATTGGGCAACTCCAATCCGGGCATTGGCTACTTGCCTGGGACCAGCCTCGCCACGCAGTTGGGTCACCGTCTCATGAATCATTCGGATGCCCGAAGCTCCAAAAGGATGTCCCATGGCCAGCAGACCGCCGTCGGTGTTTACTGGAATGTCTCCTGTCAGGGCCGTGCGACCCTCCATAGTCCCTTTCCAGGCCTCTCCAAAAGGCAGCAAATGTAGAGCTTCCACTTGTTGCAATTCTCCGATGGTCGCCGCATCATGCACTTGAACCAGGTCAACGTCTTCGGGGCTGATGCCGCTCATCTCGTAGGCTTGAATCGCTGCTGGTTCCGTGCGGTAGGGACTGAACGCTGAGTGGTCAGCGCCGCGGCCGTTGTAATCTCCCGATGTTAAAACTGCAGCCGCGACGGATACAGCTCGGCTTTCGTTGATTCCGTATTTGGCTAGGTCCTCACGGGCGCATAGCACCGCAGCTGCGCTGCCTTCGCTGGTTGGGCAGCACTGGAACAGCGTAAGGGGGTCTGCGATCATCCGCGAGTTCAGCACCTCTTCTATAGTGTAGGTATCTTTCCTGTGGGCGAACGGGTTCATGGCTGCATTTTGGCGAGCCTTCACAGTAACCTGGGCCAGAGCTGTAGCCGGAGCGCCGGTTTCCTCCATGTATCGTTTCCCTCGTAACGCGTATCCGGCCATCATGTGGTCGCCACCGATATATCGCTCAGGTGCGTCTTCGGCGGTTACCGTAACAGGGCCTCGTGGAACCTTCTCTGCACCAAAAGCCAATGCCATGTCATAGAGCCCGGTAGTGATTCCCCAATAGGCCTGCCAGAAGGCTGTGGATCCGCTGGAGCAGGCGTTCTCAACGTTGACGATGGGTACGCCCGTCAGTCCCAATTTGGACAACGAGGTTTCACCTACGGACATGCCCTGGTAGTAGACGTGGCCGAAATATGCGACGGCGATATCCTTCCATTTAACCGCAGCGTCTTCCAGAGCAGGAAGGACGGCCTCAATCGCCAACTGGCCTAAGTCTTTGTCCGGGAATCGGCCGAAGGGATGTAGACCAACGCCTACTACCATCACCTCTCGGCCGGATTTTATCTTGTTCATAGTCATGGAATTCTCACCTGAGCTAAGCGTGTTGTTATGAAACTATTGAAATCTAACGACTCGATGCTGTGGCCGACTACGGTGTGCAACTGCTAGAACCTGGACGTATCGACTAGACGGGGCGCCATTTGTAGACAGCCTTGTCTGGCCCGCCGTTCTCCGCTGGTACGGATTTTAGAACCAACTCAACTCCCATGCCGATTTTGAGGTCTTTATGCTCGCAGTTTATGACTTCCGCGAGCACTTGGGGGCCGCTGGGTAGTTCAACCTGGCCCAGTACGTAAGGAATTTCGCCTGGCCAACCAGCGGGCGGGATTCTCACGATGGTGAAGCTGAATAGGATGCCTTTGTTGCCTAGGTCAACAGCTTTTAGGTCCGTGGACGTACACTGCTGGCAGAATATGGCAGGACCAAAGACCGACGCTTCGCATTCGTTGCACTTGAACCCAATCAAGGTGCCTGTGCTGGCATCGTCGTTGGTCAATCGGAGCCGCTGAGGGTCGATAGAGACCGGTGTTATTGCTGATTCGGAATCTGGCATAGTAGGTATTATACAGTGCCATTGACCCGCCATGCCTAGAATGTTAGCTTGCTGGTGCCGCTTGGTTACCATAAAATGCTTGTGACTAATTGGCGACTAGGCAAAATAGCCATACAAACTGATTAATTATGGGGTTTTTACGAAGCATGCCGACCGACACAAACAAGCCTTGGGAGCAGTGCTTAGGAGAATACCTGGCTGAAGTTGTAGCTCGTCGCCCGAACAAAACTTTTATTGAGATCGGTGGCCTGAGTCGTACTTACCAAGAGTTCTGGGACGGTGTCTTGAAATCGGCTGCCATGTTCTCAGCATTAGGGATAGAGAAGGGCGACCGTGTCTGCTTGTTCCTGCCCAATTGTATCGAATATGTCTATTCCTGGTTTGGACTGTCGGTCATAGGCGGCATCAGCGTGCCAGTGAATACCGCCTACAAAAGGGATGAGATGGCTTATATTCTAAACAATGCCGAAGCCAAGGGCCTAATAACGGACTCATCGCTTTCTGACGTAGCGGGAGCAGCTGCCGACCTTTCCCCTAGCGTCGAAATCAGGCTGCTTAGAGGGATTGAAGGGTCGGTACCGGAAGGCTGGACTAACTTCGCGTTAGAACACGAGGATAGTGTCCCGCTGCAAGAGTTACCGGATATTTCTCCCCATGATATTTCTATGTTGGTTTACACCTCCGGTACAACTGGCAACCCGAAAGGCGTCATGTGCACCCATCTAATGTACGTTGCCGCGGGACAGGGCTTTGCCCACTGGACTCAAGCTACATCGGAAGACCGGTTCTTCACTTGCTTGCCCTACTACCACGCCAATATCCAGTACTACTCAACTATGGGCGCTCTCGCTGCTGGCGGGACTCTCGTGGTGGTAGACCGATTCAGTGCGTCGAGGTTCTGGGGGCAGGTCCGCGAGGCTCAGGCCACTGTGGTTAACTTCATTGGCATGATGATGCCGGTGCTATCCAAAAATACTCCGTCTGTTGACGACAAAGACAACACGGTGCGGCTGTTTTATGGTTCGCCGTCTTTCCCGCCAGAGTTTCTGGCAGAATTCCAAGAACGTTTCGATACTGACATAATCGTTGGATTCGGCATGACTGAGACCTGCTTCGGTACTATCGAAAAGATCGGCGAGAGACGTCGGGCTGGTTCGTCAGGGGAGCCTCGCCAGCACCCACAACCTGGTTTCGAGAACATTGTGCGCATCGCCGACCAGGTTACAGGGATTCACGTCGGAGTAGATACTGTGGGAGAGATCACTATCCATAATCCAGCCATCATGCCTGGATACTGGCGGAACGAGGAACAGAACTCTGAGACGCTGCGCGATGGTTGGCTGTACACGGGTGACCTCGGCTGGGTGGACTCGGACGGCTTCCTCTATTTTGTGGACAGGAAGAAGGACATAATCAGACGTAGAGGAGAGAACATATCGTCCCAAGAAGTTGAGAACGTGGTTAAGAGGCACCCTAACGTGCTGGATTGTGCCGTATTGGCTGTACCGTCGGAACTGGGAGAGGACGAGGTCAAAGCTTACGTTACTCCGCGTGAGGGTGCCACTCCTGACCCGGCAGAACTAGTTCACTGGTGTGCCGACAATTTGGCTTATTTTAAAGTTCCCCGTTACTGGGAAGTCCGAGATGAACTACCAAGAACTCCAAGTCTACGGGTTAGAAAAGACGTCCTACGACAGGAAAAGGAAGATCTAATAGAGGGGTGCTTCGATCTCGAATCAGCTGGAATCAAACTGCGTTAAAGCTGACCGCTGAAAGGTGAAATCTGTCACTTGATGAGGTGTAAGAATGTCCGAGAAAAGATACTGGCTCTTTAAATCAGAGCCTACCGCCTATTCCTTTGACGACCTGATGAATGACCCAGATGGTTGGGCGGAATGGGATGGAGTCCGAAATTATCAGGCACGCAACATGATGCGCGACGATATGAAGGTTGGTGATAGCATTCTTTTCTACCATAGTAACGCGAAGCCTATGGCTGTGGTGGGTATCGCCAGCGTGGTACGAGAAGGGTATGACGACTTTCATGCCCTGGATCCCGACGATAAACATTACGATCCCAAAGCCACACCGGAGAAACCCATCTGGTCTATGGTTGACATCAAAGGCGAACGGCCCTTGGCTCGGCCAGTAACGTTGGCTGAGATAAAAGAAAACCCCAAACTAAAAGACATGTTGCTCATTAGAAAAGGAATGCGGCTATCCATCCAACCGATCACCAAAGAGGAGTTCATCGAGGTCGTCTCTCAAGGTGGCTAGCTGGTTCAACTGACTATTGATGAATCGCTGCTTGTTTGTGGATCCATAAAAGGGTTCTCGCAGGTTATATTACTGTCCAATTAGAAATTTGGATTTAGAGTGCTATCTTTCGAGATACTCACTGCAATCAGATATGAAAGGTAAATATTTAACCTCTGGCCTTGAACCATTGTAAGAAGGGGAGGCAAAACTAGCAGCGGTGCACATACCACGTTACCTAGTGAGTTAACGCAAGACACATCTGGCAACAAAGAGGATAGAAAATATCATGAGCGTCTTTTGGAGAGATGTTAAACGGGGACAGAATCTGTACATTGACGACGTCGAAGGCAAAGAAGAAGTCATTGGAGGGTACCGAGAAAATAAGCTCGGTATAGACGCCTATGCAAGGACGTTTGGATACGAGCCAGAGCGGTCCAGAAAGGGATTTGACTCCGTAGAGGCAGCCAAATTGTTCGTAGAATCCTTCTGTCCGTGGGAAATATTCGGCGTACGTGACGCGATGGTCGAGCTCGAATCACGGGCGAAACTAGACTAAATCTGAATATCCCACCCAAAGGAGCGAAAATGTCACGCCTGCCGAACTCTATTCAGGCGAAATTCCCACAAGAAGTCCAAGCTGTTTACCAACGTGTAGTTGATTCAGAGTCTAGCTTGTCCACTACTTTGGCATCAGTATTCGCCAATCCCCAAGTGGGCGTTGGATTGGCGAACCTGCAAGACGTGATCGACCAAACTGGCCTTGAGCCGTGGGTAATATTTACCGTGGCTATGACCGTTGCCCACGAACGGAATAATCAAAACTTATGGGAATCATTCGAACCGTTGGCACGTGAGGCGGGGGTTAGCAACGCTGTTATTCAGGGCATCGCTGCTGGAACCGCGCCGCGTGGATTGCTGCCTAAAGAAGGGATTTGGGTGCACTTTACTAAAGAGGTCTTGCAGGACAAGATGCGCGACTCTACCTGGCAGGCTACAACCCATCTAGCAGGCGATGACGGGACAGTGGCATTGGCGTTTACCGCTTGCTATTACGATATGATGGCTAGACTCAACCGAACCTTCGGCTTGGAATCTGCGTAGTCAGTCTGAAAGAATGTTTAACATCCTACAAAGACTGGTGTGCAGGTCCGAAAATGACCCTCATGTGACGATGGTTCTGGTTTAGTAAATGCACCAAAGTCGATACTTTGCAAACAGGAATCAATTAAGACTTGCAGGTGGATTGCTGATTGGCATCATGTCTGCCCTAGGTATCGGCCTTGGTGTAGGATTTGGATATACCGTGGCGATTCTCTCAGTGTCTGCTGGGCTGGTTTCATTGGGAGCGGTCGCGGGCACTATCATTGGTGGTAGAACCCTGGCAGGCTTCCTCACAGGTCTCCTCCTAACAGCCCTGATAGTCTGGGTGAGCGGTATCTTCCATTTCGTTGGCGGGTTTGGTGGGTTACTGGCGTGCAGGTTGGTCTGTGAGGCTGAGATATTGGGACTTTCATGCGCAGACGTCCCGTGGCCTGCGATCTACGCGATTGGATCGCTCTTTGGAACTCTGTTGGTTTTTTGCTGGATAGTGGCTTCGGTTGTCCTCGATGAGATTAAATTCAATGTTGACGCTGATGTAACTGTAATAGTCCCGGATAAGAAACACCAACCTGGCGACAACGTAGTCGTTTGTGTTGCAGTTTCTTCTCGAGAGGATTTTTACTTTCGGCGAGGGATATTGAGGTTGGTTAGCTGGGAAATAGTCCATACAAAGGACGGGCCCTTAGAGCGTGTGCTGTGGTCTTCGGAGAGACGCTTTGGGAATAGCACTAGATTGGTTAGTCGACAGGAGCATAGAGAGGAAATAGCCGTCGCTTTGCCAAAACGCTGGGAGACCAATTTTATCGGAGCTTTTTGGGGAGTCCGGGTCACCCTGAACATACCTGGAGCCAAAGATATTCATACGGGGCGTAGGATATCGGTATTTGGCGATCAGGCTCAGATGCCTGTTTAGCAGGATTCTGCAATCTTGACCCGATAGGAGTCCGGGATTATATAGACTTACCGCTAGATAGGTTGGTAAGGAAAGGGGATGTTAATCTTGGCAAATAGCGAAAAAACGGCGGCTCAAGAATTTCATGATGCAACAAATCTCAGCTATATTAATCTGCTGACTAAACCCCCTCTATATAAATCCTATACCGGACTATCTTCCATTCCGCTTCCTCAGTCCGATGCACCTGAGATGCCGACTCTCGAAGCTCTAGCCCGTCCTGCAACTACCGGAACTGCTCCTCTAGATTTGCTATCTATCTCCCAACTACTCCATTATTCTGCAGGCCTGATCAGGAAGAGTGTCTCGCCTTCGGCGGGTGAAGTTCACTACCGCGCGGCAGCCTCCGCCGGAGCCCTTTACCCTATAGAGTTATACCTCGTATGCGGGGAATTGGATGGATTGGCCGCTGGCGTGTACCACTACTCTCCTGCTGGCCACGCTCTCACTAAATTGAGAACCGGAGATCTGCGAGGTAACTTAGCTGCTTCTGCTGATGATGAGACATTGGCATCATCTCCTGCGATCATCATTAGCACTGCGGTCTTCTGGCGCAGCGCTTGGAAATACCGAACTCGGGGCTACCGGTATTGTTTCTGGGATAATGGCACGATGCTGGCCAACTTGCTGGCAACCGCCAGTGCCGTGGGCCAGCCCGCTCGCGTTATTGCCGGATTCATTGACTTCCAAGTAGACCTGATTCTGGGTCTGGATTCGCGCGAAGAAGCCAGCATATGCCTAATCGCGGTTGGAGCGCCTGAAGAGCAACCAGCTGCGGCTTCGGAGTCGATGGAGGTCATTGATTGTGGAGACCTTGGCTTCAATGATGCCATTCCGTACCCAGAGTCTCGTCGGCTCCACATTGAAGCCGCTTTGACCTCTGCGCAGGAAGTAGGTCGATGGCGAGTAGAGACGCAAGTTCGAGAGACAAATGTATTCGGAGAGATAGCCTCAGCACCATTGGGCGAGTCAATATCTTGCCGAGGGTCAACACGTCGTTTCGCCAGAGAACCAATATCCTATGATCAGTTATCGGCGCTTTTGGCAGCGTCTTCTGTTACGATGCCAACCGATTTTGGAGGACGACTTACAGAGCCTTATCTGATTGTAAATGCGGTGGATGGATTGGTATCCGGTGCTTATCACTATTCACGGATAAAGTCAGAGTTGCAGCTTCTTCGAGAAGGTGAAATGAGGAACGAGGCTGGACATCTTTGCTTTGAGCAGGCATTAGGTGCCGATGCTAGCGTGGTGATATTCTTTCTTTCTGATCTGAATTCCGTATTGGAACGTTTGGGAAACCGGGGCTACAGGGCTGCGCAACTGGAGGCAGGGGTTTTGGGTGGCAATCTGTATATGGGCGCTCATTCCCTTGGGTTAGGCGCCACCGGTATGACTTTTTTTGATGACGCTGTAACCGCTTTCTTCTCTCCTCACGCCGCTGGAAAAAGTCTCATGTTCCTAGTTGGTTTAGGTCGTACATCCAGTCAAAATCAGGTGCGACCCTTCCGGTCTAAATACGGTGTGTTGAAAGACTCGTTGGCTCGAGGTGCTACTGGCGAACGACGCCCAGTTCCCGAATGGCTATACAGCAACTAGTTGGTAATCCTACTTAATGGCATTCTTGCGTATCTGCTCCAATGCCATTTGCATATGCCATTCCATTGCCCCCAGTCCGACGACTCGCACTCCCATGTCAAACAATCGCTTGGCCGCTGCAGCCATGGATTCGAAATCCGGCGAGTCCAATCCCATGTTGTACATGATAGCGGCGCCGTTTCGTTCAGCGGTCTTAACCGCATTCTCCACTAGCCGCATCACTTTAGGGTCCTCGTATTTGAAGGGTACACCCAGTATCTTGGTAACGTCTCCTGCTGCCAACCAGACTAGTTCTATGCCATCAACACTTAGAATCTCATCCAGTTCATTTAATGCCCCTTCACTTTCAACCGTGGGGACGATTAGTGTTCCGGCGCGAGTCTTTTCGGCATAATCAGGGAATTCTTCGGCTGTCCAAAACCGGCGCAGGTGTATCTGACGATGCCAGTCGTTTTTAAGTTCGGACAGATCTCTTACCTCCTGTGCCGAACTCACTGAAACCGTTACTGCTGTGGCCCCTAAAGCTAAGGCGCGCGCCGCGTCGGAGATTGTGCGCCGGTCTGTGCCGTCGGTCCAGGGAAACGATTGCACCCTAATCATCGGAGAGATGCCTGTGCCACGGGCGGCTCGAATCAGATGTGCGATGTTATCCCAGTCGTGTGCGGTGAACATCATGTCTGCCATAAAGCAATCTATCCCAGCAATACCCGCAACTTCCACCATGTTGGGATGGCTGAATACGTAGGCACATAGCGAGGGGTTGCCTCTCTTGAGGTTGCTCAGGAGTCGGTCGGTCTCTTCATTGGGAAAAAGCAAGATATACCTCCCATAATTTTTGACATGGTCTGCAGTAGGGAGTTTGCCCTAAACAATATTAGGGCACAAGGTTGGCCTTGTTTTTTTATGATGTCCTTTTAAATACCCGGTTATGTGGGTTTGCTAAGTGGTCATACCAGGCCTCTTGAACGAAGGAATAACTTCCTTGGCAAAGCGCGTTAACTGTTCCTTGAATTGGGATTTGGTTTCGCCCATGGGAAATCCGATCATGATCTGATCTACGCCTGGGTACTTCTCCTCAATCTCTTTCAGATAAGTGGTGGTTGTCTCGGCGTTACCGGCGAACCATGCCTTCTTGTCCAATGTCTCCCTGAAATTAACTCCAGAGGCTATGTGACGAGCCACGCCTCCGGGACCGACCTCTGCCATCTGTTCATCGGTATATCTGAGCATGCCCAGAGGTGCCGAGAACTTCACGTGCTCTTCGAATAGCGGCTCCAGGGCCTTTTCGGCCTTGGAAACTGTGTCATCCAGATATGCCCAGAGGCCAATACCTAAATTTCCACCCAGCGGGAGGTCTCGACCGTACTTACGGTTTGCCTCTTGGAATTTGTGCATATATTCGTCAACGTAATCGGCGTGGGTACCCAGTATCATTCCTTTGATGCCATGCTTGGCCATGAAATCCATGCCACGTTCGCTCCCGGACACCACTGGTTGCCATGTCTCAACCGGATGAATCGGGCGGGGTACCACAGTTATGTCCTTGAGTGCATAACCCCGGTAGGGCACTTCCGGCGGTATGGAGTAGTGCTTTCCCTGATGTGAGAACGACTCTTGGCTGAAGGATTTCATAACAATTTCTACCTGTTCTTCAAACAGTTCCCTGTTGGTGTCGGGATCCAATAAGGGCGCCCCGAATGTCTCGACTTCTCTGGTGTGATATCCCCGGCCAACACCAAAAACCACTCTACCACCCGTTAATATATCGGCCATTGCGAAATCTTCCGCTAGTCGGACCGGATGCCATATAGGGAGAATGTTAAATCCACATCCAAATTTAAGGTTCTTGGTGAACTGACATAGGTACTGGCTGAGCATTAGAAGATTTGGAATGCATTCGTAGCCTTCTCTCTGGAAGTGGTGCTCGGCCATCCAAAGAACGTCGTATCCGAGTTCGTCCATTAAGATAGCGCTTTCTTTGGCGATATCAAAGGCTGTTATCAAACGGTCATTGGAGTACCAGCGGTCGTCATGTGGAACGCCATTGAAACCGATGTCTTCTCCTTCTAATACATGCCCCGCATATAGGGTCGAAAATTGTGTGATCAAGTCGATTCGCTCCTTTAAATCGCCAGTCGATTGTTATCTATAACGATACCTAATTTCTTTATTTTATCTTGGCTTAGTGATCTACAAACGTCTAGCAGCGTAGATTTTTGGGAAGTGATAGGCCCTTAATGGCCGCTGCCATGTTTAAATCAACGGTATGTGGATTAATGGCTATGGAATTCTCGGTAGGATATCTCTCCTAACTGTTCGTCGGTGCGTGTTGCCGTGCGCGAGTATATAATTTGCCACATTACTAAAGTAATGGGTAAAAGTTTGAGCAACCGCCGTGGGATAAATTCACCGTGTGCTGCTACAGGCTAGAACAATATCTGAATCTTTGCAGTATAGAGGAGTTAAAGATGGAGAAGGTAGGATTTATTGGATTGGGTAATATGGGCGGCGGCATGGCTGGAAATATCCAAAAAGCCGGATACGAAATGGTGATTCACGATATCAACGAGGGTGCCACTAGGCCGTTTTTGGAAGCAGGCGCCCATTTGGGACACTCACCCGCTGATGTGGCTGGTCAATGCGATGTGACATTTACGTCGTTGCCCGGACCTCGGGAGGTCGAGGCCGTTGCTGTGGGGTTGGAAGGTGTTCTGGAAGGAGCTAAGCCCGGTTCTGTATACATTGACCTCTCCACCAGCAGGCCGACATTGATTCGCGAGCTGGAGCCCAAGTTCAGGGAGAAGGGAATCCACGTTTTGGACGCACCTGTGAGCGGCGGTAAATCCGGGGCGCAGAGCCGGAATCTAGCCGTGATGGTCGGTGGCGATAAAGAGGTGTTTGATCGGGTTAAGCCGCTGCTCGACGCCTTTGGAGATAAGGTCTTTTACGCAGGAGAAATCGGAGCTGGTTCGGTGGCAAAACTGGTACACAACATGATTGGTCACGGCGTGCGTCAGGCTATCGCAGAGGGAATGACCCTAGGAGTAAAGGCTGGTGTGGACACGGAAGCCCTTTGGCAATGCATCCGCCGCGGTTCCCTAGGCCGTATGAACGTTCTCCATGAAGGGTTTGTTCGCAGTGTGTTTAAGGGTGAATATGAACCAGCTGGGTTCGCTCTGAATCTGGCTCGTAAGGACATCGGCTTAGCCACGGAGTTGGCCAAGGAGTATGATGTTCCCATGCCCATTGCCAACCTTGCCGAGCAGTTGGCTATCCAGGCTATGAACCGGGGCTGGGGGCACCAGGACAGCACGGTTATAGTAAAACTGCAAGAGGAGATCGCTGATGTGGAGTTGAGAGCAAACATAGATGTCACTCAGTCTGCGAAGTTTATTACAACCCATCCCGACGCTTAATCAGATTTTATCTGAGGGAAAATATTTACGTTAATAAAAAAGACCGAGCTCAATAACGAGCCCGGTCTTTTTCGTTAGCTGGTTTGGAATGTATTAGGAGTCGGTATCCACTGTGTTCATAATCTTGTCTTGGGGTTTGACCACACCGTTCAGTAGGTCGCCATCTGTGAATTGTCCGTTTGTCAACCTGGTGGCGATATCTTCTCTCCCGTCCCAGAGCTTCTTCAAGTCATCATCAATCAATTCAATGATGGCCCGCCTAACTCCGGTTTCTTCTCCAATGTCCGGATACAGTTTCCAGGACTCTTTACTGACTGCGTTCAACCAGCCAGAGGCGTCCCCGTTGTTTCCGCCGCGTACGTCTTCAAAGTGCCAGGCGTACCAGGCATTGACCATGTCTCGGAAGATTGCTAGGTCAGAGATTGGGGCTCCCACAGTGGACATTTGTACTTCAAACCTGTGGTTGTCGCCAGGATGGCCTTCGACGGCGGCAAATTTCCGCCCCCCGCCCAAGCCTCGTAAGACAGAGTCGTGGAGATTAGATGCTGTGATACCTACGCCAGAGGCGGAGTCAACGTGGCCAACTCGAACATCACCAACCCGCCACATCTTCTCTTCCATGGCAGACGCGCCCATATGCATGTCCACTAATAGCTCTCCCAGTTCCTCTCCGAACCTGGCTCCGTTGCTGGCTCCGTTGGACATCAAAGATAGGAATCCAGTGTCGATAGCAACGGTACTTTGAATCTTCTTCGAGGTTGCCACTGCTAACAACTCTTGCAGTTCAATTGATTCCACTCGGTTGGAGCCGTAGACCGGTTTACCGGCTAGAGAATTTTGGACGTCGGTAGCAATGTCGGCTAAGTCCTGATTACCGAGTTGGAAACGGCCCAGGATGCGCTTTGCGATGTCCTGAGCTTGTTCTCCAGTTAATAGGTTCTTTACTGTCGGGTCGTCACTGTCGAATGACCAGTGTTCGGAGTTGGTTACTTCTTGATAGAGACGTCCGCCTGAGGCGGACAATCTGCGGAATTCACTGATCATCTCCATCCAAGTGGTTGAGTACTCGCTCAGTTCTTCGAGCAGGCCGTTTATAACCTCTCCCACGTGATTGAGGCAGACAGTTTCTAGGCGCTCGTCGGTTTCTTCCTGCCATTTTGCCAAACGTTTTCGGCGTTCATTTGGTGACACGTCTAATTGGCTGTGCGTGGGTTCAGCCACATTTGGCAGGTCTCGCTTGATCGCTCGATCAGCCAAGGCTGTCCATCTTCTCACCGGAGGTTCTTGGTCTGGGGCAGTCACCAATTGCTGAATGAATAAATTCTCGAGCCTGTTGCCGATGTCTATCAGCATCTCGTCTCGCTTTACATCGGCAAAGGTGTTGGCACGAGCTAATTCAGTACGTAACTCCGAGTTGGCTTCCAGAACCATTCGGTCACTCAAGTTGCCATCTGGACGCAGACGTTCAAACAATGAATTAATTGCTCGTTCAACTTCAACAAGTGCCCCGTGCACAGCACCATGAATCTGTATGAAAGCGTCCCTGGATCCGGTCCGGCTGGTGCTGATGAAGTCCAATGGATCCACAGGACTAGGAACCCGGTTGGTCATTTCACTAAATGAAAGGCGTTTTCTTTTAAAACTAAACTTGGCCATTCCTATCCTCCCTACAGCCGGGTCTGCCATTGGTTTTGCAGATATTGTTTGGCCGTTTGCACGAAGAAACCGTCAAGCAAGCCAACCTCGCGGGAACTGATGGAGCCGAATCGTGCGTCGGCGTTGTTGTTTGCTTCCCGCATAGTCTCGTGGTATCTAGCCCACCAGTCCTGGCCTGTGCCCCATGCGTCAGCCACTAGGCCTTCAAGTATTCTTGCGACATGTATCCGTTGCACGGGCAGCGAGTCTTTTGGTGATCTATGCAACAATGCCACATCAAAGTGTGGCCCCGGAGCGTCAATTATCTTGTCAGGATAGACCGTGACTTGGTAGCTGTCTTTCCCTGTGTATTCCGACTTTCCGACCTCTATGCCGCTGGCGGCCCGGAGGAATTGCAACGTTGAGTAGGCGTTTCTGAGTTGCAGCGGATAGGTAGTCTCAGGGTCTCGGGACATACCCCTTTGGGGTAGTACCAAGTGGAGCACGACGCTGAAGTTATACGATGTGCCACGGGCTTCAGCTAAGGCAGCTAGCAACACAGGCAGGGCGCCGACGGTACCGCCTCCCAAAAAAGCAATAACATGAACCCTAAGGTAGGTTACGCCTTCATAGTAGGGGCAGACCTGCTCTATGGTGGCGTCAATATGGCCTCTCAAGTTTCCGTAGTTGAACCTACCCGCAACTCCGGCGTTTGCCAATGTTCCTAGAGCACCCTCGCGGGATAGGCTGAGGTTTTTTAACTCTGGTACGCACTCTGTGATCCATGGGCGCATGTCACGCAGGTTAGAGAAGTGTGGGAGTGTTAGAGGTATGAAGCGAGACGATCTGGAGATCTCACCTCTGGTCGCTTCTCGGGTATCCATATACAGGAAACCAAGACTTTTTCGGTCAGAGAAAGTCCATCCGGATGATACGTCGTCCAGCCGTCTTGCTATCTGGCAACTGGTTGAGCCCAATCCGATGACCAGAGACGGTGATGCTATACGGTTTGCATTAGCGTTAGATATCGTCCGAGGTGCCTCAGCATCATTGAAAGATTGTGAAACCATCGAGTCTCCTGCTCCCTGCATGCCCTAATTATCTATTGATTTACGTGCGCAGGGTACAGGGGTACCCATTAAGACGTGTTTGTACAGTATCATAATTTATATTGTGAGCGGTCTTGATGTCAAATTCATATAAAATAGAATACGTAATCCGTAATAAAAAGCTAAATATTACCTATGTATTTGATATATTGCATAAATCAAATATAGATTCGTAAATCATATTTATTATTGTGACGGTTATTTGTGTTTCATTCTACGCTCATATTGCTATTTTCCAAGGTTCCGTGATGACTTGATTCAGATACATACTTAAGCAGGGATGAACGGTCGTATAGGTATGAAACATTTACGCTGTTCATCAAATCAGTAAACCTTACATAGCAATCTGGGATTGTGGATACTGTTCTTGTTCGGGGGTGTCATTTTAGAGGGTTCTGCATATTTGTGTATAAACAAAGAAAGGGCACGGTATTCATTCCTACCGCGCCCTTTCTTTGTTTATACACAAATATGAACTCTAACCCAGTGATTCTCCTTTTGCTTTAAACATGGAAATCAATTAACAAGATCGTACCCAACTTATATCCCCTTTTTTGTCGTTAGCACGTCCTAGATATAGATCATCCACTCCAGCAGGTTATGGTCTGGATCTCGGGCGTACATACTGACCGCTGGCAGTACACCCCGTGCTCTGGCGCCCTTTCGAGGTCCAGGGCCGCGAATGATATCCACTCCAGCATCGTTCAGCATCTTCTGACACTCTTCAGGCGTCCCGTCCCATACGAAACAGATATCAGCGGAGCCTGGAACGGCTGTGTCTCCTCTGAGGCTGGCTGTGTAGCCCTCCGGGTGTACGTTGATCTTTGAATCGCCTGCTTGGATCGAGAAAATATTGGCCTCGCCAGCTCTCCATTCAGCTTCATCATTGATCTCAAAACCCAGCTTTTTATAAAAAGCTATCAGCGCCTCTGCGTTGGCAGTGGGCATTGCCAAGTGGTCTATACCGGCTGTTCCCATTTTGAGCCTCCTGTTTTTTCGGCTAGATAATAGCCTCAGGCCGATTGTGATTGTCATTAATATTATATTCGACGGTAGCCACTGGCAAGGAACCTTATCATGAACTTATGACCAACCAACGCATGGGGCCAGAATACCCATTGATGTGATACTTTATGGGCGCTTGATGGATGTCTGCCAACTTTACGGTAAGTAAAATAATTCTATTGGAGAAACTATGTTCGACCTTCTGCTTAGAAACGGGCGAATCGTAGACGGTACCGGCCAAACCTGGTATCGCGCTAGCTTGGGAATTACCAAAGATATAGTCACCATAATAAAGGGAGAAACATCTCAGGTTGAAGCCGCGAGGGTGATTGATGTGTCGGACTCGGTGATCTGCCCTGGCTTCATTGACATGCACTCCCACTCTGAACTCAAACTCATGACCGACCCAGAGCATCATGCCAAAGTCCGGCAGGGTGTTACTACTGAAGTAATTGGTATGGATGGTCTATCATACGCTCCAATTTCCCCGGTAAAGTTGGAGCAGCTGCTCACTTTCCTAGCTGCGATTAATGGAATGCCGCCGCCGGAGACCCGATGGAGCAGCGTCAAGGAGTTCTTAGACATTCTAGATGGACGCTCCTCCTGCAACGTGGCGTTCATGGTGCCTCACGCCGCAATACGTATAGAGGCGATGGGTTGGGAAGACCGAGCACCCACACCCCAGGAGTTGGGCCGGATGCAGCAGTTAGCGCGCCAGGGTATGGAGGATGGGGCCTTTGGTTTTTCAACTGGTTTGACCTACCCCCCTGGTGCCTACAGTGATACCAACGAATTGGTGTCTATCTGCGAGGCAATCTCGGACCTGGGCGGGTTTTATATGTCCCATGCCCGGTACACCAAGGGAGATCAGCTGCTGGACCCTTTTCGGGAGGCCATCGAGATCGGCCAGCGTGGAGGCGTACCGGCACACATTTCGCACTATCACAGTCCAGTGGAAGGGATGGGAGCCCGCATGATTGATCTGGTTGATGAGGGTCGGAACGCTGGCGTGGACGTGACTTTTGACCAATACCCGTACGCTGCAGCCAGCACCATTCTTCACTCACTACTGCCCTATTGGGTCCATGCTGGAGGTCCGGATGCTCTGGTGGAGCGGATCAAATCCCCCAGAGTTAGGGACGAGATTGGTGACTCGGTTAACCCGATGTGGGGTTCAACTTTGGATAATTATATTTTTAGCCATATTGGATCTGATAAAAATAAAGAATGGGAAGGACGTTCTCTGACCGATATGGCTGACTTTGAAAACAAGAGGATGGTCGACAGTATCTGTGATCTTCTAATAGAGGAGAATCTGGAAGTCGGCTTTGTCGCGCGCACTGGAAACCCCGAGAATATCAGGCAGATCGTGCGACACCCGGCTCATATGGTAGGGTCCGATGGTGTCTTGACTGGAGAGATGCCTAACCCCAGGACTTTTGGTACCTTTCCTTATGTCTTGGGCCAGTTCTCGCGTGAAGAGGGTCTCTTCCGAATGGAGGAAGCAGTCCGCAAAATGACAGCGCTACCAGCGCAGAGGCTTGGATTCCAAGATCGAGGGATCTTGCGGGACGGTATGAAGGCCGACATCGTCGTATTCAATCCAGACACAGTGAAAGCGAATGCCACATTCGAAGAACCGAAGCAATATCCGGAGGGCATCAGCCACGTCATAGTTAGCGGAAAGATCGTTATCGACAATGGGAAACACACAGGAGCGCTTCCCGGCAGAGCCCTGAAATCACAGTAAGTATGATAGATACCAGCAGATAGATTTCCGCATGATAAGAAACCAGACTTGTTGCACCTTGCTGCTTGAGGCATAATTCATAATCGATTCAAGGGAAGATAACTCCCTGACCCCTGCCCGCTGGAAGCTGACAGATAAAAAGGACACAACAATGGATTTCGAACCCCAATACACCCCTGAACAAGAAGAGTTCCGTCAGGAGGTCAAGTCTTGGATGAAGGAGAACATGCCCCCCGGCATCGTTCACCCAGCTGACCCCATAGACCTGACTGAGGAACAGTACCAATTGCGTCGTGAATTTGGCCGTCGACTGGGGGCTAAGGGCTGGCTTTGGTCCACTGCATCCCCTGAGTACGGTGGCGGCGGGCTGGACGTTGACCACGCGGTTGTTCTGGAAGAAGAAGCCGAGGCCGCAGGCCTGACTATCCCTCCATTCTATGATTCAGGTGGAAGATTAGGCGGAGCGTCGATTGTTGTGTGGGGCTCTGAGGAGCAGAAAAAGTTCTTCCTTCCTCCTATTTTTACCGGTGAAGTTCGCACTTGGCAGCTTCTATCTGAGCCTGAGGCTGGTTCTGATCTGGCAAATGTCAAGAGCACCGCGGTTAAAGATGGCGACGATTACATCATAAATGGCCAGAAAGTCTATGTTGGCAGCTCTCTTGGTTGCGACTATATGTGGACTTTGACCGTAACCGATACTGAGGCCAAGCGTCACGAAAACCTGGGTTGGTTCATGATCCCGTCCACGCTTCCTGGCATCACGGTTCAGCCCATGGACCTGTTAATCTCCGGCGGTGAGTCTGGCGCGGGTTCTGGAGTGAAGAATACTGTGTTCTTCGATAATGTCCGCGTTCCGGCATTTAATCTTATTGGTGGACATAACGAGGGTTGGAAGGTCGCCACTACCCATCTGGAACTAGAGCATGGTACCGGAGGCAAGATATCCCGAAACCCGGTTGTTGATCGGTTGTTTGACTACTGCCGAACTACCAATCGTCGAGGTCAACCCATTACGAAAGATGAAGACGCCCGCGAGAAGTTGATTGACGTCCATATAGAACAAGAGATAGTGCGTCTATTCCAGCTCCGCAACTACTGGATGCGTCATAGCGGCATATCTACAACCTATGAGGGCCCGCAAGCATCGTATATGCGTAAGACTTTGGGCCTGAAAATGTCCCGACACATTTTGGACATTCTTGGCCCCGCTGCGTTGACCTTTGACCCGGAACTTGGTGCATCAGAAGGCCATATGGAAGCCCATTCCAGGGCAGGTATCGTCGCCATCCATCCGGGCGGTACTACAGACATCCAAAAGGTCATCATGTCACGTCGAATAGGCATTGGCCGAGAGGTGAAAGAAAAAGCTGGCGCTCTAGGTTAACCGTTATTAATGTAAATTATAAATCTGCTGACTTCTGAATGTTGTCAGCTTAATTCCCGAGGAATAACATGGATTTGTCCCTAACCCCGGAACAAGAGATGCTGAAGACCGCAGTACGGAGTTTCGTGCATCAGGAATATCCCAAAGAGACCCTGTTGCAGATTGCCTCGCCGACTGAAATCTCTCCCGAAGAACCCTGGGAGCAACTGACTAAAACCGGTTGGCTGGGTATCTTAATCCCGACTGAGTATGGCGGAGAGGGTGGTTCTTTCACTGATGCCGGAGTGCTCTTTGAAGAGTTGGGCCGTGGCCCTGTTCCAGGCCCTCATATCAGTTCTGCTGTGGTGGCAGCGCTGACTCTATTGGAGGGCGCCACAGAAGAACAGAAGAACGAATGGCTCCCACGCATTGCCTCAGGAGAGGTCCGCATGGTGGCGGCTATCACTGAAGAAGAGTTCGGTTGGCTCGAGAGCGACGTTCAAGTAACCGCGGAGCAAACTGGGGGCAGATTGACTCTCAACGGGAGTAAGGCTTATGTCTTTGATGGTGAAACTGCCACTCACCTGATGTGTGCCGTCCGTTCCAAGAATACTAATGACGTTGGTCTAGTTATAGTGCCTGCGGATAGTGTTGGTATCACAATCAGGCACCTTCCCGGATTCGCTTGGAACCAATGTGCCATTGATATGGAAGATGTTGCCGCAGATTCGACTAATGTCCTCGGCGAGGAATTGACAGGTGGTTGGACCGCCTTGGAACGAGCGTCACTCAAGGCCATTCCGGTGATCTCTGCCTACCAAGTGGGTGGGAGCCAGGCTGTTTATGAACTATCTGTTGACTACAGCCGAACCCGCCATCAGTTCGGAACTCCCATTGGTCGATTCCAACGAGTGCAGGACCAGATAATCAATCTGCTGAACGCCTTGGACGCTGCTAGATGGACTGCTTACGAGGCGCTTTGGAAGCTGGACATAGGCCGTGACGCGGATGACAGTGTTCATCTCGCTAAAACAGTAGCGAGCGAGGGTTATTATGAAGCCTGCAATTTCGCTCATGAGGTCCACGCGGGAGTGGGTAGTATGACTGAGTACGGTTTAACCCTGCACACCACCGCATCTCGTACCCTCTACAATTATCTAGGTGACCCTAAGTTGCATCGTCGCCGTTTGGCCGACGCTCTAGGGTTGTAGGTTGTAAAGACCTGTTGATAAGGATGTCTATAAGACATAGATGTGGATTGTAAACCCACCCAATATTCTGAACTTGCAAAGGATATAGAGGCAGACTGGGTTTCTGCCTTAAGCCTCGTTGGAGGGAATCGGTGGGCCATTATTAATCTTGTTTTAAATAACCAGGGCAGGGTTCTGACCTACCTCTACAAATGCCTAACTGACGACATCGTTTCCGCGGAAGCCGTTATCCATTCTGTCAGTCCAATCGCCAATCAACGGAATATGTGCGATAGGCCAACTGAATTGTCATGCTTAGTGAGACTAAAGATCTGGCGAAATTCCTTTCGCGACCCATTCAGGTGAACTAAAACACTCAGTTATACAAAGACTTCTGGTTGGATCTTCCCCTTCGGAAGCCGGCTGGGAATATGTAACGTATAAGGAATTTAACAACCTAGGCTAGTCATCAATCTGCCCCTGTCTCAGGGCCAGACGTACCACCGCCAGTTCGTCCCAGGAGTAGTCTTCGCCCAGCATGTCCCTGACTGGCGTGAGGCGAGCTTCTCCTATCTCTTTGAAGGCTGATTCTATCTTGATGCGGCGTTCTTCTGATGGCATTAGGTGATTCAATTCAACCTGGCCGCCTTCTTGCACTAACCGCTCCAAGTGACTCCGGATCGTCGTCTCGCTGATTCCTCTTTCTTCAGCCGCCTCTGCCATTGAAAGACCCTGGGAAATCAAATCCCTGGTCTCTCGAATGCTCATATTGATGCCTAATACGGTTCGCCTCTTGGGAGCTGTTATTGGCACTCGTTTGATTTCAGCATACTGGCTGTTTGCCTGGATATATTCGTTGATTACCTTCAGGAAGGGCCGGCTGAAATCTCTGAGTTTCGCATACCCAACACCTGATATATTGGAGAATTGCTGTTCGTCCACAGGCATGTGGAATGCCATCTGCTGCAGGGCCTTGTTGCCAAATATCTGGTAGGCAGGCACCTCACGCTGGGCGGCAATTTCTAGCCGCAGCGCCGCTAGTTCATCAAAGAGCTTGGTGTCATAGGCCGTCTCTCGGTTCAACGTATCCAAACTTTTCGGCATGGTCAGAGCTGTATGTTTGGGACGTGTTAGGGTCAAACTTTCCCGGTCTTTTAAGAACTTGCGCCCTCTAGCTGATACCGACAGTGTGGGGTAGCCACTGCTCTGTTGGGTCAGGAACCCGTTGGTGACTAAAGACCGCACCATTTCTTTCAGATCGTTCGAATCCATATCCCGGGATATGCCGAAGACTGGTAAATCATGGTGACCCCGCTCCTTCACCGTCTTATTGTTGGAGCCGCGCAGGACGTCGACCAGATAGTTCGCACCGAACCGTTCTCCGGTTCGAATGGAAGTGGACAAGATCTTCTGGGCAATCTCAGTGGCATCGAATTCCTCTCGAGGAAGTAAACAAATGTCGCAGCCGCCACAATCGGTCTTTGGCCAATGTTCTCCCAAATATTCCATCAAGTAGGCCCGTCGGCAAGTTTGAAGATCACATAGAGTAAGGACCTGGCCAAGCTTGCTGTGGGCCTTGTCCCGTTCGTCGTCGTCTTCGATATTGCTGATGAAGTATTCCTGCTTAGAGCGGTCTCCGTAGGAATAGAAGAGCACACAATCACTGGGAAGGCCATCCCGGCCAGCACGGCCTGTTTCTTGATAGTAGCCCTCCACGGTTTTTGGAAGGTCATAATGCACTACCAAGCGGACATCAGGCTTGTCGATGCCCATGCCAAAGGCAATAGTCGCCACCACAATCTGGACCTGGTCGCGGATGAACTTTTCCTGGGTCTCTCGCCGTAGGTCACGGTCCAACCCTGCATGATAAGGCAGAGCGCTGAAGCCACGATCCGTAAGCTCTATGGCGGTTTCTTCGGTGGCCTTTCTGGAGAAACGGTAGATTATAGTGGAACCGCCGGGGTGCTTATCCAACAGGTTTAGCAGAGTGTTTAGCGGTTCAGTCTTTGGTTGGATGGTATAAGTCAAGTTAGGCCGGTTGAAACTAGATATGAAGATATCTGGCTTGTTCAAGCCCAGCTGGGCTACGATGTCCTCTCTCACTTGTGTTGTTGCGGTAGCGGTTAATGCGATGACTGGAACTTTGGGGAATCCTTCTCTAAGAGCTTTCAAATTACGGTAATCAGGCCTGAAATCGTGTCCCCATTCTGAAATGCAGTGTGCCTCGTCGATAGCAATTAGGCTGATTTCAAGAGACCGCAAGAACCGCTGGAACCCGGGCAATGTCAGGCGTTCCGGAGCAACGTATAGCATTTTGAGTTCGCCACGCCTGGCCTGATCTTGGACTTCGGCAGATTCATCCGGGGAGAGTGTGCTGTTCAGCAGTCCGGCAGGAACGCCGTTGGCCTTCAGGCCGTCAACCTGGTCTTTCATCAAGGCGATGAGAGGGGAGACCACCAGCGTGAGGCCCCTGAATTGTATGGCCGGTAATTGGTAGCAAAGAGATTTGCCGCCGCCAGTGGGCATCAGCACCAAGGAGTCGTGTTTCGCGAGTACCTTGCTGATGATATCTTCTTGGAGCGGAAGGAATTGGTCGAATCCGAAATATGCCTTCAGTTGTTCGAGCACGGCCTCATCCTAGCCACGGGTGTCAGATGATTCAAGGTAAAATTGTCAGTATTTTTTATAAATGGTGGTCGGAGCCGGTTGAAGTACCTAGACCGAAGTGTCTACTTGATTCCGAACGAACAACCGCCGCTGATTATGAGATTCGTCGAAGGGTTTCGAATCATGAATATCTGTTGCTGGGTTGCAGTTTGCCAATCTCCTATCGTCCCTTCCATACCGGCGCGCGTTTTTCTGCGAAAGCTAAGACACCTTCCTTGGCATCCTCGCTTTCAAGAATTTCGTTCCGTTTGTCTTGAGCGAACTGTACTCTTTCCTCTAAGCCCATCTCTGATCCCTTAATCGAGGCTTCTTTTATGGCTGCAAGTGATAGCGGAGCATTGGCTACGATCTTGGCTGCGATCTCTTCTGCCTTTCCCATGACCTCTTCCGGTTCAACTACATAGTTGACCAGCATCAACTCTAGAGCCTTGTCAGCATTAACGAAATCGCCGGTAAAGAGAAACTCGAAAGCGATATTCCTTGGCACAACTTGCGATAGCAGTGCTGGGCCGCTCACGGAGGCTATCCCCCGTTTGGCCTGGGGCCATCCGAACTCGGCCTTAGAAGAAGCGACGCGGATGTCACTGCCGAGGGCGATACCACAGCCTTGGGCTAGGCAGACTCCGTTAATGGCTGCGATTATGGGCTTCCATATGTTTGATTGGACGACATATAGATCCCCAGTGCTTGGGCCTTCATTAGCGTTGCCTGAGCCCATGGCCACTAGGTCATGTCCGGTGGAGAACGCCCTACCTGCTCCTGTTACGATGGCACAGCGTACATCGGGGTTATTGTCCACATCCTGGAAAGCATCCCAGAGTTGTTGACGCATCGGTGGATCAATGGCGTTTAGCTTCTCGGGGCGGTTCATGGTGATATAAGCAATGCCCTGCTTAATCTCGTATATTACTTCATCTGCCATGTAGGTTCCTCCAAAAATAGCCGTCAGCTTTTAGCGTTCAGCGGTTAGTTTTTGTGATTGGTTATAGCCAGTTTGGTCGCAGTCATTGTATAGCTCGAAGCATGGGTATTAAAGGGCGAATCTGCCGGAATTCTATTGAGTTGACTCGTGAATTGGTTCATCTTGGATTATCCGAGGAAAGGGCCTAGTTGCGCTGCTTATGATTAGAGCAGCCAACAGGTTAAGGGACACTATCATCCACCAAGATGATATATAGTCACCCGTTTCATCGTGGATGTACCCCACCAATGGTGCGCCAAGACCTGCGCTGATTAGCATGACCGGTAGGACTATGCCGCGGATGCTGCCCAGGAATGCACGGCCAAAGTATGCAGCGAAGATGTATGAATGGACAATCATGCCTGCTCCTACGGAAAGGCCAAATGTAATGCCAGACGCAAATAGGAAAAACTCATTTCGACCAATCAATGCGAATCCCATGGCCAAAGCCAACCCAGAGAAGGAGCCAACTGCTATCACTCTAATAGGAATTCTGTCGGCCATCCAGCCTGCGAAAAGGGCCATGGTGGCCGCTCCACCTGCATCGCCAGCAAAGGAAAAAGAGACGATTTGGGGGTCGAAACCGTTTTCGATCCAGTAGGGTATTCGGTGAACGCTGGTACCGCCCTGAGCTATTCCAGCAAGGGCAAATGCCAACAGTAACTTCCACATGGTAGCGGTCTGGAAGGATTCTCGCACGGTCCAAGACCTTTCCTCAGTCACTGCCGGAACTACCGATCCTACGAGGTTGTCTTTCAATGGCTCTGGCGGACTACCGTCTACCTCAAGTCCCATATCTTCGGGTTGTCTTCGTAGGAATATGGCCGAGAGCGGTACCGACATAATCATAAAAATCACAGCCATCACAACCCAGGTGGAGCGCCAACCCATGCTACCCAATAGCATTTGGGTGAATGGTAGAAAGAACACTCCGCCGATACCCACACCGCTGATTGCAAGGGCGAGGGCCGCTCCCCTTTTGCGCTGGAACCACTTGGCCACTGGCACCGAAGTCATGATGTTTTGAGGGGCAGCAAGTCCGGTCATGCCTATAACACCGAATATCGCTACGACCTGCCACGGGGAATTGGCTCTACTCAATGCTATGAGGCCAATACCGATAATCAACCCCGATACTGGGATCAGGATTCTGGGTCCATAACGATCGAGGAGCCGCCCAATGAAGTAGCTGGATACGCCCGCTGCCATTCTTCTAGTTGTAACCGCCCAGCCAAACTGGCTTCGGCTCATTCCTAGGTCGCCAGCCATGGGGATTACAAATAGACCGAAGCTTAGATTTCCGGTGGCCATGGTTGAGAAATTGACCAACCACATCACTGTGACAATTATCCAGCCATAGAACATACCATTGGGACTTGCTCGTCCGGGTTTAGGGGAGTGGTCTCCGCCAGTGGAATGCAAACTAGATTATTCGGGATCCGGTCGGCTTGGTGCCGATGATCCCTGCTTCATCCAGTTTTTCTATCTCAATTCCGGTTAGTCCTAGCAATTCGCTATAGACTTCGCTGTTGTGTTGTCCCAGTGTTGGGGAAGGCCAGCGAACCTGACCGGGAGTGGCAGACATTCTCCAGGGTATTCCAGGGTACTGTTTGGGTCCGACTAGTGGATGATCTACGGTGACAAAGGTGCCTCGGTCTTGGTAATGGGGATCTTTCAACAGATCGGGTCCCCGCAACACCGGGCCAGACGGGACTCCGACCTTCTGTAGTTTCTGGGTTACTGAATATACCTCTTGACTGATGGTCCATTTAGATATTATTTCATCCAACTCATCGTGGTTTGCTCGGCGTTGTTCCACGGTTGCGAATCTGGCGTCGTCTGATAGGCCGGGAATGCCCATGATTTCTGTAAGGCTCTGCCACTGTTCTTCATTGGTAGCAGCGATGGTTACCCAGCGGTCATCGCCGACGCAGGGATAGCTGTTGGCCGGAGCGTACCATCCAGATCGGTTGCCTTGACGTTCTGGTTCCTGTCCGGTCATCTGGTAGGCCAGGACCTCTGGCCCCATCAGGGCCACAGAAGATTCCTGTTGAGAAACATCTATGAACATACCCTTACCTGTCTTTCGACGGTACCTGAGAGCTGCCAGCAGCACGCCTGCGGCATGAGAGCCGGTGATTGGGTCTCCATGGTTGATGCCCGATTTCATGGGCCCTTCTCCCCTGTAGCCTGTCATGTGAGCCATGCCGGATAGCTGTTCTTGGCCGATGCCGTAACCCAGATAGCTTTTCCAGGGTCCGGTGTTACCGAAGGCCGGCATGGATACGTATATCAAGTCCGGACGGTGCTTGCGCAGTTCTTCGTAGGTATAACCTAGACGTTCAAGGCTTCCCTGGCGAAAATTTTCAATTACTACGTCACTGATGGATACAAGGCGTTCAAACACCCTACGCCCCTCATTCTTGGTCAATTCGAGAGTGACGCCATATTTCGACATGTGAAGGCAATTGAACCAGCCGTTTCGGTTCCAAGGTTCGTCGCCCGGTTCTCCGTCGGGATAGGCTGCGATTCCCCTGGCAGGGCTGCCCGGGCCTCGGTGGGAGTCGTAAACACTAAGCGATTCCATCTTGATAATTTCGGCGCCCATGTCGGCAAATAACTTGGTGCAGTAAGGGCCTGCCCATATGCGTGAGAGATCTAGGACCCTGTAGTTTTTCAGTGGCGTGTTATCCGGCGGCTTTTTCATGTGACTATCCTCCTTGTCCCTGGATAAGTACACATTGTTCAACTAATTCTGAAACTTGCTTGTCTGAGTAACCCAGCCAGGAATCCAATACCGACTTCGTGTGCTCGCCTAGCATCGGTGCTCGCTTGAAGACCCAGGCGTCAACGCTTTCTTCAGGCATGATTGGAGCCCCGGGGTAGGTTAGATTACCGGCCACTGGATGATTCAGCTCAACAAAATAATCTCTGTCCAAGAGCTGTTCCATCTCTAAGATATCTTTCATTGTGGCGACAAAGCTAAATCCCAACCCGCTTTCCTGTCCCGACTTAAATATGTCCAGCTTATTGTTTTCTATCAGGAATGGGAGCATATAGGCGTCCACTTCGTCAGCGTTTTCAAGTCTGCCTGAGCGTGAGACAAACCTTGGGTCAGAGAGCTCTTCACGGTTCATAATCCTGGCAACCTCCGGCCAACGGTGGTCGGGGCCGGCTATGATTCCTACGTGGCCGTCTTGACAGGGGTAGATTCCCCAAGCGGCGCGGCCGTAGCCTCGGTTCCCCACCCGGTTGTATTCCTGGCCAGAGTAGCTGTATTGCATCAACGCGTTTTCTAAGATGTTGGTGGCGTATTCGGCGATGGATAAGTCAATCTGCTGACCTTCGCCCGTTTCTTCTGCGTACATTAGCGCAGCCATTGTCGCGGCAAAAGCGTTTTGCCCCGCTCCTAGTTGAGCCAAAGGCATACCCTCTTTCAGGGGTTCCTGTTCCGGCTCTCCGGTGATATTCATTAACCCGCCCAGGGCATAGAGGTTCAATTCTGAAGCTTTCCAGTCACGGTATGGGCCGGTCTGACCGAAGTTGGATATGGATGTCATAACCAGGGCTGGATTTATCTCCCGAATCTCGGGATAGGAAAGCCCTAGATTGTCCATGCCGGAGGGAGCGAAATTTTCGACCAAGATATCGGCTTTTGCCGCCATATCTAGCAACACTCTCTTTCCTTCGGGTGACTGCAAGTCTAAGGCTAAACTTTGCTTAGCCGTATTCAGATACAAGAACCATGCACCATCTTCGGGTGGCATTTTCGTTTTTACAAAAGAAGGGGATGATGGGATTTCTGAGTTACCCGAAGCGAATGGTCCTAACCAACGTATACCGTCCCCTCGGGTTGGGTGTTCAACCTTAACCACATCCGCACCTAAACCTGACAACAGCTTGGTGCAATATGGCCCGGCTATATAGTGGGTAAGGTCTAAGACCTTGACGCCTTCCAGAAGTCCTGGCATATATCTCTTCTCCTATGAAATGGCTTTCCTAGGCGTGGAACCGCTCCCGAAAGCCGTTGCGATTGTTGCACCGGACGTTGTGAATTGCAACCATTCAGAGAGCGAGTCTTGCTTTAACGATGTGGTATGCTCTCGGCCAACCGCTGCAGCCATATAACGGTTTTGTTCAACTCAGCATATTACAAAGTTGACGTGATTATGCTTGCATTCTTGTCGCGGGGATTCTAAGTGGCAAGTTTTGATTGGGACATGTTGGCCTATAGCGATATCGATTAGAGTAGTTGGAGACAACGCATATGGAACGTCCTATTTTCCATCCGGTGGGAACACCTATAGAACAACTTGATACTCCGGCATTGGTAATTGATCTGGATGTCATGGATCGAAATATCCGGACTTTTCAAAGCTATTTTGCTGATTCATCTGTTAAAACCAGGCCTGTGGTAACCAGCCACCTCTGCCCTCAGATTGCCCGCCGACAACTTGAATCGGAAGGTACCAATGGCGGTGTCGCGGTTACCACATTAGGAGAGGCTGAAGTCTTCGCCAACTCTGGCTTCGCGGACATATTACTGGCTAACCAGGTGGTTACCGCCTCCAAGATTAAGCGACTGTGTGCTTTGGGATCCCAGGCAAGAATTGGGATAGCGGTCGATAATCCTGACAACGCAAAACAACTTTCAGAAGGTGCCGTTGCCTCTGGAGTCGAGTTGCGAGTATTGGTTGAGATTGAAGCAGGTATGGGCCGCTGCGGCGTCGTCCCCGGACCGCCTGTGGTAGCCTTGGCCCAAACTATTGAAGGTCTACCTGGTTTGAAATTCGACGGCATAATGGGTTCTGTTCCAGGCCCCAAAAGTGATGATGATCTTCTTTCCCATGAGTCGAAAACTCAGGCGAACCTTCAGGTGGTATTAGACAATAAATCTGCCATTGAGCAGGATGGGTTGCCGGTTGGTGTCGTCAGCGTAGGTGGCACACACTGCTATGTTCAGGCGTTACAGATGCCAGGAGTTACCGAGGTCCGTGCAGGGCGTTATCCGCTTATGGATCACAGACTCAAAGCATTCCTCCCCGAACTTTCTCCGGCGGCTAAGATACTGGCGTCAGTGATCTCCCATCCAGTTGAGGGCATGGCTGTATTGGACGCTGGGCACAAATCCACAGCCCCAGACCAGGGACGTCCGGTGTTGGAAGGTATAGAAGGCGCCGCCGCTACTCGTTTCAGTGCCGAGCATGGCATCGTGGAGCTTGAGGGTGACGTTCAAGGCAGATTAAATCCAGGAGAAAAAGCCTGGTTGGTACCCTACGAATTAGGGGCCACAGTGAATCAATATGATTACTTTCGCGCAGCCAAGAACGGTAAACTGGAGGGCTTTTGGCCTATATCCGCCCGCGGAAAACTTGCTTAAAATCCCACGATTCTATTTATGAAAAAATGTTATGGATTCCCAATTTCTTGAAGGGATACCATGAGACATTTCTACCACTAAAAACGGAGTTTGGAGTTTTATGAACGAGCATTATCGACCAACACCTGGGACGCCGATGTCAGACCTGGACACGCCGTGTCTGGTTATCGATATGGACGACCTTGATAACAATATGGATGTCATCGCCAACACTTATCAAGGTAATGGCGCAAAGTTGAGAGGCCATTCCAAAAACCACAAGACACCTGCAATTGCTCACCGACAAATACGCCGAGGTGGTACTGTGGGCGGCGTTTGCGCTGCTAAGGTTTCGGAGGCAGAGGTTATGGTCCACGGGGGTATCCCCAGCGTGTTTATCACCTCAGAGATTGTTGAGCCCATGAAGATCGCGAGGTTAGCGGCCTTGGCCGACCAGGCAGAGATGTTAGTTGCCTGCGATCAAGCATCCAATGCTAGAGACCTCTCCAAAGCTGCTCAGGCCAGAGGCGTTGAGATAAATGTAGTTATCGAGCTAGAGACCGGACTCCGCCGTTGTGGCGTCCGAGAGATAAACGCCGGAGTGGCCCTGGCCAAGGAGATTTCTTCGCTTCCTGGATTGAGATTTAGAGGTGTCATGAGTCATCAGACCATTCCGGAGATGCCGGATAGAGAAGACCGCGCGGTGGAAGCGGCCCGGACCATCAAGGGTGTGATTGACTTGAAGGAAGCTATTGAAAGTGAAGGAATGCCAATAGATATCGTCTCCACCGGAGAGACCTGGAGCTACGATGTTGCGGCGGAGATTCCCGGTGTGACGGAGATTCAGGGTGGGAGTTACCTGATGATGGAGACACACTATGGTTATATGACAGAATTCCGTTACGCAGCCAAGATACTGACAACGATCATCAGCACACCTCGACCTGGAGTAGCCATTGGCGACGCAGGTGTCCGGGCCGTTAGTAGTCTTTCCGGGTTGCCAACAGTGTTTAACTACCCTGGTGTGACGGTTGAGGCTCTGGACAGTGATCATTCTGTATTTAGAGTGGATTCTGGCGCCAATCTTAATGTCGGTGATCAAATTCTTTTGATCCCAGCGCAACAGGACGCTATGGTCAGCCGATGGGACCGCTTTATCGGCTTAAGACAAGATAAAGTGGAAGTTGTATGGGATATCCAAGCCCGTGGCTGTCATAACTAAGCCGTCAATAGTAGTTTAATATTGGTCAGCTCTTGGTGGCTGTCATAGCAGTCACGGATATCGATTGCATGCATAAAGTAAAAGAAGAGACCCGGCGTAACGCGCTGGGTCTCTTCTGGGTGGCTCGCCGCTAATAGCTTTACTACTCCGGCACCGGGCCAAACTCTGAGGTGTTCATTAGGTGGGTGTTCTGGGCGACAAGCAGGCCACGGACACGAGGGATGTAGGTTCCCGACCATTCCGGGTCTGCGTTGACAGCTTCTTTGCCTTCTTTCAGGTGGTTCAGATCACGATAGGCCCATATATGAGTGACCTGGTTCAGGTCTCCCACATCGCTGTAATACCAACCCGCTAGCTTGATTCCCTGACGGGCCCTGATCGGGAGCGCTACTTCTTCTGCAGCGGCCATGTAGGTGGGGATGGCTCCTGGCTTGAAGGTGTAGGTTCGGTAGTCGAACACCATGTTGTTCTTCGCTATGAACTCGGGCGTGCCTTCGTCAGGTATTTCTCCGTTGACCGGGTATATGGGCGCAAAACTCGATGCATTCATCTGGGAGGTCTTCTGGGATTCCACTAGGCCTCTGGTCCTTGGAAGGTATTTTCCTGTCCAGTCCGGGTCGTTATGGAAGGCGTGTTTAGCCTCTTCCATGTGCTTGGTATCTTCGTAACCCCAGATATGCACAACCTGGTTCAAAGAGCCAATTTCGCTCCAATACCAACCAGCCAATCTTATGCCATACCGTTGCCGGATGGGTAAGCTGAGTTCTTTCACGCCGGACCGGTAATTGTCGGTGGCCCCTGGGCTAAGAGTGTAAACGCGATAGTCGTAAATCATCTTCTCTCTCAATGTCGTTAATCTAGTACAGGTTTTTTATTAACCGGTTTGTTGTAGAAGGAATTCTCCAATCTTACTGATGGCCTTCCTTGCTTCTGGCAGAATAGGAGCATAGTGATGCCAGACGTGTGGCATATCATCCCATACTTCCATCTGCACCGACACTCCAGCTTTGTGGGCATGTTCTTTCAGCATGGTTGAATCGTCCAGCAGTACCTCGATGCTGCCGACTTGTAGCAGGAGTGGTGGCAATCCGGTGAGGTCGGCGTGGATGGGAGATGCCAGTGGAGCCTGTGGATTTTTACCATTTAGGTAGATACCTGCTAGTTTGAGCAGCCGTTCTTTGGAAACAGATGGGTCGGATTCGGAGTTGGTCATCATAGAGCCTCCTGTTGACTCCATATCGCTCCAAGGCGAGATGCATACACCAGCAGCAGGTAGGGGCTCTCCAACCGATTTCAAGGCGACCAACGCAGCAACAACCAGGCCACCTCCGGCCGAATCTCCTGCTATAGCCATGTTAGCTGGTTCGATCCCTTCCGATAGCAGCCACTGGTAAGCATTAACGGTGTCATCAATCGGACCTGGGAATGGCGTCTCTGGCGCGAGACGGTAGTCTAGGGCCAGCACCCGAGCTTTGGCGGCTCTCGCAAGGTGGGCCAACAGCACCCTGTGGGTTCTGACCGATCCGATAACATATCCGCCACCGTGGAGATATAGGATTACCCGTCTCTTATCGGATTCAGGTGCCCATATCCACTCAGCAGCTACCCCATTTACGCCCACACGCTCAGTTTCGATGTCATCATCTATCGGCAGAGTGGACATTATACGTTCATAAGAGAGACGCTCATCGTCAATCGTATTCCTGGTTTCTGCAGACCGAACCCTAATCATTTCAAGTACGGTATTTAGTTCTTCGCTAGGAGCCATGTGCGTCACCTTATAAGTTTGGTAGTGGATGCGCCAATAATAGATGCCCAAGTTCTAACCCGCAAGTGGAGTAGAGGATCCACTTTCCAGACCCTTCTTGTTTACTTTGGGTGAACGTGTTTCCCGATATAGTTAACCTTCACTTCTTGCGAAATATGGACGATACACGATTATGGATGGAACATGACACCGTTACAGTTGTGGTTAGACGAGCTCTTTTCGCAAGACGTTAGCTAGTGGTATTTATATCCAAGATTTTCGTCGTCGCCATTTTAGCCTTCGTTGTAATGACGAGAGGACTAGACTAAGACAAAATGTTCTTTAAGGCACGGGCGCTACTGTGGGGTGCAGATAGGACAGGTATAGGAGAGACCATTTCTAGGTGATTTAGGGCTGTGGCGAAGGAGAATTGGGTCAGCACCACCGCGTCTACGTCTTTCGACATAGCCAAAATTTCCTGTTCTAGTCGGCGTTCTAGACCAGATTGGCCTTCGGCACGCATCACTGGTATCAGGTCTTCTGCTAGACGGATAACCGGTTTGACAACCAAGCCAGCTTCTTGGCCTGCCAGATTCAAGTAATATTCTGAGTCAGTCATGGTGGCCGCAACGGATGCAATCAGCCCGATTCGCGAACCGGTAGATACCGCCTCTGTCATTACCGGCCCGTATGATGAGATCAAGGGAACATCAACCAGATACTTGGCCGAATCAACTACCGGGGCATACACCGAGCAGGCTAGGCCGATTGCATCGGCTTTATTGTCTTGACAATACCCGATGACGTTGCTCATTCGACGGCGGAGTTGAGGGGTGAGATGACCTTTAAAGTCAATCAGCAGCCCCTCGTCTAAGATGTTGATTAATTCAGCCTCGGGGAATACTGCATCAAAGGCCAACCGTACTGGTGGTATAGACTCGGAAATGGCGTGGATCATGGTTACTCGCATATTAATACCCTGCGTTATATTCAGAGATGCTCTCGGTATTGTTCTTGGATAGAAGATAGATCAAAGTG
>JAKUNL010000027.1 GCA_022451925.1 Dehalococcoidia bacterium
TCCATTGGGGGCTCCAGGCGCGGAACAGTCGCCATCCCAGACCTTCCAGTACCTGAGGGCGTAAGCGGTCCCGGTCCCGGGCGGACTTAGCGCTGTCGTAGGTTGGCCCGTCGAATTCAATACCGAGTATGTAAGACTCCGGATGGCCTGGGTCTGATACCGCTAAATCTACTGTTCCACTTCCCCAACCAGGGGTTTCTGTGACCATGTATCCTTTGTTAGAGATGGCCTCGGTTATCAATTTTTTGAGCTGGCTGTTGGAGCCGGTTCTAATATCGGATGCAGATTCTTCCGATGCGGAGTCTAATATGCCACTGTTAGCAAATGCGAGGAAAGTCCTAAGGGCTTGGATTCCCCTGGAGTTGGTTCTGTTGAGGTCAATGTCGTTTTCGGTCATGTTGGTGAACACTTCACAGCGCCTTCGTGCCCTGGTGATCAAGACATTTAGTCTGCGTTCGCCACCTTCTCTATTCAGGGGGCCAAAATTTAAATCTACTCGACCGTCGTCAGCTCTTCCGTAACCTATACTGATTAATATCACGTCCCGCTCATCGCCCTGGACTGTTTCTAGGTTCTTAACAAAGAATGGCTCATCCAAATGAGCCGAAAAGAAGTGTTCATTGGATGGGTCAGCTTCTCTGAGAGCGTCTAATTGCTCCAATATCTCGTTGGTTTGGGCCATGCTGAATGCCACCACCCCCAGAGACTGGTCCGGTCTAATTCGGGCGTGCTCCATCACAGCATAGGCTATAGCTTGAGCCTCTAAAGGGTTGCTACTGGTTGTGCCCCTCCCATAAACAGTATCCATTAGATGATGGTAGAACAGCCCGGTGTCTTGTTTGCCGGAATTTGGGCTTGGGAACAAGATTAAACTTCCGCCATAGAACTCTTGGTTGGACACAGCTATCAGAGAGTCGTGGCGGCTCCTGTAGTGCCAACGCAGCATCCTGGTAGGGGCGTTTTGAGATGCAAACAAACCTAATATGCTTTCAATATCGCTGGTCAGTTCTTCATCTGGGCTCTCTTCCATCGAACTGGCATTCTCAAAGAACGGGGTGGGTGGCAGTTGTTGACTGTCTCCTACCACCACAACCTGGTTGCTCCGCATTACCGCACCTAAGGCGTCTACCGGTTTGACCTGGCTGGCTTCGTCAAATACTACCAAGTCAAACTTGATACTCCGTGGGCTGAGGTAGGCCGCGATGGATAAGGGGCTCATCATGAATACAGGTTTGATTTTTTGGACGGGATTGCCGGCCCGCTCCAGCAATTGGCGTATGGGAATATGGCGGCGGCGTAATTCAAATTGTCGCCGCAATACTGCAAGCTGACCTCCACCTTGGTTTCTTGGCATACGTTCCCAGTGGGTCTGGGCGATCTGGGCGCGGTTATGTTCAAGTGTATGTCTGTCCATCTTCTGGAAGTTAGCTCTGATCTGTTCATGGGCGGCTCCGTCAAATGAACGGAGCTCAGTGTGTTCCCGAAGCGCTCGGTCCCATAGACTCTCGAACCAGGCACGGTCGTAGGAGTCACGTAAGGCTACATCCCCGGTGCTCCACTGGTAAGCGGTTTCCAATAACGCTTGGAGGCCTTCTCTATGGCAATTCTCCTCCTGGATGTTGAAACGAACCATGTCATGGACCGACTCTATCTGTGGTAGGCAGTTTAACGGTAACGTAAGTTGTTTATCGAATGCCTGGTCAGCCAGGTCGCCAGGCATTTGGAATCGCCTCATCACATCCAGATGAAGTATAGATGTAATGTCTGACGCTGTTCTACGGAGGTTCATCGTAGCGGTTTCCAGATTGGCCGTAATCTCCCTTAGGTTGGTCGAGACAGGCCCACGTGAGATGTAATTCAAGACGCCGTCGATCATCTCACCGGAGATAGCATCATGGAGTTGCAGCAGCCATTCGGTCGCCGTTGAAAGTTCTGTCCAGTCAGAAGCAAGGTCTTTCCATTTGGCGCCAAATAACTCGGTACCCAGGTATCCGTGTACGTTGAATATAGTCTTGTTGTACTGATATGACTCCACCGCTGTGACCATCGCCAATAAGTTAGCCACGCTATTTTTCGCGCCTGTCAGTTGTAAACGGGAGAGCCGGGCTTTAGTGCGACGGAAGTCTGAATTCATGAACCGCCACAGTTTGTGTCCCTGATTTTCTAGGACGAATTTGTCGGACGTTAAGTCCTGATCCCAAGCTTGGGTCTGCAGGCTTGAGTTGTAGTCCGTTTGGAGCGCTGCCATGGCTTTACCCGCCGAAATCAAAGCCCTGATGTCGTCTGGGCGCTCAACCCAGTGGGTGTGTTTTGCGTCGATGTGTTCCAAATTTGGTGCATCTGTAGCCAGTAGGGCTGCAGATGCAAGCATGTCGGTCTCAGCTAGATTGGCCGGGTCTAAGAGTTGCATTGTTTGGACTAGCTGGCCTGTGGGCTCGGGCAACGCTAGTAAGGCCGATTGGTAGGATTCCAATTTGATTCGCAGATTATTCAAATCTGCAGGGAAGACAGAGGTTAGGCGCGTACCCCAAAAAGGGTGGTCTTTGACTGGCCCCATGACATCGACTCTGGCTTGCAGTTCTTCAACTAGACTCCGTTTCAGGCGATATTCTGACTGAGACCATTGACTGATGTTGTTTATGGGAATATCGGGCGGCGCAATTCCTTTGGACCCCATTAGTTCTCCTGCGGCTTGGAACGGGGTCACTCCGGATTCGCCTATGGTCATGTTGATTGCTTTAGAATATCCGTTTAGTCGTTCTCTAAGATTTTTCAGCTCCGTTATATCGTCATCAGCTGGACCTAGACGTGGGCGACCCAAGTCAAGTGTGCGTGAAAGTTCATCTAGGACGATTTTCTTAGCGGTCTTGTGGCTGTGCAACTCTAAACAGGCGTCACCAAGTCCCACTTCATCCAACCGACGCTTCACTACTTCCAGAGCTGCCATTTTCTCGGATACGAAGAGCACGGTTTTCCCACGGCCCACGGCTTCGGCGATAATGTTGGTGATAGTCTGAGACTTACCTGTTCCGGGCGGTCCTTGTATTGTCAGGTTGATGCCTTGGTTGATGTCCAATAGTGCTAGTGTCTGTGAGCCGTCTGCGTCTACTACTTGGAAGTGTTCTCTATCTAGCAAGACAGAATCCAAATTGTCGTCACTGGTTACCTTGGGGAAAGGCTCCTCGAATCCGTCTTCTAATAATGATGCGATTATGGGATGTTCAGAAGGTGACGCGTCGTCAGGCCAGTTTTTAATGTCTAGGTCGCGGTACATCAGGAACTTGCTGAATGAGAAGAATCCCAGGACGACGCGGTCTCGATCAACGGTCCATCCCTCCTGTCCGCTAACCGCTTCGGTTACAGCGTCGAGATACTCTCTAATGTCGAAGGCGTCTGATTCAGGTAGTTCAGGCAGTGTGATCCCAAATTCGAGGCGTAATTTCTCTCTCAGAGAAACGTTGGATTCTGGTTCGTCTCCGGTGTGGCGCAGCAGATAATTCTTCTGAGGGTGGGTTCTCTCCAAACTCACGGGTAGTAGGACCATGGGCGCGTAACGGCTTTCGGAGCTTGAGCCGGATTCAACCCATTCAAGCATTCCAAGTGCCAAGAACAGTGTGTTTACCCCTTGCTCTTGGATGAAAGAATTGGCTAGGCGATAGGTGGAAGTCAAACGCCTGTCTAGTTCATCTGCCGGATGGACGGTGGTCAGCTCGAGGTTACGCTGACTTGAACGGCTAGAGATTTGCTTAGGTTCTTTTCCCGGCAATAGGATCGCGGTTTGCTCCTCTTCGGCAAGTGCGTTTAATATTTCGTGCGGTGTGTGTCGTCCGATGCTGACTCCTCTGGAACGGAGCAGACGGTAGTTGAGCAGAGGGTTTTGCATACTAAGATCGAGGAGGCTTCGTCGTTCTATGTCCAATTTGGTCGCCACCGAAACTGCATGGTCCTGGTGGGCTTGAGCCAGAGTCTCTAATTTTATGACCATTGGCCTTAGGATTTCTCGTGAATAAGATGTTCCTAGGTAATCCAATATGCCCGCCGGAATGGATGCAAGTTTGATCTCCTCCCCAAGTTTGCGGCGCCATATCGAAATGGCTTCCAGTTCCGGCCAGGATTTAGGATCTGCGATTCGTCTTTGACCGAAAAGGGATATTCCCAGATCCAAGTGATCACCGATAGTTTTGTATTTGTCCTGGTATTCGATGATGGCGTTGAGCAGAATCAATTGACCGGATAGTTCATCGGGAGGCGAGGCCAAGCAGATTTCGGAAAGAATACTCTTAGCGTGGCGATAATCGCTCGATAGCAGGCGTGTGGGGCCAGTGCCCGAATGGACGAGATCGTCTCGTATCCGGTCAGCTTCTATCGCCCAGGCTTCAGGAGCCAGGAACTGACTGAATTCCATGTGGATAATCGAGAGGGCGATTCCAGCGGAAAGCAGTTCATTTAGTTCAACTTCGTGGCTATCCCATTCTGGAGCTTTGACGTTGATGCCGGTTAGATCAGGGGAGTCGAGGACCCATTGTGCCGCCAGGATGAGCGCTTTCCGCTGGGTTTGGCCCCTTGGCGCTGGTAAGCCGATGGTCCTGGCAAGTTGCTCGGTAGCGTCCTCCAAATCCTGAAGGGTTTGTCGAGTTGAGTCGACCTTTTGCTGAACTGAACTGAAGGGGGATTCTGGAGGTGATGCCTGGAAGGATTCAAGGATTGAATCTTCGGCTTTCCTCTGCGGGTCCGAGGATTGATCGTAGTCATTTCCTGTAGACATGCTACCACGTTAGCACACCTCCTTTTTACAGGCCAGCTATACGGAACAAAGCCCCAAGTTACTTGCTGAACATAACTCAGTATTCACCATGATATACTCGGAAAATTACAGGTGCATTACCGGGCGATAGTAACGTGGGTCTATTCCCAATCTATGTGAGGGCAAGTTGGACGTCTTCGATATAAATCAGATCGTTGAAGGCCATGCCGCAAATGGCGAACTCTACCATGAGTTTTTTGAAGCCAAGCGGTTGAGTGTGGGACTCTACGTATTGAAGTCTGGAACAGCCGATCCCCAAACGCCGCATACTGAGGACGAGATCTACTATGTAGTCTCTGGAAAAGCGACCATTGAGATTGATGGGGAACATCGTACGATTGGCCCTGGTGCGGTTATATACGTGGGAGAGCACGTGGATCATCGGTTTCACACTATCACTGAAGACCTCAATGTAATTGTTGTGTTCGCACCTCCTCGTCATTCTTTGAGAACTTGATTTAGGTTTAAAAATGGAGCATTTAATATGCCAGACGTAGAGATTATGGGCATGATAGGCGTCAACCGGGAGCGTGATGCTTCTCGTGGCGTAACAGTCAGCCTGTTTGGCGGCGGGATAAACCCCGCAGACGAGATACCAGCTGGAATAGACCCCGATTACATCGCAGAGTTCTCCCAGGCCCACGAGGCCAGTGGGTTCGATAAAGTTCTGATCGGTTATTCTTCTGCCACTGCAGAGGGCTTTGGAGTAGCGGGCTACGCCGCATCTCAGACCGAAACGCTGGGATTCCTCATTGCTCACAGACCAGGGTTCGTATCGCCTACTTTGGCGGCACGCCAGGCTGCTACGCTGGATCAATTAACCAAGGGTCGCATCGCGATGCATATCATAAGCGGTGGTAGTGATGTGGAGCAGAGGCGAGATGGGGACTGGATAGGCCATGATGCTAGATATCGGCGTACGGATGAATTTATGGAAGTTATGCGTAGGGTCTGGACAGAGACGTCTCCGTTTGACTACGACGGAGAGTTTTATAAGTTCGAACAGAACCTAAGTGAGGTCCGGACTTACCAGCATCCAAACGTGCCTTTGTACTTTGGTGGAGCCTCAGATGTTGCTAAAGAGGTAGGCGCTAAGCGTTCGGATGTCTACGCACTTTGGGGAGAACCACTGGAGTCGATCAGAGAGCAGATAGCCGACATCCGAGAACGGGCCGCTAAATACGGACGGACCATTAAATTTAGCGTTTCTGTTAGGCCTATTCTCGGCGACACTGAAAGTGAAGCTTGGGACCGGGCGCGAAGTATTCTTAGTCGCGTTCGATCGTCTGTGGGCGATACCATTGGGATTGGTAAACCTGCACGGTTGCAGTCCGAAGGGGCGCGAAGGTTGTTAGATTTTGCTGCAAAGGGTGATGTTCATGACAAACGCCTTTGGATGCCGATTGCAGCTTCCACCGGGGCTGCCGGTAACACTACCGCCTTGGTGGGTACCGCAGAACAGGTAGCAGAATCTTTGTTGGCCTACCACAAGGTCGGAGCTGATGCGTTTATCATTAGAGGATTTGATCCTATGCAGGACACAATCGATTGGGGTAAAGAGCTAATTCCCAGAGTCCGTGATGGTGCTGCGGCAGTTGCTAGGTAGCTTTAGGCAACAGGAAGCCCTTCCATTTGGAAAAGACTTTCGAGTAAGCGGAAGAAACGAGATTTGTCCACGTGTAATGGTAGGGTGATTTCCCCAGCTCCTCCGCTCTCGTATGTTTGTCCCCAGGAGCTGTTTTTCTCCAAGCTAACGTTCAAGTTTATTTTGGTGACCGTGGTGATGGTCGGTTTTAGTGTAATCATCATTGCCAGCGGGTCATAGAACTCGAACCTCTCTCGATCCCGATGTTTTCTGAACCAAGACTGGAGTATTCTCAGAGCAAGACTTCCAATCCGATGTTCAGCACGGAGGCCCAGAGCCCGGTCTCGGTCTATACTCACCTGGCGACAGGCTGCCAGGTCAACTAGTGTGAGCGGCACACCGCTTGAGAACAATACTTCTGCTGCGACCGGGTCGCTGTAGATATTGAACTCTGATTTTGGGGTGACATTGCCCGGGGCATTCACCGCGCCGCCCATGACCACAATGTTTTTGGCTCGCTTGAGCGAACACGGGTACTCCTGAACCAGTTTGGCGAGATTTGTCAACGGTCCAAGGGCTACTAACACTAGTTCCCCTGGTTTATGGCTTGTTAGCTTTTCGTTGAGAAACTGGACAGCCGGCCGTTTGACTGGTCTGATAGTCGGTTCGGGTAATCGAGATGAGATCCCGCCTGGACCATGAAATCTGGTGGAATAGGTGAACTTGCCTCTCAAGGGACGGGAAGCGCCCTTTACTACGGGAATGTCGCTACGGCCTGCCGCTTGAAGTAGCGCTAGTGAGTTTCGTGTGGTGCGAGCCAAAGGAACGTTACCACCTACAGAAGTCAGTCCCAGGATTTCAACGCCAGGCGCTGCCAGGGCCATCAATATTGCTATAGCGTCGTCCACTCCGGGGTCAGTGTCAATAATCATTTTTATGGGTTCAGGCATTCGTCACTCTGGCAATGATTGCCCGCTTGGTATGGTCTAGAACGGGTCTGGATCCTGGTAGAGATAGGTTGAGTTGGCGAACGCGGTGAGCGCATCTAATGCGGTGTGATAAAAGCGATAGCCAGTGGCCTGGTGAAGTTTACCTGTACTCATCAGAATCGGCCAACGCACTTGATTTAGATTACTTGCGGTCGCCTCGGGTTGCAGGCGGACTCTCTGGCATAACTGAACTAAAGGATAAGCCAGGAACGGTGGTAGGCTGACAATTTTGTTATTGGTGATCTTGGCCATCTCTCTGTAATGGACGATACCATCACCGGCGACGTTAAATATCCCCGGTATCTCCCGTTGGACGAAGATGGACATTACGCGGGCAAGGTCAGCGTCGTAAACGAATTGCAGAGGTGGGTTGTAAGCTGTAATGCCTAATAACCAGGGTTTAAAATATGTATCGATAGCAGCTTTATCGCTACCGCTGCCTAGCACCGTGCAGGATCTCAGAACCGTGACTTTGATATCGCTTTGGGCTTGCGAAAATTCTTGTAATAGAATCTCACAATACTGTTTGTCAAAAGCGTTGTGATCGTTTGTAGATGGACGCATTGGTGCGTCGTCCAAGATGGGGATCGGATTGTCACTGTGGGAACCGTATACAGTATGGGAGCTGAGGTAGATCAAGTGAGTAACTCTGGTTCTAGCGCATGACGCCATCACAGCTCGCAGTGTCTCAAGATTCTCCTCGCGAATTTCATTCATCTCCCTACGGCTGGCGCTCCGATATGGGTTGAAAGCCAAATGAACGAGAGTCGTGACGTCGTAATCATTTAATTCGTCGTCGATTGGATCGGAGACATTTTTTCGATAAAATGCGATGTTGTGAATCGGTCTTTGCAATGGGTTGATGTCAAAGGCAACTATTTTACGAAGATCGGGCTCAAGCTCCAGACATTCTAAAAGTTTGCTGCCAATGTAACCGGAGGCCCCGGTTACTGCCACTACCTTTCCTTGTTGGGGCATCTTACCTGCCGTACAGCGAGTTTTGTGGTGCGCATCAGTTGGATTTAATGGTCTATTGAGAGGAAGAAGAAAGGGATAATAAGCTACTCAGCCAAGTCGTGGCAGTTATCCTGAGTTTCTCTCCCTTGCTCAAAGACACCCTATTCTCCAACACATCGTAATCTGAAGCCTCTATACGGTCTAGCACTTTGGAATACAATGTCCCCAGTACCGCCGGACAGGCTCGAGATCTGCGTGACAGATAGGGCAGTAATTTGAAACCGCTTTTGAAATACTCCCGGGCACGTTCTGACTGGAACATCATCAGGTCTTTTAGAGCTTTGTTACGGACGCCATTCTTTAGGTCATCCTCTGTGTAACCAAATTTGAACATCTCGTCCTGAGGCAGGTAGATCCGTCCCATATCGAAATCTTCTTGCACGTCCCTAATTATGTTGGTCAACTGCATCGCCAACCCAAGATCAATGGCGTACTCTTTGGCGTCTTCGTCTTCGTAACCAAATATTTGGAGACAGATCAGGCCTACTACTGAGGCCACTCTATAGCAATACTTGCGTAGTTCCTTAAAGTTCTGAAACCGGTCTTTGACCAAGTCGCTCTCAACTCCTAGGATGACCTCTTTGAAATAATCCTGAGGAATTTCGTAATTATGAGCGGCATCAGCCAGTGCCAGGTAGATAGGATTTGAAGTTTCTCTTTTATAAGCAGTGTCCAGTTCGGATTGAAGTTCTGCTATGGCCTTGATCTTGGCGTTGCTAGATGTACCTTCGTCAACAGAATCATCGCAGTGTCGACAGAATGCATAAACGGCGTAAATGGCTCTGCGCTTGGCCGACGGNAAGGTGAGAAAAGCATAGTAAAAGTTCTTAGCTTCCCGACGAGTGATTAGTCGACAGGCCTCGTAGGCTGATTCTAAGTTGCGTTTATGATTTGTGGAGGTATTTTGCATCGAACGGCGCTGCGGGTCGTTGGTTAATGACTTGTATCAGAAGAGTGTTTGACCTCACCGAGGGAGGTGGGACAGGTCAAACCAATCCAACGTTCTCTATTCCCCTATCACATGGACCATCACTTCCCTGGGACGAGGGTGATCTAATTCTATAAAAAATACACTTTGGTATGTTCCAAACTGAACCTCACCATCAATCACAGGCACAGTCTCGCTGGTGCCCAGCAATAGATGCTGAAGATGAGCATGTCCGTTGGGAGACTCATCGTCGTTCATATTGACGGTACGAATCTCAAAGTTATTGTGCTGGTAATTATGGTCCCTCGGGAAAATTTTTTCTAAGAAAGTGGCCATGTCATCGAGTAGGAGTGGCTCGTTTTCATTGATCTTTACTGCTGCAGTAGTGTGCTTCGAGAACACTACTGCGAAGCCGTTGGAAATGTTGGATTTTGATACACACTCGGAAACCCAGGTTGTGATGTCGATAAACTCTGGCGCGTTCTTCGTCGTGACTTGTTTGCAAAAAGATTTGCTAATCATTTTGGAGTTATCCCTCTCGTCATCCCCAATTGATCTGTTTTTCAGTTTCTATAGGCTTTCTGGCCGTTTACTCTGCTTGCAAATATCTGCCCATGGCTAGTAGCGGCCAGTAGTTGCGGTACAGGTGGTAGTTAATCATAAATCCTGCAGGCATATCCAAGCCCTGGTAATCGTTTTCCCCGTTATTTGTTAGGGATCTTGGGCGTTCTCCGACCCCGTATCCAGGGAATCCCGTACCAGTGAAGTACGGTTCATCCCATGTCCCGTCTTTCTGCTGGGTTTTGGTTAGGTATAGTAGTCCTTTTTGGGCCGCTTCGCATCTGTGCTCTTTGGCTGCTACCAAAGCGAGGAGTGCCCAGGCAGTTTGGGAGGCAGTACTGGGGCCAACCCCATGCAGATTGGGATCTACATATGAACCGCAACTCTCCCCCCAGCCACCGTCCTCATTTTGATGGTCTATGATCCAATCGATGGCCCTGCGGACGTGATTCTGAGACATGTCTTCGCCGAGGGCTTCCAACGCTGGCAGAACGGCACCAACCCCATAGATGTAATTCACTCCCCAGCGACCAAACCAGGAACCATTTTCTTCTTGTTCTCTGAGGACATACTCCAGGCCACGTTTCACGTCATCATTGTCTTTGGTATAGCCCAATTTCCCGTACATCTCTAGAATATGGGCTGTGACGTCAACACTGGGCGGGTCTAGGGTCTCGCCAAAATCCGAGAAAGGAATCTTGGTCAGATATTTCTTGTTATTGTTCTTATCAAATGCTGCCCAACCGCCGTTCTTGGACTGCATACCCGAAATCCATTCTATACCGCGTTTTATGGCATCGGCTCTCCGGCGTTCAGCGGTTGCTGGCATCCTGACTTGATTAAGGGCCATCACTACTATGGACGCGTCATCAATATCGGGATACATCAGGTTGTCGAATTCGAATGACCAGCCACCTGGTCGAGTCTCTTTATTCCGAATTTGCCAATCTCCCGTAGCGAATATCTGTTTGCGGATGAGCCACCTGGCCGATGACTGAACCATCGGATCATCTGGAGCGACTCCCGATTCCAGTAAGGCTAATTGGGCTATGCAGGTGTCCCATACGGGCGAGATACAGGCCTGGACAGCGCATGTGTCTTCGTCTTCCAGTGCAAATGTTTCAAAGCCTTGGAAACCTCTATTGACTGCTTCGTGATCCGGGCCGTAACCCATAGTATGCAAGGCAATCAGGGAGTAGACCCATGGTGGTTGGATACCTGCCCATGAGCCGTCTGCTTCTTGGTGTTCCAGAATCCAATTCATGATTTTCCGCTCGGTATAGCCTCGGAAGGGACGTACCGGCAACTTCTGATAAATCCCAACCAACTTGTCAGCCCAATAAAGGGCTTTAGCCCAACCAATCCCCTCTGAAGGTTTGGGTAGTGTGTAGTTGGTGCTTTCCCTGCCTCCCGGGTAGAGTTCGTCTATACTGGCTGAATCTGGCACGGGGCAACGTGGTTTGTGGGCGAGGATGATTAGCATGGGAACTACTGTAGCTCTTGCCCAACTAGCAAACTCATAGATGTTAAAGGGAGCCCATGATGGGAGGTGAATCATCTCAAGTGGTAAGTTGGGCGTGCCTTTCCAGTCCCATTGGCCAAACAAAGCTAACCATATTTTAGTGAAGACACGTACCTTTGGCACTCCGCCTTTAGACAAGATGAATTCTTTAGCTTTTAGCATCGGTTCGGAATCAACCTGATGACCCGCGAGCTTCAGGGCAAAGTAGCATTCTACTGAGGTGCTGACATCGCCTAGCGAGCCATAATACTGTCCCCAAGATCCGTTATCGCGCTGTTTACTGAGGATGAAATTGGAAACCTTCCGCCACCTCTCTTTATCGTACCGGCCTGTGAAATGACAAAGCATCAAATACTCGGCTTCCATGCTGGGGTTGGATTCAAGCTCTCCCCACCAATATCCCTCAGAGTGTTGGGTCCTTCGGAAGTACTTTTGAGAAAGATCAACGGCCCGTCTTGTCTCATAATCGACTCTGGTATTTTCCGAGGGAGTTGGCATGTCTAGATTGACCTACCTCGCAAACGTTTGACCTGTTTATCGCGAATATAGCCATGGTCAATGAACCAGTTGATTGATTGTTTCAAAGCGTCTTCAATAGATCTTTGAGGCTGGCCTAATTCACGCACCGCTTTATCACAATTTACGTAAGCCGGGACTTTCGATGCCAGAACTCCTTCCAATGGAATTGTCGGCTCCTTGCCGAGCAACGTCCCCTCTGCAAATTGGTCTGCATATCCGAGGGCAACAACCAGCCAGTAGGGAAGCCTGATGCGAGGAGCGGAGAAACCGGTGAGTTTGCTAATCATGTCGAACAAATCTTTTAAACTCATGTTCTGGTTTCCCAAAATGTACCGTTCGCCAGGCCGGCCTTTTTCCATAGCGAGGATGTGACCATCAACGACGTCGGCAACGTCAACCACGTTCATACCCGTTTTTAGATAAGCAGGCACTTTTCTTCGTAGGAAATCCAAGATGATCTTTCCTGTTGGAGTCGGCTTAACGTCCCAAGGGCCTACCGGCAGGGTAGGGTTGACGACTATAACGGGCATATCATTTGCAGCTATGTTCAGTGCTTCTTGTTCCGCCTGATGTTTCGAATTTTTGTAGTGGCCGTGGAGAGTTTCGGGGTTTAGTGGAGTGTTTTCGTCGCCCTGTCCTTGTTTAGGCAGTCCTATTGTGCCGACCGTGCTGGTGTAAACCGTACGGGAAACCCTCGCCCTCCGTGCAGCCTCTAGTACGTTAATTGTTCCCTGTATGTTGGTGCGAGCGACGTTGGCCCGGTCCTTAGACCAGAAAGTGTATGCTGCGGCTACGTGGAAGACTGCTTCACAACCACGGACTGCACGGTCTACTGATTGTCGGTCTAATATGTCACCTTCAATAGGTATGATGCCGGTGTCTCTTATAGCCAGCTGATTACTTCCTGGCCGTATAAGCGCCTGTACGTGGTCTCCCCGACGCCACAGTTCGCGAGCCAAGTTGCCGCCAATAAAACCTGTTGCTCCTGTGACTAAGATTTTCATAATTGACTCGACTGTGATGCCGGACTTGGTTTCGTCTCAGTCGGCTGGATTACGTAGCGGAGGTTCAGTTTACCAGCGACCATTCTCGATAACACCGGTAGTCCGCATGTATGACAGGCTAAAATTGGTCAAGACTGCCTGACAAAGCCGTAGCTGCTTTTTTAGGCGGAGCATGGTTGGTATACGCCAAGGCATGAGGACAACATTGGTTATTACCTTGTACGGGGATTTGGCCAGACCGGGCAGGTAGCCGGGTAGTTTTTGGTTGGCCGTGTCCAAGATCACCCTGACCGATACGAACGGGACCCCAGCTTTCTGTGCCGCGTCGGCAACTCGGTAGTCTTCCATGTTGACGCTGGAAGCTTGATAGCGCTCTCTAAGGTGTTTCCGTTCCTCAATCTCTACTACCAGATGATCTACCGTCAGCGCGGCACCATTAAACATGGGAACCGAGAGATCTAATGCAGCCTGCTGTGCGGATTTGAACATCAGTCCATCAGGAGATATTGCCCTGCCCGCTCCCTGAGCGGCGCCATTTTGAAGAGCGTACCGGTCAGCAAGAACAAGGTCGCCGGTTTCCAGTTCAGAGTCAACGCCCCCAGCAACGCCGATGAGTAGGACGCCTTTGAGGTTAGAAGGCTTATTAGAGAGTAGTGTGGAGAGAGTCGCTCCAGCTCGGTCCGGCCCAACCCCCAAGACGTGGAATTCCACATCAGGTTTAATGCCGGTGGCTTCCTCAATGTCGAGCAATTCACGGCGAAGACCAACCAACTCTTGCTCCATGCTAGCGGCCACGATTAGCAATTTTCAGTACTCATATTGATTAATCAAAGAATATGGTGATCTAAAACAGGTGTGACTAGGCAGCAGTGATCCCACCCTTAGTGGCTGCGCCGGACTTGATTAACGTTGCCCAGTCTTTTGGTGTCTTGAGTGCTTGGAAGATAGTTGCAGATTCAAATCCGCAATGCATCATGCAATTCGCGCAACGCGGGTCTTTGCCCACACCGTATTTGTCCCAGATATTCTGGTCAAATAATTCTGCGACATGTTCAACGTGTTCGTCGGCTAAGGGATAGCAGGGCTTCCTCCAACCCATCACCGTATATGTGGGATTGGACCAGGCCGTGCATTGGTAATCCCGTTCTCCTTTGAGGAAGTTCAGGTAGAGAGGGTTATTGTAGAATCGTGCTCCGTCCGAGTTCTCCGGTGCGAGCAGTTTTTGGAACAGCTCGTGTGATTCCTTGCGAGTTAGGAACATTTCTTGATCCGGTGCGTCTTCAAAGTCGAAGCCAGGAGAGATCATTGATCCTTCTATTCCCATGCCGTTGACCAAACTGAACATTTCGTTAAGGTCGCCAACGTCACTGGTGCGGAATACAGTGGAATTGGTGCAAACACGGTAACCCCTGTCTAGGGCCGATTGAATAGCGTCAACTGCTTTTTTGAAAACACCTTGTCGATCTACAGATTCGTCGTGTTTCTTTTCCATGCCGTCCAAGTGGACTACCCAGCAGAGGTACTTAGATGGTGGTATTTTGTCCATAACTCGGTCTAGCAAGAGACCATTGGTGCAGCAATAGACGAAATATTTCTCCTTGATAAGGGCATTGATAATCTCGTCTATACGGGGGTGTATAGTCGGCTCTCCACCTGCTATTGACACGATTGGAGCGCCCGATTCACGCACGGCAGCTAAGGCTTCTTCCACTGGCATCATTTTGTCCAGAACCGGCTTGTATTCACGGATACGGCCGCAACCTATACAGGCCAGATTGCACATCTCAAGTGGTTCGAGCATGGTCACCAGTGGGAATCGTTTTTTCCCTTTGAGTTTATTTTTGAGTAAATAACCAGCCAGGCGAGCTGAGAGCTCCAGTGGTCGTTTGGCGCGTCTTTCCCCTTGGGCTTGTTCGAGTCCTTTATCTTCTATGGTAGCCATATCGTAAACCCTTAGTAGTTAACAGATTTCCGTTAAGTTGATCAAGACTCCATCATTGAGCGTGGAGTCCATTTATAGATTCCAACTTAGTATTCTCTCCGGGCGAGAAAATCCACCAGTTCTTCGGCTTCGGTCTGCGCCCATTTTGGGAGATAGACTGGTTCGAGCGCTTCCAGTGCCTTGGCAGCAGCTGATTCAGTGACCAGTTGTGCGTTTTCCTGAGAACCAACCTCATCAAGGATAGCTAACACTTGTTGGACGTCGTCCTCTTGGAGTTCTTCCTGGCCGTAGATACGTAATAAATCATCCATTGCACGACCATTGGCTTGTTCTAAAGCGAATACTACCGGATAGGATTTCTTTCGGCGACGTATATCGTTGCCGGTGGCTTTTCCCAGAGTCTCCTGGTCTCCCCATATGCCGAGATAATCATCTCTGATCTGAAACGCTTGACCCAGGTGATTACCAAACTCTGTGAATGCATTAACAATCGCAGGGTCATCGGTGGCAAGTAGAGCGCCTATTTGCAGAGAAGACCGGATCAAAGCTCCGGTCTTACAGGCAATCATGTGTAGGTACTCATTGGCTTTGATGTCGGTGCGCGTCTCAAAGTCGAGATCCATGCACTGTCCTTGAATCATCTCCAAGTAGCTTTCAGTAAGAATGGCAGAGACTTGGAGCGCAGTGGTAGGTGGCACATCCTTCCCAGATACTGCCAGTAGGGATAGGTCTCCGGTGCATTGCATAGCATTACCGGACCAAATGGCCTTGGGAATTCCCCAAAGATGCCAGACCGTGGGTTGGTGTCTCCGTTCTAAATCTTGGTCTTGGATGTCGTCGTGAATCAACGANAAATTGTGTATCAGTTCTAGAGCGGCTGCTGCGGGTAGGGCCTTAGAGTAATCGTTGGCCAGAGCGTCGCATGCAAAGAGGCAGAGGGTGGGGCGTAGTGCTTTGCCTTGAGTAGCTGATGTGTCTACTGGTGCGCCTTCTTGATCCACCCAGCCGATGTGATAACGAAGCAAACGGTAAGCATCTGAGGTACTGACATCAGGCACAGCCTTATTGATCTCCTGTTCCACTGAGATCNTATACCGGGAGAACATGCCGGGAAGCGTCGCTTCCGAGTCTGTGCTCACTTTAGATACTCCCTATCCACGCGGTGGCTGAAATGCTAGCAAAGCGTTTTAGAGGGTGTCAAATAATTCGGGACGCTTTGTCGTTATTAATCTTGATGAATTTGTAGACCTATCGAAACGGACTCATCATATACTTTTGAGTTGGGCGCATTGGACAGGAATTGATACAATGGTTAGGCAATCGACAATTCCGCAGGTCTGTTGGATTGGTAATTTGGTTTGTCATGAGGGCACAAAGTCGAAAATTTTGAATAAAAAGTGCAATAATTTATGGGATTTAACCTCGACAAAATCCATTTGACACGACCTCCAGATTAGTCTATATTTCTTTCTTGTAATGAATGTTACATAAGGGGTGCAACGTGCCTGGGAATTGCCCATGCTCGTCGTGCCCACTTCATGTATCTTGTAAATATGGGTTAATCATAACCCTAAAAGCTATCAAAATTTGAACTTGCCCCAAGGAGGACACATGGCTGAACAGGATATCGCCTTAATGGCACACCTCATGCGCCGCGCCGGTTTCGGAGCGAGTCTCGATGAGATTGAAGCCAAGGCAGCTCAAGGTTATGACAATGTAGTTCAAGAGTTGCTTAATCCCGAGACCCAAGAAGCTGTCGAGGAAGATCTTCTCACTCGCTACAATCCGTCCTATCACGAGGCTGCCGCGATAGAGAATAACGTCCAGCAATGGGTCTGGCGAATGATTAACAGCCCAAGGCAGCTTCAAGAGAAAGTCGCCCTGTTCTGGCATATGATTTTCTGTGCAGGTCACAGCAAGATTGATAGCGGCCAAGAAATGGGTCTAATGGTCGATATCTTCCGCCAGAAAGGAATGGGGAAGTTCGATGATTTACTTCTCGCCCTTTCAACTAACCCGGGCATGATGTACTACTTGGACAACACCGAAAGCCACAAGACCAATCTCAATGAGAACTATGGTCGTGAGCTCTTGGAGCTCTTCTCTCTAGGTGTGGGTATGGACGAGGCCTTCAATTATACCGAAGATGACGTCAAGGCCTGCGCTAGGGCGTTCACGGGTTGGAATATCGCTCCACCCTATCCTCCGTTCCCCCACGGTCGTAGCCCTTGGGAGTTCCGATTCGACCCCGCAGATCACGATAATCAGGAAAAAACTTTCTTGGGTGAGACCGGTAATTGGAATGGTGACGACATCATAGAAATCGTATGCAAGCAGCCGGCCACCGCCCGCTTCCTCGCACGACATATGTACAACTATTTCGTTGCTGATGAGCCCCAGATTCCGGCATGGCGACTGACCCCGCCACGTGACCAGGCAGCCATAGAAGCCATGGAGAAGGCATACTGGGATTCTGACCACTCCATCAAGGCGATGTTGGAAGTACTATTCACTTCCGATTTCTTCAAAGCTGATGCGGCACGGTATGCCAAAGTCAAGAACCCCGCAGAGATGGTTGTCAGCCTTCTCCGAATGACGGGAGAGTTTAAGGGCTACAAGCCGGGCCTGTTTGATTACTCCCAGGAGCCCAAATATATGGGCATGGATTTAATGAATCCCCCCACTGTTGAGGGTTGGCACACTGGTCGTGAGTGGATTGACAGCGGAACATTGGTAGAACGCATCAACTTCGCTTCCGATATCCTTGGCAACACTGAGTTGGAAGGAGTTCAATCGCTGGTAAACCGCCTTATGAACATGGGTGACAAACTTTCCCCTGAACAATTTGTTGACGGCTGTCTCAACCTGACAGGACCAGTGGTGTTGACTGACGACACACTGGGACAATTGATTTCCCACGCTACGCAGGAAGGGGAACTGTCCCACGGTACCGACGCCGAGAAATCTGATTTCACCCGCCGCACCGGCGAGATGTTCCAGATGATCGCTGCAACTGCTGAATTCCAATTTGAGTAAATCGTCCAGCTAAAGAAACTGGCTGGTTAACCCTCAATATTCGTAAATAAATTAGGAGAAATCATGGTTCAAACTAAAAAAGATCCCGTCTTGGCAGTACTTTCCCTGTCTGGCGGTAATGATGGCCTAAACTGTGTCATTCCCCGCAATAACGGGCATTATCGCGACGCCCGCCCGACCTTGGCCGTTCCTGAAGATCAAATCATTCCGATTACTGACGAGTTGGGCCTCCACCCGACTATGGGTCCGTTGAAGAAATATTGGGACGAAGGCAAATTGGCCGTATTTGTTGGAATCGGATATCCCACACCGAGCTACTCCCACTTCAGGTCAATGGACATCTGGCACACCTGTGAGCCAGAAGCCATTGGAACAGAAGGGTGGTTGGGCCGCGCTACTAAGCAGATGGATCCCAACTCCGAGAATGTTTTGACGGCTGTTAACTTTGGCCGCGGACTGCCACGAGCTCTGGTGATGGACGGCGTTCCTGCCGCTTCCGTTGGTAACCTCGAGACCTATGGCCTTTTGACTGGTATCGAAGGCGAGAACCAACGAAACGATGCGCTAGACGTGTTCGGTCGGATGTACGCCCCTGCCATTGGTACGGGAGCAGTCATGGATTACATCCACCAAACCGGTACCGACGCTCTGAAGGGAGCTGACATACTGTCCACAGCGCCGGACAGCTACTCATCCACGGTCGAGTATTCCACAACAGCCATTGGGCAGTACATGAAGAACATCGCTCAGACTCATCTGGCTGGGTTTGGTACGCGTGTTCTGTACACCACCTCTCCGTACAATGGCTTCGACTCTCACGCGAACCAGGCCCAGGCCAATGCGGGACTGTTGACCGATGTTTCCAACACCGTTGACACCTTCATGACCGACCTGCGTGAGCACGATGCTAGCGAGGAAGTAACCCTACTTCTCTTCAGTGAATTTGGTCGCCGCGTCATCGATAACGGTTCTGGTACCGACCACGGCGCCGCTGGAGTGGCTTTCGCTGTAGGTGAGCACGTTAAAGGTGGCGTTTATGGGACGTATCCTTCCTTGGAGCCTTCTCAGTTGGAGGAGGGTGGTAACCTGAAGTTCAACCTTGACTTCAGGTCTGTCTACTCGACCATCCTTGAAGACTGGTTCCAGTTGGATCCTGAGCCCATCGTTAATGGAAACTTCGAGCGGACAAAGTTCTTCGCTTAGGCCAATGAAGGCCAAATTGCAGTATGCAACGCGTTGATTTGCTGGACTGCCATCCCTCATTTGAATAAGGGTAGCGGTCCAGCTGATCAGGCAATCCAAGTCACTTAGAGGTAAATAAATATGTCAACGCATCTATTCGGCTTAACTAGCCGAACGTTCAAACACAGCCATGCGATTGGCCGGGCAGAGTTCGCCGGGACGGGTTTCCGTAATCCTTCCGACATGGCAATCGCTCCCGACGGTACTGTCTATGTTTGCAACAGGTCTTACGAAAACCGCCCAGACGGCGTCCATGTAACTGTGGTAACGCTGGATGAGGAATACGTCACAGAGTTTGGGGCGTACGGTGAAGCGGACGGCGAATTCATGTGGCCGACGGCGATTGCTCTAGACAGTGAGGGTAACGTCTATCTAGCTGACGAATGGCTGAATCGAATTAGCAAGTTCACCAGTGACGGTGAATTTGTCAGTAAATGGGGAACTGCGGGATCGGGTGACGGAGAGATTGACGGGCCTGCGGGTCTGGTAATTGACGCTGACGACAACATTCTAGTTGTGGATAGTAATAACAACCGAATCCAGAAGTTCAGCTTAGATGGTAAGTACATCAGCCAGTTCGGTTCAAAGGGTAGCGACGACGGGCAATTCAATATGCCCTGGGGTATTGGACTAGACAGTGACGGCCACATCTATGTCTCTGACTGGCGAAATGATCGTATTCAAAAATTCACTGCTGACGGCCAATGGGAAGCTTCTATAGGATCTACCGGTAATGGGGTAGGCCAACTCAATCGTCCCAACGGCGTAAGTGTTGACAAAGATGGTGACATATATGTCGCCGATTGGATGAATAATCGTGTACAGGTATTCGCTCCGGATGGTCGCTATATTACTGAGTTCCATGGAGAGGCAGTACTCTCCAAGTGGGGCCGTGATAAGTTGGCTTCCAACCCGGATATGATTCGACAGCGCTCATTGGCTTTTGCTAATGACCCTGGTTACGAACAAAAACTCATGCGTCCTTGCGCGGTTAAAATTGATTCTGATGGTAAAATTGTCATCATTGACCACACTCGGAATCGCCTCCAGGTTTATATCAAAGAGGACGAACCGGCTCTGGTCTAATAATCATTAAAGGGCAAACGCAAAAAGAGAGCCTCGGCGCCGCCGAGGCTCTCTTTTTGCGTTTCGACTCGAATTATTGAGTGATTGGGAAATGCTATTCTGGTCCCTCGGGCATTCCGCCATCGATCCAGGCTACGATTTCGTCAACTTCCTCTTTTGATAGGAAGGGACCGCGCAAGGGCATTTTACCTGATGTACCTACTGCCCTGGCCAATGATTTGACCAAGTTTGTCTCGCGTGCCGGGATTCCAGGTTCAATGGATCTGAGACCAGACAAAACTGATTCTTGCAGCTCCTGAGCGGTTTCCCAGTAGTAGGCGTGAATGCCCGGTAAAGGTTCTCTTCCCCAACGTGCGATCCAACGGGCCATTATGCCGTCTAATATCTCTTTGACTCTTGGCCAATAGACCACTTGTGTTTCTTCTGACTGCTCGCTCATTGTTTCAGCCTTTCATTTTATCTTTGGACACCCTGTTTTATACGGGATGGTCGTTCACAGATTCTCTGTGGAGCAATTCAAGGGAATGGGGGATGACTGGCATGACGACATCCAAGCACTCGCGAACGGCCTTTGTGCTGCCTGGCAGGGTGATTATCAGTTTATTGTTCCGGAGCCCCACTATCGAGCGGCTAATCATAGCCATCGGAGTAAACTCGAGAGTTTTGGATCGCATCGCTTCTGCCATTCCGGGTACTTCTTTGTCCAATACTGACAAACATGCTTCAGGTGTAACGTCATACTTGCCGAGACCAGTGCCTCCAGTGGATATGATCAGGTCCACGTCGTCGGCGTCAGCCCATTCGATAAACTTCGCTGAGATAGTATTCTTATCGTCGGTAACAATTTCATAGCGAACAACTTGGAACTCTTCGCCTACCAATCGTTCCTTAATTGCTTGCCCGCTGCTATCGTCGCGGTTGCCTTGGGATCCCGATGTGCTGACGGTGAGCACTGCTAGTCCGAACATGAAGTCCTCCAAGAGAAATGATACCACAGGCAAAGACATGACTAGGTAGGTTTGCCCCCCGAATGGCTCGTTGACAAGGAAAAGGGCAAACCCTATAGTCGCAAGGCAAATCAATTTCCAGCTGAGACGTCATCCCCTAGCTCGAATTATCATCCCAAGAGGATTAAATACGTTTGAACTCAGATCCCAATTGTGTCTTTTGTAAAATCAACGCAGGTGAGGAACCAGCCAGATATCGTTATTTGGATGATGACCTAATGGTGATAGTTAATCAACTTACCTGGGTACCACTCATGTTGCTCGTGATGCCCAGAAAACACATGAGTCAGATACAATTGTGGAGCAGTGAGTTACTGACTCGTATGGGAAATATTGCGGTGGATATGGGTGCCATGTATTCTCCGAATGGGTTTCGTATTCTTTCGAATTTTGGCCGGGATGGAATGCAAAGTCAGGCTCATGGTCACATTCATGTAATTGGGGGGACGAGCCTTGGCCCTTATGCTTAACTTCACGATTAATATATTTAAAAAATACCATTTAGGAGAAATTCATTTTGGCTGAGACGATTCTTTATGAAAAAACAGGCAATATCGTCACCATTACTCTGAATCGACCAGATTCCTTGAATGCCATCAATCGCCTTTTGCGTCAGGAACTGGCCGACGCGATTCTGGAGTTCGATGGCGATCCCGAGGCTTTTGTCGCCGTGATTACTGGATCTGGTCGTGCCTTTTGCTCTGGCCGCGACCTCAAAGAACGGGCAGAAGACAACGCTCAGGGCGTCCAGGCCAAAGCCTCTGCCAGCATGACTAAAGAAAGTCCCTTCATGTGGCCACGTACGTGGAAGCCGATGATAGCTGCTGTCAACGGTTTTGCCCTGGCCGGTGGTTGGTCTATCGCGCAGATGTGCGACTTGCGTATAGGCTCTGAGGAGGCCAAACTTGGCATCTCAGAAACAAAATGGAGCCTTCTACCGCCTTTTGGATCTATCCTTTCCAAGCAAATTCCACTGTCGGCCGTGTTGGAGTTGGTACTGACCGCCCAACCGGTGACTGCTCAAAGGGCTTACGATATGGGTTTCTTGAACAAAGTTGTGCCGGCAGGGGACTTAATGGAAGAGGCCCTGACCATGGCGCAACAAATTGCGGATAACGCACCATTGGCCGTTCAGACCTTTAAAGAGTTGGCTTATCGAGGCCTGAATATGTCTAACCAGGATATTTCAGCCTTGACCTATCAGATGTATGACGCTCTCCTGCTCACTGAGGATTCAAAAGAAGGACCTAAAGCCTTTGCCGAGAAGCGGAAGCCACAATGGAAAGGGCGGTAACAAAACGAACCAGTGTGAGAAGGTTTTCTTTATTTCGAAAATTGGTTGATGAAGGCAGGGTCTGGTTTAAAACCAGACCCTGCTTGCTTGGAGACTGTTTGGATTACGACCCTAAAGTGATTGGCCCACTATAGTTGATACTCGGGCAATCTGAGTAGTTGCTTGGCGATGACCAGACGCATTACTTCGTTGGTACCTTCTCCGATGATCATGAGTGGAGCATCGCGGTAGTAGCGTTCCACCGGCGATTCTTTGATGTATCCGTAGCCACCATGCACACGCATGGATTCCATGGCCACTTCCAAACAAACCTCACTGGCGAATAACTTGGCCATACCGGATTCCAAGTCCACACGCTGACCGGTGTCTTTTTTGGTGGCGGCGTCATATACCAATAGCCTGGCCGCTTGGATTTTGGTGGCCATGTCCGCTAACTTGAGTTGTATGGCCTGGTGATCAGCGATGGGCTTTCCGAATGTCTCTCGTTGTTGTGAGTATTTGATGGCTGCATCAAACGCGGCTTGGGCGACCCCCACAGCTCGCGCTGCAACGTTGATACGCCCAGTCTCCAGTCCGCTCATTACCATTCCAAATCCGGCACCTTCTTCTAGGCCTATTAGGTTCTCTTGAGGTACAGCGAAGTTGTCGAAGTTTAGTTCACAGGTGTCTAAGCCTCTGTAGCCTAGTTTATCGAGGTCGCGCCCAACGGTGAACCCATCACCGCCTTTTTCTACCACGAAGCAGCTTAATCCTTTGTGTTTGGGTTTCATGTCTGGATCAGTGCGAGCGAGTAGGCAAAACATGTCACCGTAACGTCCGTTGGTGATGAACATCTTACTACCGTTGATGGAGTATTCTTCCCCATCCTTCGTAGCAGTGGTTTGAAGGTTGGCCATGTCGGTGCCGCCGCTAGGTTCAGTGAGAGCGAGTCCTCCTCGCTTACGACCGGATGCTAAGTCCGGCAGGAATTTTTCCTTTTGTTCCTTCGTTCCATAATGGCTCAGTACGTAGGTCAAGATGTGGTGGGTGCCAATAGCGCCACTTAGCGTCATGAACCCTTTGCTTAGTTCCTCAAATATCGTGGCAAACGTAGTGTAGTCTAGACCCATACCACCGTACTCTTCTGGAACTGTGATGCCGAACAATCCCAGCTCTTTCATTCGGTCAATCAGATCGTGAGGGACTGTGTCGTCGCGGTCGTGTTCAGCGGCCACTGGTTCGACTTCGCGTCTCACGAAGTCACGTACCATGCTAACAATTTGAGCTCGGGCTTCGGGCGGTGTAGTGGTCAACTGGGTCTCCTTTCTGATAAGTCGAAAGTTTAGACATGCAGTCTATCTTAAGGCTAAAACAGGGGTCAAATAGGTTGAGTCTTGGCGTATACGATGAATGTAGCATGGGCCGCGGCTAGCACCGCCACCGGAATTCGGAGGACGAACTAATCACATAACCCATGCTATCTGGCTGGGCTAGAGCGGTATAATCGCTCATCTAGAGGCAACTAAATTTCACGGAACTGCGGTTCCGGTTCCGAAAGGTCGAAATCGTGTGCCCAAAGCTCTTCGATCTTGCTCTGTTCTTCGTCGGTGATTTCTGGAGTATCCACGGCGGAGACGTATTCGTTAAGTTCGTCCATGTTGGTGATGTTGGGTAACACTGAGATGATGGGCGTCTGCTTCATTACAAACTGGATGGCGGACTGGGACAGGCTCCTGGTGTCCTCTTGGACCAGAAATCGTATCCGGTCAACCTTCCGCATAGCTTCTGTCAACCACTCGTTCTTGCGGTGGGCTCGGTGATCGTCCGTATCAAAGACCGGTAGGCCGTGATCGAACTCGCCAGTTAGAGTGTTGGAGGCGTGGGGTACTCTTGATAGCAAACCAACGCCATTTTCTTTCGCCAGTTTGATGAATTGCTTGGCTGGATCCTGTTCCAGAAGGCTGTAGATGATCTGAGAGCTTTTTACCTGGCGCACGCCAATTGAGTACTCTCCTTCATCTACCCAACCAATGTCTGGTCCGATCGCTACCCCGAAATAACGAATCTTTCCCTCGTATTGAAGCTGTTCAAGTGTCTCAAAGAGTTCGTCTTTTTCCAGGTCTCCCAGTTTGATGTTGTGGGCCTGGTAGAGGTCTATGTAATCGGTCCCGAGCCTGCGCAAACTTTGTTCGCAGGCGTATTTCACAAATTCTCGGTCAAACTTCTGAGGTCTTTCCTTGTGGCCATCCCTGGGTGTCGGGTCGTAAAAGTCATAACCAAACTTAGTGGCTATGACTAGGTCGTTACGTTTGTGGCCGAGGTACTTGGCTAACACTTCTTCGCCAAATCCGTCTCCATAAGTGTCTGCAGTGTCAAAGAAATTTATTCCTTGCTCGATTGCGTTCTCAAGAAGAGATTGTTTGTCGGAATCTTCAATCTTTCCCCACCAGTTGGTGGCAACGGTCCAAACCCCAAAGCCAACTTCAGACAACACGAGATCGGTGCCGGGCATATTGCGAAACTTCATATCAACATTATCCTTAAATTCTAAAGGTCGACCCAGTCATCATCGTCAGGGCGACTCAGGCTAACGAGAGGGTCAACTGTGCGTCATTTTCTTAACCAGCGTTGACGGCGAGGCCAAGGCTGCCTTTAACGTCGTCAACCCGTTTTTTAAATTCTGCATCATCGAGTACCGGCTCCAGATTGCCTAGCTTGACATTAGATAATATTTCGACCCAAGAAGTGCAACCGCCATATTCCGGGAGGTAGGAGACCGTAACAGGCTTCTCCAGTTTGTAGACTCGCAGCAAAAGTACCGATAGTGGGAGCATGGGCTTCCAGTGGAGCTTGGACTGGGCGTAGGCTGTAGTCCATATGTAATGAGGCTCCAGGTCGTCCACCTTTTCTTGGTCGGAGATTTCCAGCACTTCTTCAGCTTTGGCCCAGTAGCTGAAGGTGATTTTTTCGTCGTTGTGCTGTTGCTCCAGCATTTTTCGGAGAGTGGGTTGGTGAGAAGGCTGCAGAAGGTCTTCCTTCTGATGTAGGTATGTTGGGTAGAATAAAAACTCTCTGTGGATGACTCGGAAATCTTTTCCGGTTTCGTGTATGCCGCCCTTGCGCAATAAGAGGATTTGATTGCCCTGGGCCATGGCTTCGACCGTGATAGCCCATTCTTTCAGAGCCATCTGGCATTGTTTAGGTAGCATTTGTTCAACTCCGCAGTCTGTGATGATCCCTTCTATTAATCTTGGGTTCGGTAATACACAACCGGCTATGCGATAATCTTAGGCGTAATAATAAATGAAGGTTAAGGCGGTCGCCATGCTCATAAGTATGGATTCCGACTGCATTGAAAGTACTAAACGATGAGCCTTGCGGTTAATGGTATCACCGGGCAGACATAGGCTCAATCTCGGATTAGGTTTGAGTATCTATTGGGGTGTCGTTGACAATGCGCCTAAGACCTTGCTTCAGGATACGGAACTCTTTCTCCCATGATGAACGCTCGGAAAGCGCGTTGAGAAGGAGAAAGGTACCTGTTTTTGGGTTGGATCAACGTTAGACTGCGGTGGCAATTCCAATTGACAACATCAAGGGTGACCAACATGCCAGCTTTTAACTCAGCGGTGATACCAAGCCTGGAAATGATTCCAATGCCACCACCGGCTGTCGCTGCCTGTTTAATGGCTTGGTTGCTGCCAAGTTCCGCTGCTATGTTAGGAACAATCTCAAGCTCTTGGAATCGTCTTTCAGCCGATTGGCGGGTGGCTGAACCTACTTCTCTCATCACGAGTCCCAGTTCGGCTACCTGCTTGACAGTAGGATTTTGCATATTGGATGCAGGATGATCCGGAGCGGCGACCATGACGATCTCATCGTCTTGAAAATCGACTGTTTCTAGTTCGTTGGAGGGGTCTTCTACGCGATCTCCGACCATTCCTAGATCCATCTCGCGATCCAATATGCGCCGGATAATGGTTCTAGTGTTCCCGATGATCAATTCAACGTGTATACCGGGGTATACCTGGCGGAAACGACCAATGACAAGAGGTAGTACGTATTCGCCTGGAGTGGTACTTGCTCCCAAAACTAAGTGTCCAGACTGAAGGTCTTCCATCTCATGAATTGTGTTAATCAGTTGATTGGAGAGGGAGAAGATCTGTTGAGAGTATGCTAGTACCGCTTCACCTGCTTCGGTTACCCTTAGGCCTCTCGGACGACGGTGGAAGAGAGTGATGCCCAAGAATTTTTCCAGTTCCTGCACCTGGATNGACACAGCCGGTTGGGTAATCTCCATTGCCTCAGCTGCTCTGGAAAAACTTAGGTGAGTAGCCACCGTTTGGAATATGTATAACTGATGGAAATTCAGCTGAACATCCGGAGTTCCACCACCTAATGGATGTCCGGATTCGAGACGTTTGGTTGAATCTGACATAGCCTTTAACTCACTTCAATTAAGTAAGCGTTCCAGCTTGAGCATTCGCGCCAGATTTCCTGTTGTCACTCGAGCGACTTCTGCAATCGATATGCCTTTGATTTCGGCCAAGGTCTGTGCGACAGATCGGACATGTCTTGGCTCTGTCCAATTAGTTCGGTATTTCTTAAAAGGTTGTGGCGCGGCATCTGTCTCTAGCACTATGTTTTCTAATGGAATAACTTTTGCTACCTCTTGTAATTCAGGTAACCGGATTAACGGGCGTGCCAGAGAGATATAGAAACCGCAGTCAATTGCCGCTCGTGCGGTGGCCTCGTCACCTTGGAAGTAATGCATTGCCCCACCAACTTCACCGGCGTTCTCTTCCCTTAATAACTTGAATACAGCAGGGTGTGACTCTCTGGAATGGAATATGACTGGTAAACCTAGACTGCGGGCCAGGCGGATGTGTTCTCTGAAGACTTGGTCTTGGGTGTCATGATCAGGAGACCCAGGCAGGTAGTCCAATCCTACCTCACTGATACAGACGACCTTTGAGGAGGATTTGGCCATCCTTTCCAGTTCTTCATATACACGTTCGTCCACTGGAGCATTTGCTTCCATTGGATGGATTCCAACTCCCGAGTAGAGCTGTTCATGTAATTCGGATAGGTCAATACAATCTTGGGTGGATTGTAAGGTAGTACCAGCACATACCGCGAACACGACTTCAGATTCGCGGGCCCTGTCTAAAATTTCTGACATTTCTGCCCGAGGGTATTGATCTAGGTGGGTGTGCGCATCTCCAAGTAGAATTTCACGAGGCATTATGCTGTACCTGCGGGAGAAATTTGATCCAAGTTGTCCAGATTTACCAGTTTAAAAAGCTTTTCTTGACCAATGATAGAACCTACATAGCTGGCAGGAAAGACTAGAGATGATTCGTATTTTCAAGCCTATAAATCGTACCAGCGGTTAAAGAATCTGGAATTGCAACCTAATAGATTTTGAAATCGTTGTTTAGGCCTGGAGATACGTGGCGGATTTCCTAATGTTTGACATAATACATAATCATGGACGATGACGCTATGGTTAGATCAAACCTATAAAGTTTATTGTCTGTAATATAGCTGTATGGATATGTGAGTATAGATTTTAAATCTCGGAAAAGTTGTTCAGATCAGATACGGTTGAAATATTCTTTCTCCTAATTAAAGTTGTCTCAATTTACCATTGTGCGGATGTGAGATGTTCCCGATCGGCAGGAAGCTTTAATTTGGGGCGTTGCTAGACTCGTTGACAGTCTCAAACGCCGATGTTAGCATAATTGTTGACCAACACGGTCGACAATGTTAAATTGCCGTTCGATTTTGTTCACAGCTCTCGCGTTTGAACTTGGACATAAAAACGAATAAAACCTGTTAAGAACATCGTCTCGGATTAGTATAGGAGATGCGATGACCACACCCAAGGTCATTTCACGAAACGCCACTTCAAGCGAGTTGGACTCCGAATATAAGTGGGGTTTCACCATGGATATCGAGTCCGATCTCTCCCCTAAAGGGTTGAGCGAGGACATAGTCCGGTTGATTTCCGCCAAGAAAAAAGAGCCGGAATGGCTACTGGAATGGCGTCTTAAGGCTTATAGGCATTGGCTCAAATTGAAACAGCAAGCTCCAACTTGGGCCAATGTGGAACACCCTCCCATTGACTACCAGGACATCTATTACTACGCTGCTCCGAAGTCCGATGCTCCCAAGAGCCTGGATGAGGTCGATCCAGAGATACTCGCCGCCTTTGACAAGTTGGGCATTCCCTTACAAGAGCGGGAGCGGCTGGCTGGTGTGGCGGTGGATGCTGTCGTAGACAGTGCGTCAGTGGCAACAACCTATAAAGAAACTCTGGAGAAACATGGGATAATTTTCTGTCCCATTAGCGAGGCTGTACAGAGTCATCCTGATTTGGTTCAAAAGTATTTGGGTTCAGTCGTGCCATTCGGAGATAATTTTTACGCTACATTGAACTCAGCAGTCTTCAGTGACGGTTCCTTTGTCTACATACCCAAAGGAGTACGCTGTCCCATTGAGCTTATGACCTACTTCCGAATTAACCAGGCTGACTCAGGCCAGTTTGAACGGACGTTGATAATTGCGGAGGAAAGTTCATACGTCAGTTATCTCGAAGGTTGCACAGCTCCTGCGAGAAAGACTCACCAACTCCACGCTGCGGTGGTTGAACTAGTTGCCCTCAATGATTCGGAGATTAAATACTCAACCTTGCAGAACTGGTTCCCAGGGGACAAGGACGGCAACGGTGGAGTCTATAATTTCGTGACCAAGCGTGGCCTGGCTCGCAAGAACGCCAAAATTTCGTGGACCCAGGTTGAAACTGGGTCTGCCATTACCTGGAAGTATCCCAGTGTGATTCTTGATGGTGACAACTCGGTTGGCGAGTTCTATTCAGTGGCTCTGGTTAACAACCACCAGCAGGCCGACACTGGAACCAAGATGATTCACAAAGGCAAAAATACCCATAGCACAATCGTCGCCAAAGGTATCTCTGCCGGAGAGGGCAATGCGACCTACCGTGGCTTGGTTAAGATTCTCCCGTCGGCTGCTGGAGCAAAGAACTTCACGCAGTGTGATTCCCTATTGGTTGGAGACAAATGTGGGGCGCACACAGTCCCCTACATAGAAGTAAAAAACCCCACCGCCCAGCTGGAACATGAGGCATCGACTTCCAAGGTTAGCGACGACCAGCTTTTTTACTGTCAACAGCGGGGAATGTCCGTTGAGGACGCTCATTTTATGATTATTAACGGATTTTGCCGTGGCATATTCCAGGAGCTTCCTTTCGAATTTGCCATGGAGGCTTCTCAATTACTTAAGGTAAGCCTGGAAGGAGCGGTGGGTTAGATGTCGACTACCGCGAAAGGCTCTAAGCCATTGCTGTCAATCAAGGGACTCAAGGCTATGGCTGGTGATCTTGAGATTTTGAAAGGAATTGACCTTCAGGTCAAAGCAGGCGAAGTTCACGCTATCATGGGGCCCAATGGCTCTGGAAAGAGTACCCTGGCGAATGTCCTGGCGGGTCGCCCCGATTACACTGTAACGGGTGGCCAGGTCTTGTTTGAAGGACAAGACATTCTGAAATTAGAACCCGAGATTCGAGCACGAATGGGCGTGTTCTTAGCATTCCAATATCCTCTCGAGCTGCCTGGCGTACGCGCCTGGCAATTCCTTAAGGCTGGCGTTGACGCCAAGCGGGTCCACAATGGCGAAGAAGAGATGAGTGCCCGAGAGTTTGACCAGATGCTTAAGGCTAAGGTCGCTGAGGTCCAGATTGATCCTGACTTGGTCAAGCGAGCAGTGAACGAAGGCTTTTCTGGCGGTGAAAAGAAGCGGAACGAGGTGCTTCAAATGGCCGTTCTTGAGCCGAAATTGGCATTGCTGGATGAGACCGACTCCGGTCTCGACATCGACGCCCTACGCATAGTGTCTGACGGGGTCAATATGCTCCGCTCGTCAGAGAACGCAATTATTCTAGTGACCCATTACCAGAGAATATTGAATTACATCTCTCCAAATTTTGTACACGTTCTATATGACGGGCGCATCGTACAATCCGGAGGACCAGAACTGGCTCACGAGCTAGAAGAAAAGGGTTACGACTGGATTAAAGATGTCGTCGACGCGGCCGTATAACCTATTCCGAAATACTGAGATTTCATGACCTCCGCACTTGCCAAACACGCCCATTATTTTGCCGATTTCCAGTCTCTGGTACACGGGCGAGGTGCTTGTGCTCCCTCGTGGCTACAATCTCTCAGGGAAGATGCCTGGGTCAAGTTCAACGCAACCGGTTTCCCGACGTCCCGACGTGGCAATGAGCGCTGGAAGTACACCAATGTCGGACCAATCGCCAAAGTAAACTTTGGGGTAACAAGCCAACCTCCGGCTGTTGATGGATTAAAGGCATTGGTTCCCGATTACAAAATTGATGGATCGACTGTGTACGACCTGGTGTTTGTAGATGGCCACTACTCTCCTGAGTTGTCTTCCCCGTCTCACGACTCCAATGGTGTGATCGCTTCTAGCCTCGTAACCGCGACCAACGACAGCAATTCAGTATTGGAGAGTCAGGTTGGGCATTACGCCTGTTTAGATGAGGACGGGTTCGTGGCGCTGAACACTGCGTTCCTAAATGATGGTGCGTATGTTCATGTCGTTGACGGATATCCGGAGTCTTTGGTTGTCCGGTTAACATACTTGACGACCAATGGCGTCACCGCGAAAGTAACGCATCCCAGAACACTAGTTGTCGCTGGGCGTAATACTGATGTCACAGTGGTGGAGTGTTACACTGGTCCGCAGGAAACTAGTTACCTCACGAACGCGGTGACAGAAATATCCGTCGGGGAAGGCGCGAACGTTGGCCACTATCGGTTGCTGTTGGAAGGTAACAAGGCGTTCCATGTGGGCGTCAGTCGGGTTAGCCAAAAGAAAGACAGCAGTTTCAATTCGGCGTCTTTCGCACTTGGCACAGCTCTGGCCCGTAACGATATGGAAGTACTGTTGGATGATTCCGGGGCATATTGCGAGTTGAACGGTCTCTACCTCACTGCAGACAATCAGCATATAGACAACCTGATTAGCATTGACCACGCCCAGCCCAACTGCACAAGCCGGTTGAATTACAAGGGTATACTGGATGGCAAGTCTAAAGCGGTATTTGGTGGCGAGGTAATGGTGCGTCGCCAGGCGCAGAAGAGCGATGCCGAGCAGACTGATAAAAATCTCGTGCTGTCAAAATTGGCCGAAGTCGATAGCAAACCAAGCCTTCTCATCTATGCTGACGACGTGAAATGCAGCCACGGTGCCACTGCTGGTCATATTGATGAAGACACCCTTTTCTACCTACGGAGCCGAGGACTTGACCTGGGCGCGGCCAGTAGGATGCTTATTCACGCCTTTGCTAGCGAAATCATTGACACCGTGAAACTCGAGCCACTTAAGGACTATTTGGATACGCTGTTCACAGCTGCGATCCCCGACAAAAGCCTTACCTTCGGGAGTGCAAAATGACCGCAGGTAATAGGGCTACGGCTTCCACATTGAACTTGGAAAAGATCAGGTCGGACTTTCCCATTCTGAGCCAGACGGTAAACGGGCAGTCGTTAGTTTATTTGGATAACGGCGCCACCTCCCAAAAACCTCAGTCCGTGATCGACGCGATTGTGGATTATTACACCACCACCAACTCGAACGTCCATAGAGGTGTCCACACCTTAAGCCAGCGAGCTACCGACAGTTACGAGGGAGCGCGTACGAAGATACAGAGGTTCATAAACGCCAGCGACGACAAAGAGATAATATTCACGCGGAACACTACCGAAGGCATAAATTTGGTGGCCTATTCTTATGGTCGCAAGAATATTGGTCCAGGCGACGATATTATCGTTTCCAACATGGAACACCACTCCAACATAGTGCCATGGCAGATGCTCTGTGAGGAGAATGGAGCCAATCTGTTGGTCGTGCCTATTGACGATACCGGCTCATTGGTGATGGATGAGTATCAAAAGATGCTTACTCCTCGGACTAAATTGGTCTCTATCACACATGTTTCCAATGCTTTAGGGACAATTCAAAATGCAAAGCAGATTGTGAGAATGGCTCATGACATTGGATCACCGGTGTTGCTGGATGGGGCTCAGGCTGTGCCCCATATGCCAGTTGATATGCAGGATCTAGACTGCGATTTTTACGTGTTTTCCGGACATAAATTATTTGGTCCCACCGGAATTGGGGTTTTATACGGAAAAGCCGAGTATCTGGAAGCTATGCCGCCATTTCTTGGCGGCGGTGAAATGATTAAGTCGGTTACTTTTGAAAAGACCATATACAATGATCTGCCCTATAAGTTCGAAGGTGGTACTCCGGACATCGCTGGGGCCGTCGGACTTGGTGCAGCAATCGACTATGTGACTAATTTGGGCTTCGACCAGATAACGGCTCACGAGGAAGAATTGCTTCGCTATGGGACTGAGCTTCTATCGTGCATTGATGGTGTCACGATAGTCGGTACCGCAGCCCATAAGGCCGGTATACTGTCTTTTGTAATGGACAAGGCCCATCCTCATGACATCGGCACAATACTGGACGAACAGGGCATCGCGATTCGTACCGGACACCACTGCGCCCAGCCGGTAATGCACCGGTTTCAGATACCGGCCACCGCGCGGGCCTCATTTGCCTTTTACAACAACAAAGAGGATATTGACGCTTTGGTTAAAGGAATCGATCGTGTTATAGAGGTGTTTAGCTAATGCCTGGCCTCAGTGACCTGTACCAAGAGATTCTCCTAGAGCACAATAGTAAACCCCACAACTTCAAGACGATCGACCAGGCCAACCATACATCTGAGGGGTACAACCCTCTTTGTGGTGACCAGATATCCCTAGCCCTGAAAGTGGTGGACGGCGTGATTGATGATGTTGGGTTCCAAGGCGTCGGGTGTGCTATCTCCAGGGCTTCAGCGTCCATGATGACCCAGAGCATCAAGGGGCAGAGCTTAGAAAAGGCTAATGAAATATTTGAAGCATTCCATTTTATGATTACCGAGCCCGATGGGGATCTTGATTTGGATATTTTAGGTGATTTGGAAACCTTATCCGGTGTTAATGAGTACCCCACTCGTATCAAGTGCGCCATATTGGCATGGCATACTATGAAAGCGGCCCTCACTGGCGATGAAGATCCTATCAGTACGGAATAGGATCTTCATCGCCAGTGAGGGCCAACGATTTGTTAGGCCTCTTTTGTTCTCGCGCCTCCGTGCTAAGCTTTATTCAGTCCTGATTTTTGGAACTGCAGATAACAAATGACCCAACAGCCTGACTTTCTTCTAGATGGCCTCTACGGCGATTTGGTAATGGACCATTACCGTAACCCGCGTAATCTCCGACTTTTGTCGGATGCTGATGTGGAGGCAGAGGAATTCAATCCCTTTTGCGGCGACCGCGCCAGGTTACAATTAGCTCTCGATGAACATTGTCATGTGATCGATGTCAGCGCTGTTGCTGAAGGCTGCTCCATCATTCAAGCTGCAACTTCTATGCTATCGGCCTTGCTGCAAGGAAAGTCGTTGGATGAAGTTTCGGCGTTAGGGGAGAGGTTCCGCGGTGCTATGAAAAATGGTGCAGGAGCGGATGAGACTGACCTGGGAGACCTTTTAGCCCTACAGGTGGTACGGAAGTACCCGGTCCGCATAAAATGCGCTTTGCTACCACTGACAGCATTGGAAGAGGGAATAAAAGCCTATCGTTCCAATGACAAGTAGTTGAGCTTCATCAAACTGGGCGATTACCGGTTCAACCAAGTTCTTGACCAGAAGTTGTACTCAGACAGGGCAGTATTGGGTTCAAATCCTTTGAGGTCGTTATTGAACACCCACCTTGACGCCCCTGTAACTGGGCTGAACAGGTAAGCCTGATCTAACACGCGTCGTTGAATCTCTATCAATTGTTTCTTTCTAGTGGCATCGTCGAATTCTGAAGATTGTTCTTCAATCATCGAATCCAGTTTGGTATCTTTATGCCCCGTAAGATTCCATTGCCCCTGGCTATGTAGCAAGCCATACAGGTAACTGTTGGTGGTGGAAGTCGGAGGCAGTGACCCAATTGCCAACTGGTATTCGCGGGCGGGTCCTATAACAAACTCATTGAATTGGACTGGATTCATACGACGCAACTCTGGGTTGAATCCTACCGCAGTTAGGTCGGCCAATAGTCGTTCTTCCATGGCGACATTTTCTCCGCCGGTACGTTCGATTCGGATAGTCACTTCCAGGTCAACGGGCAATTCCTGTCCAGAGTCGACCAACAATTGACGGGCCTTGCCCGGGTCAGCGAAGAATTTCTGACGCATCTCCTGCCGGTCCAAGAGCCATCCGGACTCACGAACCGGGATTCCGACGCTGGCGAACCCTGATCCTGTCCATACAGTATCCAGGTAATCCCAGGGGTCAATGGCCTGGAAAACGGCCTTTCTGACCGACGCGTCCTGCAGGCTTGGTGTTTGCCCGTTCATGGTCAGTACTATGCCGGATCCTGATCGTCGGGAGACGATTGATTGAAAATCGCTGCTCTCTTTGCGAATTAAGTCCCATTCGTTGGGTTCAACGGAAAGAACATCGACCAGACCGGTCTTAAATGCCGCAACCTTGCCTAATGCGGAAGAGTTGGGGCCATTGGCCAATGCATCTGCTCGGATAACCAAGACACTCAACCCATCGAGAAACGGAAGTCCATTCTCAAAATAATTGTCGTTCCGGATAAACTCCATGCCCTGCTTATGGCCAACATCTTGCCAGATCCAGGGGCCGGTGCCGATCACTGGAGCATCTTTGAGGTCTCCGTACTCGGAAACAACCTCTGAGGCAACCGTTTTGACGTGACCGTCGGCTAAGGCCAGTAGAGCATCGGCATCTTCTAGCGATAATTCAACTTCTAACGTCAGGTCGTCTAGGGCTTTAGACGATCCAATTGACGCCAAGAGAGGCGCATTTGGCCAACCGTTAGTCTTGAGGCGCTCCAGGCTAAACACTATGTCGTCAGCAATCAGAGTTCGACCGTGCACGGGAGCTAGGTTTTGCCACCGGACATCTGGCCTTAGTTTAAAAACGTAGGCCAGGTTTTCGTTTAGTGTCCAACTCTGGCAGAGGTCGCATTCCAGTAGCAGGTTTGGCTGGTTGTCCCCTTGTCCGGAACGGAGTCTCAGCAACCTGCTGTAAGCCAATCCAGGTCCAAGTGCCGTTAGTGTCTCTTGGACATCTTGATGGACGTCCAGGTGAGGAATCTCAGCCGAGGCAACAACTTTGAGGTTCCCTCCGGTGGCGCCGGAGGGAACCGGTGATATCACCGGAGTCGCGGTGGGGATAGGGATGCCGTTAATGTCTACAGCTCCGGGAACCTCGGTTTCACGCGGAGAAGAGCAGGCGACGGTGAAGACCGTCGCCACCATAATCAATAAGGTTTTTACTGAGATGGATTTCATGTCCCACCGTCCTGGGTCTGACAGACTCGCTTCAAGCGACTTTACTTTGAGAATGCGTGGCTTGGTAATGCGATTGTGGTTCCGTATTAGTGATAACGGAACTAGCACCACTGACGCCCAATTATAAGACGGTGCAATCAATGGCCTACGAGTGCAGGCTATGCAAAGTAAGGCCAGAATTTCTCAATTTTGATAACTCACAAATTCTAGACATTCGGCTATTTGCCAGAACGCTGAAGTCCTTTCAAATAGGCGATGTGGCCTTGGTGCTGGTAGACCTCTCCTACCACTTGTCGGAATATCCGACCTATGGACATCTCAGGCCGGGCTTCCCTAGGAACGATGTCCATCTGCTCTTCGGTCACGGTGTTAAGGTAATTCAGCGTGGCGGTGCGCACATCTTCACCGTATTGCAACATTGAAGCAAGATCATAGGCTGGGAATGCCGCCACTTGATCCGGTGTGTGTTCAAAGCCGTTGTCCCGGGCTGGAAGTCCAAATTTCTCGTTCCAGCCCTCCCTGGCCCATATCTCATTCTCGCGTTGGATGAAAAACTGGAACCACATGTCCTCGACTCTGATCATGTGCCACAGTATCCAACCGATNGGATTGGCCTCTGGTCCGGCGCGCCACATCAACTCTTCCGAGGTGATGTCGCTCAGGGCGTCCATCAAATATTCGTGCTCGGTGTTTAAAGCGTCTTCGATAAACTCGTTTAGAGTCATTTGATCCTCACTATCTGGTATGGCAAAGCGCTTGGCAAGGTGGCTTTGACCAAGCTCCGGCCGGCCGATTTTATGGCAGTCCATATGATACACCCGGTCAGCCTGACTGGGGTATGCTAAACTGGACGCGAAATACGCCTATGCTTATATGGATAAACGACAGCAGGTCATTAATGTCGAATTCGAAATTTATACTGGGAGCACTATAGATGGCAGATAGCCTGATTACCCCAGAGGTCCGCGCCTTGATCGGTACTCGGACCGAACCCGAGAAAAACCGATTTGCCCTCAGTGATGAAATGGCCTATGACTTGGCCGATGCAACCGAGGACCCCAATCCTCTCTATATTGACAAATCTCAGGCCGAGGCCAGCCGGTTCAAAGGTTTGCTTTGTCCGCCACTGGCCACTTGGAAGGACATTGCTCCGTCAATCGGATATTTCGGAGCCGGACAAGAGTCTCACTTTGACGTGCCTTTGCCGTTCAACAGCTACGGGCTGAACGGTGGTAGCGACTGGCAGTTTCTGCGGCCAGCCTACGTTGGAGACTGGGTAACTCGGCAATTTCAGGTGGTTGATATATTTGAGAAGCAGGGGCGTTCAGGTCCGTTGGTTTTTATTGTCCGGCGCGAGACGCAGACCAACCAACACGGTGACGCGATCAGTGTTGCCGACCGGGTGAGCATTCATCGCAGTCGTCCACCCGAAGAAGAAGTCCAGGCCGTGAATGATGCAGGTGATGGTCTGGAATCAGTTGTCATATCACCCCCCTCGCCCGATCACACAGTACCGAGGGCGGTCCATCTCGCTGGGGCGCAAAGGCACTTTGAAGATATGTCAGTTGGAATGGAACTGGAGCAGGTGGTCAAGGGCCCTCTCACGACGACTCATTTGATTCGTTGGGCTGCTGCCAATGGTAATTACGCGCGTATCCACTGGGACCTGCCTTTTGCCCAAATACATCAGGGTCTTTCAAACGTCGTGGTGAACGGGTCTTTGAAGAACCAATATCTTGGCCAATTAATGATTAGACTGGCCGGATCTGAGGGTTGGTTCAAGCGTTTCTATGTGGAACACCGCGGAATGGATTACCCAGGCGATATCATTACCGGCTCAGGCGTTGTCACTGGACTGCGCGAAGTGAATGGCTATGGCCATGTCGACTGTGATGTCAACCTGACCAACAACCGTGGTGACACTACGGCTACTGGACGAGGTACGGTCGTGCTGCCAAAACACGGTCAAAGCCTGCCATTGATCTGGGAAATGGAAGACTGATGCCAGCCGGATTGCTCAGCGGTTATCGTGTATTGGATCTTGGTTCCGGTATATCTGCCCCTTGGTGCACCAAGATACTCGCCGATTATGGGGCAGAGGTTATCAAAGTTGAGACACCGGGTCTCGGAGATGCAACGCGCAGGATGGGGCCGTTTGCCGGTGATGATCCGGACCCGGAGAAAAGTCTCACTTTTCTTTACCTGAATACCAACAAGAAAAGCGTTACCGTGGATCCTACGAGTGTAAGTGGCAGAAAGTTGTTTTACCGTATGGTAGCCGATGCCGATGTATTGGTGGAAAACTATTCTCCAGCTCAATCTCAGAACCTTGGATTGGACTACTCGTCCTTGTCGAAAGTAAACCCAGGATTGGTCGTAACGTCCATCGCTCCCTTTGGCCATACAGGACCATACCGCGACTATCAGGTAACGGACATAGTTACGTACGCTCTGAGCGGGTTGATGTACCACTCGGGAGATTCGGATCAACCGCCGCTTCGTAGTGTTCTGGATCAGTCTTTTTATGTGGCAGGGGCAAATGGAGCTGCCGCTACCCAAATAGCCCTTTTTGCTCGCCTTAGTACTGGGGAAGGTCAGCACGTGGATGTCTCGGTGGCTGAGTGCCTGGGGGCTCATTTGGTACAGCCGTTGCCGTATTACAACTACATGGGAGCCATAAAAGGCCGTCGGCCTGTTCGTGGCTCTGGATTCGAAGAATTGATGCCTGCTCGAGACGGATACGTTGCCCCTTCGGTACAAGGGTCTAGGCCATGGGAAGTTATTGCTAACCTGATTGGCTTGGAGGAACTTCAGGATGAGAAATTTGCTACGGGAGCCGGCCGTGTAGCCCATGGTGAGGAGCTGAAAGAACTGCTCACCGTGGGGTTGGCCCGATGGGACCGCATGCCGCTGTTCCTGGCGTCAGGCGAGGCACGGCTGGTTTTTGGTATGGCTCAGGATGCCGGAGACCTGGTTGAATGCCCGCATCTGGAGGATCGAGAGTTCTTTGTCGAAGTTGACCACTCAGTTGTCGGCCGGGCGAAATACCCTGGAATGGCTGTCCGTCTTCCTGGAGAGGCACTTACAGCTACCCAGCCAGCCCCCTTATTAGGTCAACACAACGTTGAGATATTTGTTCAGGAGTTGGGTTATACCCTAGAGCAACTGGTATCTTTACGCCAACTAGGCGTCATCTAGAATTCACTAACGCCAAAACACGTTTCTATATTATCAAAGAGGGCTTATATCAATGTCC